>JQIX01000048.1 GCA_003934925.1 Epsilonproteobacteria bacterium (ex Lamellibrachia satsuma)
TATGCTTAGAATAGCACTTGTTATATATTTATTGACACAAATTGAGAGAGATCAGAGAGGAAAATATGCTGACCTTTATCTGATACTTTTAAGATTGTGGTAGAATAGATGGTATAGAATAGTCAATTTAGTTGAAAGTGGGTTTTTCAGGGTTGACTATCTACATATATAAAAGTGGTGACATTTAAATGTAGGTATCTACCTGTTGGGCTGAGAGTGAAAGAAATTGAAAGAGAATAAAAATAAGGGGATTAAATATGACTCATGTAATTACAGAACATCCATATTTTGGTGTATTTGTTTTATTTGCACTGACAGCAGTTGCATTTCCTGCAACACTTGCGGCGGCACGTTTTATCAGTAGAAAACTGGCCAAACTCGATACAGAAAAGCTTAAACTCACTATCTATGAATGTGGACCTGAGGTAACAAAACAACCCAATACTATCTCTGCACAGTTCTACCTGATAGCACTTCTGTTCATCCTGTTCGATGTAGAGATCATCTTTATGTTCCCTTGGGCGATCGACTTTAAACTGCTTGGGTGGTTTGGTTTTACGGAAATGATACTATTTATATTACTGCTTGCGATTGGTTTCGTATATGCATGGAAGAAAGGAGCACTTGAATGGCACAGCATCAAGTAAATTATGCCTCAGCAGCAGGCTTGCCGATAGCATTGACTTCGGTAGACAAACTCGTGAACTGGGGGCGTTCAAACTCACTTTGGCCTCTAACCTATGGACTCGCATGTTGTGCGATCGAAATGATGGCATCGGGAGCATCACGTTATGACTTCGATAGGATGGGAACGATCTTTAGAGCTTCTCCAAGACAGGCGGATGTGATGATCCTGGCAGGAACACTTTCTAAAAAACACTCAGAATTTGCAAGAAGACTCTATGACCAGATGACAGAGCCTAAGTGGGTTATCTCAATGGGATCATGTGCCAATACAGGGGGTATGTTCAACACCTATGCAACCGTGCAGGGAGTGGACCGTATCGTTCCTGTGGATATTTACCTTCCGGGCTGTGCACCACGTCCGGAAACACTCCAGTATGCACTGATGATGCTTCAAAAGAAGATCAGAAGAGAGTCTGCGAATATGAATAACAATACAAAAAACAACTTGAGGTTAGTGTAATGAGAAAATATACACCAAAAGACAATGTTCAGAAAAAAGCATACTATACAGACAGATTTTGGGTAGCACCGCGTGTGCCAAGAGAAAAAGTAGAAGCAGGTTCACACTTTGCAGCAGTTGTAGATGCTTTGGGAAAACTGGCTAAAGAATCCTATATTGAAATAGGACAGCTCGTAGTGCATATTGACCCGACCCAAAATGTTGAAGTGATGAGAATACTTAAAGAAAGTTGCGGATATACGCAATGTTCAGAGCAGAGTGCAGTAGATTACCTGGCACAGGATGGTGAGTTCGAACTTTTTTATCAACTGCTTAACATTACTGAAGCAAAAAGAGTAAGAGTCCATTGCCGTATTAAAGAAGGTGAATCCATAGAAAGCATTACACCGCTTTTCAAATCTGCAAATTTTGCAGAGCGTGAAATGTTCGATATGTTTGGTATTTATGTCAATAACCATCCTTTCCTCAAGCGTATCATCATGCCTGATGACTGGGAAGGGCATCCGCTACTTAAAACCTATCCGCTTCAGGGAGACGAGTTTGCTTCCTGGTATGAAGTAGACAAGATCTTCGGTAAAGAGTATAGAGATGTCATAGGACCTGAGAACAGAGATCCGTCACGTATCGACAGATATGATACAAAACGTTTCTCAAGAGTCGGATATGAAGTGCCGTTCGGTGCAGATATTTCCGAGGGTGAAAAAGAGAATCCGATCGAGTACAGCGAGACTATACTTGTTGACTATACCAAAGATTCCGGTCAGCAATTAGATGAGAGAAGGTAGGGAGAAGAGATGCAGCAACCGAATAAATTAACCCCGTTTTTTGAAAACCTCAATTTTGAGCGTGATGATAACACCATGGTCATCAACTTTGGTCCTCAGCACCCTTCGGCGCATGGTCAGCTTAGACTTGTTCTTGAGTTGGATGGCGAGCAGGTGGTAAAAGCCTATCCTGATATCGGTTACCTCCATAGAGGTATCGAAAAAATGGCAGAGAACATGACCTACAATGAATTCCTGCCTACTACGGACAGACTGGACTATATTGCTTCTACTTCCAATAATTATGCCTATGCTTTAGCTGTAGAGAAACTGCTTGGTATCGAAGCACCAAGAAGAGCACAGGTAATCAGAACGATGTTACTGGAACTTAACAGGATCATCTCCCACCTCTTCTTCATTGCAACACATGCACTGGATGTCGGTGCGATGTCTGTTTTCCTTTATGCTTTCCGTGAACGTGAATACGCTATGGATTTGATGGAAGACTATTGTGGTGCTAGATTGACACATTCTGCTGTACGTATCGGCGGTGTGCCTTTGGATCTGCCGGCTGGATGGACAGAAAAACTGGCATCATTCTGCAGTAAAGTAGAATATGAGCTTGAACATACCTATAATGCATTGCTTCAAGAGAACAGGATCTGGAAAATGCGTCTTGAAAATGTAGGGGTTATCTCTGCAGAAGATGCACTTTCCTGGGGATGTACCGGTCCGATGCTGAGAGGTTCCGGTGTAAATTGGGATATTAGAAAAGAGGAACCGTATGAATTATATGGTGAACTTGATTTTGACATTCCTGTAAGTGACAGATGTGACTCTTACGGACGATATAGACTGTACATGGAAGAGATGACACAGTCTATAAGAATCCTGAGACAGCTTATCCCTATGTATAGTAAAACAGAGCCTCAACTGATGGCACATGCCCCACAATACATTTCTGCTCCAAAAGAGGAGATCATGACACAAAATTATGCCTTGATGCAGCACTTTGTACTTGTGACACAGGGAATGAGACCGCCAAAAGGTGAAGTGTATGTCCCAACTGAATCGCCAAAAGGCGAACTTGGTTTCTACATCAAGTCAGAGGGTGAACCGTATGCCTACAGACTAAAATGCAGAGCACCAAGCTTCTTCCATACAGGACTGCTGCAAGAGATTCTTGTAGGTACTTATATAGCAGACGTCGTTACGATCATTGGTACTACCAACATCGTATTCGGTGAAGTTGATCGTTAAGGAGAGCATAAATGAAAAGATATGATTTAAGACATTTAAAAGATGATTTTTATGACAGAATGGGAGAACTTATCGATCAAGGTTTGAAAGTAGGAGAGGTTGGAATATTTCTTTTTGAAGTAGGTGATTTCTCTCATATTCAAAGATCTGCAGATTTTGTAAGAGCAACAGGGCATGATTTGATGAACTCATTGAAGTTCAACGAAGTGGACTGGACGATCGTTGTCAAGAAAGTGGATGAAGCAACACAGAAAGCAAGAGCGGAAAAGATAGAAGCGGCAAGAATAGCAGTTGAAAAAGAAGCTGAAGAAGCGGCGAAAAAAGCTGAAGAAGAAGCTAAAGCGAAAGAAGCGGCCGAAAAAGCGGCGGCTGAAGCAAAAGCTAAAGAAGAAGCTGAAAAAAAAGTAGCTGAAGAGGCCGCACATGCTGCTGCCAAAGCCGAAGCGGAGCAGGAAGCAAAAAAAGAAACACCTAAAAAACCTGCACCTAAAAAAACAACTGCTGCAAAGAAAAAGGCTAAGTAATGTCAGGAATTGTATTCTCTACTTGGAGGGATGAATTTATCGATAATCGCGGTAAACCATCCCAAGAGTGGGGTGAATCCGGGTTTAAACTGCCCGAAACCTATCATGGAGACAAGAACTCTAAAGCATTTATCGGTTGGGATGGTGTTGCCATATTCGATGAGGATATAGATGCTGTAGAGTTGGCATCGCGGTATGCTGCACAGTACCAGGAGTACTCAGAAGCATGCGGGCGTTGCGCTCCGGGTAGATGGGGCGGCAGGATCCTGTATGATTTACTCGACAAAATAGCACGTGGTGAAGGTAGCCATGACGATATTGCACACTTAAAAGAGATCTCTCAGACGATGATGATGACTTCCAAGTGCGAGATCGGTAAAACAGTACCTAAACCTATTTTGGATCTGATGGAGTACTATAAAGAACAGTTCGATCAATGTATTGATGCGCAAACACCTTCAAAACATTATGCAGGTGATACGAACTATATTGCAAAAGTGACAGCGCCATGTACCGACATGTGCCCTGCACATGTAGATATTCCTGCCTATATAGAGGGTGTAAGAGACATGGTCTTTACCGACTCTCTGGCCGCAACGAGGCAGACCATGCCGCTTGCGCACACGTGTGGACGTGTCTGTCCACATCCATGTGAAGATGCCTGTCGTCGTACCAATCTTGATGAGCCTATTTCCATTATGGAGCTTAAGCGTTTGGGTGCCGACTATGAGACGGATCATGAATTGGAATGGTTGCATCCGCAGGAGCCAAAACCAGCAAAAAATGATGGTAAGAAAGTAGCGATCATCGGTGCTGGTCCTGCAGGATTGACCGCAGCTTATTATTTGGCGCTTGAGGGTATTAAAGTGGATATTTTTGAGGAACTGCCGGTAAACGGGGGTGAAGTAGCAGTAGGTGTACCGCAGTATCGTATGCCTATAGAGAAATACAATAAAGACATCGAACTTGTACTCAGTATGCCAACAGTCAGTATTACCAATAACCATAGAGTAGATGCTGAACGTCTTAAAGAGATCGATGCTGAGTATGATGCAACATTGCTGGGGTTTGGTACACGACTTTCCAAGAAAGTACGTGCGAACAATGAAAACCCTAAAATGGGTGGTTACTGGGGTGCGATAGATATGCTTGACAAGGTGAATCTCTGGGAAAAGTATAAGATCGGAAGTCCTGCCTCCAATGAGCTTAAAGACAAAGTTGTGGTATGTGTCGGTGGTGGATTTACTTCCATGGATGTAGTAAGATGCTCCATCCGTGAAGGTGCTAAGAAAGTCATTATGCTCTACCGCCGTGATGAAAAAACGATCATCCGCAATACGACCTATGAAGAGTATCATGAAGCCGTTGAAGAGGGGGTTGAGTTCATTTTCCACTCTGCGATCGAAGAGATCTTTGATGATGGTGAGAAGATCACTAAACTCAAAGTCAATAGATTTGAGCTTGTACCTGATCCTGAGGGCGGCAGAGCGCAGCTTGTGAAGATAGAAGGTGGTGATTTTGAGATAGAGTGTGATTATCTTATCCCAGCGGTTTCACAGGCGGCGGATCTTCAGATCATGCCTGAAGAATGGGGTGTTGAGCTGACAAGCTGGAATACGCTTTTAACCAACGGGAAAGACTATATGACCTCAAGACCGGGACTTTTTGCCGCAGGTGACTGTGAATATGGTCCAATGACCATCGTGAATTCTGTAGGTCAGGCAAGACGTGCAGCATCAGTGATCAGCCGTTATATCTATGACGGTAAATGTACACTGACAGATGATGAGATCATGGAAGACCATTTGACCAAACTAAAAGTCTATGACAAGAATGAGAAGATCTCTGGTTGGATGCCTGGTTTACCCAGAGCAGAGAGTGAAAAACTTGATGTAGATGAGCGTAAAACGAATAACAAAGAAGTCAATCTTGGTTTTACCGGCGAGGAAGCGATCTCTGAAGCGGAAAGATGTATGCGTTGTTATTATATCTCCATGGTAGCAGTGTAATGGAAGGCGGTGCAATATGAGTATACATAATTCTATTAATAAAGGCAAAGCAATCACGGTTACCATCGATGGTAAAAAGTGCAAAAGTACCTTTGGAAAGACTATTCTGGAGATTGCCAGAGAGAATGATATTTACGTCCCGACCATGTGCTACCTTACAAAAGTGCAGCCTATAGGTTCATGCCGCATGTGTGTAGTAGAAGTTGAAGGTGTAGAAGGAATGATCCTTTCTTGCCAGGAAAAAGCAACAGACGGTGCTGTGATAAATACCAATAACGATATGATTCAGCAAGAGCGCCAGAATATCATGAAGCTTTATAATGTCAACCATCCATTGGAGTGTGGTGTATGTGACAAAAGCGGGGAATGTGATCTTCAAAACAAAACCATGGAATTCGGTCTTGAAGAACAGGCATTCACGGCAAGGGATCAGTACCGCCCTGTAGAGAACTGGGGGCATGTCTCGTATGACCCTGCGCTCTGTATCATGTGTGAGAAGTGTGTACGGGTATCTACCGAGATCACAGGAGATGAAGCCCTTAAAGTGAAATTCGGAGGATACGGTTCAACTATTATCAATACAAAGCAGGAAAAGAACTATGCATCACTCGGTGAAGCAGCAGCAGTCTGTCCTGTAGGTGCATTGGTCAATACAGACTTCAAATACACTTCAAATGCATGGGAACTTAGCAAGATCCCAAGTGCATGTCCTCATTGCGGCGGTGGCTGCCAGATGACCTATGAAGTAAAAAATAACCGGATTTACCGTGTCACCAATGCTTTTGAATTTTCCTCTCTCTGCGGTGCAGGACGATATGGTTTTGACTATGCTAATGAAAATGTGAGTAAAGATGAAAAAGCATTTAACGAAGCAGTCGCAGCATTTAAAAATGCACAGAGTATTATTTTCTCCAGCCAAATTTCCAATGAAGAAGCTTTGATACTCCAAAAGATCAAAGAGCAAACGGGTGCAAAACTTGTCTCTTATGAAGCGAGAGCCTATCAGAAATTCATGGAAGCCTATAGTACGATAACCGGTAAAAGCCTCTATGGCGGGACACTTAAGGCACTTTCAGAATCAAAAGCGGTTATTATGATGGGGACCAGGATCAATGACGACAGCCCCATAGTGAAATATCATATCAATATGGCGAGTAAATGGCACAGGGCAAGAGTCGCGTATATGCATCCGCTGGAAGACAATGAGATACAAAATATCGTGACTCAATTTATCAAATATGAAGCAGGAAGTGAAGAGGGTGCAGCAGCATTGCTTGCAGAGGCGCTTTTAAAAGAGGCTGAACTGCCTAAATCCATACGTGCCTTTTTGGATGATCTGGATATCGGCAATTTAAGTGCAGAAAGCAATATCGGTGAAGAAGAGCTTGAAACGTTAAGAAGATCATTGATCAAAAAAACAGGATTTTCTCTGGTAGTAGGTTCTGATCTTTATGCGCATCCAAGAGCCGTACAGATCGCTAAACTGCTTGCACTGTTGGAGCAATATGCAGGATTTAACGTGATCTGTGTACCTCCAGCGGGGAATGCCATGGGTATCTCGCTTATTTGTGATCTGGATGATGAAGCAGAGGGAAAAACAGTAGGATATAACGCACCTGCAGACTTTACACTCTCTGCCTTGGGTGATGGTGACCTGGATATGCCGGCAATGAATCAGCAGGAAGGGACACTTACCACTATTGACAAGCGTGTTGTACCAATGAATGTTGCACTTCCGTATGGCGGATACATTCTTAATGATATTGCCAATGCTTTAGGTCTGAATGCAAAATATACTATTGATTATACAAAAGCACTGCCGCAGGGAAAAGGTTTCCAGGCAGTTGAATTTGACAGTCTTCCTGACTACTTTGACAGTGTTGGCAATGAGTACAGAGGGTATCTTTTGAAAAATGTAAAGGTATCTGTAAAAAGAGCGTTTGATGATATAGCCGAGATTGAAGGTTTTGACGGCGCAGTGATTTATAATTGTAACCCTACTGAACAGTTTTCAGCGTTTACAGCAAAGTCAAAATTGCTTGAAGAGGAAGCCGTACTTTTAGGTTCACAGCAGTTCGCAACAGCGACAAAGTTACAGGATGGAGAGAACATTACCTATGTATTGGATGGTGTAAAGTTCAATCGTGTGTTTAAGATTGATACATCTATGAAAGGAACTATAGCGCTCAACCCTACTTTTGATATGGGATTAAGTGGGGCTTTGCTATCCTCTTATAGATTGAGCAGGTTAGATTTTGAAAGGGCAGGGAAATAAGATGAGTACAGTCAATATTAAAATTGATGGTAAAGAATTTGCAGTTAAGGAGGGTGAATATATCCTTAATGCAGCACGTGCCAATGATGTTTTCATCCCAGCGATCTGCTATTTGACAAGATGCTCGCCAACGCTGGCATGCCGTCTTTGTCTGGTAGAAGCGGATGGGAAACAGGTATATGCCTGCAATGCAAAAGTCAAAGAAGGTATGGAGATCACTGTTGACACACCGAACATTCTTGAAGAGCGTCGTGCGATCATGGAAGTCTATGATGTCAACCACCCTCTTCAGTGTGGTGTATGTGACAAGAGTGGAGAGTGTGAATTACAGAACTATACGTTGGAGTTAGGTGTGGATTCCCAATCCTACATGATACCCGATACCAAAAGAGAGACAAAGAATTGGAGTTCCGTACTGCATTATGATGCAGGGCTTTGTATTGTGTGTGAAAGATGTACCACTGTTTGTAAAGATATGATAGGTGACGCAGCGATCACAACGGCTAAAAGAGGTGGAGAAGCGCTGGATAAAGGTTTTAAAGACACGATGCCAAAAGATGCTTATGCAATGTGGAATAAACTTCAAAAATCCATCATTGCACCAAGCAACGGCACAGAGTATACCAACTGTTCTGACTGTGGTGAGTGTACAGCTGTTTGTCCGGTAGGTGCCTTGGTAAGCAGAGACTTCCAATATACTTCAAATGCATGGGACTTAAAACGTACACCGGCAACATGCGCACATTGCAGTAGTGGATGCCAGATCTATTATGAGACAAAACCTGCTTCTATAGAAGACAGAAATGAAAAGATCTACCGTGTGACCAATGAGTGGAACTATGTTTCACTTTGCGGTGCAGGCCGTTTCGGGTATGATTTTGAAAATAGAGTAGACGGCAAAGATGAAAAAGCATTTGCAGCAGCCGTTGAGGCATTTAAAAAAGCAGACAGTATCAGATTTAACTCAGTCATTAGCAATGAAGAGGCTCTCATGCTTCAGGCTCTTAAAGAGAAAATGGGTGTGAAACTGGTTAACCCGGATGCAAGAGCATTTCAAAAATTCCTATCAGCATACAGTCAAGCTTCAGGCCAGTCACTTTACAGCTTTGATTTCAAAGAAGTCATGGCAACGGATTTTGTAATGAGTGTTGGTGCAGCTTTAAGAAATGATAATCCTAATGCACGTTATGCCTTTAACAATGTACAAAAGATGAATAAAGGTGCAGGACTTTACTTCCATCCAGTAGGAGATAATCTGGTACCGACATTCGGTAAAAGTGTAGAAGTCTTTACGCATAAAGTTGGATTGGAGGAAGCGGCACTCTATCTGATATTGGATCTTTTTGCAGATACCGGGAAACTGCCTGCTGATGTAAAAGAATATATTGCCAGCTTTAAGTCAGAGACAACAAAAACCATTAAAGAAAAAGTGATGAAAGATGTCACTGAAACAGTGGTGGATGAAGAGACAGGTGAAGAGAAAGAGATAAGCAAAAAAGTTCCTGAAATGGTAGAGAAAGAGATCACCGTTGAAAAGAATGGGCTTGTAGAACTACTTGGCAAAGAGAGTGATGCTTTTATGGATGCATTTGAAAAGATGATGAAGAAAAAAGAGAGTTTCTCATTAATAGTCGGTGAAGACCTCTATTTCCATGAAAAAGCGGAGAATATTGCAAAACTGGTCGCACTGATCGAAAGAACAAGTACTGTAAAAGTAGCAATGATACCACCTAAAACAAATTCTTTGGGTGTGGCATTGATCTGCGATCTTGATGATGAGGCAGCAGGATATACTATAGGATACAATGAAAACGGAGATTTCAAACTCTCAGCACTTGGAGCCGGTGATCTGGATATGCCTGCCATGAACCAGCAAGAGGGTACATTGACCAATATGCATAAAAGGGTCATCCCTACTAATGCTGCCTTAGAGTACAGAGGATACGAACTCAATGATATTATGAAAGTATTGATTGATGCTCCTAAAGAGACAGTTGACTGGACAGCGAGCTTACCTGTGGAAAAAGGGTTCCAGGCTGTTGAATTTGACAGTTTGCCAAACGGCTATCTCAATGATGGGACAGAGAACAGAGGCTATCAGCTTGCAGTTACATTAAGTGATACAGGAGATATAGATGTTTCCAAGATCGATGAATCAGGTATCCTTGAAGGTGAGATCGTTTACAGATGTAATCCACAAAGACAGTTCAACGATTTCAGTGATAAAGCTCATGAGATATTTGAAGCATTCGGCCTTTATGCAAGTCCTGCCAGAGCGGAAGCACTTGGAAACAAAGTTGAGATCGATTTTGGGGAGAGAAACATTATAGTGGATGTTATTGCTGATGAAAGAATGGAAGGTGACATTGTTTCCCTTAGTGATTTCAAAAGTGCAGAAGATGTCTATCGCCTCTTTGATGGGTCAAGATATAAAACAGTAACAATGAGAAAGGTGTAATATGGAAATAGTTACATATACAACAGTGGAAACATTCGTAAATCATCTACCGGAAGTCACATGGGTCGGTTCACTTATTAAAGCGGTCTTGATCCTGGCTGTGATTTCTGCAATTGCAGGATTTGGTACATTTATCGAAAGAAAAGTACTTGCATTTATGCAAAGAAGGTTAGGGCCTATGCATGTAGGACCTTATGGTTTGCTACAGCTTGCAGCAGATGGTATAAAACTCTTCACAAAAGAGGATATTGTTCCGCAGAATGCAAATAAACTGATCTTTATGATAGCACCGGCAATCACTGCGGCAACAGCTTTTATTGCTTTGTCTGCAGTACCTGTTTTCCCGGACTTTACCATACCTAAGTTCATCCCCGTACTTGGCGGTACGTTCGTTCCGTCCATAGCATCGGATTTGAATATCGGTATTCTTTTTGTGTTGGGTATGATGGCAGCAGGGCTTTACGGTCCACTGCTTGCCGGTATGTCACAGGCAAATAAATGGGGTATTATCGGTGCAGCAAGAACTGCGATACAGTTCCTGAGTTATGAAGTGGTGACAGGGCTTTCCATCCTGGCTCCTATCATGCTTGTAGGTTCACTTTCGTTCGTAGATTTCAATAATGCGCAGGCCGGTGGTATAGGTTCATGGCTTATTTGGCAGCAGCCGGTAGCATTCGTGCTGTTCCTCATTGCCGGATTTGCAGAGACGAACAGAACACCATTCGACCTGCTTGAACATGAAGCGGAGGTTGTTTCCGGATATGCTACAGAATATTCTGGGATGAGATGGGGGATGTTCTTTATTGGAGAGTATGCGAATATGATTACTATCTCTGTTATTGCAGCGATCGTTTTCCTTGGAGGATACAGTGAAGGCGGACTTGGCTGGCTTACGATCATCCTGAAAGTCGGATTCTTTTTCTTCCTGATGTTATGGGTAAGAGCAGCCTGGCCGCATGTAAGACCGGATCAGTTAATGTGGCTCTGTTGGAAAGTCTTGATGCCGATCGCCGTGATCAATGTTGTGATCACCGGTATCGTGATGATGGTATAAGGAGGAAATATGGGTTTAGAACAATTTAAAAATAGAAATGTAGGAACACAGAACTACAAAATGCTTGATCTGGGTGAAACACCTACAAGCGGTATGGATAAGTTTAAACAAGTCGTACAAAGAACATTCAAAGTTGAACTGTTCATAGGGCTGTGGGTCACACTCAGGGAGATGATAAATGCATTGTTAAGAGGACAGATGCATACAGTGAAGTATCCGTTTGAGAAACTTCCTATCTCTCCAAGATATAGAGCGATCCATGATATGCTCAGACTGCTTGAGAGCGGCCATTACAGATGTATCGGATGCGGGCTTTGTGAAAAGATCTGTATTTCCAACTGTATTACAATGAATACAAGATATGATGAGAATCAACGTAAAGAGGTGAGTGAATATACGATCAATTTCGGTCGTTGTATTTTCTGTGGATACTGTGCAGAAGTATGTCCGGAACTTGCGATCGTGCATGGCCCGAGATATGAGACTGCTTCCGAACAGAGAGCCAGCTTCTCGTTGTTTGAGGATATGTTGACACCGATAGATCAGCTTAACTTGCAGAAAGAGTATGATGGCTTTGGCGCAGTTACACCAAATGCTGATGATAATATTAAACAAACGCCGTTAGCGTATTAGGAGGAGAACAGATGTATGAAACAATAGCCTTTTACCTATTTTCGGCTTTAACAATAGGACTTTTCCTCATTACTGTAATGAGTAAAAATGTACTTTATGCAATGACGTCACTTGCAGCAGGAATGGTACTTATCTCAGGATTTTTCTTTATTTTGGGTGCGGACTTCCTTGGAGTGGTCCAACTTATTGTTTATGTAGGTGCAATTATGGCACTTTATTCATTTGCGATGATGTTCTTTGATGCAACAAGAGATATCAAAGAGAAAAATACGAACTCAGGGTTGGTATTTTTACTTGGCGGTTTAAGTGCACTGGTATTGGTAATGATATTTGCAGCACCTATTCACAGTGATGCGGTCCAGGCACTTTATCCTATGCATGAAGGCGTAGGAAATGCACAGGATGTGGGTATCGTACTTTTTACAAAATACCTTGTCCCTTTTGAGGTGGCAGCCGTAATGCTGCTTGTAGCAATGATCGCAGGGATCATCCTTGCAGGTAAAAAAATGGATCAGAGTCTGACTGAAGATGCCAGTGCAGATGATGAAATCTTGATACAAAAGGATGCAAAATGATAGGCCTTACTCACTATCTTGTCGTCTCGGCACTTATTTTTTCTATTGGATTAATAGGTGTTCTGAGAAGAAGAAATCTTTTGATGCTCTTCTTTGCAACAGAGGTTATGCTTAATGCAGTCAATATCGCATTTGCGGCGATCTCACATTTTTATAATGATCTGACAGGCCAAATGTTTGCATTCTTCATCATTGCGATTGCAGCAAGTGAAGTGGCAGTCGGACTGGGTATTCTGATCGTATTATATAAAAGATACGGCAGTCTCGATCTGGATGAACTTGAAAGTATGAAGGGGTAATGATGGAAACGTTAGTATATATAGCACTCTTTGCTCCGTTTGTAAGTTCTATGTTTGCCGCTCTGTTTGGAATGAGCCCAAGAAAAACATTTGTAGGTATTGTAGCCTCATTGCTACTTTTGATCTCTTTTGCCGCTTCAGTAATGCTGATGATGCATATATATGCTACAGGAACGGGGATTCATGTAAGAATGATGGATTGGATCTCTGCAGGTGATCTGAGTATTCCGTTCGGCTTCCTTGTAGATCAGGTTTCTGTAACCATGATGGTAGTTGTAACATTGGTCTCTACCGTGGTACATGTCTACTCTATTGGATATATGGATCACGATAAGAGTTTCAACAGATTCTTCTCTTACCTGTCTGCCTTTGTTTTCTCTATGATGATCCTGGTCATGAGTGACAACTTTGCAGGACTTTTCATTGGTTGGGAAGGTGTTGGTGTCTGTTCCTGGCTATTGATCGGGTTCTGGTATCACAAAGCAGATGTCACAAGAGAAGAGAACCCTTCTATCTCTCCATCATGGGCAGCAAACGAAGCGTTTATCATGAACCGTATTGCTGACCTTGGTATGTTGGTGGGACTTTTTATCGTTTACTGGAACGTAGGAAGCCTTCAGTACGATGCAGTCTTCTCTGCATTGCCCCATTTAAGCGGTACTGTATTGAATGCAGCTGCTTTGGCACTCTTTATCGGTGCTATGGGTAAATCGGCACAATTCCCGCTCCATACATGGTTGACAGATGCTATGGAAGGTCCTACACCGGTTTCTGCATTGATCCACGCAGCAACGATGGTAACAGCAGGGGTATTCCTGGTGATCAGAGCAAATCCTCTTTTCTCTGTGACGCCTGAAGTCAGTTACTTTATCGCGGCGCTTGGTACGTTTGTAGCATTTTTTGCAGCATCCATGGCACTTGTCAATAGAGACTTGAAGAGGATCATTGCATTCTCTACTTTGTCACAGTTGGGATATATGTTCGCGGCAGCAGGACTTGGTGCATACTGGATCGCATTGTTCCACCTTGCGGCACATGCATTCTTCAAAGCACTCCTGTTCCTTGGTGCAGGTAACGTAATGCATGCAATGAATGATGAGCTTGATATCTTTAAAATGGGTGGATTGAAAAAAACAATGAAGTGGACCTATCTTTACATGGGTGTTGCTTCATTGGCATTGGCGGGTATCCCGTTCTTTGCAGGTTTCTTTTCCAAAGATGCGATCATTGAGACAGCATATAATGAAGGTACCCTGGTACTCTGGGCTATCTTGGTGGTCACTGCAGGTATGACAGCCTTCTATAGTTTCAGACAGGTATTCCTGACCTTTGAAGGCGATGAAAGATATAAAGCATTTGGTATCCATCCGCATGAAATGTACAAATTCGTACTCGTTGCAATGTCACCGCTTGGTATTTTGGCAGTCATTGCAGGTTTTGGAAAGGGGAGTTTCGAACATTTCGTAACAAAACTGCTGCCGGAATATCATATGAGTGAACATACACATCATATTGCATGGTTGTTGGGTCTTATTGTCCTTGCTTTTGCTGTAAGCGGTATTGTATTGGCATACAAAAAATATGCTAAAAAACTTGTGAGAGATGAAAAAGTTGAGAACAGCTTTATCTATAAACTTCTTGCAAACCAATACTATATTCCAAAATTGTATGAGGAATTTATTTCCAAGCCGTATGCGATGATCTCTGAACATATGTGGAAAGATGTAGATATGAAGATTGTTGATGCCACGGTTGACGGCATTGCTAAATTTCTTTATAAAAGCGGTGATGGCGCTAGAAAGATGCAGAGTGGTAACCTTTCAAACTATCTAAATTGGATGGCTGTCGGTGCAGTATTGCTTCTAGTGGTTGCAGCTTTTTCAGCGATGCTAGGTTAAGGAGTAGATAGATGGATAATATTTTAAGTGTATTAGTATTTTTCCCAGCGATCGCAGGATTGTTAGGATTTGTTGTAGATAAGAAGAGTGCAAGAGCATATGGTATCACAGTCGCAGCCATAGAGTTCATGCTCTCTTTATGGTTGTGGTTCAGTTTTGATTCTTCGAATGCAGGAATGCAGTTTGTAGAGTTGATCCCGATGATCCCTGATTTCGGGGTAAGTTACTACCTAGGAGTAGATGGTATATCATTGTTCATTATTATAATGGCGACATTGATGACGCTTATAGGAATGATGAGTATGAGTGTTACTGAGAATATTAAGAATATGATCATTACACTCCTTTTCCTGGAAATGACAATGGTAGGTGTTTTTGTCGCGTTGGATGCGATCATTTTCTATCTGTTCTGGGAACTCTCATTGGTGCCTATGCTTTATATTATCGGTGCATGGGGAGGACCTCTTCGCGTATATGCTTCGATCAAATTCTTCCTTTATACTTTTATGGGGTCGTTGATCATGCTGGTAGGTATGCTTTTCGTAGCGTATGTGTACCATAACCTTACAGGTGTATGGAGTTTTGCGATCACGGACTGGTATGCATTGGTACTCCCTGTGAATTATCAACTCTGGCTGTTTGCAGCATTTTTCTTTGGTTTTGCGATCAAAGTACCGATGTTCCCGTTCCATACATGGTTGCCTTATGCGCATGGACAGGCACCGACTATTGGTTCGGTGATACTTGCAGCAGTGTTGCTGAAAATGGGTACATACGGATTTGTTAGATTTTCACTTCCGATGTTCCCGGATGCATCAGTAATGATGATCGTACCTATTGCGGCGATCTCTATTATTATGATCATCTATACCGCAATGGTTGCCTATGCCCAAAAAGATATGAAACAGGTGATCGCATACTCGTCGGTATCTCACATGGGTATTATTATGCTTGGTATTTTTGCAATGAATGCCGAGGGTATAAGTGGATCGGTCTTCCAAATGCTCTCACACGGTATAGTCTCTGGAGCACTGTTCATGCTTGTAGGTGTGATCTATGACAGAAGACATACAAAAATGATGGATGAGTTTGGCGGATTGGCTTCGGTTATGCCTAAATACGCGGTAATCTTCGGTATTATGCTGATGGCGGCAGTTGGCCTGCCGTTAACCATCGGTTTTGTCGGTGAATTCCTTGTATTGCTTGGTTTCTATCAGGTATCGCCGATCTTGACTGTTTTGGCAGGTACTTCTATTATTATTGGGGCAGTCTATATGCTTACACTCTATAAAAAGAGTTTCTTTGGACCTGTTACCAATGAAGTAAATAAAACACTCAAAGATCTTGATGCAAAAGAAACATGGTCACTTATACCGCTGGTTGCGATCGTTATCTGGCTTGGTGTCTATCCCAAACCGGTATTGGAGCCTATAGACAACTCTGTAAAAGCTATGTTGACATTTATGGATGAAAAAGCTGTTACCCTAGAGGCTAAAAATATGATAAAAGTTGCCAAATCAACTAAGGAGGTTAAGTAATGTTACAGCCTATTAATGTAAGTTTAGAAAGTCTTAATCTCATTACATTGGCACCAATGCTTGTTGCAATTGCCGGTGGTTTGATTATTTTAGTACTTGATCTGATCAATAGTAAGCTTCATAAAACACTCTATGTAATGTTGACACTATTGATCCTTTTTATTGATTTTGGTGCAGTATTGGGACTGAATGTAAATGAACGTGGATTCTTTGATGTGATGCTTATAGACGGTGTTTCGATCATTTCACAGCTCATGATTATTGTGGCTTCTATGCTATTTATCCCACTTTCATTGACCTCTAAAAGATTTCATGAATATTCTTATCCTGAATTCTTTGCACTTTTCCTGTTCATGATTGCAGGATTCCAGTTCATGGTCACCAGTGATAACCTTATTCTTATCTTTGTAGGGTTGGAAACTGCATCACTTGCACTCTATACGCTGATCGCACTTCACAACAGAAGCAACTCTTTTGAAGCAGCAGTGAAGTATTTTACTATGGGTGCGCTTTCGGCAGGATTCTATGCTATGGGTTCAGCTGTGATCTATGGTCTTACAGGAAGTATAGAACTTTATAAAGTTGCAGCAGTGCTTTCTCTAAGGATGGATGAAGCATCTATAATGATCGCTATTTTCGGCGCTTCTGTATTATTGCTCACAGCTTTTGCATTTAAACTTTCACTCTTCCCGTTCCATACCTGGGCACCGGATGTGTATGAAGGAGCATCTGCACCGTTAGCCGGATATATGTCTGTGGTTCCAAAAGTGGCGGCATTTGTTGTTTCAATCAGAATTTTCGGTATGTATATTGATTTGGGTATTGAATGGGTAAGGATCATTATTTTGGTACTTGCGGTAGGTACAATGACACTTGCGAATATTATGGCACTGGTGCAGGAAGATGTAAAACGTATGCTTGCATACTCATCCATCTCCCATGCAGGTTTCATTATGGCAGCACTTGCGTTGGATACAACAGAGGGAACTACAGCGATATTCCTTTATTATGCACTCTTTATGTTCACGAACCTTGGTGCCTTTGCGATGCTATGGATCTCCCGTCATAAAGTAAGACGATTCAGTGATCGCTATGATAACCCTTATGAAAAATTTGCCGGCCTTATCAATATCATGCCAATGGGTGCTGTGATCATGGCACTGTTCATGCTTTCTCTTGCAGGAGTACCTCCGTTCTCAGTATTCTGGGGTAAGATCTACGTCATGCAGGCAGCAGTGAATTCCGGATACGTATGGTTAGCTATTGTCATGGGACTGAACTCTGCTATAGCAGCATACTATTATTTAAAATTGATCGTATTTATGTTCCTCAAAGAGCCGGTCAAAAGTGTAGATACAGTTTACTATAACCTTTCCAAACCGCTTATGGCAGTGATAGGTCTGGCAACTGTAGCAACCATAGGAGCGATCTTCTATATACAACCGCTTATCTCATATATCTATTATATGATAAGTGCAAGCGGATATTAAAAACTTAGCGTTCAGCGTTCAGCGTTGAGCGTTCAGAACAGTTGGGAAACCGACTGTATTTACAATAAAATTTTCTCTAAAGCTTCAATACTTCCTTTCACTACATTTTCAAATTGGGAACTGTTAAATGTTTTTTGTCTTTTGGCAAGTCGTGCCGTATTGGTAGTGATCTTTTCTATCATTGTCTTTTTATCATAGATCCCGTCCAGGTAGGCTAAAGTCTCTTTTATCCCTATAGCTTTCATACAGTTCGGCTTGCGTGTATACTTTTTTTCAAGATAACAGATTTCATCTATAAGACCATCTTTTACCATCAGTTCGGTACGCAATGTAATACGCTCACGTAAAAGTTCTCTTGGCCATTCGATCTGATAGATAGGCAATGGAGCGGTGATCGTAGGTTCAGGTGGAAACTCTTTGAAGTACTTTGAAGGTGTCTCTCCCGTCTCCAGATAAATATGAAGTGCTTTTTCAATGCGGTAACTGTCACTGTCTGCAATATTTGACATATATTCAGGATCTAAGGCGTGAAGCCATGCATAGGTTTCAGGTAGATTCTGTAAATACTTAAATGTCTTGTTTTTGCTTTCTTCACTGATGTCAGGCAGGATACTGATTCCCTCAAGCAGCATTTTCAGGTAAAAGCTTGTGCCCCCTACGATCACAAGGTTTTTGTTCTCTTTCCGACATGTATTATAAACTTCATGATAAAGTTTTATAAAAGTGCTTACATCAAAAGATTCATTTGGATAGATATGATCTATGCCAAAATGTTTGATACCTTTTTGCTCTTTTAAAGTCGGTTTGGCGGAGACAATATTGATCTCTTTATAAATAGAGAGTGAATCAAGTGAAAGGATATAGGCATTAGACTGTTGTGCGATTTTCACGGCAAGAGAAGTCTTGCCTGAGGCAGTCGATCCGATAAGTGCCAGCTGTTTAACGGTTTTCATGTTGTAATCATAGCAAGTTAGTATTAAGGGTTAAGTGCGAAGAGGGTAGAATATAGCAATTGTTTTTTGGAGAATATATGAATTTATTTGATAAAAATAACCGTTTCAATATTGCAAATCTTGTGACCTATCTTAATGTTGCATTGGGTGTTATAGCGATTTATTTTATTGTAAAAGGTGATTTTTTTACAGCTATCATTTTGGCATGGATCGCAGGTGCCTGTGATATCATCGATGGGAAACTTGCCCGTAAATATAAACTTTCCACTGAGTTTGGTATTCAGTTGGACAGTTTTGCTGATTTCATCTCCTTTGTTGTCATGCCTCCTTTCCTGCTTTTCTATGCACTTAAAAGCAGTATGACAAGCAGTATCTGGGAATTAGTCGTAGGGTTGGTTTTTATTGTCTATATCATTGCAGGACTGAGAAGACTGATCGAGTTTAATTTGAAAATGGATGCCGGAGAAGTGGCAAAATATTTTGAGGGTGTACCTACACCGCTGGGTGCTATTTTGCTATGGGTGCTTTATCTGCTTTTTTCTTACAGTATCATTCCGAATGTATGGATTATCACTATACTGGTGGTGGTGATTGCCTGGTCATTGAACAGTAAGCTGAAGATTCCACATCCTTAAAAAATTAAAAATTAAAAATTAAAAATGAGAAATTAAAGTGAAGAGTGAAGAGTTGAAAAGAAATACTATTGTTGAAAAATTGAATGATTTCTCCGAGTTGGTGATGTTCAAGCATTCAGTATTTTCTTTACCGTTCATTTTTATTGCTATGCTTGTAGCAGCGCATGGCTGGTTTGGATGGAAGTTGTTATTCCTGGGGACTTTGGCGGCTGTTACGGCACGCAACTTTGCTATGGGTGTCAACCGTTATCTTGACAGGGATATTGACATCCTGAACCCGCGTACAAAAGGAAGGCCATCGGTGGATGGCAGGGTAAGCAATACCCAAATGATCGTATTTATTATTGTCAATGCACTGCTTTTTGTGCTGGTTGCCTATTTTATCAATACACTGGCATTTAAACTTTCTATACCAATTCTGGCAGTTCTGGGTGCCTATACGGTCTTTAAACGTTTTTCGGCAGCAGCACACCTCATACTGGGGATCAGTTTGGGACTTGCACCTATCGCAGGGGTGGTTGCGGTATCTGCAGAGATTACAGCATGGTCTGTCTATCTTGCGGTAGGTGTAATGTTCTGGGTAGCAGGGTTTGACTTACTGTACTCTTTACAGGATATAGAATTTGACAAGGCAAATGAGCTGCATTCTGTTCCTTCACGTTTCGGGGCAAAAAATACGATGCATATCGCAAAGTTTTTTCACCTGTTGGCAGTTGCCTTTTGGGCATTGTTTGTTGTAGATGCCGGCTTAGGGGTATGGGCACAGCTCTCGGTACTGTTTGCAGCATTGATGCTGGGGTATGAACATTATCTTGTCAATAAAGATTTTACGAAAATTGACAGAGCCTTTTTTACCGTGAATGGTTACCTTGGATTTGTTTTTTTGCTTTTTATCATTATGGAGGTGATATAGATGGATACTATGATTTTAGTACTGCTTTTATTGTTGATAGGAATGCTTTTTTATCTGTATAACAGCAACAAAAGACTTGCAGCAGAAAATAAAGTATTGCAGGAGATACTTGAAGTGAAAAATACAACGATCTCAAATCTTCAGGCTTCACGGGTTGCAGTAAAAGATGTTCTGGAGAATTTTTCGGTACATGAAGAGGTAATGCAGCTGATAGATGCAGGAGAAAGCAGAGAAAGTGTTTCTGAAAAACTGGGTATCCCTGTAAGCAGAATAGAACTTATTATTAAATTTGACAAGATCAAAAAAGAAAAATTAAATCATGCACAATAGCAGCTGGGAGGCATTGCTCTCCAAGGCATATGCAAATTTGGAGCATGAGTACCGTCTGTTTCTGGAAGAGGATAAGGGGTATTTCCCTTCCAGAACAGAATACTTGAATGCCTTTAAAACGCTTCCCAGGCATAAAGTAAAGTATATTCTTTTTGGTCAGGACCCTTATCCCCGAAAAGAGAGTGCAGGGGGATATGCTTTTATCGATGAAAAAGTGAATATGCTTTTTTCTGATACGGGATTGAGCAAAGAAGTAAATCGTGCTACAAGTTTGCGTAATTTTATAAAAATGGCACTGGTCGCAAGAGGCGATCTCAAAGATGATACCTCGCAAGAGGCCATCAGACAGATAGATAAACAGGCCCTTATCAATTCTATTGAAGCATTGCGTATGAATTTTGAGAAGAATGGCGTTTTGCTGTTAAATACAGCACTCATATTTACAGATAAAAAAAGTTCATCCAGACATGTGAAGGCATGGAGGCCTTTTATACAGACACTGCTGGAAGTCATGGAAGAGGATTCCCCAAAGCTTATTTTGTTCGGTACACACGCAAAAGAGCTTAAAAAGAGACTCCCTTTGGAGAACTATGAAACCATAGAACTTGAACATCCTTACAATCATACGTTTATTAGCAATGAAAAAGCATTAAATCTGTTCGGCAGTATGAATTTACTTGAAAAATAAAGTATTTTTGGGTAGAATTGCGTTCTTCACATTTATGCACTCATAGCTCAGCTGGATAGAGCATCGGTTTGCGGTACCGAAGGTCACAGGTTCGAATCCTGTTGGGTGTACCACTTTTCTTTATTCCTGTATCTTTTCAAAATCAAGCCCTAACCAGATTTATATTATAATCATATTATTATTTTTTGGAGCATTTTGCTATGGATATTCTACTTATCAACACCAATCCCGTGGTTTCGAGGCTTATTGCACTTTGTACGCGTGAAGACAATATGAACCTTGAAGAGACCGACAATATAGCTAACGTATCCATGGACAAATATAATATTGTATTTGTAGATGAGGCATCGTATGGAGATGAGACACAAAATGTTTTATCTAATCTGATAGTGGGAGAAAAAGTTTTTTTATCGAGTCATGATGAAACAAGTGATGAAATTGAATTTTTTGATACGATCATAAAAAAACCTTTTTTGCCTTCACAGATTATAAACGTACTTGAAGATGCAGGGAATAGTGAAAAGGAAGAAGCAGTGACCGAAATGCCTTCTATTTTCCCACTTTCTGCTGATGCAGAAGAGACTATAGATGAAATACCCGAAGAAGAAACAAAAGTTCTTGACCTTAATGAGATAGGCCGCATCAAAGAACTGTTGGATATGGAGGAAGAAGAGGGTGAGGCTGTCAGAGAAGAAGAGTATGAAAGCCGTAAAATAGAAGTGATCAAGCAGCAGTTGATCGCAGATGGTCTGGAGATAGTCGATGAAGATGAATATATTGAAACATTAAGAAAAAAAGATAAAAAGAAAAAGAACAATTCAGTAAAAAAGAAAAAAGAGCAAAAAAAGAAAAAAGACAATGTTGCATTTGAAGAAGCGCTTTTAGCTGCTGTAAAAGGAATGAAAGTAAAAAAAATAAAAAAGCTTCTCAGAGGTGCTGAAGTGACGATCAAGATACATTTTAAGGAAGAGAGATAGATGCAAGAGGCACATAGGGGTGCGATCCTGGTACTTTCTGGACCCAGTGGTGCAGGGAAGAGTACCATTATTCAGGCAGCTTCCGAAGAGATAGGGGAATATTATTTTTCAATTTCCACTACAACACGCAGTCCCAGAGTCGGAGAAGAAGAGGGTAAAGATTATTTCTTTGTTACGAAAAAGAGTTTTGAGGAAGATATAGAAGCAGGCAACTTCCTGGAGTATGCACAGGTGCACGGTAATTACTATGGTACTTCGCTTAAACCGGTAAGAGAAGCACTTGATGAGGGGAAACTGGTTATTTTCGATATCGATGTGCAGGGGCACAGACTGGTACGGGCAAAAATGGATGATATTACAACATCGGCTTTTATTACACCTCCTACACGACAAGAGCTGGAGAAAAGACTTCGTGCAAGAAGTACAGATGATGAAAATGTGATCCTGAAACGTATTGAAAATGCCAAAGGGGAGATACGTGCTTTAGGAGAGTATGATTTTGCGATCATCAATGATACTGTGGAAGAAGCAGTAAGAGAATTCGTTATCGTAGCCAAAGCAGCAAGATTGAAACAGAGTCAGGAAGAGAAAAAAAAATTTATACAAACATGGTTAGGTTAGGAGCCAATCTAGTATGAGTTCGACTGGCTCCTAGCTTAGGTTAAACATTTTTAAGTATAATTATTAAAATTTTAAAATTGCATTCACAATAGATGCAGATAAAGGATGAACTATGGGTATGCCAAGTATGCCGGAATTACTGATCGTTTTGGCGATCGTTGTACTTCTTTTTGGAGCGAAGAAGATCCCAGATCTTGCAAAAGGTATGGGTAAAGGTATTAAAGACTTTAAAAAAGCGATCAAAGAGGATGAAGAAGAGCCAAAAGAGATCGCTTCCAAAGAAGAGCCGAAAGTTGAAGCTTCGGTAGAAGAGAAAAAAAGCGAAAACGCTTAAAAATTCAGCGTTCAGCGTTCAGCGTTGAGCGTTAAGAAACATAGCTTTTTAGCTATTCCTCCACCCCACTATTTATGGAAAATCTATGAAATTAAAATCACAAATAAATAATGCTATAAAAGATGCTTTTGATAAAGCAGGTATTGATCATGAGCCGATGTCTGTCTCTGAAGCAACAAAGCCTGAGTTCGGTGATTATCAGTTTAACGGTGCAATGGCATTGGCAAAAAAACTGGGTAAGAACCCTAGAGAGATCGCCAATGATATTATAGATCATCTTGAGCTTGGCAAGGTTGTCACTAAAGCAGAAGTAGCAGGACCTGGATTCATCAATCTGTGGCTAAACCCTTTATGGATAGCCTCCCAGTGTGAAACAGCACACAGTGATGAGAGACTGGGTGTCGGTAAACATGAGAATCCCATAAAAGTAGTAGTTGATTATTCAGGTCCCAACATGGCAAAACAGATGCATGTAGGCCACCTGCGTTCCACGATCATTGGCGATACACTGGCAAATCTTTTAACTTTTTTAGGTGATGAGGTGATCCGTCAAAACCATATAGGGGACTGGGGTACACAGTTCGGTATGCTTATCGCCTACCTCGAAGAGACAGGGACAGATGGTTCAGTATGCCTCAGAGATCTTGAACAGTTCTACAAAGATGCCAAAAAGCGATTTGATGAAGATGAGAATTTTGCCAATAAAGCCAGAGAATATGTGGTCAAGATCCAAAGTGGGGATATACACTGTCTCAATCTCTGGCAAAAATTCATAGATATTTCACTGGGCCACTGTGAAGATGTATATAGTAAGCTTTGTGTCAAGTTGACACGTGATGATGTCAAAGCAGAAAGTTTTTATAATGAGGATCTCCCTCAAGTTATAGAGGATCTTGTCAAGCAGGATCTTCTTAAAGAGAGCGATGGTGCACAGTGTGTATTCCTGGAAGGTGAAGAGATCCCGGTGATCGTTCAGAAGGGTGATGGAGGCTATCTTTATGCTACCACCGATCTGGCGGCACTTAGGTACAGAGCCAATGTACTAGGTGCCAAACGCATCTCCTATGTTGTTGATGCAAGACAGGCGGGACATTTTAAACAGGTTTTTAAAGTGGCTAAAGAATCAGGTTTTGTACCCAAAGACGTAAGGCTTGAGCATGTGGCTTTTGGAACGATGATGGACAAGAGCGGAAGGCCTTTTAAAACACGTGACGGCGGTACTGTCAAGTTGATCGATCTGCTTGATGAGGCTGTTGTCAAAGCAAAAGAAGCGATCAAAGAGAGAGAGAACTATTCTTCAAAAGAAATAGAAGAAATCGCTCATATCGTTGGTATAGGTGCAGTAAAATATGCAGACCTCTCCATCAATCGCGAATCCAATTATATCTTCGACTGGGATAAAATGCTGAGTTTTGAGGGAAATACATCACTCTATATGCAGTATGCCTATGCAAGGATCCAAAGTATTTTCAGACGTTTTGACGGTAAGATAAAAGGTGATATTCTCATAGGGGATATGCTTGAACATCGTTTGGCGGTTATGTTGCTTCGTTTTGAAGATGTCTTGAGACGTGCGGCAGAAGATGCAGCCCCTAACCAGATCACTACCTATCTCTATGAGCTAGTCACACTCTTTATGCGTTTCTATGAGCAGAATCCTATTTTGAAGGAAGGAGTGGATGAAGCTACAAAGATGAGCCGTTTGCAATTGGCTGATCTTACAGCCAAAACCATTAAACAGGGCTTGGAGTTGCTTGGTATACAGGTAGTGGATAGGTTGTAATTGTAGGTCGGGTTGCTCTCTCCCTGATATAGATTTGCATGAGAAAGAAATTTATTTTGCATAGGGTTATTAGAAGTGCCCATATTTAATTTAAAAGTCGGGGAGAAGACACACTGAGCTACACAAAGGATTATTATGAAAGCACTTATCATATTGGGCATACTTGCAACACTGGCACTTATATTTTTTCAATACACGCGATCCAAAGATCTTAAAAAACTTTTTGTAGCATTGGCCACATTTGCTGCTATCATCTCTTTAGCTGTTGTAGGAAATCTAACGCGTCCGGTGATCCCTGTTTTTATCGCACATATTATTTTTGTCATTATGGCATGGGGAGGTCTGATGGTATATTTATGGAAAGAAAAATATTATTGGTGGATCATTTTCTCACCGGCAGTGACAATAGCCCTCTTCTTAGTATTGGAAGCTTTAACCGGTTCAGGGCATGAAGGTGCTCTTCTAGGTTGATTTTTGGAGGCCTGTCCGGCCACCTTTTACATAAATGTGTTTCTCGTGCTTAGTCTTTTTTATTCTTTTGATTTTCAACGAGTTCACTTAAAAACGTTTCAAGGGAATAGCGTTGTCGGTACTCAGGGATCATAATGTGGATAAGAATATCCCCCAGATCCGCCACTACCCATTCATCACTCACATCAGAAGCAAGAAATGTATCACCTTGTGCTTTCAATTCCCGTTTAAGCTGATCTGCCAGGGCAAGTGTGTGTTTTGGATTGAGTGAATTGGCGATCACGACGCGTTTGGCGATGTAATCAGCATCTTCTAGATTAAATACTTCTATCTCTTCTGCTTTTTTTTCATCAAGTATCTTTACGATATTTTCTATTCTTTCGTCTATTGTCATTGACCTTTGTCCTTTATTATTTCTTTGACCGAATGTTGAATTTTTTTGTCAACATAGCGCAGATCTTTTGCTGTCCTGATATCGGTCGAACTTACTGCAATATCAAGCGTCAATATCTTCCACTTCCTGAGAAAATCGAGATTCAGAGGGTGTTTGTCTCTGGTAATGACAACCCATATGATATGGGAATTAAGCCATTCGAAGTTATGCCATTTTGTCAGTGTTGACAAGTTGTCAGAACCGATAATGAGATATTTGACATCATAAACTATATTGAAATGTTTTATACTTTCTGAGGTAGTCGTACTTTTCCCCTGTTTAATCTCATAGTCCTCTACGATCACATCAGGAATGTCATCAAAAAGCATATGGCACCACTCTAAACGATCTTCGGCGCTTGCCAGTGAAGATGTTTTAAAAGGGTTCAGGTAAGCCGGAACAACGAGCAGTTTATCAATATCCAAACTTTGCATCGCAAGTTCCACGATACGTTGATGTCCGATGTGCGGAGGATCGAAACTTCCTCCGAATATCGCTACGACCTGCTTGCCCTGTTTAACCAAAAGATAACCTCATTTAGTGTAAAATTATGCAATTTTAGCATAATAACCTGAGTTCGATGTGGTATCCTAGTCAGGTTAAAAAGTAGAAGGGTTGAGTATGGCTGTAAAAGTAGCAATTAACGGGCTTGGAAGAATAGGAAGATGTGTCGCGCGTATTATTTCACAAAGAGATGATATTGAACTTGTTGCAGTGAATGCAAGCGGTACAGAGGAAATGTTGGAATACAATGTAAAATATGACTCGGTACACGGTACACGTCAAGATGTGAAAGTAAGTGACGGCTATCTGGCCATTGGAAATGACAAAGCAAAGATTCTTGCTGAGCGTGACCCTGCAAAGTTGAATTTTGCGGACTATGGTGCGGAGCTTGTTCTGGAATGTACAGGAGCTTTCTTGACACAGGAGAGCGTACAGCCCTATATTGAAAAGGGTATTAAAAAAGTGCTTTTCTCCGCTCCCGCGAAAGATGATACTCCTACGTTTGTGATCGGTGCAAATGAGGAAGAGTATGCCGGCCAGGCAATCGTGTCCAATGCAAGCTGTACTACCAACGGTCTGGCTCCTGTAGCAAAGGTCCTTGATGATGCGTTTGGTATAGAGAACGGCTTGATGACCACGATACACAGCTATACTGCTTCTCAACCGATCTTGGATGGAAAACATAAAAAAGATCCCAGAAAAGGACGTTCCGGTGCAGTGAATCTTGTTCCTACCACCACAGGTGCAGCCAAGGCCATTTCAAAAGTGCTGCCAAGTCTTGCAGGTAAACTCAATGGACAGGCGATCAGAGTGCCGACGCCTGATGTTTCCATGGTTGATCTAACTGTCACGCTAAGCAAAGAGGCAACACTGGATGAGGTCAAAGCTGCATTCAAAACAGCAAGTAAAGGTTCGCATAAAGGTATTTTAGGTGTAGATGAAGCGTATAGGGTTTCTCAGGATTTCGTTGGAGAAGAACGCAGTACAGTGGTAGCGCTTGATACCATACAGGTGATCGGCGGGAATATGGTAAAAGTACTTTCCTGGTATGACAATGAGTGGGGATATTCATGCCGCTTGGTCGATATGGCAGTTTTGGTGAGTAAAAAATAAGGGACTGGGAAGATGAGAACATTAAAAGATATTAATATAGACGGCAAAAGAGTATTCATAAGATGTGACTTCAACGTTCCAAAAGACGAGTTTGGCAATATTACGGATGACAGACGCATTCGTGCAGCCTTGCCTACGATCCGTTATTGTATCGACAGGGATTGCAAGATCATTCTTGCTTCTCATTATGAAAGGCCGGAGCCTGGAAAATATGAAGAAAAGTATTCTCTTAAAGCTGTAGCAAAAAGGCTTCATACTTTGTTAAAGATCAAAAATGAGCTTTATATGGCTGAAGATGTCGTAGGTCCTGATGCACAAGAAAAGGCAGCTAAAATGCAGGGTGGTGATATCCTTTTGCTTGAAAATCTTCGTTTTGAAGCGGGAGAGACAGACAATGATGAAGCCTTTGCAAAAAAATTAGCCGCTTTCGCCGATATATATGTCAATGATGCCTTTGGTGCCTGCCATAGAAAACACGCTTCTATTTATGCGATCGCACAGCAGTTCGATAAAGATCATAAAGCAGCTGGTTTTCTGATGAGCAAAGAGGTGAACTTCTTTGGAAAGGTACTTGAAGATCCCGTTAGGCCATTTATTGCTGTGGTAGGCGGGTCCAAAGTATCCGGCAAACTTCAGGCATTGACAAATCTTCTCAACAAAGTTGACAAAGTTATTGTGGGGGGAGGTATGGCATTTACTTTTCTGAAAGCACAAGGATATGAGATCGGTAATTCATTGGTGGAAGATGATCTTATGGATGAAGCAAGAGATATCATGGAAAAAGCACATGATCTTGGAGTGAAATTTTATCTGCCCGTAGATTTTGTAGTTGCACCTGAATTTTCTGAAAATACAGCAGTCAAATATATGCCGTCACAGGAGATACCTTTGAATTGGATGGGGCTTGATACCGGCCCTGCAAGTTCAAGGCTTTTCCGTGAAGTACTGAATGATGCACAGACGATCATCTGGAACGGGCCTATGGGAGTTTATGAAATGGATAAATTCTCCAAAGGAAGCATTATGATGTCACATCACATAGCAGAAACACATGCAACAACGATCGTAGGCGGCGGGGATACGGCTGATGTAGCTGCAAGAGCGGGAGATGTGGATGAGATGACCTTTGTAAGTACAGGTGGGGGTGCCAGTTTAAAATTGATCGAAGGGGTTAAGCTCCCTGGTCTTGAAGCACTCGAAAATTAAAAATTAAAAATGAAGGTATGCAGTATGGGATAATGCTGCTTTTTGATAAGGAATAAAAATGATCTTTGCAGCTAATTTCAAAACTAACCATACACGAGCAACAACCAAGGCTTATATAGAAGCTTTAAATGAGAAATTGTTTACAAAAAGAGTCCAGGACAGTGTCTATATTTTTCCTCCTTCAACAGCATTGGACCATTATAAAGGTAATTTCACTCTAGGTGTACAAAATGCCTATATGACACGCAATGGGGCATATACAGGTGAGATAGGTTTGGAACAGCTCGAGGAATTTTCTATAAAAACCATTCTTGTCGGGCATAGTGAGAGAAGAGAAATACTGGGTGAGAAGCAAGAATTCATCACTGAGAAATTCTCGTATTTCAAAGAGCATGGGTTTGAGATCATTTACTGCATCGGTGAACCTTTAGAAATAAGAGAACAGGGTGATGAAGCGGTTATCGAGTATCTTCTTGCACAATTTGAAGGGATAGATACTTCCTATGAAAAGCTGATCGTTGCGTATGAACCGATCTGGGCAATAGGAACAGGACGTTCTGCAACTACAGAAGAGATAGAAAATACGCATGCAGCATTGAAAAAAACTATACAAAAGCCTCTTCTTTACGGAGGAAGTGTAAAGCCGGAAAATATTAAAGAGATCACAAATATCCGTGGTGTAGATGGTGTTTTGGTAGGAAGTGCTTCTTTGGATGTGGAGAGTTTTTCAAAAATGGTATTGATATAATCTTGCAGGCCGGGGTGAGGACACCCAGACCTACGCAACTTATTTAAACAGGTCTGCCAATGCAGTTGTGTCTTTGGTCTTCTCGGCTTCCCCGCTCTCTGCTGATTCAGGTTGCCTTTCAGTTACACCTTCGACTTCATTCAGTTCAATGGTATATCCTGTCAGCATAGAGGCCAGGCGGATATTGATCCCGCTTTTCCCTATGGCTTTTGCTTTTTGGTCTCCGGTAATGTTGACGACCGCTTTTTTCTCATCGGCATCTACTTTTATACTCTGCGTAATGGCAGGGCTCAATGCTCGTGTAATGAAGATCTCCGGGATAGGAGAGTACTCGATACAGTCGATATTTTCTCCATTAAGCTCTTCACTTACCGCATTGATACGCACACCTTTTACACCTACGGCCGCACCTATAGGGTCAACATTCATCTGCTCTGTTTTAAGGGCTATTTTAGCTCTTTCACCAGGGATCCTTGCTGCCCCTACGATTTCCACGACACCATCTTCAATTTCAGGTACTTCGTTGGCCATGAGGGCTTCAAGGAATTTAGGTGAAGTACGGGTCAATTCGAGAAAAAGGCCGTATTGAGGGTCAACACTTACATATCTAAGCAAGGCTCTGATCGTATCACCGCGCTTGAATTTTTCTCCTTTGATACGATTCCGCTGTGTAAGGATCCCTTTAAGTTCCCCGATCTCAACATGGGTATTGTCTTCTGCATCCACACGGTTTACGGTACCTAACATAACAGTACCGACCTTTTCTTTGTATTTTTCAAAAAGGTCCTGTTCTATACGTCTTTGTACATGGTATTCAAGTTCTCTAAAGAGGTTGGCAGATGCTGTACGGCCATACTCTTCAAGAATGAACTCTTCTTTAAGTTGGTCACCAAGTTCAATAGAATCATCAAATTCTTTTGCTTCTGAAAGAGAAATGAAACTGTCTGATACTACTTTTTCCTTATTTCCTTCTCTCCCTACCTCTGTAAAAAGTTGTTCATCATTGTCTGCTACAACAGTGATCACTTTAAAGATAGAGTAGGTTTTTGTATCCTTGTCAATGTTCACTTCAAAGGTGCTTGTATAGCTTGTAAGTTTTTTTGCAGTGTTGATCAGGGCTTCTTTAAATGCTTCTATGGCATTCTCTTTTGAGATGTTCTTTTCATGTGCGATGGCTTCAATAATGTCCAGTATTTTTTCCATTGGTATTTTCCTTATATATCAAAATTCAATATTACCGCTACAAGAGGTAACATAACAGTGTTAAGAACGTCTAAGAAGTGGTGTTTTTGAAGAAGAACATTATAGCTAATGGAACCTTTACTCAAAATAAAGTATAATTAAAGTTAATTACACAATGTATGGATAATAACAGATTATAAAGGGAAAATAGATGAAATTGAAACTTGCTAGAACAACACTTAAAGCAAAACCAAAAACGATTGAGTTGAAAAAATTAGAAGATGAGCTAGCGAACAGATCCATATTTTATTTTGATAAAGACAATTCACATAAAGAGCTTAAAGAATTGATCGAGTATTTTGAAGAAAAAGGTTATTCAGTCTATATGCGTGAAGTGAAATACGGACTTGATGAAAATGAATATATCTACGAAGTGCATATCATAGCGTAACACAAAGAGAACTATTTGAGTATAAGAATTAAAATTCAATATAACAAGACACTAAATGCCGAGTCATAAAAAATTATTTATAGAGACACTTGGTTGTGCGATGAATGTTCGAGACAGTGAACATATGATCGCAGAACTGAACCGAAAAGAACCCTACGAACTTACTGAAGAACTCTCCGAGGCTGACCTTATCATTATCAATACCTGTTCAGTCAGGGAGAAACCTGTGGCTAAACTTTTTTCAGAGATAGGTGTATTTAACAAGTATAAAAAAGAGGGTGCCAAGATAGGTGTTTGCGGATGTACTGCAAGCCATTTGGGAAAAGATATCATCAAAAGAGCGCCTTCTGTGGACTTTGTCCTGGGTGCAAGGAACGTATCCAAGATCATAGAGGTGGTAGATAAAAAGCATGCTGTTGAGGTAGATACGGATTTTGATGAAAGTACGTATGCTTTTGGCGAGTACAGAACAAATCCGTTTAAAGCCATGGTGAATATCTCTATAGGATGCGATAAGTCCTGTACCTTCTGCATCGTCCCTGCAACACGCGGTGATGAGGTCTCCATCCCAAGTGACCTGCTTGTGCAGGAGATCACCAAAGCGGTGAAAAACGGTGCCAAAGAGGTGATGCTTTTAGGGCAGAATGTCAATAATTACGGAAGACGTTTCGGTTCTTCTGATGAAAAATGCGATTTTACGCAACTTTTACAAAAGATCTCCAAAATAGAAGGCTTGGAGCGCATACGCTTTACCTCTCCCCATCCTTTGCATATGGATGATGCTTTCATCCGGGAATTTGCATCCAATCCCAAAATATGCAAACAGATCCATGTTCCGCTTCAAAGCGGTTCTACTGCATTGCTTAAAGCCATGAAACGCGGATACACCAAAGAAAATTTCATAAACCGGTGTGAAAAGATAAGAACACTCTGCCCCGAAGCGACCATTTCTACGGATGTCATAGTAGGTTTCCCGGGAGAAAGTGATGCAGACTTTGAAGATACGATGGATGTACTGGAAAAGGTACGTTTCGAGCAAATGTTCTCATTCAAATACTCCCCGAGACCCTACACCGAGGCTGCCGAATTTGAAGAGCAGATAGACAGTACAGTAGCAGGAGAGCGACTTTCCAGACTTCAGGCAAGGCATACAGAAATTTTGGATGAGATCATGGATGCCCAGTTGGGAAAAGTGCATCAAGTCTATTTTGATGAATTGAAATCCAACGGAAGAGTCTCCGGGCGTTCAAATGATGGAAAGCTTGTATTTGTCGAAGGAAGTGAAGAGCTTTTGGGAAAGATCCGGGATGTAAAGGTCACAAAAACCTCCAGGGGTGCGCTTGACGGAGAGTTGGTCTAGGAAGTGAAAACTCTTAAGAAAGTTTCAAGGGAAATCGTAAAAATAGTTGTACCTTTTTTTGGTTATATCCTTATGCGGTTACTGTGGCATACCTCCAGAAAGTCATTTCATTTCGAAAGTGAATTGACACAGGGACAATATGTATATGTATGTTGGCACGGAGAACTTTTTATGTCACCCCAGGCCTATAGGTATCTCCATAAAACACAGAGTGCTGCAGCTATGATCTCGCATCATTTTGATGGGGAGTTGATCGCCAGAGTATATGCTTTTTTAGGTATATCTTCTATGCGTGGTTCAGGAAGAAAAGGGGCTAAAGAGGTATTTTTTAAAGCATTTCGCGCTATAAAAGAGGGCAAAGAAATACTGCTCACTCCGGATGGCCCCAGGGGACCAAGGCATTATATGCATGATGGTGCCGCTGCATTGGCACTTAAAAGTAAACTTCCTGTATGTATTATTAATTTTACATGTGATCACTATTGGCAATTGAACAGCTGGGATAGATTTGTGATCCCAAAGCCATTTTCCAACATAGAATTCCATATTAAACCTTTAAATCTGGAAGGAATGACATTGGAAGATGCCAAAAAATACCTTTCTGCAAAAATGTTGGAAGATACGATTATTTAGTGAGGAATGAGGAGTGAGGAGTGAGGAGTTAGCAGAGTATATTGAATCATTTCTTGAGTATCTTCTTGATGTACGCGGGTATTCTGAAACTACGGTTGAAACCTATGAGATCGCTTTGCAGCAAATGGTCGAGGTGAGCCATTATTATGAAGAGGATGGTATAAGTGTTCTAGATATTACTCCTTTTCGTTTCAAAATAGCCAAAAATCATAAAAAGACCATTGTAAAAAAACTCTCCGCAGTACGTTCCTTTGCGAAATACCTGGAAGATCAGTGTCAAATGAATATCAGACTGATCGCAGATGAGTCCATAAAGGTACCTCAGAGCCTTCCTAAACCGATAGAAGAGAAGTATATAGAGGAGGTATTGGATAAAGCAAACCTGGAAGAGAAACTGCTTATTTCCATGCTCTATGGCTTGGGGCTTCGTATCTCCGAATTGAGCGGCCTTAAACTTGAAGACATCAAAGAGGGATGGGTACAGATACATGGTAAGGGAAACAAGGTACGCGAACTGCCCCTTTTGGATGAACTGCAAAGGCTCATTACACTTTATGTAGCACAAAAAATACCTAAAAAGTTCCTTTTTGAAAAAGGGAACGCACCAATGAATACCGCGCAGTTGCGCTACAAACTTACAAAACTTTTTAAAGAAGCAGGGCTTAAAGTAACCCCCCACCAGCTGCGTCATTCTTTTGCAACACATTTGCTCAATAATGGCGCACGCATCGCAGATGTCAGTGAACTTTTGGGACATGCCACTATGGCAACGACACAGGTCTATACAAAACTGGGTTCTACCAAGAAAATGCAGGAGTACATGAAAGCGCACCCACTTGCAATAAATAAAGTATGATAAAATATATGACGTTATCAATAAGTTCTTATCTGATAGGTCGATAAAAGAAAGGGATGAAAAATGAAAAACAGTTATATGTTTCTATCATTGATGTGCATAAGTCTGGCAGGTGCAGAAGAAGCACCATTACTTGAGAACTACACAATGAATCACAAGATAAGTTATGAAAAAGTATCCATATCCGATAAAGAAGATATGGGTTTGGTTGGCCTGGGAGTACTTTTTGATTTTAATGAGTATTGGTATGGGGGTGTTGGTCTTTACGGAGCTGTCGATGGGAAAAGAGGAGGCTTTTTTACGATAGGAGCAGAAAGTGGCTTCCAATTTCCTATAGCAGAAAATTTTCAATTGAAGAGTGGGCTTTTCCTGGGTGCAGGCGGTGGAGGTTCTGCTCCCCAGGGAGGAGGATTGATGCTTCGTCCCTATATAGAAGGAGATTATTGCAGTAAAGATTTCGTTTTTGGTGTAGGAGTGGGTCATATCAGTTTTCCCAATGGTGATATAGAAAGTACCCAACTTTATGTTTCTGTTGAAGTACCAACAAATGGAGATTATCTGCAAGGGCATTACTTTTCAAACAGTATATTATCAGGATTGGGTAGTGATCTGCTTAGTACTAAAGAAGTGGAAGCTTCCTTTCTGGTGGAGCACTATCTTCCCTCTTCAGGCAGCCTGAATACAGATGGAAATGCAAAAACAGAATCTTTTACTCTGGCAGGTGTTGAATTTGACAGCTTTAAAAATGAGCATATGTATACTTTTGTGCAAATGGCTGGTGCAGGTGGTGGTCAGGCTGATGGTTATATGGAAGTTTTAGGCGGTCTTGGATATCGCTATCAGCTAGGCACGCTACCTTTTTATTTCGATGTACAGGGTGCATTAGGTGCTTCAGGCGGTGGTAAAGTTGATACAGGTGGCGGGTTGGTCTATAAAGTGCAGGCAGGCTTGGATACAAAGTTGACTGATCATCTGACTCTTGGGATCAAAGGAGGTATTATAGATGCTTTCAATGGTACATTTAAGGCTGCGGCTTATAGTGCAACCATAGGGTATGAGACTACAATTATGGATCATATGCCTAGCAATGGTAATGGGTATTCGGTCCAGCCGAATGCATGGACCTTCCGAATGATCCATAAATCGCATTTAGATAGCAATAATCTTTTTAAAGACGCAGAAAAAAACAGACAGATTGATCTATTGGGTTTTGCAATTGATCGTTATCTGGATGAGCACTATTATTTGACAGGACAGTCCTTCTGGGCTTACAATGGGGATGCCGGAGGATATGCAGAAGGAATTGTCGGGGTAGGCTATCATAGTGACCCATATGGTAAATTCTCTCTATATACTGAAGCACTCGGTGGTGTAGGCGGTGGCGGCGGTATCAATATAGGCGGTGGTTTTTTTGCTTCACTAGGCGGGGGTGTTATTTATAACCTTGACAGGAACTGGGAAGGACACTTGGGCGGTACATATGTACGTAGCAAAAATGGTACATTCTCTACCTATGATATTGTTTTTGGTGTGGGCTATAAATTTTCACTTTTGGAAAAGAAATAAATATGAGTTTCTATCTATTTGTTTTATGTCCATATTCTGATGAAAATCTTATTGTCTTATTTTGAGTGGGATCCTGGTAAGAAAATGCAGGAGTATATGAAAGCGCACCCGTTGGCAGGCAAGTGAGTAGCTATCAACGAGCAGTGAGCAATGAGAAGTCTATGTTTTCTTTGAAAAGATAGGGTCTGGTCTTTGATGGGATTTTAGCGATACGGCATTCCTCTTTAAACTTTTTTGGCATATCAACTGTCACATAAGGAGCAATGTAGAGCAGATCATCTTGTATTTCTACCGCCCACTCTCCTCCTATGACGAGGCTTTGCTCTTTTTCTATTTCTTGGCGTTGTGAAGCAGAAAGAAGATAGCCAAGTTGTTTTAAGGCAAGGTCGGCTGCTTTGGCTTTTGTAGAAAATGTATGTAATTTGATGATTTTTAACTTTTTTTGAGAGTAGATCATTTTAAAATCTTTTTCAAGAGATTTTTTATCTTTTCTCAAATAATCAAAGCTGCGTTTGATGCCCCCTTTATACTTTGCTATAAGAGGATCGGAAAATTGTTTCCTGAAAAGATTACGCTCATACTTTTCATCACTGTTGCTTTTATCTACAAAATAGGGGTGATTGTTCTCTTCCAGATATGCAAGCAGTTCATCTTTGCTGTATTCAAGGAGAGGACGTAGCAAGGTATAATTCTCTCTATGCGTTACAGGTTCCAGTCCTATAAGTTCAGAAACCCCCGCTCCTTTGGTCAGGCGCATAAGAAACCATTCAAGCTGGTCATTGAGCTGGTGTGCAGTGATCAGTGTATCATAATCTTGTTCTTTAATGAGTGTTTCAAAGAATTCATAACGGAACTCTCTGGCATTCTTTTCAAAGTGGGAGCTGAATTTGGGTGCTTTAATGCTATGACAAGTGAGGTTGTATTTTTCAGCCAGTGCTTTGGCATGTGCTACTTCTTTTTTACTCTCTTTTCTTTCACCATAGTCAACAATAGCAATATCAAATTTGATGTTGTTTTCTATAAATAGAAAAAAAAGTGCAGAGGAGTCTACCCCTGCTGAGAATGCTAAAAGGTTTTTTTTGCTTTGTAGATTATTTGTATCTATGTTTAGCATTATTTCCTCTTTATTCAATGTGTGGTATTGTTTCTCTCTTCATTTTTTTAGAAAAAACGAAGCAAAAAAGCGTCGTGGCTCTCGAATCGCTCCGCTTTCAAGGGCGTTCGCCACGACAGTGACACGCTTTGCGTGATTAAAATAAACACACTTCGTGTACTAGTGTGATTTAATAAGTGTGGCAAGTAATTGTGTACCTACAAGTTCTGTTACTTTTGCTTCATACATTTTACCATATTCTACCGGCAGATCAGAGGTATCGTTGATGAGTATCTCTCCGTCTATGTCCACTGCCCAGAGAAGCGGTCTTGCACTTAGGAGGTATTCATGTTCATCGCTCTCTCCGTCTATCACGAGAGTAATGGTTTGCCCTAGCATTTTTTCCAATGATCTGAGTGTGGAGGCTTCGGCTATGGCTCCGAGTATTTCAGCTCTTTTGTTGATGATCTCTTGTGGGATCTGTTCCATGCTGTGGGCAGTGGTGGTTTCTTCGTTGGAGTAGTGGAACGTGTTGAAGCGGTCAAAGCCGAAACTTTCCATGAAGTTGCAAAGTTTCTCAAAACTTTCTTCTGTTTCGCCGGGATGTCCGGCTATGACAGAAGTACGCAGAAAGGCATTGGGCTTGCTTTTCATGTATTCCAGCAGTTCAATGGTCTTTTTTTCTCCAAATCCGCGCTTCATAATTTTAAGCACGGCATCATCGATGTGCTGGATAGGCATATCGTAATAGGTCTGGAAGATTTTCGAGTCGGCAATGGCATCGATGAGCTCAAAAGTGGTCGTACTGGGGTAAAGGTAGAGGATACGTGCAGATTTTACACCTTCTATGGTTTCTACTGCATTGATGAGGTCTATAAGTCCGTCTTTAAGTCCCATATCTCTTCCGTAGCTTGAGCTGTCCTGAGAGATGAAAGAGAAGTCATAATATCCCTCCCCGACAAGCATTTCCACTTCCTTGATGATGGAAGAGAGAGAACGGGAGTGCAGTTTGCCCTTGAAACTTGGAATGGCACAGAAAGAACAGGCCTGGTTGCAGCCTTCCGCGATCTTGATGTAGGCATGGTAGTTTGAGCCGGTAATGACCCTGCCGCTTGTTTCCGTTGCCAGATAGACTTCCGGGCTGAAAGTGCTCTGCTTTGAGGCGATGAGTGCATCGATTTTCTCGTAGTCACCCACCCCCGTAAATATGTCTATCTCAGGCATCTCTGCCTGGAGTTCCTCTTTGTAACGTTCTGAAAGGCAGCCGCTCATCACCAAAATAGAGTCTTTTTTGCGTTCATTATGGAGATTCAGTACTGTGTTTATACTCTCTTCTTTTGCCGCATCGATGAAGCCGCAGGTATTGACGATAATGACATCTGCTTCTGTGTTCTCATCGGTGATCTCATACTCTTTGAGACGTCCGAGCATGACTTCGCTGTCAACAAGATTTTTAGTACAGCCAAGGCTGACAAGGTGTAGTTTTTTTTGCATCTATATTCTTTAATTTTTTCGAATTATATCATAATGTTTTGTATTTCGCATTCCCGTGTATGCACATCGTGATATGAACGTTTGGCACGGCCAAACCTACGGCAAAATATTATGTTTCCAAATAATAACGTGTGGATGTGATCGTGTCACACGTCAAAATAAAATCATTGCGGAAATTGAACATGGAAATACATATTGCACATCGTAGGTTTGGCCGTGCCAAACGTCAAAATAAAACGGTTGTGGAAATAAATATTTTGTATTTTAAAAACGCTAAATAAATTTGGAAAGAAAAAAAGAAAGGTTAGAGCCAGGCAAAAGCCTGAACCCTAAAAGGCTGTAACTTTAAGAAGTGATTCTTAGAAGTTGTATCTTGCCCAGAAACGAAGCATGTTTTGGCTGTCAGCATTGTCTGTATCTGTATATACATATCCAGCGAATACTGTTGTAGAATCGTTAAATACTTTTGTTTTATAAACAAGATCCAATTCTTGGTAATCATTGTTTGCAGATGAGTTGTCAGTTGTATAGTCATATGCAAGACTAACTTTACCGCCAAGTGCTTTTACGCCAGCTCTTGCAACAACAGTATCATTGTCACATTTAATGGCACCTTGGTTAAGGATCATTTGTGTATAAAGAGGCGTTTTTACACCGCCAACGTTAAATACACCAGTATCACCATCATCTACATTTGAGTATGCAAGTGAAAGAGAAACATCACTTATTTTTCCGCCAATTTTCGCACCAAATGCAGTTGTGTCACCTGCATAAGCATCACTCAAAACACTACCACCCTGAAGACCGATATTTAAACCGGAAACAGCAAATTTAGCATCACCCCAAAGGATATTGATATCATCAGTCACAGCCATGTCTGAACCATAATACCAAGAACCAGTCAGTGTCACACCTTCGATAGATTTGTTCTGAGCAGTCAGCATATAAACACCGTCATGGTCATTCAATTTGTTGAAATCACTTAAGTTTGCAGCTATACCAAGACCATTGTGGTTAGCACCGTATACCCATGCACCTACCAAAGTAGTATTGGCAATATCTGTGTTTACAACAAGTACAGAGTCGAATGTATTTTTAAATACGTTCCAACCTTCAGAGAAAGCAAACGGAGAAAGTGCTTTTGGAAGCTCTTGACGACCGAGTTTCAAACTTGTGTTACCAGTTGCATAAGTCAAGTACATTTGAGAGATCCAACCACCGTCAGTCATATCATCTACATCACCATTACCAACACCTTGCATTCCGTCAGATACTACGCCATTTTCAAGGTTAAGTGTAGAAAGACCATTTACTTCTACACCAGCACCGATACCTGAAAACACATCTTTGTTCACTGCTCTAAGTTGAATACCAGCATCTGCTTTTGCAGTTTCTTGATCAAAAAGATTATATGTTGCATTATCTCTTGTTTGATAGTAAACTACCGCTTGTCCGCTAAAATCCCAACCGGATGTTTCTGCAACTACCGGCGCTTCTACTACAGGCTCAACTGGAGCGATATCTCCACCAGCCATAATCATTGTTGACGCTACTACTGAAAGTAATAATGTTCTTTTCATTGTAATCTCCTTGATTTTTTGAATACAACGAATTATAACATACAAAGTCAATAAAAGTCAATAAAATAAACGGAAAGTTAACGAAATATTAATATATGGGCCGGAAAGCACCGAATATACGCTATTTGGGGGGATACTTAATTTTATATTAAATAGCATAAAGTAGTGTTTTTAGCTAAAAAAAGGCTGTTTTTTAAGAAAAGTAAACAGAACTTTAAGGTTTTCGTTAACTATTTTAAAGATTTTGTATGAAATTAAGAAAGATGGTGGCGCCAGACGGAATCGAACCGCCGACACAAGGATTTTCAATCCTTTGCTCTACCGACTGAGCTATGGAGCCAACTTAAAGACAAGATGTCCGCTTAAGTGGCTGAAATTATAACAGCAAAACCTTAAGAATTAACAATTAACAATTAAAAATTAAAAATTTTTGTATGATTTTTTGCGAAAATCTATTATTTTAAAGAGTTTTTACAAGTTTTATAAAAGTTTCTCCCCGGTGTTTATAGGAATTGAACTGGTCGAAACTTGCAGCTGCTGGTGAAAGTAAAGCTACACTCTCTTTGGTATGTACCTTGTCTATCTGTTTTATGGCGGTTTCTATATTTTTTGACTCTACGGCATGAATATTGTAGGCTTTCGCAAGGCTTAAAAGCTTGCCGGAATTTGCCCCTATAGTATATAGTGTAAGGCTAAGGGGTTTCATGACCTCAAAAATAGGGGCCATATCTACCCCTTTGTCGTCACCTCCCAGAATGAGGTGAATATGTCTGTCCGCGTAACCTTTTACCGCCTGTATGGCCGCATCGAGATTGGTGGCTTTGGAGTCATTGACCCAGAGCCTCCCTTTTGCATCTCTGAGCTCTTCCTGCCGGTGTGCATCCAGGGTAAAACGGTTGATGAGCTCATAGTCGGCTTCATCGAAAAGTACCTTGGTCACTGCAAGCGCAAGCAGGGCATCCTGGAGAAAGGCTGCTCTGAAGCGTACTTTGCTGCTGTCGAGTTTAAAATAGTCTTCAATGAAAGCATTGCTGTCGTATTCAACGACATAAGCATCTGTTTTTGGAAGGTTCAGGCCTTTGGGTACCAGTGCAAGTTCTCCCTCTTTCATGGTAAGCAGAGCTTTGAGCTTGTCTGCTTCGTATTGTTCAGCTGTGCCGTGCCAGTCCAGATGGTCGGGCGTGATCGGGAGCAGGAGGTAAATATTTGGCGAAGCTGTATGGGTATGGTGCAGGGTAAAGGAACTTGTCTCCAGCACCCAGATGGGTAGATCACTGTCGAGTTCTGCCAATGGTGTACCGATGTTGCCGCCGCTGAGTGCCCCTCTTTTTTCCAGAAGATGGGTGAGCATCTGGGTAGTTGTGGTCTTGCCGTTGGTACCGGAGATCCAAACCGTGAAAGGCTTTTGCCTTTCAAGTGAGGAGTTAAGAGCATTATTACGTTGCTCACTGCTAGTTGCTATCTGCTCACTCAAAAAGTAGTCATATTCACTGAGTAGATGTTTTGCACTTTGAATGAGGGGGTGGTTCGGTCTGAGGCTTGGGGTGGTGACTTCCAGTTCGCTTTTGTCTGGGTCAAAAAGAGAAGAGGGAAGGATTTTGTTTCCGTGTTCATCGGTATAGGGCTCTTTGACATTGTCATCGAAAAAAGTGCAGCCCCCGCCCAGTTTTTTGGCGATCGCCTTTGTGGTGAGTCCGTATCCGAAGAGAGTTGGCTTCATGAAAAATTCCTTTGGAATTTTTTAAGTGAGGAGTGAGGAGTGAGGAGTGAGGAGTGATGGTTTGCATTCTTGCAGAATGCTTTTGTTTTATATTTCATTGCTATTCTCTTTTGCTGTTTTGGTGCTTGATGATAATATTCTAATTAATTCTCTAACATCTTTTAATAGACTCTCTGCTATTTTTATCTCCAAGTAACTACAATCTTGAAGAAGCTTTAGCCAATACTTTGTTTCATTTGCTTCTTTAAGTGCTACATATAACTTATTGATAAAATCAGCTTTGGATTGTGCATATTTCCCTTCAGCGATCAAAGCTCCAATGGCGGTACCTGAACGTAGAACTTGTTTACTTAAGATAAACTCTTTTTTTTCTTGTTGTAAATATTTACTACACTTCACAATACGAATGGAAAAAGCATAACTTTTCTCTTCTAAAATACTCATTTACTTCTCATCCAATAAAGGCTTTTTGTAAGAAAAGCTTACCATAACTCTTCACTCTTCACTCTTAATTCTTCACTTCAAAGCTTTGCTTTGATCATCTGAACTTGAACGAGATCAATGCAAGCAGGTTCGCAATGAAAGAGATAAGCCAGAAACGTACGATGATCTTGTTCTCTGCCCAGTTCTTGAGTTCGAAATGATGGTGTATGGGTGCCATACGGAAGATACGTTTTTTACGTAACTTGAAACTGCCTACCTGCAATATGACCGAAACGGTTTCGATCACGAAAACAAGCCCTATCAGTATGAGCAGTACCTCACTTTTTCCAAGTATGGCAAGGTAAGCCAGGAAACCGCCGATAGCGAGACTGCCCGTATCTCCCATGAAGATCTCCGCAGGGTAGCAGTTGTACCATAAAAAACCCAAAAGCCCGCCTGCCAAAGCTGTTGCCAGGATCATTACCTCGCCTACTCCTTTAATGTTCGGAACAAGCAGGTATTGACTGAAGATAGCATGGCCCGTAACATAGATGATGGCACCAAGAGAAAAAAGAGCTATTATGGATGGAACGGTTGCAAGCCCGTCAAGGCCGTCGGTAAGATTGACCGCATTGGTGGTCGCCAAAAATACCAGTATCCAGAAAGGGATGGCAAAATATCCAAGATCAAAAAGCGGTGTTTTCAGAAAAGGGATATAGAAGTCTGTAGGAAATCCGGCATAAAGCAATACCCCCGTTGCCAAAATAGCTGCAAGGATCTGAAGTCCCATTTTCCCTTTTGGTGTAAGTCCTTCAAGATTGTCGGCAGCAAGGATCTTCCCTATATCATCCTTAAACCCGACCAGCCCGAATCCGATGAGCGTGATGAGCCCTCCCCAGATATAGAGATTGCCAAGGTTCACGGTCAGAAGAGCTGCAATAAGCGTACTGACAAGAAAGACAGCTCCTCCCATTGTAGGGGTGTGTCTTTTCCCTTCATGCGCCGGGACATATTTGCTGATAGGCTGATTGGCTTTTTTGGAAATGGCCCATGCCAGATATTTCGGCATGATCAGTAACGTTAGTACAAATGCAATAAAAAAGGAAAATCCCGCACGAACAGAAATGTATCCGAAAAGATTGATATCCAAAAGTTGGGAGAGTTCGTATAGCATAGGTTCTTTTTCCTTTATGAGCATCTAGGGTTATTAGAGGTGCCCTTATGTTTAAGCAAGGTTATTTTACTATTATTTCAATAAAATATACGAAGAGATAAAATATGAATATTCAGAAAACACTTTTAATTATCACTGACGGCATAGGATATAAACCGCATAGCAGCTGCAATGCCTTTGAAGATGCGACAAAACCTACTTACGACAAGCTCTTTAAGACTGCACCAAGGGCCCTTATCTCCACATATGGGCTCAGCGTTGGGCTGCCTGAAGGACAGATGGGGAACTCTGAAGTAGGACATATGACCATAGGATCCGGGCGTGTTCTGTATCAGGACCTTGTGAAGATCTCGCTTGCACTTGAAGATGGAAGTATAGAAAAAAACAGGGTATTGAACGATACATTGGCCAAAAGCGGCCGGGTACACCTTGTAGGCCTTTTGAGTGACGGGGGAGTACATTCGCACATAGACCATATCATCGGTTTTGCAAAGCTGGCAAAAGAGAGAGGGAAAAAAGTCTTTTTGCATCTGATCACTGACGGCAGAGATGTCAGTCCCACTTCCGCAAAAACCTATCTTGAAAAGATAAGTAAAATCTGTGATGAGGATATCTCCATAGCTACCATAGGCGGACGTTTCTATACGATGGACAGGGATAACCGCTGGGAAAGAGTGGAAAAAGGATACAGGGCCATTGCCGAAGCACAACCGAAAAGCGAGTTAAGCCCGGAAGCTTATGTAGATGAGAGTTATGCGAAGAATGAAACCGATGAGTTTATTGAACCTGTGGCATTCTCGGGGTATGAAGGGATGCATGAAGGGGATGTGGTCATCATGGCAAACTTCCGTTCAGACAGGGTACGCGAGATCACCACTGCTTTGGGAGATGAGAACTTCAATGCGTTTGACAGAAAGTATATTCCCCTGCATATCGCTACGATGACACGATATGATGCAAGTTTTCCCTACCCTGTGCTTTTCCCTAAAAAGGCACCGGAAAACACATTGGCCGAGGTGATCGCAGAGGCCGGACTGAAACAGTTACATACAGCAGAAACAGAAAAATATGCCCATGTGACTTTTTTCTTTAACGGGGGTATAGAGGAACCGATGATCGGTGAGAGCCGTGTGCTCATCCCCAGTCCGGATGTAAAGACCTATGACCTGCAGCCTGAAATGTCAGCACCCCAGGTAGGAGAGGCAGTACGGACAGCGATGGATGAAAATTATGATTTCATTGTTGTGAACTTTGCCAACGGGGACATGGTAGGCCACACCGGGAATTATGATGCAGCCCGTAAAGCTGTTCATACCGTTGATACGGAACTGGGAAAGATCATTACAAAAGCAAAAGAGGATGGGTATGCGATCGTTCTTACAAGTGATCATGGAAACTGTGAAGAGATGTGTGACAAAGAGGGGCATGTACTTACAAACCATACGGTAGGCAAGGTCTGGTGCTTTGTTCTGGCAGAGGGTGTAACCAAGGTAAAAGAGGGATGCGGACTCAATAATATCGCACCGACAGTCTTAAAATTAATGGGGCTTGAAATTCCCGGAGAAATGGATGGGCCGTTGATCTAGCAGGAAAAGAGTGCCTCTTTGATTTTTTCAAACTCTTTATAGTCTTTGGGAGTGATCTTGTCTGAATAGATAATATGATTGACCTGCTCAAGAAGATGCATTTTACTTAGTTTGTCATTGCACAGGGCTTCATTGATAATGGCAAGATGTTCGTCAAGATCATACTCTTCTTCCATGGTTTTTTTTAAAAATTCTTTTGATTCTTCAGGATCACAATCAAAGTCTGCTCCCATAAGGCGACAAAAAAGGGGGGCTTCATTTTCTATGTTTCTGTGATCTATTTTAATGATATGAGCCAGTAATGTAGCCACTGATTTTTTAATTTTCTTTTCCATAAATCCATCCTTTTTTACTATTGTACCATAAAACCAAAATCCATAAATAGAAAAAACATTAGTTACAATCATTGTACTCATAGGCTTCAAGTAAAACTATCGCCGAACCTACAGGTGCGACTCAAATTTTGCTTAAACCTTATAAGCACAAGCATTGCAACAACTGCAAACTTTCTATTAGAGGTGCCCTTATGTATTTGGGTAAAAAATGGTACAATTTTGTTAAAAAAAGGGCTAAATATGAAATTTTCAGGAAGCAATGTACTTGTTACCGGTGCAAGCAGAGGGATCGGTGCGCAGATCGCCAGAACACTGGCAGAGATGGGGCTGAAAGTATGGGTGAATTATAGAAGCGGTGAAGCAGAAGCGAATGCCGTCAAGGCGGAAATAGAAGCAGCCGGCGGAAAAGCAGATGTGATCGGTTTTGATGTGAGCAATGAAGAAGCATTTGTTGCGGCGGTCAAATCTATCGTGGAAACAGACGGAGAACTCTCATACCTCGTAAACAATGCCGGGATCACCAATGACAAACTGGCAATGCGTATGAAAACAGAGGATTTTATGTCCGTGATAGAAGCAAATCTCAAATCAACTTTCATCGGATGCCGTGAAGCAGTAAAAGTGATGGGGAAAAAGCGTTTTGGTTCAGTGGTGAACATCGCTTCCATTGTAGGTGAGACCGGTAATGCAGGGCAGACGAACTACTCGGCAAGCAAAGGCGGGACCATCGCAATGACGAAAAGTTTTGCCATAGAAGCAGCACCCAGAAACATCCGTTATAACACGATCACCCCGGGCTTCATTGCAACGGAAATGACAGATGTGCTTAAAGATGAGGTAAAAGATGCTTTTACGGCCAAAATTCCTATGGGAAGATTCGGTAATCCTTCCGAGGTAGCCGATGCCGTAGCATTTTTGCTTTCAGACCACGCTTCTTATATTACAGGTGAGACACTTAAGGTGAATGGCGGGATGTATATGTAACTTTGCCAGCAAAGTTACAAGTGAGGAATGAAATGAAGCTGTAAAAGGCTTGAACCTGAGAAAATTATATAAAATTAGAAGAGAAATATGGCTACAAAAATACTCCTTTTAGAAGATGACCGACTATTCAATGAAACACTTCAGGATTTTTTGGAAGAAGAAGGGTATGCCATGGAATGTGCACTGGACCCCTACAGTGCATTGGAGTTAAGTTATAAACATATTTTTGATCTCTATCTTTTTGATGTCAATCTTCCTTATGAAAACGGTTTTGATCTTTTGGAAAAGTTGCGTGGGAGCGGAGATGTAACCCCCACAATCTTTTTGACCTCGAGGGATGACAAAGATTCATTGACCCAGGGATTTGGAATAGGCGCAGATGATTATATGAAAAAGCCTATCGATCTTGATGAGCTCCTGCTTCGCATACAGGCAGTACTGCGCCGCCAGATCAGAAAAGAGAAAATAAGCATAGGCAAATACAGTCTTGATACAACAGCCAAGATACTCTATCTTGAAGATAAAGCATTGGATGTAACGCAAAAAGCTGTTGAGCTGCTGGTCTTGCTTGTACAGGCAAACGGTGAAGTGGTCAGCAGTGATGAGATCAAGAACAGACTTTGGGCAGCAGGACAGAGTGCAAGCGATGGTTCTTTGAGGGTGTATATCACGCAGCTCAAAAAGTATTTCCCGGAAAATATCTCCAATGTGCGTGGGGTTGGGTACAGATGGGTAAGAGATTGATATGACAAGAATTAAAATTCAGTATAAGCGAAGCACTAAATGCTGAGTCATAAAAAAAAGACCCTGCTCGCAGCGCTGAGCTATCTGTCGAGTATTGCCATACTTTTGAGTTTTATGTATTGGTTCCTGAAGAACGAAGGGTTTTCGGAATCGAATTTTCTTATAGCAGGTACACTAGTCCTCGTACTGGCTTCGGGATGGGGGTACATTATCGCGGCACACCTGCTTGCCCCCAAAGCAGAACTCGACGCCAATCTTTCCCACCTCAGTACAGAGATACTTCATGAACTCAATATCCCCCTTTCCACGATCCGGGCAAACAGTACGATGCTTAAAAAACGTGTGACGGATGATGAAAGGTCCCTGCAAAGGCTTAACCGTATAGAGGCTGCTTCCGTACGGCTTGAAAGGCTCTATAAAGAGTTGGCCTACAGTATTAAAAAAGAGTTGCAGCCTGTTGAAAAAGAGAAACTTTTATTGGAGCCCTTACTGAGAGAACGCATAGAGACGTTTAAAGCATTCGGAAGAAACAGATTTTCTCTGAATGCAGGTGAAATGCTCATAAACATAGACAAGATCGGTTTTGAAAAGATGATAGACAACCTGCTGATGAACGCTATGAAGTATTCTCCAAAAGAGTCGCTCATCAAAGTAACCCTTGAAGAAAATGTACTGAAGATCACAGATGAAGGTATAGGCATGGATGAAACACAGTTACTCAGGGTATATGAACGCTACTATCAGAGTGATAGCAAACAGGAAGGCCAGGGAATAGGTCTGGCTCTGGTCAAAGCCTATTGTGATGATGAGGGGATAGAGATTCAGATAGTGTCCAAAAAGGGTGAAGGAACGACAGTGAGTTTAAACTTGGAGAAGGTTCACGTTTATTGATTTAAATTAATAGTTATTTAACATATCTTTGTTACACTTCGACATTCTTGCAAAATTTATAAAAAGGGATGTTGTGGTAAAACATCGGTATCTGGTCTCCTTCTTCAGCACAACACTCTTTTACCTTTTGTTGATCGGGGCTTATTTCTATGTGCAGACTAAGTATCTTGTCGCCGATCAGCAGCCGCAGGACAGAGCCATACAGCTCTCTCTTTCCACTTTTGTCCCGGAAGTCGCACCTCCTATCGAAGAACCTGAAGAGATAGAAGAAGAACCGGTCGTTGAAGAAGAACCCGTAGTGGAGCCTGAACCCGAACCCGTGATCGAAGAAAAGCCAATTCCCGAGAAAGTCATCCCTGAACCTGTTAAACCGAAAATAGTTCCCAAACCTGTGAAAAAGAAGATCAAAAAGAAGCCCAAAGTCAAAAAGAAGATCAAAAAAAGAACTTCGGCACGTGTAGCCAAAGGGGCTAAAAGGCAGGGAAGCGCCAGAAAGAATAACGTGGCGCTAAAAAACCAATTCCTTGCCAAAGTACGGCGTAAGATCAATCAGCATAAAAGTTATCCTAAAATAGCAAAAAGAAGAGGAATGCAAGGTACAGTGAAAGTGCGTTTTACCATTCTGGCCAATGGTAATGTAGGGCATATTTCAGTCAGCGGCCCAAAAGTCTTTCATAACTCTGCACGGTATGCAGTCAAAAGTGCTTTCCCTCTCAATGTAAAAAGTGTACCGATGTCGCTCCCCGCAAGTGTAAATCTTACACTTCACTACCAGCTTAGATAAGTTTAACCCGGATTATGCATTAGAGATTACAGAACGCTACGTAAACCATTGTACCGTGGACACTTACGGAGAAACCATCGATGCACCTACAGGTGCACCTCAAGTTTTCCGCAAATACCCACAGCACAAGCGTTTGGCAGATTTCAAGTAATTCTAATGCATAATCCGGGTTTAATCCAGGCTTAACACATAATTAACATAAGCATGTAATACTTCTAAAAACAATTTTGGAGGAGTTACAATGACAAGGATCAAAAAAGGGATCTATCTCTCTTTTGTGTGTGCAGTATCACTGCAGGCAGCTCAGGTAGAGTTGGGAACTATAGATGTAGAAGCAAAAGTAGATACAGAGGTGGTCAAAGATGTACATGGTGAAGATATAAAATCAGCAGATCTCGGAGAGGCACTTTTTAAGCAGTCACCAAGTGTTTCACTGGTCAGAAGAAGCGGTATTGCCAATGATGTGATCGTGAGAGGACAGAAAAAAGACAACATTAATGTCACTATAGACGGGGCGAAAGTATGCGGTGCATGCCCGAACAGAATGGACCCGCCGGTTTCACATATATTGACGAATAATATCGATTATATCGAATTGAATGAGGGGCCGTATAATGTAGAAGATTTCGGATCGCTTTCTGCAGATGTAAAGATACATACGATCAAACCATCCAAAGAGTTTTCGGGAGATGTTAATCTGGGCTTTGGAAGCTGGGGATACAAAAAGGGTGCATTTTCATTGAGCGGCGGTACAGATACCGTAAGATTTTTACTGAGCGGTTCAGCAGAGAACAGTGAGCAGTATGAAGATGGTGACGGTAATACTTTTGCTGAGCAGGTGGATAATTATATTGCTGATAATTCGAGTGGTAATCCAAAGTTAAAAGGGACTGCGTATCAAGATAAGTATAGAGATATGGATGCCTATACAAAAAAGACACTGATGGCAAAACTTTTTTGGGATATTGCTGATAACCAAGAGTTAAGACTCAGTTATACTGCCAATAGAAGTGATGATGTTCTTTATCCGAATACACCGATGGATGCAGATTATGATGATAGTGACATCTATAATATTGAGTATATTGCAAAAAACCTTGGCGATTATTCCAAAAAACTCTCTCTCAATTTATATCAGTCGGAAGTAGATCATCCTATGTCTAACCAATATAGAAAATCATCTACACCACCACCAGCAGATCCTAATTTGATTAAGCACTGGCTTACAACCAAAATGCAAGGCGCAAAAATCAAAAATGAGTTGGAACTTGGAAACCATGCCTTAACAGTAGGGCTTGATTATAGTTTAAGAAATTGGGATGGTAAGTATTATAGAAATGATAATCCATTACCTAGTCAGTTTCATAGTATTTGGGATGTTGACACAAAAAATATAGCTTTCTTTATGAAAGATAAAATCAAGTTTGATAAATGGGTTTTGGATCTCGGCCTTAGATATGATGATACTACTGTAACAACAGCAGACACTAATACCAGTGTTAAAGATGGAGACTTTAATGGATTAAGCGGAAATATTTTTGCTACTTATCATGTAGATGAAAATACAAAATACTTTGCAGGTATAGGTGCTTCCTCACGAGTGCCGGATCCTAAAGAGTTATATTATTACGGTAAAGATGGTGCAAGGATAGGGACATTTGACTTGGACAAAACAACCAACTATGAAGCAGATATTGGTATGGAAAAGAAGTTTGAAAATGCAACGATTAAAGGAAAAGTTTTTTATAGCTTCCTCAAGGACTATATTGCATACAATGCCACAGATAAAAGATTTGAAAATGTAGATGCAACCATTTGGGGTCTTGAACTAAGTGGTACGTACATTGCAACAGACTCTCTCTATTTTGATTATGGACTAGCATACCAAAGAGGAAAAAAGAAAGATCCGCTTAACGGACAGACAGACAAAGATCTTGCAGAGATCCCGCCGTTGAAAGTAAATCTTGCTTTAAACTATGATTATGATCCTAGTTTGGTGCTCAGAGCTGAAGTGATCGCTTCGAGTAAATGGAGTGACTTTGATGCAGACAATGGTGAGCAGGAACTTGACGCCTATGCGGTACTTAATCTAAAAGGAACAAAAGAATTCGGTAAAAACTTTGAACTGACAGTAGGTGTAGATAATGTGTTCGATAAAACCTATGCAGTTTCCAATACCTATAAGGACTTGACATTGATCGCTGGGGGTGGAGATGTCATGCTTCTTAACGAACCGGGAAGATATATCTATACGAATCTAAAATACAAATTTTAATCTCTTCTTTCTTCTAGTGGGTGGATCACATCCACCCTTTAACCCTTAAAAAGTGAAATTTTTTCATCCTATGATATAAGAAATCATCCAAGTAGATACAATTGTTAAATTAGTGTTAAATTCTTGATACATATCAATTGTATTACTTATGATGTTAAGCTATAATGATAAGTGTTGGCAATAATATTGATTTGTTATTGACTAAAATTTTTCAGGAGGAGAAAAAATGAACTACAAGTTAAGTAAATTTACATCGCTTGTTCTTGGTTCTGCATTGAGTGTAACAACACTTTTTGGTGCAAGTGCTTTGGATAAAGTGATGAAAGAACGTGGTTTGACGCAAACTGACCTACTGGCAGCGGCCAAAACCTATACACCAAGCGGTGGACGTGACAAATACCTGGTATTCAGTTCAGGCGGACAGTCGGGACAGATCATGGTTTACGGTGTACCGTCTATGAGAATTCTCAAGTACATAGGTGTCTTTACGCCGGAGCCTTGGCAGGGATGGGGTTATGATGATGACACCAAAAAGATACTTGCTGAAGGTAATATCCGTGGTAAATCAATCACATGGGGAGACACGCACCACCCGGCGATCTCTGAAACAAATGGTAGATATGACGGTAAATGGCTGGTCATCAACGATAAAGCCAATCCAAGAATCGCGGTCATTGACCTAAATGATATGGTAACCAAGCAGATCGTGGTAAACCCGGTATTCAAATCCGATCACGGTGGAGCATTCTTTACGCCAAACTCCGAGTATATTCTCGAAGCATGTCAATACGGTGCACCGCTTGATAACAATTATCACCCGATCGAAGAGTATAAAGAAACGTATCGTGGCGGGGTAACGGTTTGGAAATTCAACCATGAAACAGGAAAAATCGAACCTAAAAAATCATTTACGATAGAGATGCCTCCATATATGCAGGATCTTTCTGATGCCGGTAAGGAAGCGAGTTACGGTTGGGGATTCACCAACTCATTCAACTCCGAGATGTACACCGGTGGTATCGAAAAAGGGCTTCCTCCGTTTGAGGCAGGGTGTTCAAGAAACGATACAGACTTTTTACATGTGTATAACTGGAAGAAACTGGCTGAACTTGCAAAAGATGACAAGAATGTGAAGATCATCAACGGTGCACGTGTAGTACCTATGGATGTTGCCATTAAAAATGATTGTCTTTTCCTTATTCCTGAGCCAAAATCACCACACGGTGTCGATGTATCGCCGGATGGTAAAGATATTGTAGTATGTGGTAAACTCGATACACATGCAACTGTCTATGACTTTGCCAAGATCATGGATGCGGTGAAGAATAAAGAGTATGTAGGTAAAGATCCGTATGGTATTCCTATTCTTGATCTTAAGAAAACCATGCATTGCCAGGCAGAGTTGGGACTCGGGCCATTACATAACCAGTTCGGTAAAAACTGGAAAGACAAAGGTGAAATATTTACTTCACTCTATGTGGATTCCCAGGTTGTAAAATGGAATTACCATACATGTAAAGTGGAAGACAGACAGAATGTTAACTACAACATCGGCCACCTTTGTGGTATGGAAGGTAAAACGGAAGATCCTCAGGGAGATTACATCATTGCATTGAACAAACTTGCAATTGACAGATTTAACGAGATCGGGCCTTTACATCCTCAAAACCACCAGTTGATCGATATTCGCGGTAAAAAAATGCAACTGCTTTATGATATGCCGGTACCATTGGGCGAACCTCACCAGGCTGTAGCGATCCGTGCAGACAAGATCAAGCATGAAGTAAGATATAAAATGGGTACCAATCCATTTACCGGTAAGATCCATGTGGGTAAAACACTTGGTGGTCAAGAGAAGATCGTTCGTAAAGGTAATCATGTTTATGTTTATGGAACAATGGTCAGATCACATATTAACCCGGAACATGTTACTGTGAATAAAGGCGATACGGTTACTTTCTACTTGACTAACCTTGAAAGAGCGGAAGATGAGACACACGGATTTACCGTGGACCAATACAATGTCCACGCTTCACTTGAACCGGGTAAAACTGTTGCACTTACATTTAAAGCTGACAGAGAGGGTGTTTTCCCTTACTACTGTACAGAGTTCTGTTCTGCACTTCACCTGGAGATGATGGGTTACCTTATGGTAAAAGATCCGAACAAGAAGTATACAGCGGCTAAAAAACTTAAAATAGCAGCCATGAGCCCTGAACAGCTCAAAAAAGAGTATGACCAGACTGTAGCGGTGAATGATGCGACAGACAAAGTCATCCAGAGTGTAGTGAAGTTCCTCAAAGAGAACCATTATGAGAAATATCCGACAGTGAAAAACCTTGTAACGGATGCACTTGACCAGTATGGTAAGATCGCCGGGCAAAAAGCAAAATCTGATGCAGCTGTAAAAGCTGGAAATATTGATAAAGCGATCCTCTTTGAAAACATGATCTGGCAGTATATGGTTAAGACTGCGGATGTTGGTATCAGAGCCAAAGACCTCCTGGTCAAAAAGGTAGCTAAACCAATGAGTAAAGCAGCTGCACGTGGTGAAGAAGCCTATAAAGAGGGTGGATGTAACGGATGTCACGTTATCGGAAAAGTATCTTCCGGGCCAGACTTGACAGGTGTTCTTCAGAGACATGAGAATGGTGAAAAATGGGCAGAACAGTGGATCATGCATCCTGAAAAAATGTATGATGATGACTATATCAAGTCTATGATCAACTACTTTAACCTTCGTATGCCTAACCAGGGTATGACAAAAGAGCAAACAGACGATATTATCGAATATCTAAAATGGATCGACGAAAACGCAAACCTCTTCTAGAAATCATACAAGTACAAGGGAAGTCGATCTCCCTTGTGTCTTGTTATAATCTCAACTTATTTTTTTCGAATATAATTTAAATTGATGCCTATCAAGGTTATACGAAGCAGTTTGATGTAGAATAAAAAATCTGTATAGATAGTTTAAAAAACTTAAAGAGTTTTTTAAACTACTTATCGAGAAAGGATGAAAAATGAGTTCACTTGCAAAATCAAAAATATTTGCATTGCTGGCACTGGGTATATTGCTCTATTGGTTTGTTATCCCTGCCGTACTGACACATAATGTCGTTGAAATGGGACGACATGGGAAAGGAGAGCAACTCTCGCCGCTTACCATAAAAACCTGGGATTTTTATCAGAATGGACAATATGTTTCTCCCAATATTCCTGAAGAGGATGCAAACAATCTGGCTAAAATGGTTGCAGATGATATGGAACTGAATGTGGTGACTGCACCCATCTGGTATGTTTCTCTTGAAGCGCCAAATTATCCTAAAGATGCATTCCCTGAAGGAATTCCGGTCTTTTACCATTTTGATGGATTTAGTGGAGACGTGCATGAGATGAATACGATCAACCACTATATCGGGATGGATCCTATGGAAAGAGGGGCGCCATACCTTCGTATGCTGGCACCTTATGCGCTGATCTTTGTAGCATGGATCTTTGCAATGTTCCTCATTTACAATGGTCGAATATGGAATCTGTTGATGCTGGTTCCTGTTTCATTGCCTTTGATTTTTATAGGGTTCTACTCTTACTGGCTCTACTGGTTCGGCCACCATATGCATGCATGGGGAGCATTTAAGATCAAGCCGTTTACCCCTACGGTATTTGGAGACGGGAAAGTGGCACAGTTTACAACACACTCTTACCCGAGCCTTGGTTTTTGGCTTCTGGTAGCGATCAGTATTCTGAGTATTTTGGCATTGGCAGCAAAACGAAAATATCAAAAAAGTGAACAGGTAGCCTAAAATGATAAAAATGATCATAGTCTCTCTTTTGTTTCTGTCAAGTTTGCTTACCGCAAATAATGTACTGCAAGAGGCTATTGATCATGCAAAAGCAGGCTCACGCTTGGAGTTGCCTGCAGGAGTCTACCGTGGCAATATTGTGATCAATAAACCATTGATTATTGACGGGAAAGATCAAAAAACGATCATTGAAGGTGACGGTAAAGGTACGGTTGTAACCATTACATCTTCCGGTGTAACGATTGAAAATTTGATCATTAGACACAGCGGTGCTGAGCATGAACGTGTGGATGCGGGTGTTGCGCTTAAAAAAGCAGAGCAGTGTACAGTGAAAAACTGTAAGATCGTTGATTGCCTTTTTGGTATCGATATGGTTCAAGTGAGCAGATCGGAGATCGTCGGAAACTACATTGAGTCCAAACCTTTTGATCTTGGCCTTAGGGGAGACGGTGTACGTTTATGGTACAGTAATGATAACCATCTAAGCGGAAATCATCTCTACAAGTCACGCGATTTTGTCGTATGGTATTCACATGGGAACCTGATAGAAAAAAATTTGGGTGAATATGGAAGATACTCTTTGCATTTTATGTATACGGGTAAAAATATCGTCAAAAACAATGTGTACAAACATAATTCTGTAGGGATATTCTTTATGTATTCCCAGGATACAGTTGCTACAGGGAATCTGATACAGAATTCTCTGGGAACTACCGGGTTAGGTATTGGAATGAAAGATGCCAGCAATTTTGTATTGAAGAACAATACCATTATCTATTGTGCCAGAGGATTGTTCATCGACCGTTCACCGTATGAGCCTGACACGGTCAATGTGATAGAGAACAATAAGATCATTTATAACAGTGAAGGGATACATTTTCACTCTTTGAGTTTGCATAACCGTTTTGTCAATAATATTTTCAAGGGCAATATAGAAAATGTGATCAATGATTCGTACAATACTAAAGTAACGCAAAACAAGTTTGACGGAAATTACTGGGATGACTATGAAGGATTTGATAAAAACAGTGACGGCACAGGTGACGGCCCCTATAATTATTATGCTTATGCAGATAAAATATGGCTTTTAAATCCAAACATCAAATTTTTTTACGGGTCGCCGGTGATCTCTATATTGAATTTTTTGGCAAAACTGGCACCATTTTCCGAGCCGGTACTGCTTTTAAGCGACAAGCATCCTAAAATGTATGAAGGAGAGGTATAATGCAAGAGAAAAAAAGACGGCAGTTCATGAAGCAGGCAGCAGGGCTAGGTGTGCTTGGTGTTGCTGCTGCTGGCGGTATATGGGCAGCAAAGGATTTCAAGCTGAAAAAGGGAAGATTGCGTCCGCCCGGTGCTGTAGAGGAAGAGAAATATATCTCTATGTGTATCAAATGCGGTCAGTGTCTGCAGGTCTGCCCCTATGACTCGATCAAATTAGAGGATATTGACGGTAAAGCAGGGGTAGGGACTGCGTATATTGATCCGTTGGCACGCGGATGTTACCTTTGTGAGGCATTTCCTTGTGTACTGGCCTGTCCTACCGGCGCATTGGATCATGAAGCCAATGTGATAGAAAAAGTACATATGGGTATGGCGATCGTAGTCAATGAGAGTGCCTGTCTTGCATTGGATGGCAAGAAAGTGACCAAGGATATGATAGGAAGGATCTATGACCATACCGCAGTGATCTCTAAAGAAGAGAGAGTAAACAGAAAAGTGGAAATGTATGACAATGACACAGAAAAGGTAATGCTGCAAAAGACACTCCTGAAGAAGCTGAGCGAACAGGAGGGGAAAAGCTGCAGTCTTTGTGCAGATCTCTGCCCGTTTACACCCGATCCGAGTACCGCTATTGGTATGGTTGCCAAAAATGGCGGGCTTTTCCCTGAGATACGTGATGCCTGTGTCGGATGCGGTGCCTGTGTAGAGCTTTGTCCTACCAAGGTATTGCAGATACTGCCATACGCAACTTACGCGGATGTATATGAAAAGAAAAAAGGAACGAACCATGCTTAGAAGATCAGTGATCTTTTCATTGGGTGCAGCACTCTTGTTGTTGAGCGGCTGCAGCAATGAAAAAACAAAAACCCAGACAGATGAAGTGGCAAGTTCTCAAGGGATCGTTGTGACAGAAGGTGCTGTAAAAGCGCTGAAAAAAGAGACAAAAAGCAAAGAGAACAGTGGACAGTTCTACTACTCTTATAACAAAGAGAATAATAAGGAGGAAGGTCAATATAATGCTGAAACTTCCAAAGTCAGAACAAAACTGGATGCCTACAGAGATATCCGCTCTCCTTATGAAAGGGTGCAGATCACCCTTATGATCCAACAACTGAGTCCCGACTATCGTTTATTGTGTTCAGCATGTCATGATGACTATGCCAACGGTGTGATAGGCCCTGCACTTTTAGATAAGAATGCCACTTTCATTTTTAGTCAGATCCAGGCATTTAAAACGGGAGAAAAGAAAAATCCTCTCATGAAACAGTTGGTTAATCGTATTGATGAGAAACGACTCAAAGCGATCGCCAAAGAGATAGAGAGATTTAACAGACAAATTCAAGAGATGAGGAGTAAACAACAATGAAGCATATCATAGCAGCAGTAGCAACACTATTGGCATTGGGAGCCATGTTTGTGGTGTATCAGTCAGACAAAGAAGTCAATAAAATGGGCGAGATCAGTAAAATGATCGCCAAATCACAGGTAAAAGTGAACCTGGGCAACAATGCACCTGTGGTACAGCAGCAGACCCAAACAGAGGCTGTATCCAATGAGGAAATAGAAAAAGAGCAAGCCAAAAAGAAAAAAGAGCTCGATGAGAAACTGAATGCACTTAAAAGCAAAGCAGGAAATATGGCAGCATTCAAAGTAAGTTCTTTGTATAAACAGAAGTGTTCTTCCTGCCATGGGGTGAACGGCGGAGGGATCATCGGGCCTAAACTCCTTGGTAAAAGTGCTGAGGAAGTACATCAGGCACTGACTGATTTTAAATCCGGCAAGAGAAAAAATTATGTTATGTATGGATTGCTCAGTAAAATGGATGAAGCGCAACTTAAATCACTCTCTGACGAGATAGGATCATTTGAGCAGAAACTTAAAGCGTATCAACAGCAGTAATCTAAAAGGATAAGAGATGGATAGATACAACAGCAGCATCAGGGAGATCGTGAATGCTTCTTTGTTAAGCACACTGTACTATAAAACCAAAGAGGGTAAGTTCAGATTTACGATCAGAGCATGGAGATGGTTGAGTATTTTCATTATCAATCTGCTCTTTTTTCTTTCATTCCATATCGATATACAGATGCTTGAAGGGACACTCAATGGTTCAAGACTTTTCGGCTTCCACCTGATCGATCCTTTTACGGCACTGGAAATCTTTGCCGCAGAACACCATTTTCACATTAATGTGATCATCGGATCTGTGACGCTGATCGTTTTTTATTTTCTCGTTGGGGGGAAAGCCTACTGTTCATGGGTCTGTCCTTACGGTTTTCTCAGTGAGATAGGGGAGCGTATCCATCAGATACTGATACGCAAAAAGATCATCAAAGAACATAAATTCAATCCTAATGTGCGTTTCGTCTTTTGGGCTATTTTCCTCATCGCTGCAGCTATAGACGGCTATCTTGTCTTTGAAGTGATCAACCCTATAGGGTATGTCAGCCGAGCCATTACCTATGGATGGAGTTTGGCATTTATCTGGGTCTTTGTCGTGCTTGGTATAGAGATATTTTATTCCAGAAGGGCATGGTGTAAATATGTTTGTCCTGTAGGAACAACGTACAATATGCTGGGTTGGGTAAGCATGACAAAAGTCCAGTGGGATATGAACAAATGTGATCACTGCGGTGCCTGTTTGAATGCCTGTTTTGAAGACCATGTATTGGAATTTATTAAACCCAAACATGATAAAGAGCGTGCAGAAAAAGGGGTAGAAAAACAGCTGGTGGTCAATGGGGATTGCACGATGTGCGGCAGATGTTTTGATGTCTGCCATACGGATGCTTATAATTATGAATTCAGACTGAAGGATCTTGTTTAGATGTTGGCCATTGCTAAAAATGTTACAAAAAGCTTTATGGGTACGAAGGTGCTTGACAGTGTGAACCTTACTGTCGGTGAGGGTGACCGTATTGCAATGATGGGCCCCAATGGTGCAGGTAAGACTACTATAGTACGCGCATTGCTTGGTTTTTACCATATTGACAGCGGAGAGATAAAGGTCAATGGCGCAGATCCGATCAAAAACAGGGTGGATGTGCTGAAAAATATCAGTTTTATCCCTCAGTTGCCACCTCCGGTAAAATTGAGTATTGAGGAGTTACTCTCTTTTGTAGAGAAAAGTTCCGATATTTCAAGAGAAAAAATATTTGCAGAATCAAACAGGATGGACTTGGATCTGAAAAATCAGCTGAAAAAACCGTTCTTCAAACTTTCCGGGGGGATGAAACAGAAACTTCTCATTGCTATTGCACTCTCAAAAAAAAGTAATTTACTTATTTTTGATGAGCCTACCGCAAACCTTGATCCCAAAGGTAGAGAAAAGTTCTATGAGTTACTCACAGAGATCGATCCGGCATGTTCTACGCTTTTTATTACCCATAGACTTGATGAAATAGAGGGATTGGTCAATCGAAAAATCTATATGGATCTGGGAAAGGTGGTAGAAGATGAAAAAATTTAGTTTTCTTTTTTTTACACTCTTCCTTCTGTTTGGATTTTCAGGATGCCAAAAGAAACCCATCGGCGGTGTGCAGCAGATGCACTGGGACAGAGATATGTGCGAACGCTGCAAAATGGCGATCAGTGAGCGGAAGTTTGCCGTGCAGATCATCGATCCCAAAACAGGAAAAGATTATAAATTTGACGATCTGGGCTGTGCAGTGCTTTGGCTGAAGGAAGAGAAAATACCTTGGGCCAAACAGGCGATCATCTGGATCACCGACGCAAAAACAGGTGCGTGGATGGATGCCAGAAAGGCAAAATATGTGAATAATGCCATTACCCCTATGGCCTACGGTTTTGCAGCTTATTCTAATGCAACGCTTCCCAAGGGAGCCAAAGTATTTGACTATCCTTATGTGGCTAAAAAAATTGAAGAGATAGAGAAAGAAAATTCAACAAAAGTAAAGGCATACTAATGAAAAATCTTTTACTCATTGCTTATTTGGATGTAAAAGAATCCCTGCGCTCAAAATGGTTTTATGTTTATTCTGTGGTCTTTGGCGGACTGATGGCTCTCTTTTTCATTACCGGGGTCTCTGACTCTGTAGTAATGGGCTTTACAGGGCTTAGCCGTATGCTGCTTATCTTTATACAGGTGACTATTATCATTTTGCCGATCTTTATTTTGATCACCACGGTGAAATCCATCTCTGGTGACAGAGAGAGTAATGTACTGGAGTATATGCTCTCTTTCCCTGTCTCCTTGAAAGATTATTATTGGGGGAAGATGCTGGGGCGCTTTGCTACGGTTTTTCTGCCTGTATTTTTCGCATTGATCCTGGGGGTGATTTTTGGAATGATGAAAGGAGGAGCCCTCCCGTGGAAGATGATCTTTCTCTACTCAGCGCTGCTGTTCTCTTTAAGTTTTGTCTTTTTGGGATTGGCATTTTTTCTTTCAACCATACTCAAGTCAACCGATATAGCTTTGGGAGCCTCTTTTGTCGTCTGGATCGTTCTGTTGGCATTTATTGATATTGCACTCATGGGCTTGATGCTGCAAAACAGAGTGAGTGATGAACTAGTGATTACCCTGGCAATGCTAAACCCTATAGAAGTATTCCGTATCGGGGCGATCTCACTGTTTGACCCTGAGCTGACAGTGATAGGACCGGTAGCCTATTACCTGCTTGATACGCTTGGATCGGTATGGTTGATCGTCTATTCTTTTGTTTACCCTATTGTGATAGGATTACTACTCTCTTATTTAGGGTATATTGCATTTAGAAAAAAAGATCTTTTGTAAGGAAAAACGATGAAAAAAATAATTTTACTGATCTGTTTAGGTACACTTTTGATGGCAGAACAGCCACAGCCTTTTAAAGCAAAAGCGGTTCAACCCACACAGCCTTTTACAGGCAAAATCATGCAACTGCAGCAAAAGCTTGATCCTATGTTTGGTATCCCTTTAGATAAATATCCGAAATGGCATGCCGAAGCCCTGCTTAAAAACGGACATAAAGCAGAATTTATCTCTGTAAAATCCATGATGCAGGTCTATTTGCATCAGGAGTATTTCCTTAAACGAAATCTGCTTGAAGACAAGATAGATAAGATCTATGTAAAAGATTATCTTACCGGAGAAAAAGCAGATGCCAAAGAGGCAGTATATGTTTTTGGAAGCAGGATCGTAGGACCACACGGTGATGATTTGATTCCGTTTGCCTCTGAAACAAATGCAAAGCTGTTCATGATGAAGAACGGTGGCACAAAATTGCTGCCTTACTCTAAAATAACAGCAGGATTATTAAGATACCTGGATATGTAAAAGGAAAAGAAAATGAAAAGACCAGAGCCCATCAACGAAGAGATAGAACTTAAAAATAATGTCTATATAGAGAGTGATACCGATCTTAAGGGAATTATTACTTATGTCAATGACTATTTTGCAGAAATTTCCGGATATACAAAAGAGGAACTGCTTGGGCAACCACACAGTATCGTACGTCATCCCGATATGCCCAAAGTACTTTTCAAGATACTCTGGGACCGTATCCAAAGCGGACATAATTTTGTAGCAGCAATAAAAAACCTCGCCAAAGACGGAAGATATTACTGGGTTTTTACAGATTTTGACCTGATCAAAGATGAGAATGGTGAAATTACAGGGTATAAAGCTTCAAGAAAGAAGATATCCAAACATGTAACTGATATACTTGATCCTCTCTACAAGAAACTCGTTGAGGTTGAAAAAGAGGGAGGGATGGAAGCATCAGAAAAATATTTGAATGATTTTTTAAAATCCCACGGAGATGATATCTCGGTTGATAATATGCTTGAGGAAATTCATAGACTTTATTAACACTAATTTAACACTACTATATTAATATAAGTTATCAAAAATATAAGGATATGAAATGAAAAAATTGTTATTTGCTTTATTGGCATTGGGAGCAATGATAAACTTCTCACATGCTGAAATGAAATGCGCGGCAGGTAAATGTGGAGCTGCAATGAAACAGGCAGGTCATCCAAAAAAAATGATGAAAATGTTCCAGGCGGTACCCAAAGGCAAAGCAACACTTTTACAAGAGGGTAAAGCAAAAGCATTTTGTCCTGAATGCGGTATGACACTTCCAATGTTCTATAAGACAAATCATGCAGCAACGGTAGATGGTAAAGTAAAGCAGTATTGTTCTATTCACTGTATGGTTGAAGATATGCAAAAAGGTTCAAAATTAACCAATATTAAAGTCGTAGATGTAACAAGTCTTAAATTCATCCCTGCAGAAAAGGCTTTCTATGTTGTAGGAAGCCGTAAAAAAGGTACGATGACAGCAGTGAGTAAATATGCCTTTGCCAGTAAAGCAGAGGCAGAAGCCTTTGCAAAAGCAAACGGTGGAAAAGTGACCGATTTCAAAGGGGCATTGGAAGCTGCCAAAGCAGATTTTGCCAAAGACAGTAAAATGATTGCAAAAAAACAGGCAATGATGGCACAAAAAGGTAAAATGATGTATGGTAAAATGTGTCAGAAAACCGATAAGAAGTTTGCTTCTACTGCTGAAGCCAAGGCATTCATCATAGACAATAAACTTTGTAAAGGTCTTAACGGTAAGCAGTTGCAGGCAGTCGGACTTTATCTGAAAAACAGATAATAGATTACGCTCTTTTACTCAATGAGAAAAAGAGCTTTTAACAATAAAAAAGGATAGTTTTGTCAAAAATTATTTTTATAGCATTATGGAGTATTGTATTTCTCTTTGCAGATCAGAGTAGTGCTATCAAAGCAATGAAACTCGCCCAAAAAGGTGAACGCATTGCCAAAGTAATGTGCGACCAAAGTAAACTTCCTCAAGCAACAGGTACTGTAGAGGCGATAAAAAAAGAGATCAAAGCTTCTCACGCCTGTAGGCATCTATCCTCTTTCAAACTCGAAGCTGTAGCCTATTATCTACAGCAGGGGAGTGTAAAAGAAAAGAGTCGTCATCTGACAGTACCTGCAGATGCAAAATGTCCGGTATGCGGTATGTTCGTTTCAAAATATCCAAAGTGGGCTGCCATGATGAAACATGATGGCAAAGTCTATTATTTTGATGGGGTAAAAGATATGATGAAATATTATATCTTCGATGGAGATTTTCCGTATGACCGTACCCATATCTCTGAAATGATCGTAAGTGATTACTATACCATAGAAGAAATCCCTGCCAAAGAGGCTTTTTATGTGTTGGATGCAGATGTATTCGGCCCGATGGGGCATGAGCTTATTGCCTTTAAGGACAAAAAGAGTGCACAAACATTCATGGCTGAACATCATGGTAAAGCCATCGTGAGATTTGATGAGATTACCGATAAAATGGTCATGGCATTAGACGGAATAGAACAGTAAATGACCAAGCCTTTTTTTGTGTTGGTGATGCTGTTGGCTCTGTCGGTAGGTCTGGTAGCGGTGCATTATCTGCAATACGATAGAAAAACACCACAGGAGGCATTGCAGGAGATCAGTGCTATAACAGATTTTTCTTCTCCCGCATTAAGTGTGTCATATTATGAACCGAGGATACTTTTTTATGAAACTGCTTCAAACCCTGCCTATCCCCGGATGCAGGCATTGAACAGAATGGATTTTGTCTATGGAAAATAGTGCTTTTTTACATTTTTTGACCCTTTTGTTGTTTAAGCAAAGGAGTAAACATATCGGAGCAGTACTGATCTCAGTGATCATCATTTTTCTCTTAAGTGCAGTACTGTTCCTCTCTTCGTCTTTACAGCATTCTCTTTTGTCTGCACTCCATAAGCAGGGAGATTTTACTGTGACAAGAGTACAGGCAGGAAAACCTGTCAATACGCCTGTTGAGTGGGTAGATAAAATACTTGATATTAATGGTGTTACACAGGTGGCATCCCGGGTATACGGAAGATACTTCTTTGCTCCGAGAGAAAAGTCTTTTTTGGTGGTCGGTATCGATCTTTTTGATAAACAGAACAATCAGGCACTGCAAACACTTTTAAAAGATGTGGATCTGAAACGTTTTCTGTCCAAAGACAGCATGCTGGTGGGCGAGGGTGTCAGGAAGTTTCTTCAGACACACTATTTCAAAGATGATTTTACGTTTAAAACACCCAAAGGCACATTTAAAAAAGTAAACATCTATCAAACACTCCCCCGGCAAGCCGATCTTATGGCTAACGATATGATCATTATGCCTATAGACTTGGCAAGAGAGATCTTTGGCCTGGGAGAAGATGAGGTGACCGATATTACCTTTAATGTTCCCAATGATGCTGAATGGGACAATATTATCAGCAAACTGCACCTTCTCTTCTATGATGTTCGTGTCATAGAAAAAAGAGAAGTGAAAAAAGCCTACGAGAACCTCTATAACTACAAGGGAGGACTCTTCCTGATCCTCTATCTGGTAAGTATTGTCACTTTTATGCTGATATTGTATCAGCGGTATTCCATGGTTTACTCCACAGAGCGAAAAGAGATAGGGATCCTTCGTGCGGTAGGCTGGAGTATTAAAGATATTTTGAAATTGAAATTTTATGAAAATCTGGTGATTGTTATGATAAGTTTTATCATAGGCGTTGTATTGGCATACCTGTATGTGTTTGTATGGGATGCACCATTGTTGAGCCATATTTTCCTGGGAGGTTCCAATCTTGCCAATCATGTTACCTTTATACCGCTTGTCAAGTTTGGGGTACTGGGGTCAATCTTTCTTTTTTATGCAGTTCCATTTTTGGCAGCCGTATTGATCCCTGCATGGAAGATTGCAGTGACACCGCCCAAGGAGGCGATGCAGTGATAGTGAAGAGTGAAGAGTTAAGAGTTAAGAGTGATGGTATGCATTGCTTTGCAATGCTTTTATTGGATTTGATTGAAAAGCGTTTACTGACAAGAGGTGATTTATGGTAACTCTTGAAAATGTACAAAAAATATATAATGAAAGTACTCCCCGTGCTTTTGAAGCACTTAAATCCATTGATCTGGAAGTAAGTGAAGGAGAATGTGTTGTTCTAAGCGGGGTCAGCGGAAGTGGAAAATCGACTCTGCTCTCACTGATCGCTGCCCTCGATAAACCCAGTAGCGGAAAGATTATTGTGAATGGAGAGTTGATCTCAAAACTGCCTGATCTGCATGCTTCTGCCTATCGTGCAAAAACGATAGGCGTGATTTTTCAGCACTTTAATCTTTTGGAGTCACTCAGTGTAGAAGAGAATGTGATCGTTCCGCTGATCAATTCCGGATTTGATATGCAGACGATCAAAGCGTTGGCGGACAAGAGTATGGAACTGGCAGCGATTTCACACAAAGCATCTCAAGAGGTCAAGGCACTTTCCGGCGGTGAAAAACAGCGTTGTGCGATCGCCAGAGCATTGATCCATGAACCTAAACTCATCCTTTGTGATGAGCCTACTGCCAATCTTGACAGAGCTAATTCGCTTAAGTTCATAGAGATACTCCAATCATTACACGACATGGGTAAAACGATTATCGTTGCTACGCATGATCCTCTGTTTGAAGGACTTCCTTTTGTGAGCAAAGTGGTACATATGGAAGATGGCAGGATAGTGAAGAATGAGCGATAGGAAATGCAGGGTGGGGCTTGCCCACCATTTTGGCAGTTCTCATGTCATCCCGGTTTCGCTGAAAGGCTTAGGGAAAAAACGATGAATGAAATTCTCTTAAACAATGAAGTAATCGTCTATCTGCTTTCGGAGACAGTGCTTTATCTTCTTCTTTTTCTTGCATTTCTTGTGACTGTCGGGTTGGTTAAAAAGTGGAATTTTGATGCTTTTACCACAGAACAGTTCACGCTTGAAAATCGCTCCTATCTTGTTATGACTATTATCTTTTTTACCATCGTGCTTAAGATCATATTGCTACCCTATTTTGTTTATACCATCGATACCCTTTCCGATCTTGTCCCCGGTGCGATGTGTGGTGCCGGTGTGATCAAGGCAAATGCCTACGGCAATCCTCTGCTGGCATTGAAAATAGCGATCCTCTTTTTGAGCGGACTGTGGCTCAGTATAAACAGTATAGATCTGAAAGCGAAGCGTTATCCCTACCTTAAACTGAAATCATGGTTTTTCCTGTTTATCTTTGTTCTGCTCAGTTTAGAATTCTTTTTGGATATACTCTACTTCACCCATATTGAAACCACAAATCCTGTCAGTTGCTGTTCAGTGATCTTCGGCCAGACAGGTGGTGCGAACAGTCTGCCTTTTGGCTTGGATATTCCTAAACTTCTGATGCTCTTTTATCTGCTTTTTGTATTGATCATTTTGAGTCTGCTCTCCAACCTTTCTTTTGTCAGTGTGGCTTCAAGCATATTGTTCGTTGTGGTCGGATATTATGCAGTAGTTTATTTCTTCGGTACCTATATTTACGAACTTCCTACCCACAAATGTCCTTTCTGTATGTTGCAGGATCATTACCATTATATCGGTTATGCTGTTTGGGGATTGTTGCTTTTGGGAACATTCTTTGCAATTGATTATGCGATCATGAATGCTTTTTTTCACACTGTTCCACAAACTTTAAAGCGAATTGCAATAGTATTATTAACTATGTTCGTCCTGCTCTGTAGCGGGTATGTAGCTATTTATTATTTTAAAAATGGGGTATGGTTATGAAAAAAACAGTGATAAATCTATTGACTTTTGTGGTAGTGATCGCCATTTTGGTGATACTGCTTCTCTCTTTTGGCAATGATCAGGGATCGAAATATGTCTATAAAGGCAATACTGCACATAAGATCATCAAGATCAAACCCAAAGAATACCAGTGTTCCGAGTGCAATATGAATATTGAAGCATTGGCCTATGAGGCACAGATCATTACCCAGGAGGGTGATACCTATTTCTTTGATGATATTGGGTGCGTGGTACTCTGGTTGAAGAATCACAAGCCTACTATTGCAAAGATCGTAACCCAGACGCTTGATACACATCACTGGGTAGATGTCAAAAAAGCATGGTATACGCGTATTGCGCATGATCCTATGGGATATGGATTTGCTGCATATGAAAAGAAAAGAAAGGGTTTTGTATCTTATAATGAGATGAAACTTTTAATGCTTCAGGGGAAAAACCTGCATGATCCTTTTGTAAAAAAGAAGCTTTTAGGACATTAACCCGGATTAATACATTCTACGCTGTATTCATAAAGAAAAAGTACCTGTTTTTTGATGAATAGAAAGAGTAACTAACTCCTTTTTATCATTTTTTTGTTATACTTGTATGTATTTTTAACAAACTTAAGGAGTAATCAATGGCATTATTTGATGATGTAAAAGAGGTAGTTGTAGAGCAGCTAAACGTGAGCCCGGATGAGGTAAAAGAAGAGTCTAAATTCGTAGAAGATCTTGGGGCGGACAGTCTTGATGTTGTTGAGTTGGTAATGGCGCTTGAAGAGAAATTCGATATCGAAATTCCTGATGACCAGGCAGAAGCTATCGCAACTGTAGCTGACGCGATCAAATTCATTGAAAACGTATAATCAAAGCCCCTTTTGGGGATTTGATTAAGATAGATATCAGTATTTTATAAAATACTGATATCTATCTTATAATTTAAATAAGCAGATAGGAGAAGCAGTGAAAAGAGTAGTAGTGACAGGTTTGGGAATGATAAATTCTTTGGGACTTGATAAAGAGAGTGCATTTTCTGCAATAGTAGAAGGGAAATGCGGTATTAAGGTGATCGAAGCATTTGATCCGGAGAAGCATACAGCAAAAATTGCAGGTGAGATCATGGATTTTGATCCGCTTACGGTAATGGATGCCAAAGAAACAAAAAAAGCGGATAGATTTATCCAGCTTGGGCTTAAGGCTGCTGCTGAAGCAATGGAAGATGCAAAACTCCCGGAAGAGGTTGACAGAGAAAGATTCGGTGTGGCTTCTGCTTCCGGAATAGGCGGTTTGCCGAATATTGAAAAAAACTCGATCGTATGTGAAAATAGAGGGCCAAGAAGAATTTCTCCTTTCTTCATCCCCTCTTCATTGGTCAATATGCTTGGTGGATTCGTCTCTATTTATCAAAACCTGAAAGGTCCGAACCTCTCTTCTGTAACTGCCTGTGCTGCCGGAACACATGCCATTGGAGAAGCTGCAAAGTCTATCATGGTCGGAACGGCTGACAAGATGTTGGTGGTCGGTGCAGAAGCTGCTATCTGTCCTGTCGGTGTAGGTGGATTTGCTGCAATGAAAGCACTCTCTACCAGAAATGATGATCCTCAAACTGCTTCAAGACCATTTGATGCAGATCGGGACGGATTTGTAATGGGTGAAGGTGCAGGTGCCCTGGTTTTAGAAAGTTATGATGATGCAGTAGCAAGAGGTGCAAGAATTTATGGAGAATTGATCGGTTTTGGTGAAAGCGGTGATGCAAACCATATTACAACACCTACAATGGATGGCCCGCTTCGTGCAATGAAGGGTGCATATAAAATGGCAGGTGAGCCTAAAATAGATTATGTCAATGCACATGGTACTTCGACACCGGTCAATGATAAAAATGAGACAGCTGCATTGAAAGAAGTTTTCGGTGGGAAAGAAAATTGCCCTCCTGTGAGTTCCATTAAAGGCCAGGTAGGCCACTGCCTTGGTGCGGCCGGTGCGATAGAAGCCGTTGTATCTCTCATGGCTATGAGAGATGGTGTATTGCCTCCGACTATCAATTATACGACTCCTGATGAAAATTGTGATCTTGATTATGTTCCAAATGTTGCAAGAAAAGCAGATATTAATGTTGCGATGAGTAACTCATTCGGTTTTGGCGGTACGAACGGTGTAGTCATATTTAAAAAGATATAAGGATCGAAAAAATGGCAACTTATTTAGATTTTGAAAGTAAAATTAAGAAGATACAGGAAGAGATCGTATCTGCACATGCCATTGCCAATTTAAATGCTGTAGAAAAGTATCAGAAAGAGTTGGAAAAAGAGGTTGAAAAGACCTTTGGTTCTTTGAGTGATTATCAAAAATTACAGCTGGCACGTCACCCGGATAGACCTTATGCCCTTGATTATATTAGACTTATCATGGAAGATGCTTATGAGATCCATGGAGATCGTGCATTCCGTGATGATCCGGCGATCTTATGTTATATCGGTTGGATCAATGGTCAAAAGACGGTGGTTATAGGTGAACAAAAAGGGCGTGGTGTCAAAAACAAGATCAAAAGGAATTTTGGTATGCCGAACCCTGAAGGGTATAGAAAAGCCCTTCGCGCAGTAAGGATGGCAGAGAAATTTGATATCCCTGTATTGATGCTTATAGACACTCCGGGTGCCTATCCCGGCCTTGGAGCGGAAGAGAGAGGTCAAAGTGAAGCGATCGCGAAGAATCTTTTTGAATTCGCTTCTGTAAAAGTACCTATGATCTCTGTAGTTATCGGTGAAGGTGGTTCTGGTGGAGCACTTGCCATTGGTGTAGCAGACAGACTTGCAATGATGCGTTATTCTATTTTTGCAGTTATCTCTCCGGAGGGATGTTCAGCAATTTTATGGAATGATCCATCCAAAGTCGAGACGGCAACTAAAGCACTGAAGATCACACCAAGTGATCTTTTGGAGCATAATCTTGTAGATGATGTGTTGGATGAACCACTTATAGGAGCGCATCGCGATAAAAAGACTGCAGCAGAGGTCCTTAAAACCTATTTTTTGGAGAGTGTAAAAAAACTTCAAGAACTTCCCATAGATGAATTGCTTGACCAGCGTTATAGAAAACTTACTTCTGTAGGTGCATATAGCGAATAAGATCTCCTAAAAAATGATACATGAAATAGCGACAACCATTGTCCAGCAGATCGGTGGTATGGGTTATTTTGGTATCTTCCTCCTTATGTTCCTTGAGAGTACTTTTTTCCCTTTCCCCAGCGAAATTATTATGATACCGGCGGGATACCTTGCCTTTAAAGGCGAGATGGACTTTTATCTTATTATATTGATAGGAATATCAGGTTCTGTAGCAGGGGCACTGTTCAACTACTATCTGGCCATGCATTTTGGTAGAAAATTCATTTTAAAATATGGAAAATATTTTTTTATAAAAGAAGATACACTCAATAAACTGGAAACATTCTTCGTCAAACATGGAGAACTTTCCACGTTTAACGGGAGGCTCATCCCGGGAATACGCCAGCTTATTTCTTTACCTGCCGGACTGGCACGTATGAATATAGCCAGGTTCTCTTTTTATTCTGCGCTAGGTGCCGGTATATGGGTGATCGTTCTGGTGGCTTTAGGGTATCTGCTTGGATCAAACGAAGCACTTATCTCAGAATATCTCCGATCGGCAACTGTCATTGCTTTAATATGTGTTGTGCTGATCACATTTTTTTATATTGTTCGCAATAAGAGAAGAAAAGAGATACTGGAAGATTAGTCCAATATCCAGGCTACATACCTCTTTTTCTTGATCTTTGTATTTTTTAGGGCTTTAAATACTTTATCTATGACTGTATGATGCAGGGCTACATAGGATTTTGTCTCAGTGATATTGATCTTGCCTATCATATTGCTGTCGATACCGATCTCTTTGCAGAGTGTACCGAGTATGTCACCGGCACGAAGCTTTGTTTTTTCCCCGCCATTGAGACAAAGCGTATCATACTCGGAGGCCATTTTAAAGGAAGCATCTATACGTAGATCCTTCATCTGTCCTGTACGTGCCTGTGAAGTGATATATGCACATTTGGAACTCTCTTTGGGATCATACAGAGACAATGCGGTTCCTGTGGCATCTGCCCGTCCTGTACGTCCTATGCGGTGTGTATAGACTTCTTTGTCAAAAGGCAGGTCATAGTTGATGATAAGATCTATATCTTTGATATCCAGACCTCTTGAAGCCACATCTGTAGCTACCAGGATACGCTTTGAACCATTGGAGAACACAATAACTGCTTCATTGCGTTCTCTCTGGTCAAGGTCACCATGCAGATCTATGACAGAATGGCCACGTCTATGCAATTTGTCAGTAAGAGAAATTACTTCCGCCTTTGTATTGCAGAAGATAAGCAATGATCCTGGTTTGTAGGACTGTATGAGTGCAGTAAGTGTTTTGAACTTATCTGATGTCTCATAGACGATCTCTTCTATCTTGGTACGTTCCTGAACCGTATCTACCTTAATGTTAAGAGGGTGTTTGAGAAGTGCTTTTGCCAGCTTTTCTATTTTTGGGGGGAAAGTGGCTGAAAAAAGCAGGGTCTGTCTGTTTTTAGGCATATTTGAGCCTATTTTGACTATCTCATCATAAAATCCCATATCCAGCATGCGGTCTGCCTCGTCAAGTACAAGCGTTTTAATACTGTCAAGTACCAGTGTTTCTTTTGCCAAGTGGTCCTGTATGCGTCCCGGTGTACCTATGAGTATGTGTGCGCCTTTTGCCAATGATTCTGCCTGTGCACGAAGAGGTACCCCTCCATAAAGTGTGAGTATTTTCATGTTGGGTTTATAGGCAGCTACCTTTCTAAGCTCTACAGCTATCTGCTCTGCAAGCTCTCTGGTAGGAGTGATAATTATGGTCTGAGGTTTGTTTCTGCTCATATCTGTGCGCATGATGCAAGGTATCCCGAAAGCCAATGTTTTGCCCGAACCTGTTTTGGATTGGGCGAGAATATCCTTCCCCTCTAAAATAGGATCAATAGCTTTTTCCTGTATTTCACTCATTTTGCTAAAGTTGAATGTATCGATTATGTCTAAAAGTGCTTTGGGTATGTTTGTAATAGTGTCAAATGATGCCATATTTAGTATGTCCTGAATGTATATGCAGCGTATTATTGGTATTGTAGAAAGTGTTGGTATTATGAGGGGTGTGAGCCGGAGCCCACTATAGGATTACGCTTTGCTTTTTCTGTAATCCATGATCATTTTATAGGCTTCATCTTTTAAAAGAAGTTTTTCTTTTTTAAGTGTTTCCAATTCCATATCTGTAAGAGGCAGTCTGCCTGCTTCTGCGTCGTCTATCTTCTGATCCAGTTCGTTGTGTTTCTCAAAGATCTTTGTAAAGTGTGCATTTTGCTGTTTAAGTTCGTGGATCTCATCTCTATATTCGTGTAACATGGTTACTCCTATTTATATTTTGCTGTATTTTATCTTTTTTGTGGTTAGAAGAGAATTAAGTCCTGTACTCAGCATTGATCTTCACGTATTCATAACTTAGATCACAGCCATAGGAAGTATAGGAAGCCTCTCCCATACCAATGTTACACGTTACTTTGAAACTCTCCTGTTTCATGATCTCATAGGCTTTGTTTTCACGTTCTTTGTCCAACTCCCTGAATTCATTTGAATAGATAAGAAGATCGTCATAATGGATAATAAGCTTGCTCTCATCACATGCTATGCCACTGGCTCCGATAGTCGAAGCGATACGCCCCCAGTTCGGGTCTTCCCCGAAGAGGGCAGTTTTTACCAGTAATGAATTGCTTAGCGCCGTACTTGCTTTTCTCGCTTCCTCTTCGCTTTTTGCCCCTTTGACCTCAAAGGCTACCAGTTTGTTGGCGCCTTCTCCGTCCTTAAGGATCATCATGGCAAGTTCGAACATCATTTGATTCAATGCTTTACGAAAGGCCTCTTTATGATAAAGCCCACTTTTTTTATTGGACAGAAGCATGACTGTATCGTTTGTCGAAGTATCACCATCTACAGAGATACGGTTGAATGAAGTTTCTGTACCTTGTGCAAGCAGTTCATCCATATCATTTTTGGGAATATCGGCATCGGTAATAATAAAACAGAGCATGGTCGCCATAGCAGGGTTTATCATTCCGGCACCTTTGCAGATAGCTGCAATGTTAAAGCTTTCGCCATTGTCAAGTTCCACTTTACAGGCCAGTTCCTTTTTGAAACTGTCGGTGGTCATGATGGCACGTGCAGTTCTATGGGAGTCTGATGCATTAAAATTCAAAGTGTCAAATGCGGAAGTGATCTTGTCAACAGGCAAACGGTAACCTATGACCCCGGTAGAGCTCATAACAGGGTTCACTACATTTATTTTGCTGCTGAGTATTGACATAATAGTGTCAATATCTTCTATTCCTTTTTCCCCTGTCATGGCATTGGCATTTTTGGCATTGATCAGAACAAAATCTGTCTGAAAATCTTTAGGGTATTTTTGGAAATGTTTGATAGGTGCGGCTTGAAAAGTGTTCGTTGTAAAGACCGCTGAAATGTCACAAGGGACTTCACTGCGTATGAAAGCTACATCACCATCTTCTGCATCAGGGCGCATACCTACATTGGTCGCTCCGCAAAAAAAACCTTTAACATTTTCCAAACCATTCTTAATTTCTATGATATTAAACATATTTCAATTCCTCAGGTTTCTCTTTTTTTCGGATGATCTTTTTTGCTTTGCGTATACCTTCTCCTGTACCAATGAGCAAGAGTTTTGACTCAGGCATGATAATAGTATCCCCTTTAGGCATAGGAATGAAGGTATGGTCCTTTTGGCGAATACCGATGATGGTTACATTGGCAATATCCCTAAATCTTGCAGTCTTGATCTTTTTGAGCACAAGCCATGAAGTTTTTGAGACTTTGGCCTCTTCCATATCCAGCGGTGTGTCTTTTTTGTAGAGGAATTCCTGGAGCAGGTTTTCCATATCCGGCCGTGCGGCCATCGCATTGATACGCTGTGCCATGAGTTTTGTTGCCGTGACTACCTTGTTTGCACCCAGTTTTAGGAGTTTCTGTTCATCTTCAAGGCTTTTGGCATTGGCAATGATCAGATATTTCCTTTTCCTGTGTATCTCTGTTTCGTATAGGCGTGCAGAGGCGATCGTTGCGATATTGTCTGCTACATTGTCTGCAAGAGTGATCACTCCTTTTGCAGAGGAGAGGTATGATTTCAGGATACCTTCTTCCGTGTGTGGTTCAGCCATGACAAAATAAGGGTATTGATACTTTTTTGCTATCTCTTCCATATCTTCTCTTGGATCTACAACGACAAACGGAATATGGTTCACCCGCAATTGTTTTGTGACTTGAATTGTAAATTCATTATGGTAACAAACAACAAAATGGTGTTTAAGTCTGGCGATCTCATAAAGCATTTTACGCTCCTTGGCAGTTTTTTGGAATTCACCCTTTTTAACAACTTCAGCGATTATCCCCACGGCGATAGAGAAGACAACAAACCCCAGAATGATCAATGTGATCGTAAAAATACGGCCCATATCTGAAATAGGTTGTATTTCTCCGTATCCTACCGTTGTGAAAGTAATACCTGTTTGGTAAATGGCATTCATCAGTGTAAAATTATCTATGATCATATAACCAATGGTGCCGATAAGCATGATCAGAACAGTAAGAATAAGAGGAAGTCTAAAAGGGGCTAAATGCGCATAATATTCGTCATTTAGTGTGATATGCGGTTTTGGTGCGGTTCTCCAACCGAAGAATTTCTTAATTTTTGTGAGAGAAATCATGATAAGAGAGTATATCCTCTCTTATCTTAAAAGTGTTAGTTCGCTGCTGCAGCTTGTGCAGCTTTCTTTTTCATGGTTCTAAGTGTGGAAGCTGCTACTTTAACTCTCTTTGTTGTTCCGTCTTCAAGTGTGATCTTTACAGATCTCAAGTTTGGAAGTTGTCTTCTTTTTGTTTTATTGTTAGCGTGAGAAACATTGTTCCCTGTTAATGGGCCTTTACCCGTAATATCGCATTTTCTTGCCATAGTATTTTCCTTCATTAAAAGTTACGTTTCTAAAACGTGAATATTTTGTGCGATTATAGACAAAAAGAACTTAATTAATCATTAGGGAATATAGATAATGACTCAAAGTAAGATATAGATATAATATCAAAAATAGATATTATTAGGATGATTTATGTTAGTAGCGCCAAGTATACTTTCTGCTGATTTTGGGCATTTGGCTCGTGATGTTGAAGGCATTTGTGAAGGGGGATGTGACTTAGTACATGTTGATGTGATGGATGGGCATTTTGTCCCAAATCTGACCATAGGGCCTGTGGTTGTAGAGGCTGTTGCAAAAGCGGCAACAAAACCTTTGGATATCCATTTGATGGTGGAGAATAATTCGTTTTTCGTAGATCTGTTCGCACCGTTGAAGCCGGAGTTTATTTCTTTTCATATAGAAGAGGAGAAGCATCCCCACAGACTCATACAGAAGATCCGTTCGTTGGGTATTCGTCCGGCTATTGTACTGAATCCGCAGACACTACCTGAAATGCTGGAGTTTTTGCTTGAGGATCTTGACATGGTATTGCTGATGAGTGTCAATCCCGGATTTGGGGGACAAAAATTCATTCCTTCTGTTGTAGAAAAAGCAAAACGTCTTAAGGCATTGATAGAAAAAAGAAATCCGGCATGTCTCATTGAAGTAGATGGCGGGGTAAATGATGAAAATGTGAAACTTCTTGGGGAAGCAGGTGTTGATGTCGTGGTTGCAGGTTCATTCGTGTATAAGCATCCAAAAGGAGTAAAAGAAGCGATCGCTTCTTTGAAATAAAGGATGAAATATGAAAAATAAAGAACGAAAACTAAAAGTGAAGATATGTGGTATTACCAATCTCAGAGATGCGTTACATGCGGTAGAGTTTGGTGCAGATGCGTTGGGATTTGTATTTTATAACCAGTCTCCAAGGTACATCACGCCTGCTGCGGCAAAACACATCATCGATCAGCTTCCTCCCTTTGTGGAGAGAGTAGGGCTTTTCGTCGATGAAGGTGTTGAAACAATAGATACGATCTGTAAATATACAGGTATTTCACTTGCCCAGATACATTTCGATGTGGATGAAGAATCTTTGTCGATCATTACACCTAAAACATTGCCCGTAGTACGCGCAAGGTCTGCGGAAGATTTACAGAAGTTCAGTGACAGATATCGTTTGGTAGATGCATACAGTGAAGCGTATGGAGGTACAGGCAAACAACTCAATCTTGAATGGTTTGAGGGAGTAGATTGTTCCAAGATCATTCTTGCAGGCGGTTTGAACCCTGATAATCTGGAGGCAGTGAAGAAACTCGGATTTTACGGTGTGGATGTCAGTTCGGGTGTGGAACTCGTAAAAGGAAAGAAAGATCCTAAAAAAGTTGAACAGTTCATAGCCAATGCAAAAAGTCTTTGATGAACTGACCATAGCATTCCGTAAACATAAAGGGGTGTTAAATAAGGAGCAATACAGGCATATTGCTATTAAGTATACTACATTACTGGAAGACAGCGATACGATCTTCATCCTGCTTCAGGCGTCAGGGTATCCTATAGAACAACTTGATGATGAAACATACAGACTGAAAACCTGTTTTACTCCTTATAAAGAACAGAAATATTGTGTCATAGACATCGAGACCAATGGAAGCAAACCTGGTACTTCACAAGTCATAGAGATCGGCGCAGTGATGGTACACAAGGGTAAAATAATTGATAAACTTGAAACATTTGTTCAGTGCGCTTTTCTTCCGGAGTACATTACCAAGATCACAGGCATAGAACCGACCGACCTCATTGGGGCACCCAGCAGAAGAGAAGCATTGACCAGGCTGAGATATTTTATGGGTGATGCTGTCTTTGTAGCACACAATGCAAACTTTGATTATGGTTTTTTGACCGCTTCTTTTGAACGATTCGGTCTGGGAGGGATCGGAAATCCAAAACTTTGTACTATCGACCTGGCAAGAAGAACTTTTGAAAGCGAGCGTTACGGGTTGGCTTATCTCATAGAATTTCTTGGGATAGAGACAGCTACGCATCATCGCGCCTACAGTGATGCGGTCTGTGCAGCAAAAGTGATGGAAAAGGGTTTTGAAACACTTCCGGAATATGTAAAAACTACAGATGATCTATTACGTTTTTCTGTTTCCAGCAAGAAACAACGTACTCAAAAGAATAAAGAGAACGCGTAGGGCGTTGTCTCCCGGCAACACAAAGGTATTGTATTGGATTGGTGAAATGGTGCTGTGAGGGCACAGTATCCTACATATTATTTGGTTTACCCAGAATATGATGTAAGAAGAGGATCTGAGCAAAGACCGGGGCAAAAATATTCAGTACCGGTACATAGTTGAAGAGTGAGGCGATCATGGCAATGAGTGTTGATTTTTTCGTTTTTTCCTTGATCACTTTTTTATCGGATATAAATAATGAACTGACATCATAAGCTGTAGGTGCCTTAAGCAGGACAGACCAGAGCCACAACATCCAAAGCTGCCCGAAGACAGGGATAAAAAGCAGCGGAAAGGTAAAGAAAAAGAGAATCAGAAAGATAAAAGCTGCTTTGATACTCAGTGTGATGGAAGTTGTCATATTGGAAGCCCCGACTACAGCTACCTTGGGATAATGTTTTTTTGCCAGTTTGATGAGCAGGGGTTCAATAGCGAGTGAGGTAAGAACGGATATCACGACAATAAAAAGTATGTAGGCAACAGCGAAGGTAATGACTGAAGCACCGGTAGTCTGAAGCCACTCCCATGGGATCCAAGAGAGGTAGGTCGTAATAAAGCCGGACAGCATACCGCCAAAAAGCCACACAAAGAGTGCAGTGACGATCAGTGAGGCAATGGTTATCTTCAAAACGAAAAGAAGTACATCTTTCGAAAGGATATCATGTAGACTTTTTGTGAGGATTTTGTTCATGGTGCTCTTTTCATAAATAATTTAATTGGGTAGGATTAAGTGCTAAGGATTAAGGGTTAAGGAGGGATGAAAATGCAATCGTTCCTAACTCCTAACTCCTAACTCTTGTCATTGGTACTCATTCTTGAATTTCACATACCGTTCCGCCGAAGCATACAGTTCGGCCACTTCTTCATCGGTCAATTCTCTAACAACTTTGGCAGGGCTTCCCATTATGAGCGACCGGGGTGGGAATTTTTTATTTTTGGTCACCAGACTTCCTGCCCCAACGATGGATTCTTTACCTATAACGGCACCGTCAAGGATAGTTGCAGACATACCTATGAGACAGGCATCTTCTATGGTACATCCGTGGAGCATGACCCTGTGGCCTACCGTGACGTCATTCCCGATGACAGTAGGGTTTCCGTCAGACATATCGGCTTTTTTGTAGTGGGTGACATGTATCATGCTGAGGTCCTGTATATTGCTCCTGTCGCCTATGGTGATGAAATGTACATCACCACGTACTACACAACCGAACCATACGGCAGAATCCTCACCCATTGTTGTTCTGCCGATCACTGAGGCACCTTCAGCTATCCATGCATTTTTTCCTATTTGGGGTGTCCACTCTTTGAATTTTAAAATCATTAATTATCCTTTAATATACGACTGGCGAGACGGCTGACATAGTCAGGGGTCTCTTTTTTTGTTTTATCATAAATTTTATTGACATACTGTTCCAGAACAGTATGATTGTTCACAGCTTTGCCAAGAAGAGGCACCTTGATATAGTTCCCGTCTTCCTGCAGTTCCCAGCGTAGTTGATTGTCTGCAAGCTGCAGCATTAGGATCTGTTCTATCTTCTGCGTAAGGTTCTCTTCCAGTATCGGGGTCATAAGTTCTATACGTCTTATCAGGTTGCGCGGCATAAGGTCAGCACTTGAAATGTAACATTTTACTTTATGGTTTTTAAAGTAATAGATACGGGGGTGTTCAAGATACTTCCCAATGATGGACGAGACAGTAATATTTTCACTGACTCCTTTGATACCCGGTTTAAGACAGCAGATCCCCCGTATGATCAGGTCAACTTTGCATCCTTCCTGAGAGGCCTTGTAAAGAGCTTTGATGATATCCGCATCTACCAGTGAATTCGCTTTAAGGATGATATGCCCCTCTTTACCGTATCGTTTCTCTTTTTCTATCAGTTTGATCAGCTCCGGTTTGATCTGTACCGGGGACATGAAAAGTGTATCCAGTTTGGTATAGGTGGAAAAACCTGTAAGAAAATGGAAAAAATGTGTTGCGTCATTGCCAAATATTTCTTTGGCCGTAAAATAGGAAACATCCGTATAGATCTTTGCCGTACTTGGATTATAGTTCCCTGTAGCCAAGTGAACATAACTTTGCAGTTTTTTGCCTTTTCTTTTAATGACCTGTGCGATCTTGGCATGTACCTTAAGTCCGGGTATCCCGTAAACAACATGTGCTCCGGCATCTTCAAGGGCTTTTGCCCAGCGTAGGTTGTTCTCTTCATCAAAGCGTGCCTTCAGCTCTACAAGTACGGTGACCTGTTTTCCGTCACGCACGGCATCGATGAGAGCTTTTATAATAGGCGATTTCTGTCCGGCACGGTAAAGCGTCATACGTATCGCAAGTGTCTCTGGGTCAGCTGCTGCCTGTTTAATGAATTGCACGACAGGTTCAAAGCTGTCAAAAGGATGATAGAGCAGTACATCCTGTTTCTCTATAGCTTCAAAGATATCTTCACTGTCCAGCGGCGGGAGTATTTTAGGATTGAATGTAGGCAGAACAAGATGGGAGAGCGCCTTGTCCCCTACGATCTGCCACAAGGAACCAAGATTTAGCGGCAGACTTTTGTAAGAGTAAATATCATTTTCGTCAAGATCAAGATGGGAAAGTAAAAAATTGAGAAGATCGACATCTGCCCCCTCCATGAGTTCAAGCCGTATAAGCGAACCTTTGTTTCTTGAACGTAAACCTTCCTGGAGGATCTCCAAAAAGTCATCCGCTTCCTCTTCTTCTATCTCGATATCCGCATTTCTTGTAACCCTGAACGGTGTAGAGGCAAGAGGTGTAAAGCCGGGAAAGAGTTCTGAAGCGAAGTGCTCTACCACACTCTCTATGGGAATAAAAGTTTGCCCTGTCTGTATGAACCTTGGAAGTATTCTCGGAATTCTTATCAGACCGCGTTTAATGTGCTTTGAGTCATCCTTGAGTGTAATAGCCAAACCAAAACTGAGATTGTTGAGATGAGGAAAAGGATGTGTGGCATCTACGGCAATAGGAATGATCACAGGGTAGATCTCGTTAAAGAACGTTGCTTTGACTTCCAGCTGTTCTTCCTGACTCAGCGCATCATAATTTTTTATATGCACACTGTGTGCATGCAATTGTGAAATGATGGAAGTATAACAGGATTCAAGTACCTTATGCTCTTTATGCAAATATTCATGTATCTTCTCAAGTTGTTCACTTGGAGTAAGTTTGTCCGCACCGGTTTCCTGGATACGTGCCTTAAAAAGTGCTTTAAGCCCGGCAACGCGTATCATATAGAATTCATCCAGGTTCGTTCCGTAAATCGCAAGGAACTTCAAACGTTCAAGCGGAGGAAGTTTCTCATCCAGCGCCTGTGCCAGAACGCGGGAGTTAAATTGCAGCCATGAAAGTTCACGGTTGAAGTAGAGTTGCGATGAATTTAAGTCCAATGCCATGTAATTTGCCTGTATTATAATGTATATTTTTTGCGTATTATAGCAAAATATTTATGGTAGGTTTGGCCATGCCAAACGTGTTTGGACAAATATTGCATATTCGTCGTATCTGTTTGCTGCATTACGGTTTCTTATTTTATGATGTTTATTATGGATGTTTGGCATAGCCAAAACCATAATGCAAAATTACCATTCACCTAAGTTGGGATTTGACGTTTGGCACGGCCAAACCTACAATTTTTTGACCTTTGCGATCTCATCTCTGAGTCTTGCTGCCTCTTCAAACTCCAGGTTCTTTGCCGCCACCAGCATTTTTGCTTTGAGTTCTTTGACAAGCTGCTGCCGTTCTGCTTTAGGCATTTTGTCAAGTTTGTTTCGTTTATTGTAGAGGTCACCGGCATCTTCGACCTTGAGGTTGGCATCGAGTTCACGGATAGTGGTTTTTGGGGTGATACCGTGTGCTTTGTTGTATGTGATCTGTTTTTCACGTCTTTTTTGGGTGATATCGATGGTTGCCTGCATGGAATCAGTGATCTTTTTGGCATACATCAGCACTTTCCCGTTAGCATTCCGTGCGGCACGGCCTGCAGTTTGGATGAGGGATGTTTTCGAGCGTAAAAACCCCTCCTTGTCCGCATCAAGTATGGCTACCAGGCTTACTTCAGGCAGGTCAAGCCCTTCCCGTAGCAGATTGATCCCTACCAGAATATCGAATTCTCCCAAACGTAAAGAGCGTATGACCTGGTTTCTCTCTATGGCATCGAGGTCCGAGTGCATATATCGTGCCTTGAGTCCCAGGTCATTGTAGTAGGTTGTCAACTCTTCTGCCATCTTTTTTGTCAATACAGTGACAAGTACCCGCTCCCCCCTCTTTATCACCGGTTTCATACGGTCATGAAGGTTCTCTACCTGATAAGTGCTGTCAATCACTTCTATAAGTGGATCAAGCAGCCCTGTAGGCCGTACGACCTGTTCTGCCACAACAGAAGAGAGTTCAAGCTCAAGTTCATTTGGCGTGGCGGAAACGAACATGAAGTGCGGTGCTTTGTTAATGTATTCATCAAACATCAATGGCCGGTTGTCAAGTGCTGAGGGTAACCTGAACCCATGGTCTACCAGGACCTCCTTACGGCTTCTGTCTCCTGCATACATCCCTCTGAATTGTGAAAGTGAAACATGGGATTCATCGACGATGACAAGGTAGTCATCATGCATCGCTTCAAAATAATCCATCATGGAGTAGGGTGTTTCCCCCGGTTTTTTCCCTGTAAGGTGGCGTGAGTAGTTCTCTATTCCTTTGCACATCCCTGTAGCTTCTATCATTTCCAGATCAAATTCAGTACGCTGTTTGAGGCGGTTGTACTCGATTATACGATCTTCTTTCTGGAAATATGCCAGTCTTTCATCCAGCTCTTCTTCGATGCTTTTGACCGCACGTGCCAGTTTTTCTTTGGAGACGATGAACTGATTTGCAGAGTAGATGGTTGCTTCTTTCATCTCTTTTTCTTTTTCCCCGGTAAGGGAATTGAATTCATAGATGGCTTCTATCTCATCCCCGAAGAATTCTATGCGTATGGCGAACTCTTCAGAGTAGGCAGGGTAAATGTCTATGACCTCCCCCATTACACGGAAATCTCCCCTGTCAAAAAATTCATCATTGCGTTTGTAACCCATATCTACCAGTCTGAGCAGGAGTGCTTTTTGGTTATATTCCTGTCCTACTGAAAGTTTCTGCACGATGGAACGGTAGTCTTCCGGGGAACCCAATCCATAGTTGGCAGATACAGATGCGATGACGATGACATCATCATGGGAGAGCAGGGAAGCCGTCGTACTCAAACGCAAACGTTCCAACTCCTGGTTGATGGAAGAATCTTTTTCTATGAAAAGATCCTGACGTGGCAGATAGGCTTCAGGCTGATAATAGTCATAATAGGAGATGAAGTACTCCACATGATTGTTCGGAAAAAAAGCTTTGAATTCAGAGTAGAGTTGTGCTGCTAAAGTTTTGTTGTGCGTCATGATGAGCGTAGGTTTTTTGGTCTTCTCTATGACCTTGGCCATAGTGTAGGTTTTTCCTGAACCTGTAACACCAAGCAGTGTTTGGTACTTGTTCCCTGCCTCAATGGACTTTGAGAGTGCCTCAATAGCTTCAGGTTGGTCACCGGCAGGCGTATATTTACTTTTTACTGTAAAATCTGGCAAGTATATCCTTAACATGTAGGGTGGGTAAAACCCACCCTACACGTAATTTTAATTTCAATTATTTTCGCTATTATAACACAACAAAATATTATGGAGAAATATATGTCTGCACTACAAAGACTGCAAGAAAAAATAGAACAGTGGAAACGGGACCATGACGCGCTTAAAAGTGAAAATGCACAGCTCAAAGCGGAGCTTTCCGATATATCTGGTTCGCAGAGTGAACAAGCATTGAAAATAGAGTCTCTCAAGCGTGAACTTGAAGAAAAAGATGCTGAGATAGAAAAGATCATTGCACAGGTTGAATCACTACTGGCGTAACGATTCAAAGTGAGGAGTGAAGAATGGGGAATGAAGAGTGAAGGTATGTGTTGCTACGCAGCACTTTTGTTTAAATATAACAATTAAAAGCTTTTTTGAGAGAAAAGCATCCAACAATTCCTAATTCCTAATTCCTAATTTTAAAAAAAGGGATTTTTAATGAAAAACGTAGCACTTACGGTCTCGGGAAACCGTTATGAAATAAAACTGGAAGATGCTTTTGCGGACTTTGTAAACAAAGATCTCGAAGAAGCCGGGGTGAATCTGCATGCAGACAACAAACCGGACAAACTTCTCAAAGCCTATTTGCGACTGGCAAAACAGGCTGCTTCTTATGAAGATGAGATAGAACTGCTTATTGAAACCCTTGATGGGCTTTAATACACCAACTCCTTTGGAAGGCTTAGCTGTCCAGCAGATTTTGTGTACGTGATACAAATGCTTCAGGTGTTTCTTCATTGTTGAACTGCGTAGTTGAAAATTTGAACTTCAGTTCGGTTGCGGCTATGAGATCATGTTCTTCAAAAGCTTTTTGTACACGCTCTTCCAGTACCAATGCATCTTTCTGCTCCGTAAACGGCAAGAGAATATAAAAACTGTTTTCATCATATCGACAGGCGATATCGCTTGTGCGTGTCAACGAGAGAAGAAGACTTCCCATGATCTTAAAAAGATGCTTTTTTGTCTCTTTGTCATGGGTGTTTTCGATCGTATCAAGATTAATGACTGCGATAGAAAGGATGGAAAGAGGATACTTGTGCCGTACAGCTCTTGAACAGGTACTTTCAAGTTCTGCAAGAAAATATTTTTGGTTGAAAAGTTTGGTCTCATGGTTATGGATGGCATGTTTTTTCATCTGCGCATGGATATATACCCTTACCAGATAGATCATCAGCAGTACAAGTGCCATGGCAATGGCAAGAGAAATGTAGAAGAAGTTGATCATCCTGTCCTGTTTAAGATAGACCATCTTCTCCACAACTATAGAGAAAGTATCAATTTTTTCCAAACATTGAAGTGTAGTATCTCCGAGTATTTTTGCATCCTGTGTAAAAAGCATCTTTTTATGATCGTTCCAGCATTTCCGGATCTGGCTGAAATCTTTTGAAAGCGAAGCGGCACCGATATAAAGATCCGATCTGTCATTTTGTTTGACCCATGCAGAGATGTTCTGCATGGAACGGTCGATCTCTCTGATCTTGAATGCAGTGTTATTCTTGCCTGTATCAAGTACAAGCATTTGCATAGCTCCGCTCATAGAGGCTGTCTGATGTATGATCTTTGTATCGTTCTGTATCGTTCTAAATGAGTTGTAAACAAAGTAAAAACTGAAAGGTAGTATAAGAATTACAATGTAAAGTAGAAGTGTTATCCGAAATGATGACCATTGTTTTTGCATGTTATTTTCCTTATTTTATATCCATTCTTTAATTTCTGTTGACTCTAGTGCCGCCAAAGTCATAGCTTCTGGCCAGGTGGCCTCCTACATAGTCTATATCCGTACAGTATGGAGCGGCTGTTGGATCAGTTGTTACATTGAAGTCTTCACCATTGACAGAATAAACAATGTCATAACACATGGTATTGTTCTTGTCGCATACCACAGGATGGTCTGCTAATGTATAATCACGATGGGTGGCTGTATAATGGGCAGCAGCGTCCGTTATGCAGATAGACATGTTTGATACAACAGCTGAAAGCTTGGCGTCATCCCTTGTAGCAGAGAGTTTTTTGATGGCAATGCCTGCAAGCAGACCTATGATTACTATAACAAAAATTAATTCGATCATTGTGAATCCGTGCCTCATTTGTGTCATGTGATGTTCACAGTTTTCGCTTTTCAAATGTAATCCCTCCAATCTCTTTTAGTCTATGATACTATAAAAAGGAAAGATAAGTCAAATAAATATAACGGGAATGTACAAGTTCAAAATTTTTTATATTCATTTAAGTTATAGTATCCTATACTTTTAACGGACCAATTATTGAATTGGTACTAAAATTTATTTTCAGGAGTTCATCATGACTAACATGAGACGCGGATTCACAATGATCGAATTGATCTTTGTAATTGTAATTATAGGTATTTTGGCAGCGGTTGCCATTCCAAAGTTGGCAGCAACGAGAGATGATGCAAAGATTTCTAATATCATTGCAAACACAAGAACAGCTTTGGGTGATATGACTTCATACTATACTTCACAGGGTGCAACAGCATGGACTGGTGCAAAAGTACAGGATGTAACAAATGTGCCACTACAAACTTCGTCATGTACTGCAGATGCTACGAGTACATTATCAGGTAGCCCTGCATCACATTATCTCTGTACAGCAGTAGGGACCAATGGAAAAACTTGTATTAAACTGGATGTAAATGCAACTGATATTAATGTATCTACAGCGAATACAACTGATCCTATTTGTGGTGGGGTAGCTTCAGATCCGGCAATTCAAGCAATTGTGGCAGGTGTAACGAAGCTTGGTGGAAAGAGCGTAGTAAGATAACACTACTAAACTTTCACTTTTTACTCATTCCCGCGTTCTGCGTGGGAATGTATATTTCAATAAATATTACAAAATAAATTCCAACGTTTATTTATATAACTTAACTTTCGCACCTAAATAATCAATAAATTCTATCCAAAGACCCCTTAATTTCTATCGTAGACAGATACTACCTTAGAGTACTTGACATCAATTTCTATAAGCAATATTTTTCACACATAACATCTTAATAAAGCCCTGTATACGGGGCTTTTAGCTATAA
>JQIX01000061.1 GCA_003934925.1 Epsilonproteobacteria bacterium (ex Lamellibrachia satsuma)
TTATAAAAAAGTGCAAAAATTAAATCTCAAATAGACGTTGATTTGTTTACTTATATTTGGTTGTCAAAGATCACTCAATAACACTCTTTCTAGCAACTCGCTAGCCGTCCATGTGTTGTTGGACGCGTATTATAGCACCCAACTCTTTAGATGTCAAGGGTTTTTTGGGATTTATTGGAAATTTATTAAAAAATTTTTTGATTAAAAATTTTACTTACATTATATAGGCAATTATATCTTAATTTATGCTGTGAATTGAATGATACAAGGTTTGGCATAGCCAAACGTTAAATCAGAATTCGTATATATAGGGATATGAAATCTTAATGATGTGTGTAATCGATAATACAAAACATTTACAATGTTATTGTTTTGTTTTAGTATTTGGCTATGCCAAACCTCCAAATAAATACATTGGGGAAAAGAAGTTTAAAAGTAGAAAAATAAATAAATTAGAAAGACACGGAAGTCCGTGTCTTTGTTGCATCATTATGCAATAGGCTCAGCCTTCTGTACATCGTAAAGGATATCATCCATTGGATGTCTATACATTGGCATAGCAAGACGTTTTTCATCAAGTACATGACCAATAAATCCGATGGATCTACCAACGATAAAGAATGCGTTAAGCGTACCTGACTCTATGAACTCATTGATCTCATCTTCAGAATAACCCAATGCTCTCCACATATCGACCATAAGAATACCAATAGTACCATCTACGTTAAGAATGAGATTTTCTTTTTTAGATGTTGTTAAAGCTTCAACTGTCTTAGCATAGTCAAGAAGCGGTGTTGCAGGGAAATTCTCTGCCGCAAAGTTCATAAGACCTGTAACTCTAAGGTCCGGGTTTTTCAAAGATTTGATTCTGTGTCCAATACCTGGAATTGGCACACCCTCACCTTTCATATATTTCAGGAATTCTGCTGGTGTCAAATCGTTGTCATCTGCATATTTAAAGTATTTTGCCGCACCATCAATCGCACCACCAAATCTTGGTCCTATAGTAAGAAGACCTGTAACCAATGCTTCAACCACTGATTTACCAGCTCTTGCTGTTACTTTTGCATTATGTGCACCCGATACAGCCGGACCATGATCCGCAACAGTTTTGATCACTGTTTCAATGAATTGTGTTGCCCACTTTGGATACTGTTTTTTAAACCATAGAAGTGAAATAACATCACCGATACCTTTACCTGTATCCGGAGTCGCTACTGAAGAGATAGGGAAACCGGCATAGGTTGCTTCTTCACCTCTATCATCAGAAATCGTACAGATGAACTGCTTGCTTCTTCTTACTTTTGGAACAATTCTAAGTTCAGGCTCTTCGATCTCGCCGATGACACCTTCTGCCTTGAGTTTTCCGTATACTTCAGCGATTTTTGCCGGAAGGTCATTGAATGATTCAGGTACATAGATACCTGCTTCAGCCATTGCTTTATTCTTCGCTGCTGCTGTTTCAGCATCTGCATTTGCAGAAGCACCTGCGTGACCGAACTGAACACCGGAGGAGAAGTGCTTAGCGATCGTACCGATACACCATGCGATAATAGGTTTCTTGATTCTACCATCTTTAACCGCTTCAATCACTTTGTATTCTTCCGTACCACCTACTTCACCAAGAAGGATCATGTATTTTACATCTGGATTGCTTTCCATTCTAAGAAGATTATCGATAAATACTGAACCAACAAATCTATCTCCACCGATCGCAACACCTTCTGCAATACCGTCTGCATTGATCGCAATGATATTGGAAAGTTCGTTGAAAAGACCACCTGATCTTGTTACAAGACCACATGAACCTGCTCTGTGCAATTTCGAGTTTACAATATTCTCGATCGTACCACCGATGTTAGCGATCTTGAATGCTCCCGGAGCAATGGCACCAACCGTTGCAGGCCCAATCACTGTTACACCGGCATCTCTTGCAGCCTGGTTCATTTTTCTTGCAAGTCTTTCAGGGATACCTTCAGCTGTAACCATGATAGATTTAAACTGCCCTTCGATAGCGATCGCTTCCATTGTGACATCATACGCTGTTCTGAATGATGCAAAGTTAAGCAATACATCTGCCTGCGGTTGTTCTTTTACCGCATCTGTTGTTGTTTTATAGAGTGGCACCATGATCTCATCAGGGCCATAGAAGAATTTTTCAAATTTGTTCCCGCTTGTAGGAGCAACAATAGCTGCTACAGACGGCTTATCTCTTCCAATTGTATAATCGTAATCCAACATTCTCTGGATCGCTGTTTTGTTGTTATTCCAAAAAATTGCTTGTGTATCTTTAGTATATAATCTACTCATCTACTTCTCCTGCCCTTACTTCTCTAGTGCCATTCTAACAATGTCAGTAACATGTGTTTCTGGTCCATAAACATGAATATCAAGACCCAATCTATCTGCGGCTTCTTTAATATCTTTTAGACCTTTTTCATAATTTGGTCCACCTCTTCTTACATAGATTTTTGTTTTATGTGCCTTGAGTTTTTCAGCATAGATGTCAAATGCCTGAATGATCCCGGTAAATGTTTTTGCAACATCGGTGAAGTTCGCGATCGCACCGCCGATAATGAGTACTTTCCCTCTTGGGTCATCATATCTTGTCATAAGATCAAAGATAGTCTCTGCATAGAACTTGGTCTCACCTGTTGTCGGTCCACCGGAGTATTCACCGTAGTTCGCCAAGTCTTCAACACCTGCAAAGTCAGCAATAGTATCTGCATACACAACAGATGCACCACCCCCGGCAACCATTGTCCAGATACGTCCCTGAGGGTTAAGAATGGTCAATTTAAGCGAAGCGCCTGATTTACTGTCTGCCTCTGCGATCGCTTTTTCTTCGTCTGACATATCCTCCATACCAAATGCTGTTGGAAATTCAATATCTCCCCAAGCATCTTTCATCATGAATCCTGCTGTATCGTCCAATCTTGCAACAAGGTCAAGGATCGCCATTTCACCGTTATCCAGCATAACGATCGGGTTGATCTCAAGATATGCAAAGTTCATGTCTCTGTAGAATTTAAAGAACTGAATAGCAAATGAAGCAAACGCTGCTTTGTTCTCTTCTGGTATATCTTCAGGTATATGTGCTTTTACCGCTTTTTCCATATCAGCATCCGGCATATTGATAGGAATATGGACTTCATTGACTTTTTCATCCCATCCTTCTTCAACTTCCATACCACCTTCAGCTGACATGAACAATACATCATCTTCACCAACAGTTGTTGCAGAAATATAGTACTCTTGATCTTGTGTATGCGGAGTGAACGGCTCAACAATAAAATGTGTCAAATGCCCTTTTTCCCCGGAAAGAAGTGTTACCTCATGTGACTGTTTCTCATCGATCCACTTTGCAGCATCTTCTAATGTAACGTCCCCTGGCTTTTCTACTCTAAATAATACGAGGTCGTTTTTACCTCTCTTACCAAAAAGCATATCCGGCTTTGCAACCAAAGGTTCCTGGTTTAACCATTCAAAACCATGTTCTTTTGCCTTCTCTCTCAATTCATCTCCACTAGTTACCAATACAGATTTAAATCCGTAATGAAAACCATCAAAATATTCATTCCAATGTCTAGCAAAGATTGCTTTACCATCATATTCTCTAATCGCCTTTTGAGCCATCGAGTTCTCCTTTAATTAAGTTCTTAATAGTCTAGCATGAGATAGATTTAACTTTTGTATAAGTAATACAAACTATAAGTAGAATATTAATATTGTGTATTTTAGAAACAGTTAATAGCACTATCTGAAGTACATGCAATTCTCTACTTCTTACAAGAGAGAATTCCATAATATTGAAGCTGATAACGTTCCCGTCTAGCTGTCTCATTATAACAATTTATACCCTTTGATCTCAACTCTTTGGCAAGACGATACGGCTTATAGATACGGTTTGCAAAATGGTTTTTAGGATCTTTAATGATATAGAACAACATTTTATGAAAAATGATAAGAGAAGCGCTAAAGAGCAAAAACGCCATTACGACATAAAATCCTCTTTTATACCGTTTTTGGAATTGGGGAAGCCGTACACGTACACTTTTGTTAAATATATCCAGCATTAAGATAATAGCGATCATCACATAAGGTGCAAAATCCGTGATATAAACCCGTTGCCTGATCGAAAGCAGCAAAGAAACGGCAAGGGCTGTAAAAGAAATATACCAAAGAAGCGTTTTTTTCTCTCTTAATAATATACGGTACATGGCATAAAAAAAATAAAGGAATAGCAGTGGAGAAAAGACTGCTGCATAAAGGCCGAATATCTCTGCAAAATGTCCAGAAGGCCTTCCTCCTATCTCTATACCCTTTGCCAGATAGATAAAAGCAATAAGAAAAGCCGCTGAAAATATAGAAAGTTTTTTATCATTATGGACAATACCGTAAAGCAACAAGGCAATAAAAAAGATGATGGATGCTTCATGAATGAAAAAGAGTGCAAACATAATAAGCGGAAGTACGAAAAAATAACCTTTTTCATAAAGCAATACAAAAAGCAGTACCAAAGGCAATACAATGATCGCTATATTGGCCAATGTACTTGCAGTAAGAATACCAGGCAAAAGCATAAAAATAAATGTTGCAAGATAAGCATCTTCACATTTGGAAAAATAGCGTCGGCTTAATTCATAAAAAAACCCTATAGACAAAAAACCAAAAAAGATAAAAAAGATCCTTAAGCCCAGAAATCCCGAAACAACATTCTGTCCCTCTTTCATCAATACAGATACGATATCATGTGAGGTATAAAGGATCTTTGCCTCATGAGGACTGATGGGAGTTGTAGCAGCAAGATAAAAAACAGCCATAGCATACAAAGGTAGTGCTAAAAGAAAATGCTGTTTTTTCATTGTTAATCTTTAGAGCTTTAGAAAATTATCTAGCATCTCATGTCCATATTCACTCATGATGGACTCAGGGTGAAACTGTACTCCAAAAATGGGTTTGTCTTTGATCTGCAATGACATAATCTCATTATCATCTTTACTGTGTGATGTTGAGATAACATTTCCCGGTAGATTTTTTTTGTTGACCGTCAATGAGTGATAACGTGTTGCTCTGAATTCCTTTGGAAGACCTTTAAAAATGGGGGTTTGCGCATTTACCTCAACCTGTGATGTCTTTCCATGCATCATATTTTTGGCACGTATGACTTCTCCACCAAATGCTTGGGCAATACTCTGGTGACCAAGACATATGCCAAAGATCGGTGTAGTATCGGCAAATTCTTTGATCACATCCAATGTTACCCCCGCATCATCCGGAGTGGATGGCCCAGGGGAAAGAATGATCTTCTCCGGGTTCAGTGCCTTGATCTCCTCGATCGTAAGTTCATCATTACGAATGACCTTCAAATCTGCACCCAGTTCTCTACAATACTGAACGACATTATATGTAAAACTGTCATAATTGTCTATCATTAATACCATGTTATTTCCCTGTTGCATTATCATTTTTTTTCATATCAACTGTCCAAAAAAAGTCTATCCACTCTTTGGCTTCCCTAACATACCAATTTGGAGCTATTTTAGCACTTTTCTTATAAAAAAGTGATGCTATTTTAAATGTAACATTAGGATATGTCTGCTCCAATACTTTTAAAACTTCTATCACTGTATCACCTGAATCTACGATATCATCTACAACAAGTACTTCTTTTGCATCATTGAGTTCAGGTATATTAAACACTTTGACTGCTTCCAACTTTGTTGTATCATCATATCCAATCGTATTGATACCGTAAACAGCCCGCAGGTCATAATATTCACCCAATAACTGTGCCAAACCCAATCCGCCTCTGGCTATAGCAATGATCGCATCAAACTTCCAGTCAATTTTTTGAGTTAATTGTTTGGTATCAGATAAAAAATCTCCATAAGGATAATAGATATGCTGCATCAATACTCCTTTAACTCATGATAGAGACTGTCTCTTTCAATAGGCTGAAAACCGGAGTTCTTGATCATCGCTACAAAATCATCCAGATTCATACCGTGGCTGCTCGCTGCACCTGCTGCTGCCTGAATGGACTCTTTTTCTATGGTCCCGTCAAGGTCATCTGCACCGAACTCCTGGGCGATCAGTGCCAGGTTGATGGAGGCAGTCACCCAGTAGGCCTTGATATGTGGGATATTGTCCAACATGATACGGGAAATGGCATAAGTCTTCAATATTTCCTGTCCGGAGGGGAACTCTTTCACTTTGAGGAAATTATTCTCTCTTTGATAAACAAGAGGGATAAAGGCATTAAATCCTCCGGTTCTGTCCTGTAGATCACGCAGTCTTATCATATGGTCTATGCGGTGTGCTCTTGTTTCTACGTGACCAAAAAGCATAGTCGCATTACTTTGCCTACCTCTTTCATGCCACTTCTCATGTATCTCAAGCCATTGATCTGATGTAACTTTCCCTTTGCAAAGATATTCACGCACTTTCTCATCAAAGATCTCGGCACCACCACCGGGCATGGAATCCACACCACTTTGTATCATCATATCCAGTATTTCATCATAATTGTATCCATATTGACGGGCCAGAAAGTCTATCTCGGCTGCAGTCATGGCTTTTACATGTAACTGAGGAAAGGCTTCCTTAATCTTTCTAAACGCACCCATATACCACTCTACCCCATCATTTGGGTTATGTGCAGAGACGATATGCATCTCCTTTGCACCTTTCTGTACAGAGTTTTTGACTATTTCCAATATTTCTTCATGCGACATAGTGTATTGGTTCGGGTTTTTTCTGCTTGCAGAGTAGGCACAGAATTTACAGATATCTGCACAAACATTGGTAGGATTGATATGACGGTTAATATTAAAGTAACTCTTTTTACCAAATTTTTCAGTACGTATTTCATCAGCGAGTTCTCCTAATGTATACAGGTCCAAATCATAAAGGGCTTCTCCCTCTTTCTGGCTAAGTCGTTCTTTGTTACGTACCTTTTTTATTAAGTTCTGCTCTTCTGTAAAGTCCATCAAACCATCCATTTGGTAAATTTTTGTTATTATACCAATATAATATTATGGAGAGTATATTGGATAGTGTTAAAGCCCAAATAGAAGAATTACTTTATAACAATGCAGCAGATTTTGAAATAGCAAAAGTCCTTAAAAAAGATATTAAAACATATTTTGACACACTCGAAGAGACCTTCGCCAATTCCGGAGGAAAAGATTTTCTGGTTAAGCATACCAAGAAGATAGATACCCTGCTTAAAATGGTCTATAGAGTTGCACATAGAGAAATGTTCGGAAACTATGCACCGATGAAGAACTCTCTTCCCTTGGCACTGGTTGCACTTGGATCGTATGGACGGGAGCAGCTGTGTGTATACTCCGACATTGACCTTATGCTGGTCTATAAAGATATCCCCGGATACAATATCAAAGAGATGATCGAAAAGATACTCTACCTTTTATGGGATACCGGTTTAAAACTTGGACACCGCGTTCATACAGTTGAAGAACTTTATGATGTTTCCAAAACAGATATTACTATCAAAACGGCACTTATTGAATCACGTTTTATAGAGGGTTCTCACTTTATCTGGACCGAAACACAGAATGCCCTCGGAAAAATACGTCATGATGACCCAAAAACGTTCATCCAGAAAAAACTTGAAGAGCTGGAACAAAAACACCAAAAATTTCCACTTACAATGGAACCGAACCTCAAAGAAGGTGTCGGCGGTTTTCGTGATGCAAACCTTGTCTTCTGGATAGGAAAAGTCCTGTATAATGCAGACAGTATCAAAAACCTTCCTGCAGATATTGTGGATGAGAAAGAATATCGTTCTTTCCGTATTGCCCTGGAATTTCTTTTTCGTGTACGCTCGGCATTGCATCTGACAACCCATAAAAAGGAAGATAAACTCCGTCTTGACCTTATACCCGGTATTGCCAGACTTCTTGGATATGAAGATAGTCAGCAGGGACATATGAAGTTTGCCAGGAAAGTAACAGAATCTCTTAAGATCATTAGACTTTACAGCTGTATCTGGCTGGACAAACTTACCCGTGATTACATCACGGTGGATCCTAAAAAAAATTTTGTTTACCCTGAAGCAAAAGATTTCAACGGATTATTAAAGCAGCTTTGTACACGTGCCGACAGGCCATTCTATGCCCATCCGACCTTTCTTCAAAAACTCATTACTGTTGACAGATCAGATCGTCCCGGTAAAACACTTTATCAAACGATCGCTGCCATTTTTCACCAACCTTACAGTTACAGTATTCTAAGTACCCTCTCTTATGCAAAACTTTTAAAGTATGTGATCTCCCCCATCCGTAAAGTCGTTGACCTCCCCCAATTTGATGGATATCACCAGTATGCAGTAGATATACATTCCCTCCGTTGCGTCTATCATTTGGAACATATAGATGAGCCCTTCCTGCAGGAGTTGTTCGATGCTTTGAATGATGATGAAAAAGCTATGCTGAAACTTGTTACTTTCCTGCATGATGCGGGAAAAGGACGCAAACGCGACCACCATGCTGTAGGTGCATCACTCTTTAAAGTCTTTGCAGGGAAACTTCAGATAGATAAAACACTCATCAAACAGGGGGAAACATTGATCCTCTACCATACTTTGATGAGTAATATTGCACAACGTGAAGATCTGTACAATGAGAAGGTCATCTTCTCCTTTGCTTCACATTTTAAAACAAAAAAACTTCTTGATATGATCTATATTCTTACTTATGCTGATATGCATGGAGTCAGTAAAGATACCTATAATTCTTTTAATGCACGATTACTAAGAACACTTTATAAACAATCTTTGGAGGTCTTGGACCGTACTGTGATGCTGGATGAAGCTTCCAAGCGCATAAGAAAAGAGCAGGCACTAAAAAGACATCCTTTGTTCAATGGGCTTACACGCATACAACAGAAAAAGATCTTACAGATCCCTTCAAATCTTCTTTTCCTGCGATACCAGCCGGAACGTATTCTGGCAATTTCAAAAAGAGCTTTTGATACAAAAACATACGAATATGAGATCAGCAATAAAGAATATCTAACTATTGAGATCATCAGAGCAGGATCATTCAATCTTGGCTATTTACTAAACAAACTTGCCAATCTCGAAGTTGTCAATATGGATATTTGCAAGCTTTTCAATGATCTTAAATATTTCAAGATCGATTTCGCACAAAAGATCTCACCAGAAGAATTGGGTTTTCTAGAAGCCTATATTCATGATTCATTCACAAATAAACAGGAAGCCATTCCATATAAGCCGGTTATCAAAAAAGGAGAGATCGATATTGACTGTGACCATTCGAAGACCTATGCTATTATGCACCTGAAAAGTAGGAATCAGAAAGGTCTGTTGGCATATGTAATCGGTCTATTTGACAATATTGGTATCGACATAGCTACAGCCAAGATCCACACATTGAAAAACAGTGTCAGAGACATGTTCCTCATTGAAAAGAATGGAAACTTTTGTCATAATACTGACAAAATAATAGATAAACTGACTGGGGAGAACTAAAATGTGCGGAATAGTTGGCTATATAGGGCCAAAAGAAAAGAAAGAAATACTTTTGGATGGACTACAGGAGCTTGAATACCGCGGATATGACTCTGCCGGTATTGCTATTATCGAGGGAAAGAAACTGCATAATTTCAAAGCTATCGGTAAATTGAAAAATTTACGTGAGAAGACCAAGAATTATACTTCCGAAGGATTTGGTATCTCCATTGGGCATACACGATGGGCCACACATGGCAAACCTACGGAACTTAATGCCCACCCGCACTTAGGTGCATATTCTTATGTTGTGCATAACGGTATTATTGAGAATTATCAGGAACTCAAAGAGGAACTGCAGGCTGAAGGAGTGAACTTCCTGAGTCAAACAGATACAGAAACCATTGTTCATCTTTTTGAAAAGTATCACAACAGATCAAATGATGCTTTTCCTGCTTTTAAAGAAACTATTGAAAGACTTGAAGGTGCCTATGGCATACTGCTTATCACTGAGGCAGCACCGGATATGATATTTTTTGCCAAGAATGGTTCTCCTATGCTGATAGGCTTCGATAATGAAGATGTCTATTTTGCTTCTTCAGATACGCCTCTTATCGGAAAAGCAAAAGAAGTTTATTATCTGGAAGACGGGGAATACGGATATGTCAAAGATGGCCAGGTACATCTATTTAACAAAAATGAAGAAATAGGTTTTACCAAGCAGACACTAACAGCAGACAAAGCTCTCGCACAGAAGGATGGGTATCGTTTCTTTATGGAAAAAGAAATATATGAACAGAGCCGTGTCATGGGTGAAACTATGATGGGGCGTGTGCTTGACGACGGTATTGCTCTTGATGAACTGGATAAAGATTTTTTTGAAGACATCAATGCCATCAAAATCTGTGCCTGCGGAACAAGCTACCACTCTGCTCTCACCTCAGCCTACCTTTTTGAGCGTATTGCAAAAATAAGGTGTGACATCGAGATCGCTTCAGAGTTCAGATACAAAGAGCCTTTGCTTACAGGTGATACTCTCTTTATCACCATCTCCCAAAGCGGAGAAACGGCAGATACACTTGAAGCGCTTAAAATGGCAAAACGGGCCGGACTGAAAAGCCTAAGCATCTGCAATGTAGATAACTCTTCCATCGTACGGGAAAGTGATGCAGCCATCCTTACAAGAGCAGGTATTGAGAAAGGTGTAGCAAGTACCAAAGCATTTGCTACACAAACCATGGTGCTTTGGATGCTTGCGCTCTATGTAGGGCAGGAAAGAAACAGTATTTCCAGTGATATCCTCAGACAAGAGATCGATGCGATGCTTCATACCCCTAAAGCTTTAATTGTAACCGATAAACTACATGCCAAACTGCATAGGCTTTCCAAGCGTTATCTGCACGGCCACGGCTTTTTCTTCATCGGAAGGGATATCTTCTTTCCTCTGGCACTTGAAGGTGCACTCAAACTTAAAGAGATCTCCTACCTCCATGCAGAAGGCTATCCGGCGGGCGAAATGAAGCACGGGCCAATCGCTTTGGCAGACAGTGAACTCTTTACCATTGCACTGATGCCAAAAACCATGCATTATGACAAGATCAAGTCCAATGTTGAAGAACTCTCCGCAAGAGATGCCACTATCTGTGCCATCTCACCGGAACCGTTCGACCTAGCCGATGACTTTGTACAAACCCAATACAGCTCTCACCCTATGGTGGAGTTCTTTGAGATGATGGTAGTGACACAGTTGCTTGCGCTGGAAATTTCTATTAGACTCGGAAATGATGTGGATATGCCAAGAAATTTAGCTAAGAGTGTTACGGTTGAATAATATATTATATTAACTGTAGGGTGTTGTGAGGACATATCGCCCTACCTATTATTTTCCACAAACCACTCTTCACATAATGCATTGTAGATAACCTGATATGCTTCCAACTTTTCCAAACTATAACCTTCATCTTGAAAGTAAGCATCTAAAAACATTTTTTGCTGTTCATTCTCTAAGTTAAACTCCACACAGACAGAAGCCAAATCAAAATATCTGTCATTGATTCCTGCATATTCCCAATCTATAAGTTTCAAGTCATTGGCAAAAAGGATATTACGTAAATTAAGGTCATTATGGCAGAAAACATAGTCAGAAGGATATTTTTTGACAGTTTCAAATGCTCTGAGAATTTTATCTGTTTTTAACCCTATCAATGATTTAAGATCTATGGGCTCTATATCTACATGAATTGAATGCAGCCTCTGCAATACTTTTGCAAGATCGCCAATATCACTTTCTTCCAGTCTCTCTTTATGTTCACCTTCCAAAAACCTGCTTATCATTAAATCATTTGCTTCATCCAAAAGTAACGGCTCAGCCGTTATACCCCTGTCGTATGCCAAAGCCTGCACCCTAAACTCGAGCTTTCTGTCTATATCCATTCGTTTAAACTTTCGTATGATATAGTTTGCTTTATCTGTACTGAGAAGATAGTTTTCATTACAATAGCCCTGATCTTCCAAAAGTGTACAGGAGTGTAACTCCTGATCTCTAAAAAGTGCATAGTTCTTAAGCGTTTCTATCATTGTTCTACCAGTTGATGCTCTTTCATGAGGTATATCTTGTCGGCAATTCGTTCACAGTCCTGCAGTTCATGTGTAACCATAATAGTATGCAGATTATTCTCTTTGGTGATCTTTTGCACCAGGTCCAGCATCTCCATCCTTGTTTTTGCATCCAGGCCGGTAAAAGGCTCATCCAGCAGAAGTATAGGCTCCCGTCTCAGCAGGACACGTGCCAGTGCAACACGCTGCTGCTGACCCCCGGAGAGTGAGGAGGCCAAAGTATGTTCATATCTTTCCAAACCTACTTCTTTAAGTATCTTATGTACTTTTAGAATATCTTTTTGGCTACTTTTGAGTGTTCTGCTCACTCCCAGAAGGATGTTCTTCTGTACAGAAAGATGTTCAAAAAGATTGTGCTGCTGAAAGAGTATGCTCACCGGCCTTTTTTCTGCACTTAGAGCGGTAAGCTCTCTTTCATCCAGTTTGATACTTCCGTCTGAAGCGGTAAGAAAACCTGCAATGAGATCGAGCAATGTAGATTTCCCGCTTCCGCTTTCACCAAGTATCGCTACGATCTCTTTCGGCTTTACTGAAAGTGCATAGGTATAGACATCATCAATGCTTTTATATCGGTATTTCAGATCAGTTATTTTCAGCAAGACGACTCCTAAACAGTTTTGGCAACAGGATAAATACACTCAGTATAATCACCAGCAGTATGAGTGCAACACCTGCTGCATCATCAGTACGGTAAGATCCCATAAGCTGATACAGATACCACGGCAGCGTTGAGAAATCTTCACTTCCAAAGAGTGCAATGATACCTAAATCTCCCAACGAAAAACAAAACGATAGAGCCAATACATACCCCAATGATGATCTCAGATAGGGAAACTCGCAATAAACCCAGCGCTGCAATGTAGTCAGTCCTAAAGAAAAAGCCAATTTGTCATACCGCTGTGCCGTTTTCTGCATCACAGGGCCAAGTACGGAGAGTGCAAACGGAAGTGACATAAGTACATTTGCCGTTAGAAGTGCCAATACAGACCAAATGTTCATCGGCATTTCAAACTTTTGTGACATGAGGAAAAAACCCAGCCCCATGACCAGTGCAGGGATCGCCAAATAGAGATTCCCCGAAAATGAGATGAGCAGATTGAAAAATCTGGAAAACATACTGTTTCCAAGACGATACTCCAAAGTGAAATTACGTTTGGCATCACTCAAAAACAATGCAATAATCACTGTAAACAGACTTGAAACTACAGCCACTATACCACTGGTTATGGAGGAACGTATAAAAAGAGGATCTTTAAAAAAATGTCCAAAATCGGCATCCAGACCATCCACAACTATCACTACCAAAGGCAGAATAAAAAAGAATGCAAAAAGCAAAATTACAGTTGTCTGGATGTAATGGAGATGCTTAGGTTCTCTCCAGGGAAGCACTGTATCATCTGTCTTTAGGTTACCCAATCCAGTTCTAAAATTGGAAGAGAAAATTACAAGTACTGTAGAAATAGCAAGTTGAACCAGTGCCAGTTTTAATGCCAGTGCAATATCAAAATCCAACCTTACTGCTTCATAAATAGCTACTTCCAGGGTATTATAGGCGGGAGAACCACCCAGAATCAGTACGATAGCGAAAGAGGTGAAACACAAAAGAAAAATGGTCGAACCGATGCTTAGTAATGTCGGTTTCAATGCTGGAAGTTCCACATAGATGAATCTTTGGAATGTACTTAAATTCAGACTTTTTGCAAGCTTGTACTTTTCATTGGGAATGCTCTCGAAAGCATGGAGCAGTGAACGGGATGCAAACGAAGCATTCAGGTATGTATGCGCCAGCAGGATCCCAAACAGGCCGTAAAGGTAGGAACCAAAAGAGTAGTCAAACAGTGTCAAACCAATTTGATTGATCCATCCATTACGTCCAAATATGCCTATGAGCCCGAATGCAACAATAAGTGTTGGCAGAACAAGAGAAGAGGAGAAAAGTGCGACTAGCACAGAACGTCCCTTGAAACCTGGCTGATGCGCAAGGCTCCATGCAAGCAATGTTCCTACACCTAAAGAGAGGACAGTCGATAAAAAAGCTTGATAAAGTGTAAATTTAAGCAGTCCATAAATTCTGCTGTCTATGGGAGGAGTCGTCCGGGAATCCTGTGCAGTATAGAGGGTAAAGAAGAGTAAAAAGGCAAACACCAATAATCCCAGAGCGATAAAAACACCAGGTAGCACCGAACCTTTAACTCTTGCTAATCCACTAAACATACATTACTTCTGTATAGCATTGAGCCATTCATTGATAATAGCTTTTCTTTCTGCCTCCACCTTTTCCCCATCCATTAAGATCATCTTTTTTGGTCTATGTAAGGCTCCAAATGCTTTAGGCAAAGAGGTCTTAGCTACTGGATAGGCCCAGTTAGTCGTGGGAATAATACTAGCAAAGGCTGGACTCTGCATAAAAGCTAAAAATTTTTTAGCCAGTATCAGATGTGTGGAGGACTTTAGTGCAGCTGCTACTTCTATCTGACCATAATGCCCTTTTTTAAACGCTGCTGCTTTGATATTAGTTTTATGCTCTTCCATGATATGGTATGCAGGAGAAGTTGTATAGCTCAGCACCATATCTGCCTCACCTTTAAGAAAAAGACCATATGCCTCTGACCAGCCTTTGGTAATCGTAAGGATATGTGGTGCCAAACGCTTCCAATACTCCCCTGCTTTGTCACCATACACAGATTTCACCCAAAGGAGTAACCCTAATCCTGCTGTAGAAGAACGAGGATCTTGGATAACAATTTTAAAATCTTTTGGCATCGAGGCTAAAGCCTCAAAAGAGTCTGGTACATTTTTAAGTTTATCTGTATCATAGACAAATGCAAAAAAACTGTAATCAAATGGCACAAACGTATCATCTTGATATACTACTGGCAACTCCAATGAAGAAGTATTTAAGTCATAAGGTGCGAATAATCCTGTTTTTTTGGCTGCTTGTGCAATGCTGGTATCTAGTCCCAACAAAATATCTGCTTTGGTCTTTTTGCCCTCCAATTGTATCTTACGCAGTGCCCCGATAGAGCTGGATACACCTATAAACTTCAATGTACAGTTGTTCTCTTGTCCAAATGCTTTTGCTATCTTGGGTGCGGGTCCCCATGAAGCAGCAAAAGCATCATAGGTGTAGATAGTAAGTATGGGTTTTTCATTACTGCATATAACTAGTGTAAGAAGTAAAAGTACATATATTATTTTAATCATAGAAGATTATACCCCATAAATACCTTGTCTGTTATTACCAACAAACTTTATTACAAAAATAGAATCGGGTATCTCTGTAAAGACCGAGAACATCTCTTTTTCCAAAAGAGCCATGATCTTCCTATAGTCACCGTGTACCTGAGTGCTGAGTTCATTACGTACCACTTTAACACTTGACTCTTTTTCAAGTGCAACTATAAATGCCAAAATAGGTGCTTCAAAATCTTTTTGAAGCGGATACATACTGATATCTACAGAGATCTCCATCTATGCTATCCTAAAAATCATAGGAAACTGTAAGCCCAAATGTTCTCGGTGCACCTTTTTGGGTATAGAGTTCCGGTAGATAACCATTTGCAGGGTTATTAGGGAAAAAGAATCCTCTCACCGCATACTCTTCATCAGTTATGTTTTTTGCCCATACTATTGCAGAAAAATTACCATTTGTATATTCTAGACTACTGTTGAGCAGGTAGTACGCTTTCGACTTTTGATCATGAGTATTGGAAAAATAATAGCTTCCTTTCCCCTCAAGATTCGTTTTAAAAGTCCATGCCTCTGCAAACCTGTAATCTAATCCGGCATTATATTGATATTTAGGTGATTGTGCCGGAGCTCTGCCTTCCAGCTCTGGAGTATACTCATCAAATTCTGTTTTGAGCAACCCAATACTCGAATAGATATGAAGTGCATCAGTAGGATAATAGTCCAGCTGAGACTCTACCCCATAATAACTGCCTTTTGCAGCATTGGCAAGATAGTCTGTAAAACTATGCTCATCTTCCTGATAGAGTTTCACTTGCATATCTTTACGTTTTCCGTAAAAAAGGTTTAATCTGCTTTTTAGCGTATTGTTAAGATGTGATGAATTTACTCCTGCTTCAAGATTCCATAGGGTTTCTGTAGCAAAAGTCTTATCCTCTTCACTAAGTGTCGTTCCAGCATTCACTCCGCCCGGTTTATACCCTTTGGAAAGGTTTGTATAATAAAGTGTTGTATCGTTATATTGATAATTCAATCCTACCTTTCCACCGACCATCGTTTCATCATTTTCTAAATTCATATCATGAGAATCACTGTACTCAGCTTTCCATTTTTCAACTCTCAAGCCACTGACAAATGTAAGTTTATTGTCAATGTGCGTATCCAACTGTGTATAAAATGCGATATTCTTTGACTCATAACTGCTATCAAAATTAAGCTCTGCACCATAGTCTGTCGGATGGTATCTGTTTAGTTTCTCATCAAACTTTTTAGCATATGCACCTATGGTCCAATCCGTTTCACCACCAAGGATACGAGCATTTTCATTCGAGATCAAACGAATATCTACATCTGTCTGTTTTTGCTCTCTTTTATATTCATCAAAGCCCATATATGGCCACAATGAAGCATCAAACTCACCTACATAGCTCCAATCTTCATCATAACTGTAAGTCATATCTGAGTTAGAGTGACTGATCTTTGAGATCAGTCTCATTTTATCAAATTCATACGTTGACTTAAGTGCAAAAGCATTGGTTTTTTGTGTATCTTGTCCTGGTTGGTCTGAATGGGAATCCCGACTGTTATCCAGTGTAAATGCATCATATCCGTTATCTATATCTACATGTATTAAATTCAGATCAATTGTATGCTTATCACTTGCTAACCATTTTAAGTGCGCTTTTGCTGTAAGCTCATCTATATTATTTGTATCATCACGCTCTAAATAACTGTTTTTCATAAAACCGTCACTGCTGTTCTTATAGATAGAAAGCCTTCCCAAAAGTGAATCATCTATAAGTGTACCGCCTACAGCTACGCCTAACGCTTTTGTATTGTAGTTTCCGACTGTTGCTTCTATGTGTCCTTCAGTCTCTTTGGTCGGTTCGTTGCTTTGTAGGCTCACAACTCCGGCAAGTCCATTTGCTCCAAACGTTGTTCCCTGAGGCCCTTTAAGAACTTCAACTTGATTAACATCAAAGAGAGTAGCTCCTAAAGTAGCACTTGAAAAATCAATACCATCGATCATAAGACCAACTGAAGGATTAACCGGTGTTTCAAACTGGCTTCTCTCCCCTATTCCTCTTATCTGAATATATTTTGCTTTGGAAGCACCTGCCGAAAAGTTTACATTTGGTGTACTTGCTAATACTTCAATAAAGGGTTCTGATGCTTTGTCATAGATCTATTTTTCACTTATAACGGTTACACTGCTGCTAGTTTTTGAAAGATTCTGTTCCCTGAAGTCAGAACTGACCACAATAGGGTCAAGCGTAACTGTGTTTTCTGCAAAAACAGACGTTTGCAATACTGCACAGGCAGCGATCATCGATAGTGTATAAATTTTGGATGTCATTTTGATTCCCTTAAATAAATAATAAGAGAAGAGAAGTAGATAATAAATTATATACAAAACTCTTCCTTACGCTAGTGTTACCTAGTTCAAGTTCAACGGGTTTGTTATCTCAGCTGAATTTTCAGCACCCCGAGAGATTGATAGCAATTTATACATAAAATAAAGTTTAATTATGCTTAAATAGGAGTTTTTAACTCCTATTTAAAGTAGAGGCTCTTTTCTTTTTAGATTTTCTTCTCTATATCTAAAACATATACTCGTTGAAGTATGTAATTTTTGATACAAGAAAGCTTTAGCAAGATCAACACTTTTTTTCAAACTCTCACCTTTTGCCAAATAAGTTGCAATAGCAGAAGAAAGTACACATCCGGTACCGTGTGTATGGGAAGTATGTACTCTTGGAGTACTGTAACTTTGTATTTTAGCGTCTGCTTCCAGCAAATAGTCTGTTGCATTTTTTTCATCCTGACCATGTCCACCTTTGATGAGTATAGCTCTGGCACTCAATGCCAATAACGACTTACCCATCTGTTCAACCTCATCGGCATTTCCCGTATAAGACGAATCTAACAACCTATTGATTTCCGGAATATTGGGAGTTAAGATATCTGCACGGGGGAAGAGCAACTCCACCATATCTTTCACAGCATCCGGTTCCAAAAGATATGTGCCGCTGGAACTGACCAGTATAGGATCAAGTACGACATTGGACAGAGCATATTCCTGAATGATATCGGCGACCACTTCTACTAGTGAAGTATTGGCAAGCATACCTATCTTGACCGCATCGACCTGCATATCATCCAAAAGTGTCTGCAACTGCATCCGCAACATCTTTGGAGAGACTGCTTCAACTGCCTTAACCCCTCCCGAGCTCTGTGCTGTGATCGCAGTTACAGCACTCAAAGCATACCCACCAAGAGTATGAATGGTCTTTGTATCGATCTGTATGCCGGCACCCCCATAAGGGTCAAACCCGGCAATAGTGAGAACCGTTGGTGTATGCTTAGATGCCATAGGTCTCGTACACTTCGATGAGCGCTCTGGTCTTCTCTTTGGAAACCTGTTCATTCTCTAAAACTCCTGAGATCATCGCGATCCCACTGGCAGCTTTGGTCTGTACAACTTCCTTAATGTTCTCGATCATGATCCCCCCTATGGCAACCACTGGATAATCCACCCGTGCCACCCATTGTTTTAAAAGAGCAATACCTACAGGATCATAAGTAAGTTTTTTGGAGATTGGCGGGAAGATCGGCCCGATCGCCAGATAGGAGGGCTCAAACCCCAACGCGATGCCGATCTCTTTTGGCGTATGGGTACTGATGCCAAGGCGGATACCTGCATCAAGGATAGCTTTTGCATCCGCTTCCTGAATATCCTCCTGCCCCAGATGGATACCGTATGCCTTATGCTTGATAGCAAGCTGCCAATAGTCGTTGACAAAGAGTCTGGCATCGAAAGCTTTGGAGATCTTGATCGCTTCGATGATCTCCTGTTCAAGCGCTTCACCTTCCATATCTTTTATACGAAGCTGTGCAGTGGTGATACCGCACTCATAGAGTGATCTCAGTTTTTCGGTTCTGTCCACTACAGGGTAGATACCAAGCGGTTTGTTACTGCAATCCGGAAATCGCATATGTTTCTCCTTTTATCTTCCGTAGGGGTATCTCTTGTAGGTACCCTCTTCCATTTTTGGGCAACCACAAGGGATTGCCCCTACATTTTTATTCACTATTTACTCTGGTGCCAAAATGGTGTACCGACCGTTGGAGTGGATGGTGAAGCGAATTCACGTTCCTGCATAGCACCTGCTTCATACCCTAACCGTCCTGCTTCTACTGATAGAGCAAATGCTTTTGCCATGGCAACAGGGTCTTGTGCCAATGCAACAGCAGAATTCAACAATACCCCATCATAACCAAGCTCCATAGCTTCTATAGCATGGGAAGGTTTGCCGATCCCCGCATCGATAATGAGCGGTAACTCGGGAAACGCTTCACGGATGGCTTTGAGGTTATAAGGGTTCATGAGCCCTTTACCCGAACCGATAGGAGAACCCCATGGCATCAGGATGTTACACCCGGCATCCACCAGTTTCTTGGCAACGACCAGGTCGTCAGTCGTATAGGGGAATACCTCAAAGCCCTCTTTGACCAATACTTTGGCCGCTTCCACTGTCTCATACGGATCCGGCTGAAGGTTGTACTGATCGCCTATCACCTCTAGTTTGATCCAGCTGGTACCGAACACTTCTCGTGCCATCTGAGCAATGGTGATCGCCTCTTTGGCAGAGTGGCACCCCGCTGTGTTTGGCAGGACTTCCACACCAAGTTCACGAATGATCTTCCAAAATCTCTCGCCGGTATCTTTATTGACCCCCTGACGACGCAAAGAAACCGTCACCACCTGCGAACCGGAAGCCTTAATAGACTCCTCCATGATCGCAGGAGAAGGATACAATGCCGACCCGATGAACATTCTCGAATGCAACGTTTTCCCACCAATCTGCCAGATATTTTCCTGTCTTTCCATATGTCTTGTCATTTTTCTCTCCATATCATAAAAGCTTTTCGGAAGAAAAGCATACCAGCACTCTTCGTTCCTCACTCCTCACTCTTCACTACAAACGCAACGCGTTTGTCATCCTCCTTGTACAGGTCCGAGTATCTCTACCTCATCATCCTCTCTGAGCAGCGTCTTTTCATACGCTGCAATCATTATAAAGGTCATATTGACCGCTACGGCTACTCCACTGTTCTGATAGTTCAAATGTTCAATAAGTTCTTTAACATTCATTTTCCTGGGAATTTCTTTCCTCTTCCCATTTATTACAACTGTTATCACGACAGATCCTTTGCTATTTCTATTGGTGCTGTCAGGAGACAGTACGCTACATTATGTATTGTAAATACCTTCCTGCAACGCCTTTTCCACGATCGCCGGTGCAAGCAGATATCCATGTCGATACAGTCCATTGATACGCGTCAGCTTTTCGCTCTTCTCAATACGCGGCAGATTGTCCTTAAATGCCGGACGGCAGTTGGTCTCGGAATTAACCACACGTGCCTCTCCAAAATTTGGGTGAACCGTATAGAGTGCTGAGAGTAGTTCCATACTGGAACGCACTGAAATAGGTGACATATCTTCACTCTCGATCTCCGTTGCTCCGATGATATAGCGTTTATACCCACTGGTCTGTGAAAGTTTGCAATCAGCGCAGTATTCCAGGTCTATCCCCTCGCAACCATTACCACGCGGTACGATATAGAGCTTATATCGCGGGTGCATCAGTCGTGTCGGACGGGTGATATCAATATCATTGGCTTCCACCCACAATACCTCACCGCGTACGCCACGCAGGTCATTAAAATGTTCTTTGGCGCCAAGCCCACGTGTATCAAAGACCCAGTCAAAGGTCTCTATACCTTCTTTAGTATGTACTTCTCCTGCTTCGATCTTTTCAACCGGAGTAAACTCCCTAAATCTTACATTTCCCTGTCTGTCAAAATAGTTGACCGAAAATGCCATGAAACGCTGTGTATCGACCACACCTTCACTTGGAATGTAAAAACCTTTTTGATGGGTATAGAGATCCGGTTCCAGTTCTGTGATCTTCTTTTTATCGAAGAGTTCAATATTCCCGGCAGCATCCACTTTTCTCTGAAGCATTCCGATAAAATGTTCCAACTCTCCCATATCCTGCGGATGGGCAGTAATAACGGTTCCTTTTTGCTGATACCCGTCAAAGAGTCCTATCTCTTTAAGCAGATCAGGCCAAAGCTCTATGGAGCGGTGCCCCAATTCAAAGATAATAGACTCGGCTGTCTCAAGTTCCGCATAGGGTGCGAGCATTCCCGCAGCCGTGAATCCTGCTGCTGTAACGCCCTCTTTGGAATCTTTTTCAAAGAAGGTTATGGTATGGTCACCGGATTTTAGAAGGTTGAGTGCCACCACTCTTCCTGCCAATCCGGCACCTACAATAGCAATATCCATTGTTCTATCCTTTTTATAATTTTTCTATCTATTCAAATCGAGGTGTTGTTTCCCTTTTCTACCCCAAAGGCACTTCCTCACTTCGTTCACGGCGTTTTTTTTAGAAAAAAACGAAGCAAAAAAATCGTTGTACTTCTCGATGTAATCCCGCAGGAACGAGGACAATCGCTACGCTTTTCTGTCACTAAATGACGATACCCTCCGTCGCTAAAGCGTAAGTGGGGTGCATTGGTCGTTCACCACAACAAAGCACGCTAACACGTGATTAAAATATAAGTGTGCAATTGCACCACCCTACAAACATTCCTAATTCCTAATTCCTAATTCCTAATTCCTCACTCGAAACATAAACCTCACCGCCAAGCTCCTGGAACTTCATGGACATCTCATCCATTCCCTGCTGCTTGGCCGTTTCAACGTCCGTTCCAAGACCGTCTGCATAGTCACGTACCTCCTGAGAGATCTTCATAGAACAGAATTTCGGTCCGCACATGGAGCAGAAGTGTGCTACTTTGGCTGCCTCCATCGGCATTGTCTCATCATGGTACTCTCTGGCTCTGTCCGGGTCAAGCCCAATGTTGAACTGGTCTACCCATCTGAACTCAAAACGTGCCAAACTCATCGCATCATCTCTTGCCCGTGCACCGGGGTGTCCTTTTGCAATGTCTGCTGCGTGTGCGGCCAGTTTGTAGGTAATGAGCCCCTCTTTTACATCTTCCCTGTCCGGCAGTCCAAGGTGCTCTTTTGGCGTTACGTAACAGAGCATGGCACATCCGTACCAACCTATCATCGCCGCACCGATCCCGGAAGTAATATGGTCATACCCTGGAGCGATATCTGTAGTTAACGGCCCGAGTGTATAGAACGGTGCTTCATCACACCACTCAAGCTGCTTCTCCATGTTCTCTTTGATCATATGCATTGGCACATGCCCCGGTCCTTCAATAAGAGTTTGAACATCATGTTTCCAGGCGATCTTTGTCAATTCTCCCAGTGTTTTAAGCTCTGCGAATTGGGCTTCATCGTTTGCATCGGCAACTGAGCCCGGTCTAAGTCCATCTCCCAGAGAGAAAGTAATATCATACGCTTTCATGATCTCACAGATCTCTTCAAAGTGTGTATATAGGAAGTTCTCCTGATGATGATGGATCATCCATTTTGCCATGATGGAACCACCACGGCTCACGATACCGGTCACACGTTTGGCTGTCATCGGTACATGGTGAAGCAGCAGCCCTGCATGGATGGTAAAGTAGTCTACACCCTGCTCTGCCTGCTCGATGAGTGTGTCTCTGAAGACTTCCCAGGTAAGATCTTCAGCGATCCCATTCACCTTCTCCAACGCCTGATAGATCGGTACCGTCCCGATAGGCACCGGAGAGTTACGCAAGATCCAGTCACGTGTGGTGTGGATATTCTTTCCTGTGGAGAGATCCATCACTGTATCGGCACCCCAGCGTGTCGACCATACCATCTTCTCTACCTCTTCAGCAATGCTTGAAGTCGTCGCAGAGTTACCGATATTGGCATTGACCTTGACCAAAAAGTTACGCCCGATGATCATTGGCTCGACTTCAGGGTGGTTGATATTACAGGGAATGACCGCTCTACCTTCTGCTACCTCTTTTCTGACAAACTCCGGCGTGATCTCTTCCGGAAGGTTCGCTCCAAAATTCTCACCTTTAAGACGGTTTTCTCTCTCCGGGTCACTCAAATAGCGTTTCGTCATTTCCCTGTTCTGGTTCTCACGGATCGCGATGAACTCCATCTCGAGTGTGATGATCCCCTGTCTTGCATAATGCAGCTGAGAGACATTCTTACCCGGTTTGGCACGTAAAGGCGTTCGTACAAGCCCTTTTGCACCTGCGGTTACGAAATCCAGCTGTTCATCCGTACTGTATCCGTTATCTTCAGGCTCCATGATACGCCCTTCATACTCTTCTACATCCCCTCGTCCTGCTATCCATGCTTTACGAATAGCCGGTATCCCCTCACCTACATCTATATCAACAGTTGGGTCCGTATAGGGTCCTGAAGTATCATAGACTCTTAGTTTTGTATCGTTACTCAAAGAGATCTCTCTCATCGGTACATGGATATCTGGGTGGATCTTTCCTTCTACATAGATCTTCTGGGAAGCAGGCAGCGGATCTCTTGTGAGAAGTTCATTGGAAGTGGTCAGTGTATCTTTAAATGGTTTGGTCATGTTATTTCCCTTGAAATTTAATATCAATAATGAAATTTGTAGGGAAGAGTGTAATAAGCAGTGAAGACATTCTCTCTATGAGAGAAAATCATCAATATGTAGTTAATTACAAAAGCTCTTCCTTACGCCGGTATGATCCGGGTCAAGTTCAACGGGTAGGATGTTGCGTCCTTCTCAGCTGCCTGTGGCAGCACCCCGAGAGTTTGATAATGCACTATAGTTCAACTACGATAAAAAATACCTTAATTGCATTTATAAAAGTGAGGAAAATGTAAAGTGTGGGGAAAAGGGAGGAGAAAGAAAATGGAAGTAATTACTCTTCCGTTTTCATCTCTACGAGTTCGGCAAGAAGTTCTTCGATCTCATCTTCTTCGAGCTCATTGCGGTCCAGTTCTTCAACGATGGCAAAACACTCTGTACGCATTTCACGCATCTCTTCCAAGTCCTCTTTCTGCTCTTTCGATGCTGTTTTTGCTTTGTCAACAGCTTCAAAAAGTTCATCTATAGCTGCTTCAAGGTCCGGGATGATCTCCAGTTCTAAAAGGTTTTTAAGTTTATCTGCATTTGTCATGGGATGTCCTCTATCAATAATATTTGTGTATTGTATCTAATATTAGGGAAAAAAATGTACAATTACCCCAAAAAGGAATATACCTTATGTCACAAACAGAAGAAATAGATGAAAAATTTTATGAAAGAGCTGATGCTCACATTGCTTTAGCCAATGACCACATCAACCATGAACAAGTACGTCCTGCCCTTGTCAATAATTCACTCTTGTATGCTGCTTCTCGTTTTAGTGCTTGGATTGCTGCTGCAAGTTTTACAAATGCTGAAGATCTGCAAAAAGAGAAAGAAGATGTGTTAGACTTTTTTACAAATAAATACAGAGAAATGCTAGAAGAGAACTTCGATAATTATGCCCAAAACTATGAACATTTTATGGGGATCTCAAAAGAGCAAGGGGAAGAGGCATAATTCTTTAAATGATGGATAAAAACTAAATAAATTCATATATTTAATTGGCATTTAGTACCAAAACTGGCTAAATGACGTATCTTGCAAAGAAGCAAAGATAACGTCAAATAAGAAAATTACATACTACAAGCAGATACCCCAGGAGGTGTAGTAGGCTGAATCGCCTGATTATCTGCTCCACCCTCTGCATTGACTTTATCAATGAATGCTAAGACTTTACTAGCGGCTTCCTGATAACGTTTTGCAGTTTCGGAATCCGGTTTATGGTAGGTTACCGGCATACCTGTATCTCCGCCTATTCTGATAGCAGGTTCTATAGGGATACGGGCGATCAGCTCAGTATCATACTCTTTGGCTACCGGTGCTGTTGTACCCATACCAAAGATATCTGACTCAGTATCACACTCAGGACAGATGAACCCACTCATATTCTCGATGATACCCGCAGTCGGGATATGGAGTTTCTGGAACATGTCAAGCGATCTTCTTGAATCGTCAAGAGAGACTTCCTGAGGTGTCGTGACCGTAATACCCGCAGTAACAGGTACTGACTGTGCCAATGTAAGCTGAGCGTCACCTGTTCCCGGAGGCATATCGATCACCAATACATCCAGCTCAGACCAGAGAATATCTCTCAAAAACTGTTCGATCGCTTTCATGATCATAGAACCTCTCCAGATAAGAGACTGTCCAGGCTCCATCAATGAGCCCATAGACATGATCTCTACACCATATGCTTTGAGCGGAAGCACTTTATTTCCCTGAATTTCCGGTTTTTGGTCTGCTACACCCATCATACGCGGGATATTCGGCCCGTAAATATCTGCATCAAGAAGACCTACCTTTTTACCCTGCATTGCCATAGCGATCGCCAGGTTCACAGAAGTCGTTGACTTCCCAACACCACCTTTTCCTGAACTCACCATTACAAAACTCTTAACCTGTGGTGCGATATTTTTACCGCTCATTGAGTTAGACATCTGCTTTGGTGCCTGCGGTGCCGTAATATTTACCGAAACATTGGCAAAACCAAGTTTTTTAAGTTCTTTTGTCGCATCATCCGTAAGCTGCGCCTTTACCTCATCCGCTGATGAGGTAATATCGATAGTCAGTGAGACATTGTCTCCTTCTATAACGATATCTTTTACAAATCCAAAAGTTACAATATCTTTTGTAAATCCCGGATATGTTACATTTTTTAATGCTTCTAATACATTTTCTTGTGTCATTTATTTATCCCTAAGTTGATTTAGTATTATGAGTTATACCACCTAAATCTTAAACTATATTTAAAAACCAATGATTATTTTTTAAATCAGAGTCTTTCTGTCTCATTTTATACCATACAGAAACTATGAAGCTATCTAAATGTATAATTCGTTACTATTTGATACACACTATAGAGGAATTTATTTGTCAGACACTACCTTAATACTTTTAGGCGCAGGTAACTCCACACGATTTAAATGCAATGTAAAAAAACAGTGGCTCTATACTAAAGACACTCCTTTATGGTTACATGTAGCTGAACACTTCGAAAAAGTTGCCGATTTTGGGCAGATCATTATCGTCTCCTCTGCTGAAGATATCACCCTTATGGAACAATATGCTGACTATCTCTATGTTGAAGGCGGGGATTCCAGGCAGGCTTCATTACATAATGCACTTGCACATGTTACTTCGGAGTATGTACTGGTATCGGACATTGCAAGATGCTGTGTACCTCATGATATGATAGAACGCATTTTGGCAGCAAAAAGCAAAGGCAGCTGTATCGTGCCTGCATTACCTGTGAGCGATACACTCTATTTAGGCGATTCCCCTGTAGACAGAGAACAGGCAAAGATCATACAGACACCGCAGCTCAGTGTTACTAAAACACTCAGAAAAGCATTGCAGACAGAGCATCTTTTCACAGATGACAGTTCAGCTGTTGCTTTCATGGGCGAGAAAGTACATTTTGTTGAAGGTTCTACAGAGGCTCATAAACTTACTACTATTGCAGACCTGAGAAAACTATCTTGTATCCAGGAACCTTCCGCTAGAACACTTACCGGTTTTGGTCTGGACATCCATCCTTTTGAAAAGGATAAAGAGATGTTCTTATGTGGCGTAAAGATCGATGTTGAGTACGGATTTAAAGCACACAGTGATGGGGATGTCGCTATACATGCGCTTATTGATGCTTTATTGGGAGCATCAGGTATGGGAGACATTGGTGAGTTTTATCCTGATACAGATGAAAGCTATAAAGGTATGAACTCCAAAAAACTACTCACAGATACAGTCAATAGACTTAAAACACATGGTTATGAGATTGGCAATATCGATCTCACAATTTTGGCGCAGGCACCCAAAATACTTCCTTATAAAAAAGAAATGCGTAAAACGATCGCTTCTTTACTGGGTATTAAAAATCATTTTGTGAACATAAAAGCCACTACTGCCGAAAAGCTCGGATTTGTAGGACGTAAGGAAGGTGTAACTGTTCACGCTGTAGCAAATTTAACTTATTTTAATTGGAAACACATATGAAAATCATCATTGTAGAAAACGAACTCTACTTGGCACAAAGTATCGCATCCAAACTTGGCGAAAATGGATTTGAAACAGAGATCTTCAGCTCTATCAAAGAAGCAATGAACAGTACCGGTGATGTATATCTGCTCTCAACGAACCTGCCGGGACAGAATACTGCACCGCTCATTACACAGTTCAAAGACAAAATTATTATTTTAATGGTAAGCTATATTAATAATGACACCGTAGGCGAGCCTTTGAAACTCGGAGCAAAAGATTACATTGTTAAACCATTTATGATTGAAGAGCTGTTACGCAAGATAGAACACTATCAGGAATATCAGGATCTCAAAAAACATACATTGCTTTATCAGGAGTATATGAAAAACCTGCTTCAAGAGATAAAAACGGATTTCAACTCGGAAAAACTTACCACTCCTCTTGTCATCCAAACCAACTACCAAAGACTTGTGGACAAAATAGTCTTTGAATATGCACAGAACAACAACAAACTTTTAACCTTTATCCCTTTGGGAGATAAAGAGTGGAAAGAAAAGATAAATAAAGCAGCTACAAGATCACTCCTTTATATCACTGAGATCCATACACTTAAAAAGACAGAAAGAGAACAACTTTTAGCATTGTTGAACGATCATGACTTTATTTTATGCAGCACTTCCGAACTGGAAACTGATTTTCCAACAATCACACTCAATACTGACTCTAAACTCTATGATCAAAATGAAATCCTGACCATAGATGATTATGTTAAGTTCATAGTCAACAGTTTTCAGCATAAATTTCCCGATACGGAACTTTCCAAAAAATTAGGTATTTCAAGAAAAAGTTTATGGGAAAAAAGGAAAAAATATGGGCTCTTCAAAAAGAAATAACGATCATAAATCTCTCTATATCGATACAGAGGCTCTTTCTACTTTGGCATTGGTCCAGGCAGGACTTATTTCGCCTGTAGATAAGCTTATGAATAAAGAAGAAGCCAAAGAGGTAGATGAAACCAAATTTTACAAAGGTGTTCCTTTTCCCTTTGCTTTTGTATTGGCACCAAAAGGTGAAAAAAACCATGAAGTACTTCAAAATCTCAAGCAGGGTGATCTGGTCGACCTTATCAATGAAGGGAAAAAAGTAGGTGAACTTACTGTAGATGAAACCTTTCCCATTGATCCTATTCAGCGTTTGCAAAATATTTATGGTACTTCTGACCCTTCCCATCCCGGTGTCAAAAACACTACTGTAAGATTAGGGACGATAGCAGTATCCGGTGAATACACTGTTTCCTATCCTCTTATCGAGGATAATATCAAACGCATTAAGCATATGATCACAAAAACAGGTGCAAAATTCGTTTCTTCCATGATGCTGGCTGCCAATCCGCTCAACCGTGCCCATGAGAGAATGATACGTCAAGCCATTAGTGATTCTGACCTTCTTGTTGTCTTTTTACGAAAGCCTTTTACTACAGGCGGCTTACGTTATGATATCAGGCATAATGCACTCAGTACGTTTATTGATAATTTCATACCTCGCAATAAAGTACTTATCATTCCTTTTGAAAACTCTTATATCTTTGCCGGATTCAATGAACTTATTTTAGATGCTATTTTGGCAAAAAATTATGGTTGCCATCAACTGGTTGTTGGTAAAAATCATGGTGGCCTAGGACTTTATTATGATAAAAATCGACTCAACTCTGTGTTTGACCATTGTAAAAATATTGAGATCGACATTAAAACAGTAGATGAATATGTTTACTGCGATACCTGTAAAACCCTGGTAAGCACACAAACATGCCCTCACGGTCAGCATCATCATGTACATTATCACTCTGAGTCCATTATGAAACTTATTCAAAGCGGGGTTATTCCACCTTCCATCTTAGTAAGAAAAGAGGTCTCTGCAAATATCCTGGCTTCTCTTTTCCCAGATAGATTCAAGAATCTTCAGGAAATGCACTATTCATTGATGCCGGGTTCCGGCCTACTTGAACAACAGAGTGAAGAGCAGTTCTATTTGAAGCTGATAGAGCTCTATCAAACATCATCACTTACATAAGGGCACATATGACCATTCAAAAACTTTTTTTAACCTTTTTCGGAACTGGTCTCAGTCCTAAAGCACCGGGTACCATAGGTACACTTGCCTCCCTTCCTGTAGGACTTGCTATACTTTACTATTTTGGTATGGAAACACTTTTTATGCTTACCTTGGCCATTACTATTATAGGGATATTTGAGATAAACAAATATGAAAAAGAAACCGGTATACATGATCAGCAGCATATTGTCATAGATGAAGCAGCAGGTATGTGGCTTTCTCTTATGATAGCGTATTCCACTGCTATCACTATGAGCTATCCTTACTCAGAGATCCTTGCCATCATATTCAGTTTTGCAGCATTCCGTCTCTTTGACATTTGGAAACCTTCGACCATAGGTTGGATAGACAGAGAGCTTAAAGGTGGCCTAGGGGTAATGCTTGATGATGTACTTGCCGGGATCGCAGGGGGTCTTTTGTCTGTCATCCTTTTAATGGGAATAGAGAAATTTATTTAATAGAACTCTGTTTTTTTTGCTGATCCGAAAAGAGATCAAAGATCATTCCTATTACCGATACTATCATGATCAGATACGCAATAAATCGGGTTATACCTGCTATCATGGAATCATAGGATAATAATCCCATACTGCTTAACATATAGTTAAAATCATGATACGCATCTACCCCTAAAAATGACTTTGAAGCAGGGAGTATAAGCCCTTCATGAGCCGTAGAGATATACCAGGCCGTATAGTGCAATGAAAAACCTACGAAAAAGAGTGCAATAAGCGCAGCAAACAGATTGCCTTTGCGTTTATAATAGTAAGCGATAAGTCCGGGAAAAAGCAATTGAAAGATAGTCCCGTTCACCACCATGATAAATTCTGGGCAGTGCAAGAGATAACAAATACCATGTCCGCTTTCATGTACTATGCCCAAAGTCTGATTTGCAACAAAAAAATAGAGTGTAAAAAGCTGCTGTATCAAACCATGATTATTCTCATAACCGGGTTCCCATGGTGCATAATGGGGGAAAAGCAGTAAAAACAGTACAAAGATAACAACAAACGCCCTTTTTGTATTGATCGTTAAATACGGGGATAACTGTTCCTTCTCTTCCTCATCTTTGTATAAATGTTTAAATAATTTATCTTTAGCCATGAAGAAGATGCTTTAAAACAGATTTTACATGCGTTTCATAGGCCTGTAGTTCTTCTGCCTTCACTTCATTGCCTGAGCGGAATTTTTGATGGTATTTCTCCAAAGCTTTTCGTAAATCATCATTCAACCATTTTTCTTTAAACGTGCTGTTCATAGCAATCTTCATGCGTTCTCTTGCAGCATGTGAAAGTGTCGCTACCTGTGTTGTATGATAAAGGATCCGACCCAGTAGGATATAAGGAAAATTTTTGTTTTCCATCGGACCCATCTGTAAGTAATGCCTGCCTAACGTTTTTCCCAGAACTTTTATTTCTGAAAGTTCTGGGAAACCAAAATATGCTCCCACACCACCTACTAAAGCACCTATGGTACCTCCGGCAAATAATGTATGGCCGGCAAACAGCAGATCTATTCCTGCACCTGTGACTGCACCGCTTGTAGCCCCTGTAATAATAAGCTCTTTACGTGTCAGGCCAAAAACTGAGGCAGACTCTTCCGAAAAAAGGTCCAAACCTTTAAAGGTCAAAGGTGTCTCTTCTTTTTGCAGGTGGGTATGATTCCAGATCTTTTCTATCTCTCCCTGGGTTATTATCTCAAAATTGCGAAGTTTGTTCTTATACTTCTGTTCCAGTATTTCTTTTTCATTTGTACTTGCTTCATCTGACTCAAAAGGTAGTGTCTCCACATAGGAGAGTGCATGATATACAAGTTTTGCTATACCTTGGGCACTTTGTTCCAGCATCTGTTCATGGTAACGTTCAAAAAGAGCAATGGAAGCTTTTACCGATGCTGTCCACTCCTCTTTCATCTGTGCCATACTCTCCAGAATGCTGATATGCTGTTCCGTATCTGTCTGCATAGGATTATAGGTCCGTACCATCTTAAAATAGTGACCCAGTGCCCTTTTCCACTCCTGACTGTAATCCGTCTTATCTATATGATTGATCAATGCCATAGAGGGCTGCCCTGTCCATCGGAGTATTTCCATCTCAGCCTCATACTCTTCACCATAGGGTTTTGAACCATCTACTACATAGATGATACCTGCTCCGGCCATAATAGGTTCAAGCAGTTCTATTTCATCATTGAAGCGAGGATCATCTTTATGCTTATTGATAAACTGTTGTACCACTTCATGTTTTTTATCTGCACTGACATCATGCTGTTCCAGCCAGGCCAGTACCTGTCTCGCACGCTGGAAACCGGGTGTATCAAAAAGTTCATAAAGCACTTTACCATCCACTTTAAGCGGGAAGCTCCGCATTTTGACAGTAGTCCCCGGTGTATCTGATATCTGAACGGAATCATCCAGTGCAAGGGCTGAAACAATGGAACTTTTTCCTTTGTTCGGATGTCCGACTACGGCAAATTTTGGGTGTGGGTTGTTCATTGTTTCAACCATATTTTATCATTATCTATTGTCATGAGTTTCCTTGCCCATACCTCTATCGCTTTTGCTTCTGCCCGATAATGTTCCTGAGGTGTTCCTGCAGGACAAATGATCACTTTATCCACCTGCTTTAAAAGTGCTTCAAGAAAATCAACAAAATCCATTGTCGGTGGCTCCCATGCTTTAACATAAAGAAGTACTTCACCATGACTCCCATGAATGATCTCTCTATCTTCTTCCAATGTGTTTCCGCCCCCTACTTCAAAAAGCCTGGGAGAGATCACCTGCATACTGTCACCCATTACCTCCAACTGTTTTTTAGGGATCGACCATCCCTGTATTATGTCATATGAGGCATCCAGTGTATGGATAGTTTGTCCATACACTGCATATTCTTGCATAAAAGACTCTTCTTTTGCATCAGAATGAGTGGAGATAACAGGCTCATTCATTTCTCTTAACAACTTGTTTACGCCATCCAGTGTCAAGAATGATCTTTTCAGAGCTTGTTTGAAACAAAATAGTGCTGACAGATACATCATAAAACGCAATATGATCGCGTAAAACAGTGTAGCAAATGCCAGGAACTTCCACCACTCCCCAAGTTTGAATGCATTTTGGATCATTTGCGTATCAAGTTTCTCTCCTAACCTGAAGTATTGACTCTGTTCTATCAGTTCCACGGATGGTACTGCCGAAGGGAACCACTCTCTCCATGGAAATGCCAAAGTATTTAAAAATCGGTGAAAAGATTCCGGTGTGACATGCAGTGTTGTACTCCAGGCAAATGCAATATCCTTCGTAGCAATCATACCCAACAAAGCAAACAGCAAGCCCATGGAAAAAACCAGTGCAATGATCTGTGAACGTTTGATCACGAGCCAGTTGGCAAGTAACGGATTAATCCTTACTTCTTTTAGATTTTTTTGCATTTTATTAGGGAGAAATCGGATGATCCTCTCCATCCAGAATGCCGGAGAAATATGCACAAGCAAACTCTGTGTACTGTTCGCTTTGATCATAGAAATAAAGGTCAACATCATGGTAAACAGCGGGAAAAAAACTACCATGGCCATAAAATATATCACATTCACAGGCTCATGTCCGCTGTAACTCAATAATGCTATACCGGACAAAAATCCGACAATAAAAGCAATAATGCAAAGTATGATGGTTACACTATAAAGATAAGAAGAAAAGATTTCACTCAAACGCGGTTTTTTCAATTTCGGCTTATGCTCATCAACCCATGCTAAAAGTTGTTCTAGCGGCTTATTTTTGACCATGACATGCGTTAAACCAAATGCACGGTTTTTTTCCCGTACTATTCTATTGTTTTTAAGAAGTGCATAGAGATCAAGGTAGGATTTTAGGTTAATATGCATATTATTTTCTAATTTTTAACTGGATTATATCAAGAACAATCCAAAATATACATAAAACATATCAGTATGTAGCTCTGTGGGAAAAATTATCCCACCTATGCTATTTAGATTTTCCCATCGAGGTGATCGGCAAGACGTTCCAGTTTTGTTCTATATGCTTCAATATCAAACTCTTTAATACGTGCCACTCCATCTTCAACAGCTGCCTGTGCCACAGCTGAAGCAACATAAACCAATACACGACGGTCAAATGGAGACGGAATAATATAATCAGGTCCAAATTCCATACTTTCACGACCATGGGCAGCTTTCACATGTTCAGGAACAGTCTCTTTGGCCAGAGAAGCTAGTGCTTTAGACGCAGCCATCTTCATGTTTTCAGTAATTTTAGTAGCGCGAACATCCAAAGCACCACGGAAAATTTGTGGGAAGCCAAGAACATTATTTACCTGATTAGGATAATCACTACGTCCTGTACCTATAATAACATCTGGGCGGGCCTCTTTTGCCAAAGGAGGCTTGATCTCAGGATCAGGGTTGGCGCAAGCAAATATAATTGGATTTTTATCACTCATCGTTTTAACCCATTCAGGATCTATCAAATCCGGGCCGGAAAGACCCAGAACCATGTCAGCACCCTTCATAGCATCTTCCAGAGTACGATCTTCGGTATCAAAAGCAAACATCTGCTTTTGTTTATTTAAATCATCACGACCACTATGGATAACACCTTTTGAATCAAGCATAGTAATATTTCTCACACCAAGTTTTTTGTACATTGAAGCACATGCGATACCAGATGCACCGGCACCAATTACAACAACTTTTAAATCCTCTGCTTTTTTACCACTCATTTCCAGTACATTGATAAGTCCAGCTGTAGTAATTACCGCTGTACCATGCTGGTCATCATGGAATACCGGAACATTACAGATCTCTTTAAGTCTATCTTCTATCTCAAAACACCTAGGTGCAGAAATATCTTCGAGATTCACACCACCAAAGCTGTCTGCCATCGCGGCAACGATTTTAATAATCTCTTCCGTATCTTTAGTGTTGAGCTCAATATCTACTGCATCAACATTGGCAAATGCTTTAAAAAGAACTCCTTTTCCCTCCATAACGGGCTTCCCTGCCAAGTGACCGATATCTCCAAGCCCAAGTACTGCCGTACCATCACTTACAACCGCTACAAGGTTACCTTTGTTAGTATATTCATACGCTTTGTCAATATCTTTTTCAATTTCAAGACAAGGATAGGCAACTCCTGGGCTGTACGCCATGGAAAGTTCATCTTCTGTATTGCATGCCTTGGTAAGCAGTGTTCCTGTTTTACCATTTGTATCAAACTCACTCTGTGCCCTGTGGTATGCTAATGAATCTTTTTCAAACTGATCACTCATCTTTTATCCTTCAATGTAAAATAATATATTTTATACTACTCCTTCCTTCCTGTTTTTTTAAAAGAGCATGCCACAGAATACAAAGCCATGAATGCTTTGTTACATTTTGTATCATCATAATTTTATAGTTAAGTAAATCTTATTTTTAAAAATTTGCTTAATCTATATTAAAATTCAATATAATATTTTTTGAATCTATAATTTATATTGACGGAAGAGAATGCTACTTAAAAGAACTTATCCAAAGTACTCTTTAAGAATCTGGGGGAAGAGTTTCATGGTTTTTCGTGCTTTATCTATCTTAGGCTGAAAAACTTCAGCGGAACTTGGAAAATTTGTCATAAGCTCTGTATAAATGGCAATCTTCTCTTCCATATGATTTTCAAGTGCATCCAAAACAGCCTGCATATTCTCTTTGCTTGTTGCATACTTCATAAGTAGTTCAAACATACGTTTACGCGGATGGATCGCCATAGAATCACCGGCAGCCAATGCAATCTCTTTAATATCCCATCTTGAAACATAGATACCACTGACCGCCGGAGAGACCAGTTTGGCATAGAGCGCTTCCGTGTAGGATGGGTAGTCCTTAAGGTCAGTCTCCTCATCACTGGCACACGCACCGTCCACACACGCCTCTTCGTTAATTTTAAAATTCTCAAACTCTTTTCTTAAATCTTCCATATCTCTTTCATTCATTGCATTTCTCCTCTATTAATTCTCTATCAGAAGCGGTATCTCATCCACATCGATTTTTGCATCGTACCATCGGTTGGCAAGCAGCATCATCTTAGCGACAAAAAGTGTCTGTTCATCAATGAATTCCGGCTTTTCGAACAATGCTTTGGCTTCATCTTCGAGACAATGACCATGCACTTTTTTATCAACCACTTCAATGAACTCTACACGCTGTTCTCTCTGCGCACATTCATCAAAATTGTCACAGTACTGCAGTGCTTTTCCCTGGAACTCGTTCTCGATCATCATTCTGTCCACTTTGGACTGCCCCACACTTGTCATTGTGAAGTCGAAGTGCTCATCTTTGATGTTCAGTGCGATCGCTGTAGCATTGATGCTGTTACGCTTGAGTATCTTGTTAAAATATCTTCTCATGTAGCCTGTCTGGGCATTGTAGCCGAGGATCGTACACAGACTGGTATCGGGTTTGATCTCTTCTGGTCTCATGATTCTTCCTGCTTTATTTTTTCTTCTTCCATTTTTGCTTTCATCTGTTTGGCATTCTGGTGTAGGAACATCGCCTCTTCCTCTTCCACCAGGCATCTCGGGCAGGTCAGTTCCCCACCGGTGTACGTAAACGTATTTCCACACTCGTTACAGCGCTTAATGTTGAACGTCGCCAATGTTCGCTGGGTCGGTTCGAAAAGCTCTTTGATCTCAAATCCCTTTTGCAGGTGAATGGCATCGGGTTCACAGACATCATGGCAGAGATGGCACTTCACACAGAGCATCGCATCAAAGTGAATAAGCGAAAACTTTCCATCCGTTGAAAGCGCTCCTGTCGGACAGATTCGATAACAGATCTGGCAGTTCGTACATTTTTCATCCACATATTTCTGCGATACGAAACTCACATTCTCCTGCGGCAGGACTTCAAACACCTCAGGAACACCTGCCCGCTTGAGTGTCGTAAAGAGTATCTTGCGCTTGTTTGGAAGCTGTTTGTCCTTGATCTTGGCAATGACAGAGGCATCGATGTCGAACTGCTGCAGTTCATCCGCTTCGACCGCCTCATCAAAAGCCTTCTTATGCTTGATGACACCTTTGAGAGACGCATTTCCAAGGAAAGAACGTCTTGAAGTGACTTCTTCATCAGACACTTCTTCAGGAGATCTTGAAACGAGTTCAGGATGACGTGCACTCTCTTCAACATTTGTTTCAAGCTGTTTGTCCGAAAAACTCGAGAGTACAAAATTCGCCTCTTCGATCGTCTCTTCAATATGCTTATAGAGCAGAGACTCTTCATCATAGGCGCTCAGGTCAAGCGTTATGGGTTCATTGCTTGCAAGGGCCAGCGAGATAAGATGTTCCACACTGAGTACAGAGAGACACGGCACGTTGATCTTGGGTGAGATAAGGCGTACTTTGGATTCCAGAAAGCTGAAAAAGAACTCTGTGGTCGAAAAGTTCGAGAGTGCGAACGCTTCTGTAGGGCAGACCCCTACACAGGCAGCCGCTTCTATACCAGTAGCCGTTTTGAAAGTGGGCAGGTTATCCTGAAGTGTAATGGAGTCGGGACAGACATCCATACATTTGGTACACTCGGAAAATTTACTTTTGGCCCTGACACAGGCGCCAACATCAAAATGCAGTTTCATTGCTTACGCTACATCCTGACAGAAAGTTTCAAGCTGATCGTTCATATACTCATAGTCACTCAGCATAAACTCCAAAGTCAGTTCGCACCCGTCATGATAGAGCGGTGTTCTTGATTCTCTTTTGGCATTGATGAGGAACATGGAACCCCACTCCAGAAGATGGTCTTTGAGGAAACCTTTCTGTATCTGGAAGAGTTCACAGACTCCCTCTTTATCATCAGCTTCAATCGCTTTGAGCTGTGCATTACAGAGCATATACATAAACTCAAGTTCCACACCGATGTGGTCACCGCTTACTACTCTGGCTTTGTCAAGTTCTACTTTAAAATCAAGCGCATCATAAAGCTCTATGACTGGGTTACCGCCACCACTGTCTATCATCTGGTCATCTCTGACATAGAAGCTCTCATACGGTACCAGATGCATCAAAAAGAGATTGGTAAAGTCTACATTGTACTGCTGTTCGATCAGCTCTTTGGTCGTCAACTCTTTACGCTTTGACCAGTTTCTATAGTTAGGAAAAAGAGAGATCAGGTTCTCATCGTTTTCAAGGATCTCCAAAAACTTCTCATCGACTTCTGTCATCATCAATCTTGAAATAAGCGCATAAAGCGCTACTCTGTTCTCTGTCTCTTGTTTTAGTTCTTCCATATATCTTACACCTTTTTAGTACTGTATATCGTGCTGATTTCTCCTGGCACTATACCACTTTCAAAATAATTTTTACTTAAACGGAAAATGAATTATCTGGAAAATGTTATAGGTCAGGGCAGACATATTGTCTGCCCCTACTATTGAAGTGTCTTACGCTTTAATATCGCAAGAGTAAGCTTTCAGTGTCAATGGCACTGCCGGTCTCTTGATATGTACCGGTCTTCTCAGTTTGTCACCAGGAGCCAATGGACGAGTCAATTTGTCTCTCCATGCCTGATAGACTTTGAAGTTATTCTCATAGTTCACATAGATATCACCGATCTTGTCATCTTTACCTGCAAGCTCAATGCTTACTTTCTGATGCCAAGCATGGTTACCGCCGATCGGGTCAGGATGCGATGGTGCTACGGCATTCTGCCATGAACCACTCAGACCATCCCACCAGATGTTGTCAAGGTCTTTGTTGTACTCTTTGAACTGCCAGGTATCTTTACGCATCAGCATTCCCTCTTTGATACCCTCTTTTGGCTTCATTGTACCAATCTTGCCATCCATGGTCATATCAAACAGAGGTGCACCTAGTCCAAGTACTCCCAATTTATGTTCAAATCCAGGAATTTCAACGGCATTCTTAAGTTTCCATCTACCCGCATGGTGTGACATATGAAGTACACCAGGCATAGAACCTTCTGTAGGCACGGCCATAGCGATGAAGTAACCAGACTCAAGACCTGAAACAGTATCTGTGATCGTTACCTTGATCGGATCTTCTCTCTTGATACCAAGACGCTTCGCATCTTCAGTGTTGATCCAAACCGGGTTGTGGTTCTGAGAAATTTCCATCAAGTGCTTGGAGTTCACAGAACGTGTATGAATGTTGTACGGCAATCTAAAGACTGTATTCAATGCAAAATCATTGTCTTTTTGCATAAAGTCATGGTGTACCTGTGTAACAAGGTGAACCATATCTTTACGCTCCTGTGCATTTCTTGGATAGATAGGTATCGCATACTCAGGCCATTTCCACTCAGCAAGCCATTTAGAGTAGAACTCAAGCTTACCACTAAGTGTATGGAACCCTTGCTTAACCTCACCATCCACTTCGACACCGATAGGCTTCTTGCCACCGAATACGTGGTCTTCTACCAAAAGGGTACCGTATTCATCTTTCTCTATATCTCTCTCATCATACTCGTGACCGTGAGCGATATACTTGTCACCCTCTTTTCTGAGCGGTCTCTCCTGAGGTCTGTAGATGTGGTCTTCTTCAAGCCATGTACCCATATCTCTCATCATCTCGTAGTTAGGATACTTCGAATTAGGATATTTCGCCTTCGCTGTTTTTCTCAGGTTAGGAAGCTTGTCGAATGCTGCCTGGTACCACTCTGGAATCGTCACCGCTCTACTTGGATCTTCTTTGGATGCCCAGAACTGCTTAACACCAAGAGAACCATCAGGATCAACATGGTGAACCATGATGTTCGCCCAGAACTCTACCTCTTCCCAGATCTCACCAAGACCAGCGGTAATGTGTGCTTCAAGTGTCGCACGTGCCGGATCTTTTGGCTTCCATCCAAGTTTCTCAAGCGCAACTCTGAGTGCAGGGTTTTTGAAACTCAACCATCTTGCCGGTTTTGTAGGCTCGGATGACTGGTCATGTCTTTCACCCGCAAGTCCTACCGGCAGTACGAAGTCACAGAACCAGTTTGTCTCTGACCACGTTGGAGAGAGATTGAATGCCATTTCGATCTTGTCTTCTCTCTTGAGTGCTTCGATCCATCTGAAACCGTCCGGGTTGATCCAGACAGGGTTGTACATACGAGGGATCCATACAGCAAGCTTCTCTGGAATAGAATTAAGGCCTTTTTTCTTCCATTTTGCTCTCCACTCATCATCAAGAAGCAAGTGAGGCATAATGTGAGACATTTCGAATGAACTGAGTGGATACTCAGGTGGCCATGCGATCTCGTTCCATACATCAACTCTTGGAGGTCTTTTACCTGCAACCGTTGCAGCATCACCCTTACCGTTGACAGAGATAACATGCCAGTGGTGCAGACCTACACCACCAATGTTACCTGCCATTGCACCACGAAGTGCCAATGGGAAGAAACCTGAACGTGTATTCATCCAACTACCTCTATGGCCGATGGTTCCTGCTCTCCAGAGGTAAGTTGAAATTCTGTCACCCGCATCAATGAACATCTCGAAGAGTTCATCAAGCTTATGACCATACCCTTCCATTCTACACTCTTTGATAACGAACTCTTTAGTGTATGGAGAGTAGATCTCTTTAAGCATCTCGATAAAGCTTCCATAGCTGTTATCCTGAGGTACTTCTTTCATGTAGCCTTTGGAAACCATAAGAGCCAACTGCTCTTTATCGTTCATCAACTGATCCCAGTTCACCCAGTTCTTGAAGAAAGCATGGTTGACCAGGTCTTTACCATGAATATCCTTCTCGTTCAGGATTCTGTTGGCAAGGTGAAGGTAAAGTGCTGCTTCCGTTCCCGGCCACACTGGTAGCCACATATCAGCCATACCTGCAGAGTTGGAAAGTCTTGGGTCCATGACCACAAGCTTCGCACCTTTTCTTCTGGCATCGGCAATGTATCCTGCAGACTGCTGGAAGTAGTGGCCCGCATCTGCCGCGTGAGATGACTGAAGAAATACCAGCTTCGCATTCGCCCAGTCCGGAGAGTTTCTGTCATCGTTCGTCCACTGGATCGTTCCCTGTCTTGCACCTGCTGAACAAATGTTGGTATGAGAGTCATAGCCGTCAAGACCCATTGAGTGAGGTACACGGTGACCGAAACCGTTCTCATTTGGACGACCCACATGGTACATGATCATCTTTTTAGAGACTTCATCGCCCTTCTTAAGCGTGTCGTGCATCTTCTTCCCGATCTTCGCCATCGCTTCATCCCAAGTGGTTCTAACCCACTTACCTTCACCCCTTTTGGAACCTGGTGCTCTCATCAAAGGGAAAGGGATTCTGTCCGGATCATACATTTGGGTCTGAGTCGCATAACCTTTTGCACAGTTACGTCCACGTGAACCTGCATGAAGCGGGTTACCCATGTACTTTCTTACAAAGAGATCTTTAGGGTTCTTGGTTCTTTTATATTCACCGATCTCAACCCATGCAGTCAGACCGCACTGAGCTTCACAGTTGGAACATACAGTCGGTACCAGCATAAATTCATTGACTTTAATACCGTCAGAGTTTTCTTCACTCCTTACACCGTTTCTTCCTGCTCCACCTCTTTTCCAGTCAGCACCATCTAACTCTTTAAAGCTGTCCCACTCTTGTAAAGGCGGATAAAATGAGAGTGTTTTCGGAGTCGATGTGAACTCTTTCTCATCTGCCATTACAGGTGTATCTACGATCGTCTCGAATACACCTGCTGCCAGTGTAGCACCTGCTACAGAGTAGGCTGTACCTTTAAGAAAACTTCTTCTGCTTTCTATAAAATTATTATTATTTCTCATTGATTTTGTCATACATATTCTCCTTAACTCAACGATAGCATTTGTGGGATTTTAAGCCATACATCTTTTGCCATATACAGCCCTACCAATGCTAAAATAGCTGCAAATCTTAGCAGCGTTTTGTTATCACTCTTCATGTTGCTTACTGCAAGGAAGAACGGAATAATAAATCCAAGAGCCATCCCAAACCAGAATTCTGTGTTATACGCACCGCCTGAGTGAACATAAGCAAGTGTCGCTTCTGCTTCAGCTGATTTGAATGAGAAGAAATACTCACCCATATACATCATGAAAGAGAAGAATGTAGCAACAGCCAAAACAAGTGCCAGATCTCTTCTGCTCTCTTTGCTCCAGGAACCTGAAATGAAGATCAGGCCTGCTGAACCAGCCATCAATGCCGCCCACATCATTTGCATAACTTCTGCAGGTGCCTGCCACAATTCTCTGGCACTTGCTTCTGCCATGATGATCGCAGTATACAGTGTTACAGGAACTGCAAGGAAGACAACAAACGGAAAGAGCTTTTCATAAAGACCGCTGTTCGCTCTAGCCATTTTCGCACAAGCACCGTTTCTTCTTACATCCGGGTGCGCATCAAAGTAACCGATCAGCATCAAGATAGTAATCAAACCTGTAAAAATCGAAGCCATCCATGCACCTACAGTAATGGCTGATGTCCAATGAGGATGCAAGAAGATATTTAGCATTCTGTAAGGGTGGTGCAGATCTGCCAAGGTAAAGAGCAGAAATATATTTAAAAAGATAAATGCAATCAACGGCATCATCCATCTAAGATTAGGCATCTCTTCTTTTTTATGTCTGTAGAGTAAAAATGCACCCACAAGAATAACTCCTGTCCCTACAGATTTAGCCCACATATTGAGTGTGATCATCCAACCCCAGATTATACCCGGAAGTGCTACATCCAGTGTTACTATCGCTTGTGTTGCGTGAATTGTATTTTCCATTAGTGACCCCCTTCCTCTTCATGAGATTCATGTGTATTATTATCAAAGTCCATGAAACTTCTATTATCAAGTTTTTCTTCACTTCTAAACGGTTCTGTGAATCTATCTATGACACTCTCATGTGGATCACCGATATGTTTAAGATGCGTAACATTATTAAATAAATTATACCCTTCAAGTCTTTGCTGTGCAAGTGGGTTAAGTGTTTGGTTACCGCCACCTACATAGAAGTGTTTAGGGCTTGTATGTTTTTCTGGCTTACGAACCTGAACAGCACCCTGGTGTTCCATAATGTACTGAGAAATATGACTATTCTCATCATCCACATCTCCAAAAATATTGGCCTGCACGGGACAGACAACCACACATGCCGGCATCATACCACTTTCTACACGGTGGGCACAATAAGTACATTTATCAGCTGTATTGGTTTCAGGATCCATATAGATCGCTCCGTAAGGACATGCCATCATACATCCGGCACATCCGATACATCTGCTGCTGTCTACATTGACGATCCCGTTTTCAAGATAATGCAATGCCGATACCGGACAGATACGCTCACACGGTGCGGACTCACAATGGTTACAACGTAATGGTGTAAAAGATCTTGAAGTATCCGGGAATGTCCCGATATCAATATATTTTACACGCAGACGCCAAGAGCTGAGTGGTACTTCATTTTCCACTTTACAAGCCACTTCACAACCTTTACAACCCATACATAGGTTAAGGTCAACTAAGAAACCTAGTTTCATATTTCCTCCTTGATATTAATTATCAGTATATACTTATTGTTCTAAATAAGTTTTTTGAATACACTTTAATTGTATTGTATAAACTGTTAACTTTAAATGATTTTTTAAATAATTATTGTTTTTTACAGAATTGTGAGTAAAAATGAGTGATTTTGTTCCAATTTGAAATTATACTTCAATCATTCTCATTATTCCAATAAAAGAAATGAATGTTTTATCAGTATCACCCTGTTTGGGGATGATACTGATTCTAAATTATTCAATAAGGCCTGTTAATATCTTATGCATACTTGAATGTGCCTCATTGAATACCTTCGGGGAAGCTTTGTCCTCTATTTTTACTAGAATAAATAATTAAACTCTAGACGATATTCGTTATAGGAAACATCTGCTTTGGTTCCACCGAGACTTTTAGCAATATCATTATCGGCTTGCACAATACCGATACGTGTTTTCATCTGAAGTCTATCTGTAAAGTTATACCATGTATCCAAGTGCCAGATCGTACTATCAGCTTGCACATTATCTTTAGCATCATCAAAATCCTGTACAGCATAACGCAAGCTCAATTTAAAGTCCGGAGTGAACTTGTACACAGCTCTTGCCATAAATGTCTCAGTATTTGCATACCAGTTATATTGTGCCATTGCTCTGGTAAAACCACCCGTAGGAAATCCTCTCCAGGGAGCAACGATATCTGCTTTATCTGCCACTTTTGAGTACCCAAGTCTGAAAAATCCTTTTTTCTTAGGCATCTGAAGATCAACCCTGGCAGCGAAAAGACTACTATCCAGTGAATTGGCTACACCTGCAACATAACCTGTTGCTGCTTTACCTGTAAGGTTAGTATATCCGGCAACAGCTCCCCCGCCATCATCCATCTGATAGAAGTATCTCGTACCTGGCCTAAGCGTCCAGCCATTCTCAAACGGTATCCTATAATGTGCTTCAGCTACAATATCTTTCACTACACCAGGAACAGACAATGCACTTAATCTGAAGTTCAAGTTTTTGATATATTTTGTTTGCAGATCTGCCAAGAAAAGATCATGGTTGGGATCTTCCCCAGCTGCAACAAAATTGGCATAACTCAAGCCTTTATGCCCTCCGGAGTCATCGTTGTTATTCCAACTTTCACCAGCTGCATCTTTAAATGTCACTACATCATGAGCATTTTCATGGTCTCTTAGCTTTTGTTTTCCAAACCAGGCCACTCTTGCTTTTGTTTTCAGTGCTATTTTTACACTTGCAGAAATACCGTCAAAAGTATTTGGGATCATTTTAGTATCGTTTGATGCAGTAAATACGGACTCAGAGAACTGACGGCCGGCTTTTACATCAACTGTGCCATTATTGTATTCGAGATAGCCCTGTCCCAGCGTATGTATCTCATAACCGCCGCCGGTTTTTACCTTATATCTGCTGAATGTATCTTTTCCGGCCTTTGAATATTGTACCTCATCGGCATCCATTCTGAAGAATGCAGGAGTAAATGTACCATAATAACCCAGTGTCATACTTATGCCATTCAGCACACCTGATTTATAAATGAGGCTTCCACCAAGACCCATATTTTTATTATCTTTACGTTTTCCACCTGTTTCATAATCCTCATCACCCCAATCCCAGTAAAACACATTGGATCTGATTCTTCCATAAAAAATTCCTTCTGAGAACATGTCACCTAGAGACTCGACGTTTTCCGGCAGGACATTATACTTTACAGTCATATTCCCTTTCGTTTGGCGCTTAGGCTTGTCTGCTTTTGCTTTTACTGCCGGTTCAACAGGAATGATATCTCCACCGGCTATAGCAGATGTTCCCATAAGCAATACAGCTGTAGCCATCCCAATTATTATTGTTGTATTTCTCTTCAATTTCTTGTTCTTCTTTTAATTATTTATCTTTATACAAAGATATTATTTACATTAAATCTTAAATGAAAAAGTCGATCCTTCACCTTCTTTGCTTTGGATCTCAAGTTTACTTTTATGCAGCGTAAGGATCGTTTTAACGATAGAAAGGCCCAATCCCATGGAGTTGTCCCAACTATGGGTACCTGAACGGTAAAACTTCTTGGTGACTTTATCGAGATCCTTTTTACTGATCCCGACACCCTTGTCTATGACAGATATAGTCTCCGGGCCGATCTGCACAATGACCTCATCTTTAGAATACTTCAGTGCGTTTTCTATAAGATTTTTCAGCACGATCTCCATAAGTGTACGATCCGCATCTATGATCCGTGAAGTTCCTTCGATACGTATTTCCCTGTTTTTGTATGACTCTCCCAAAGCAAGCTTTACATCTTGGACTAAAGTATAGATATCAAAAGAACTTTTATGCAGTGTTGCTTCACCGCTCTCGAATTTATTCCAGAGTATGAGGCGACTCAAAAGGGATTCGATCTTATTTCCGTTATTGTAGATCTTGCCTAGAAATTTTTCCTGCAGAGGCTTGGGAATATCCGGGTCATCCTGTAGAGTTTGAGAATATCCCATAATAGATGCAATAGGATTACGAAACTCATGAGCTATGGCAGAAAGCATATCGGCGCGTTGTCTGTTCTTGAGTTTGAGCTTTGCATTGTAACGCTGTTTGATATCTTCCCTTTTTTTTGCACTTTTTAGCACTTTGATCAAATTTTGGTTGATATCTTCAAATTCCCGGGTGAAAAAACGTGTGTTATACTCTATCTTATCTATCTCATTGAGGTTTTTCAGATATTTGTTAATGATATTCAATTCTTTTTGCATTCGTTTTGCTCCGCGATAAACAGCAAAGATAAAAATAACAAATGCTAATGCCAATAATACAATAGCAGGTAGTGCAATTTGAGTATTACTACTAAGTATAATAAGAAATATGGAGAACAGGATAAATAAAAAAACAGCTATAGTAACTAATCTGGCTATGATATATTCAGTAAAATGCGGTCGGGTAAACACGTAAACTAATACTCCTCTGCCAATTTGCTCAGATATTCAAAAAAATATCCTGTATCATAATATCCTGCCAGTTTATCCAATGATTTTTTATCTGTACTTAATAGGTGAAAACTGGGGATGGGCCCTCTCATGTCAGGAAGTACTTTCATATCATCCTCATCCGCCCTGTCTATTTTAAGCAGAACATACTTTTGGAGTTCTTTTTTTACCCCAGGATCAGACAGAGCACCTTTTTTCATCTTTACGCACCATCTGCAATGCTCATCCTCTACCATGACCATTACTTTTTTATGCTCTGCTCTAGCCTGGATAAATGCGTCATCTATCTCTTCATTCCATTTTAGTGTCAGCAGTTTTTTTACTTTTTTTTTAAGAGGCACTTTTTTTTCTACATCATCGATATAACTTAAAAAATCTTCTACGTTAAAATACCCCACGACCGTTTCTATTACCTCTTTTTCAGCGGTCATGAAAAAAATGGTCGGCACACCGTTGATCATAGGCAGATCTTTTACAGCATCTTCATCTTCCTGCATTACTTTTACTGCAATATACGGTTCAAGCCTTTTACCTACTTTCTCATCATTTAACGTACGATGCTTCATCTTTTTGCACCATCTGCAATGCTCACCTTCAACAAGAAGCATCACTACTTTTTTCTCTTTTTTGGCTACTTCGAAAGCTGTTTTCAGGTCTTTCTGCCATACAATATCTGCAGAAAAAAGAGTCGTTAGAAACAATAAGAAAAGAACCAATACCTTTTTCATCTCATATCCTTATGCATTAAAATGTGCTATGGTATCTTTAAATACAGCATAGAGTTTTTCCACTTCTTCGATGGATGTTCTCTCGTTGGGTGCATGGATCGTGTCATTAATCACTCCAAACTCGATCACATCTATACCGTATGCTGCGATGAAACGGGCATCACTTGTACCCCCTGCAGTAGAATGTTTCGGTGCAATACCGCATACTTTTTTAATACTTTTATCAATGGTATGTACGACAGGTCTGTCTGTTTCTGTCAAAAAAGGTTTCGCTGACTGGCTCAATGTTAGGTCATAATTCATACCGTTGAAGTACTTATGGACAAAATTTTCTACATCTTTAAGAGAGGTCTTGGTAGAGTTTCGTACATTGAACATCATTTTCAGTTTGCCGGGTGTTACATTGGTCACTTCCATCCCTGCACGTATATCGGTGATGACAAATTGGCTTGGTCCAAAGTATTCATCTCCTTCATCAAGGTTGACCCCTGCCATTAGAGGCAGGACCTGCGCTACTTTATGAATAGGATTAGTCGCTTTTTCAGGATACGCTGCATGCCCCTGCATACCGTGTTTTTCAATGATTCCATTAATGGAGCCTCTGCGCCCTACCTTGATGGCATCACCAAATATTTTTTCACATGTCGGCTCAGCTACTATGCAGCTATCAGGTAGAAGATCGATCTCTTTAAGATGCTCAAGCATGATCTGAGTACCGTACTTTGCATCCCCTTCTTCATCGGAAGTGAGCAGGATCGAGAGTCTTCCTTCAAAATAAGCCGCTTCACGGCAAGCCTGGACAAAAGCAGCTACACCACTCTTCATATCCTGTGCACCGCGTGCATAGATATCCCCATCCTTAATAACCGGGATGAAAGGATCGGTTTCCCAGCCATCACCGGCAGGCACAATATCAACATGTCCTGCAAAACAGAGATGAGGGCCATCAGAGAACTTTTTGGTCAAAAAAAGATTCTTTACCCCTTCTTTATTGACATATATAGCTTCGTACCCGTCAAGGTACTCTTCGATAAATTTTAATGACTCTGCATCATCAGGAGTTACAGATTCAAAACTCAACAATTTTAAAAGCAGATCAACTACATGCATCTCTTATCTTTCTATCTCACCACGATAGGAGACGATGCCGCCTAAGTGGTTGATCACACGTGGATGCCCGTTACTTCTGAAAACATTCTGTACTTGCCCGCTTCTGTGTCCTGTACGGCAGGTAAAAATGATCGTTTTATCTTTTGCATCATTAAAAAGCTGTTCCGCCCATTGCTGAAATGACGAAGTAGGTTTGAGCATATCCACACCTTTAAGATGTCCCATCTCATACTCCATATCTTCCCGTACATCCACCAAAATAAAATCTGTTTCACCCTTCTCTCTTGCTTTTAAAAGTGCTTCCAGATCCTCTGAATTAATGTTGTCCCGTGCTAATAGTTCATGCATTGTTTCCCTTTGCCGTAAAAATAGTCGCGTATTATATCCAGTTTTTTTATCAGCTATTTTCCGCAACATATTCAGGTGTACAGAAAATACCGCAATGACATTTACCTTCATTGGGGATCTCTTCTTCTATCGCAGGTTTACAAGGGCATGTACGATCATCTACACTTTTATATTTTCCCGGTTTAGCCTCATCAGGTTCTACCATAAAACAGGGGCAGAATCGTTTTCCGTAAAGCAATTTATGCCGTGCCAAGCCCAGAGTAACACCTTCATTGACATCTTCGTTAGGATGGTATTCCCAACCAAACTGTTTACATACTTTGTCTGTAAATTTTTTGGTTTTTTCCAACTCTTCGAGGAACTCCGGCGAACTCATATCCAATTGCTGCATCATGCGTTATCCTTTATAAACATTTTGTTCTTGTAGTTATATCTTAAACTAAATTAATATATAATAAGTAAAATTAATTTGAGGGTACAAAATGCAAATAGATCATACTGTCTTGACTAAATTGGAAAAGCTTTCTCATCTGCGTATCGATGAATCAAAAAAAGAAGAAGTCATGGGACAGCTCACCGAAATACTGGGGTATGTAGACAATCTTAATGAGCTTGAGACTGATACATTGGACGCTTCTTTCTCAACGCTTGAAGGCGGTACTCCCCTTAGAGAAGATCTTCCACGTGCAGAAAATGATATTGCAAAAAATATCCTTGCGCATGCGCCGGAAAGTCAAGATGACTTTTTTATCGTTCCGGCCATCATAGAGTAAGCTCTTTATTATGTTAAGGATTTATGGTATTAAAAATTGTGGAAGTGTCAGAAAGGCATTTAAATATCTCAAATCCCATGAGATGCCTTATGAATTCGTAGATTTCCGTGAAACACCGGTTGGAAAGACTGAAATAGACAAATGGCTTGATTTCACTGATATACAAACACTTTTCAATACCAGAGGAACAACATACAGAACACTTAAATTAAAAGACCTTCATCTGAACGATGAGGAGAAAAAAAGATGGTTAACTAAAGAAAACAGGCTCATTAAACGACCTGTTATTGTATTTGATAATGGCGTTATAGTTGGGTATAATGAATCAGAATATCTAAATAAATTACAAAACCAAAGCAAAAAGGATTAATATGGCTGCTTTCGATATCAAAAAACTTCTTCAGAGTGTTGTAACCTATGGTGCTTCCGACCTACACCTTGTAAGTCGTACAGAACCACAGATCAGACTAGATGGTGCACTCAAACCGGTAAATCTTCCAAAGCTTACAGGAGAAGATATTGAAGAAATGTGTTACTCATTAATTACCGAGAAACAAAAACAGCATTTCGAAGAATATAATGAACTTGACTTTGCACTGTTGATCCCTGGTATTGGCCGTTTTAGGGCAAATTTTTACCGCACCTTAGGTGATACTGCTGCTGCATTCAGGGTTATTCCTATAGAGATACCCTCCTTGGATGATATTGCTGCACCAGAAGTGTATAAAAAGATAATCAAAAGAGAGAAAGGGCTTATTTTGGTAACAGGTCCGACAGGTTCAGGTAAATCGACCACACTGGCGGCCATGCTTAACGAAATAAACCAACATGAACACAAACATGTTATTACTGTAGAAGATCCTGTTGAATTTATTCATGATAATAAAAAATGTATCTTCTCCCATAGAGGTGTCGGTGAAGATACAAAAAGTTTTGCCATTGCACTCAAATTTGCAATGCGTGAAGATCCCGATATCATCCTTATTGGGGAAATGAGGGATAAAGAGACTATAGAGGCTGCACTTACAGCTGCAGAAACAGGGCACCTTGTTTTTGGTACACTCCACACCTCATCTGCACCTAGTACAATCCACCGTATTATCGATGTTTTCTCTGGAGAAGAACAGCCACAGGTCAGAGCTATGCTTGCATCATCACTTGTAGCGGTCATTGCTCAGGCGCTTATGCCTAAACTGGGAGGCGGACGTGTAGCTGCTTCAGAAATTTTAATAACCAATCATGCGATCTCCAATCTTATTCGTGAAGATAAAGTACACCAGATCTATTCACAAATGCAGTTGGGTCAGGAAAATACCGGTATGCAGACTCAAACACAAGCTCTTTTGAAGTTCCTCAGAGAGGGAAAGATCAGTCGTGATGTTGCCATGCAATATGCCAATATACCTAATGAATTAGCAAAAGCTTTATAAAATTGCCAAAAAGCATTTTTAATAATATTTATAGATACAATACGAAAAAATTAGTAAAATAGAGAGAAGATATGGAAAATTTTTCAATGGTGGATTTTAACTATTTTGATATTACGATTGGAGCAATTGTGCTTATTCTGGGTATCAAAGGCTTTATGAATGGATTTATCAAAGAAGTATTCGGACTGGTTGGGCTCATAGGCGGTGTTTATCTTGCTTCTCGTCTTGCTCCAAAAGCTGCTGTATTTATAGATACGAATTTTCTACATTTAGAAAATAGTGCACTGCTTAAACTTCTTGGTTTCCTTGCTATTCTTATTGTTGTTTGGTTAGGTGCCACCATACTGGGTTCGATCTTTTCCAAACTCACATCTGCAAGCGGATTGGGTTTTATAAACCGCCTTTTTGGCTTTATTGCGGGGGGAGGTAAATACTTCCTTATTTTTGCTCTGATCGTTACTGCTCTCTCGAACGTAACATTGGTTAAAGACAATTTAGAGAAATATGTGAAGGACTCTGTACTTTATCCTTATTTGAAAAAAGCCGGTTCCAGTATCATCAACCTTGATCCTGCATCACTTGGTCTTAAAAATACAAACACAAAAGAAGTACTTAAGGAAGTGGCAAATCTAAACGAAACCAATAATTCAAAAGTAAAACAAACTGAACATAATACCAGTGTGCCAAGCAACTAAAAGGTAGATCATGATCACTTATCCTCTTCTTTTAGACAAATTTAAAACACTCTTGAAAGAGAATACACTTAAATTTACGAAACAGAGAGAGCTGATTTTAAAATTTCTGTATGACAACGAGGAACACTTTACTCCGGAGGATATCTATATGCTTCTTAAAAAAGAATATCCAGATATCAATATTGGCATTGCTACGGTCTACCGTACCTTGACACTGCTTGAGGAATCAGGGATCGCAAGTTCCATCTCCTTTGGAGCACAAGGTAAAAAATATGAACTGGGCCTTAAAAAACACCATGATCACCTTATCTGTACTTCATGCGGAAAGATCATTGAGTTTTTTGATGAAACGATCGAAGAACAGCAGGAAAAAATCGCTAAAAAGTTCAATTTTCAAATGACAGACCATACGATGAAGATTGTAGGTTTATGTGAAAATTGCCAAAAACTATAACTTATCTGTCATTCTGAACTTGTTTCAAGATCTTGATCTATACATAGAGTACAGATTTTGAAACAAGTCCAGTATGACAAACCATTTTAGGAGAAACCTTGATATTTGAAAATCAATATATTCAAGAACGTATTAAAAAAGCTGAGCGCTTAAGAGAAGAGGGGATCAACCCTTACCCGGCCAACATTACAAACGGGATGCCTTCCTCACAATTCTTTGAGCATTTTGCTTATGTAAAAGAGCAAAGTGCCGAAGAGAAAAAAGATGAGAACCAGATCATTACGCTTACAGGACGCATCAAGTTCATACGTATCATGGGAAAAGCCGCTTTTGCCAAGATAGAGGACAACGACGGCCTGGTACAGATCTATTACAACCGTGACGACCTCCCGGAAGGCTACTACAATAATGTGGCAAAGAAACTCTTTGAAGTGGGAGATCTCATTGAAGCAACCGGATTCCCGTTCGTGACACAGACAGGTGAACTCACACTGCATTGTAAAGACATCAAGATCGTTTCCAAAGCGATCATGCCGCTCCCAGAGAAATTCCACGGTCTGACAGACCATGAGATCCGCTACCGCCAGCGCTATCTTGACATGATCATGAACCCGGAGGTCAAACAAACCTTCATCATGCGTTCCAGGATCGTTTCGCTTATTAGACGTTTTTTTGAAGATCACAGCTTCCTGGAAGTAGAAACGCCGATGATGCACCCCATCCCCGGCGGCGCCAATGCTAAGCCGTTCGTAACCCACCACAATGCACTGGGCGTGGACAGATATCTGCGTATTGCTCCGGAACTCTACCTCAAGCGTCTGACTGTAGGCGGTATGGAGGCGGTCTTTGAGATCAACCGTAACTTTAGAAATGAAGGAATGGATCAAACACACAATCCTGAATTCACTTCCATTGAGTTCTACTGGGCTTACCACAACTATCTTGACCTGATGCAACTGACCGAAGAACTCTTTGAGTATATCTTTGCACAGCTGCAACTCGACAAAACCATTACTTATGGAGAATATGAGATCAACTGCTCCACACCATTTGCAAAAGTACCCTTTGTAGAAGCACTGACCACGATCGGTAATGTACCTGCAGAGGTAGCGACCGACAGGGAAAAAGCGATCGCCTATCTCAAAGAGCATGGTGTAGAAGTCAACCCAAACCTTACGTTGGGCTATCTGCAGGCAGAACTTTTCGATGAGTTCGTCGAAGGTGAACTGATCAACCCAACCTTCATTACCGATTACCCTATTGATATCTCGCCACTTTCAAGAAGAAGTGATGACAATCCTGACATTGCAGAGCGTTTTGAACTCTTCATGGCAGGAAAGGAGATTGCCAACGGATTTAATGAGCTTAACGACCCTATCGACCAGTTTGAGCGTTTCAAAGCACAGGCAGATGCCAAAGAAGCAACCGGTGATGAAGAGACTATGCATATGGACCTTGATTTTATCAGGGCACTTGGGCACGGTATGACACCAACTGCGGGAGAAGGGATCGGTATCGACCGCCTCGTTATGATGCTGACAGACAAGCACTCCATTCGCGATGTGATCCTCTTCCCGGCAATGAAACCGGAAGCCGCTTTGGAAGAAAAACCAAAAAATGCCTGCAAAAAGTGTGGCAATACCAATGAAGAAAAACTCAAGCCTGCCAAAAAAGGCAAAGGATTCTTCTGTATCGATGCAGCGGCATGTAAAAAAAGAGAACAAGAAAACAAAAAGTAAAAATAGGATATAAATCCAACAATAAACCTATAAAGGAAACCTATGAGTTATGCAATAGAAACTTTTGACCCGGAAATTTTTCAAGCCATTGAAAATGAACTGGAAAGAGAAACGAATCACCTTGAAATGATCGCCAGTGAGAACTTTACCATTCCTGCTGTAATGGAAGCAATGGGATCTGTTTTTACAAACAAGTATGCCGAAGGGTATCCACATAAAAGATATTACGGCGGATGTGAATATGCTGATGTCGTCGAGCAGCTTGCCATTGACAGGGCCTGTGAATTGTTCAACTGCAACTATGCCAATGTACAGCCCCATTCAGGAAGCCAGGCGAACGGTGCTGTTTATGCCGCGCTCATCAAAGCAGGAGACAAGATCCTGGGAATGGATCTCAGCCATGGAGGACACCTTACACATGGCTCAAAACCCAGTTTCTCAGGGAAGAATTACCACAGCTTTACCTATGGCGTCGAGCTTGACGGCCGAATCAACTATGACAAAGTAATGGATATCGCAAAGATCACACAGCCGAACATCATCGTATGTGGTGCCTCAGCCTATGCCAGAGAGATCGACTTCAAGAAATTTAGAGAGATCGCAGATGCAGTAGGTGCTATTCTTTTTGCAGACATCGCCCACATTGCCGGTCTGGTATGTGCAGGTGAACATCCCAGCCCATTCCCTTATGCAGATGTCGTAACCACAACAACACATAAAACACTTGCAGGTCCTCGTGGCGGTATGATCATGACCAATGACGAAAATATTGCAAAGAAGATCAATTCTGCTATCTTCCCGGGACTTCAGGGAGGACCGCTTGTTCATGTGATCGCAGCCAAAGCTGTAGGTTTCAAACACAACCTCTCTGATGCATGGAAGGTCTATGCGAAGCAGGTTAAAGCAAATGCTGCCGTATTAGCTGATGTACTAATGAAAAGAGGTTATGACGTAGTCTCAGACGGAACTGATAATCATTTAGTATTGGTTTCATTTCTAAACAGAGATTTCTCCGGTAAAGATGCTGATGCGGCGCTTGGGGCAGCAGGGATCACAGTAAACAAAAATACTGTACCGGGTGAGACAAGAAGCCCATTCGTTACTTCCGGTGTACGTATCGGTTCTCCAGCCCTTACCAGCAGAGGAATGAAAGAGAAAGAGTTCGAGATCATCGCGAACAAGATTGCTGATGTACTTGACAATATCAATGATGAGGATCTTCATGCAAAGATCAAAGAAGAGATGAAAGCACTCGCACAAGATTTCATCATTTATGACAAACCGATATATTAAGGGCTCAAGATAAAAGTCTTTGATCTTGAGCTGTTCGATAGCCATTATTATATTAAAAGAAATGCGATCGTTGAGAAAATAGCGTTCAACAATCGTACTTTCTATGCCAAATTTGAACGTATAGACGAACCACTTACACCACTTTTACTCAAACAACATCTTAACAGACAATATACTATCGCCGTACCCCTGCTCAAAGACGGGCGTACCAATTATCTGGTGCTTGAGTATAAAGGTGAAGAATATATGAGATTTTATCATTTGGCCAAACATCTATTTAAAACACTGGGTATCACTGCATACCAAATATATCAGGGAAAATATGATGAAACGATCCAGATCTTTATTGAAGTTTCTTCTTTGTCGCTTCAGGAAGCGGATACAAAACTTCTTGAGATATCAAATGCCTTAAAAGAAAAGCTTACAAAAAAGTGGAAATGCCTGCCTTCTTCTTCTTTACCCGATGACTATAATATAGTTACGCTCCCTTATAAAGCAATATGAACTGTTGTCCCCTTGTCTAAAGCAGAGATGATCTTCATTTCTCCACCATGGAGTTCTACACTGTTCTTAACGATGGATAGCCCTAAACCAAACCCTTTGATCTTTTTATTCCTTGATTCATCGACTCTGTAAAATCTATCTGTTATTTTTGATAATTTCTCTTTTGGAATACCTATGCCTTCATCCTTGATGATAAAATGAATTCTGTCATCTCTATAGAGCGAGATGGTGATATTTTTATTCTCTGGCGTATATTTGATCGCATTATCAATAAGATTTGAAAAGATCGTGCTTAAAAGTAGTGGATTTGCTTTTGTAACGATATGTTCAAGTTTTTCTATTTTAAGATTTAAATGTTTTGTTTTTAATGGCATATTATATTTTTCAATTGTATTTAGTACAATGGCATCAAGTTGACACTGTTCAAAAGTCTGTTTGATATTTTCTTTAGAGTATTTTGTAAGAAGTAGCAGATTTTCTACGATCTTCTCTATCTGATCGGCTTCATAAGAGATAGTTCGCATGCTTTTTATATATGCATCCGGTTCACGGAGTTTTCGTAATGTTATCTCTATTTCACCTTTGATGACGGTCAACGGTGTTTTCAACTCATGCGAGACATCGCTGTTAAAGCGGTTCAGGTTGTTTACACCCTCTTTGAGTCTGACGATCATGTCATTAAATGCCTCAACAAGTGATTTGATCTCATCCTCTGTATCCGGAAGTGTAATAGTGTCTGAAAAGTTGTTGACGCTAATCTTATTTGCTGTCTGAGTAATGCGTTTGACAGGTACCAGGATCTTATCGATCAATTTACTTCCTAAAAACAGCAAGATTAAAAGAAGTATAGGTATGAATGCTAAAAGTGTATCTACAATATCTTCGATCGTATTATTGATCTCATGGGTTGTGACGATCAGTTTTCCGTTAAAAGGTTTTGAAAATGCCAGTACATAGACCCCTTTGAGGTATTGTTCAGACTTAAGCATTACAAAGTGGTCATTGTAGTGTATATAAGATTCAGGATTCTTCAGATGAAAGTTTCTGCTTTGCCGGATAAGCTTGCCTTCCTTGAATACTGCCGCTTCATAATCTTGTACTGATTCTTTTTGCAAAACCTGATCTAAGGACTCTCCTGCACTTATTTTATCTTCTATTTGAATGGTCTGTTTATAAAGTTGGGTTTGTATTTTTAATGTGATGCTTTGTTCGAGTACATAATAAAAAGCGAAACTAAAAAGTATTAATATTACAGCACTTATACCACCGAACCAAAACAGTACCCTGTTCTTTAAGCTATTAGCTTTCAATTTTATACCCCAGACCTCTAAAACTTTTTATCAGCTCTTTGCCTATTTTTTTTCTAAGATGATAGATCATTACTTGAATGACATTGCTGTTGACGGCTGTATCATTGCTCCAAAGATGCTCTTCTATCATGGCATTGGTTACCATATTGTTTTTATGTTTGACAAGAAAGAGTAAAAGTTCAAATTCTTTTTGGCTTAAAAAGATTGCTTTACCATCTTTTTGAACCGTTTTTGCATCAAGATCAAGCGTAATATTTTGAATACTCACGGTATTGCTGCCCTCCATAGCACTTCTTCTATAGAGTGCCCCTACTCTTGCCAGCAGCTCTTCATATACAAAAGGTTTAGACAAATAATCATCTGCACCCGCTGTCAGAGCAGCTACTTTATCTTCTGTTTCACCCTTTGCCGTAAGCATGATAATCGGTGTTTTTATGTGCTTTTTGCGTAAATTCTGTAAGATTTCCAGCCCATTTTTTTCAGGCAGCATCCAGTCGAGGACAATGATGTCATAAGCGTTCGTACTTGCCATATACTCACCCTCTTCTCCATCCATGCTGCTCTCCACAAGATGCCCGTCTTCACTGAATCCTCTTGTTAAAAAGGAAAGGATATGCACATCATCTTCTACAATTAAAATTTTCATAACATAATTATATAGTGTGAAGATGAAATATTGATACTTACTGTCTTAACAAATTATGCTTATAAAGGTAACTTGCACTCTGATAGTAGCTAACAGTATTATTTATGTCTCTTTCTGATGGTTTTTCTTCGGTATATGTCACACTGTAGAGTGTCTGCTTCTTCACTTTGTAATTCTGTACTGTTTTGTCTGGGGAAAGCACTGTCAGCGTATTGTTTCTGAAAAGTCCCAGCTTTTGATAATTACCTATAAATGCCCGTTCCTGATGATCTGCCCTTAAGATATCATCTCCGTAAAACTTGGCCTCATAGCTCTGTCCGAGAATTCCTAAAAGCGTAGGAACAATATCGACCTGCGAAGCGAGTTTGCTGACAACCTTTGGCTGAATGATCTTTGGTGCATAAATGAAAAGTGGTATTTTGTAACGCCATACCGGCAGGGCCGTTTTCCCGGCACTTCCACCGTTGTGGTCTGCAACAACCACAAAGATAGTATTGTCAAACCACGGCTTCTTAGATGCCTCTTTAAAAAATTTGTCAATGGCATAATCAGTGTATTTTACCCCGCCACTGCGTCCAGTATGGGAAGGGATATCGATCTTTCCATCGGGGTAAGTGTAGGGTCTGTGATTAGATGTGGTCATTACAAAGCTGAAAAAAGGTTTCTGTTTAGCAAAAGATTTGTCTGCCTCTTTACTGACTTTATTCAACAAGTCCTCATCACACACACCCCATACATTGGAAAATGTCACTTCCTCATCTTTAAAATCAAATCTGTCCACCACTTCAAAGCCATTGTTGGAGAAGAAGTAATTCATATTGTCAAAATAGCCGTGACCAGCATAGATAAATTTATTTTCATAGCCCAATTTTTGAAAGATAAACCCTGCAGAGTTCATATTCTGGCAATCAGGCCTTTTAACAATACTTCTGCCCGGTGTCGGAGGTAGAGAGAGTGTGACCGCTTCCATTCCCCTGACCGTTCTTGTGCCAGTGGCATACAGATTATTGAAAAAGAGTGATTTTTTTGCCAATTTATCCAGGTGAGGGGTCAATCCTCTTTTATCACCGAATGCTCCCAAATATTCGGCACTGAGACTCTCCACCATGATCAGTACAATATTATAGTGCTGTGCCGGTCCGTCATTTTTGACCACTTTGCTGATGTCGTGGATATCGTTTGTTTTGAAAGCTGCATTCTTCCTTTTCAGAAGCACATGCAATCGCTTGAACACACTAGTCTCATCCAGTGTTTTATAAAATTCGTCATAGTCCAGCTCATTATGTCTGAAGGCACTGAAAAGCGAATACAAACCGTTCTTTGCCAACTCTTGATCGAATTTGTTGGGACAGTTCTCGGTCAGAGTCTGTTTGTCCAAAAAAATAAAGAAGAGCAAAGGCAGTGCAAGATAGATGCTCCCTATCTTTAAGCGTTTTGCAAATGGCATATCACAGTTGAAGGCTTCACAGTGAAAACTGGTCTTTTTATGATTATAGTAAAATATGATGATTGTTATTATAAATATAATCCCTAGAAGAAGTGGTATAGGATAAGATTCTAAAATATTATGCACAACTTCATGGGTATAGACCAGATAATCCACTGCAATAAAGTTAAAACGTTTGCCGAACTCTTCCCAGAAAAAATATTCACTGAAACCGTTAAACACCACCGTATAGATCACACCAAAATAGATAAGTAAACTAATGATCTTGTGAAATGTTGTATTAAAGATCCTACGGGGCACCACTATGAGATAAATGATAAAAACAATGAGATAATAGGATACTGCTACAAAGTCATAGAATATACCTATGGAAAAAACTTTTAGCAATTCCATTATACTCATGTCTACCTGATCATATGTTACTGTAAGCAATATAATCCTTGTGATAAAACTCACAACAATAAAAATACCAATAAAATTGGCGGCAAATTTAAATCTTCCTGTATTCATTTAGATAATATCCTTATTAATTTGCTGCTATTATATAGTCAACCCTGAAAAACCCACTTTCAACTAAATTGACTATTCTATACCATCTATTCTACCACAATCTTAAAAGTATCAGATAAAGGTCAGCATATTTTCCTCTCTGATCTCTCTCAATTTGTGTCAATAAATATATAACAAGTGCTATTCTAAGCATAAAA
>JQIX01000046.1 GCA_003934925.1 Epsilonproteobacteria bacterium (ex Lamellibrachia satsuma)
TTGGGTATTTTTAGGAGAACGTGGAAGCAATTTTAACACCTATTTCGACCAAGAATTAGTCTGTTTTGTTATGTTTATTGGTTGTTATTATACCCTTAAATCACTTCCAAAGTACCTATTTTTGGGAGGTGTTTGGGTTTTTCAGGGGTGACTACCTATTTTTGGGAGGTGTTTGGGTTTTTCAGGGGTGACTATTTAAGCCCAAATTCCCTATAATACATGGTTAAAACTATTATAAGGAAGGATTAGTATGGCTAATAATACTAAAGGTCGTAGAGACTTTATGGGTATGGCTTTAGGCGGTTTTACTGCTTTAGGCGGTATCGGTGCACTCTATGCGATGAAACGTAGTTGGGATCCATTGCCAAGTGTTAAAGCAGCTGGATTTACCACAATAGATCTAAAAGATGCGCAGGATAATGTACTTGTAGTGGAAAAATGGAGAGGGAAACCGATCTTTATTTTGAAGCAGTCAAAAGAGATGATGGCTAAAGTGAGTGAGGAAGATAAGAAAAGACTGATCAATATCGGTGATTCTCATTATGTGGTGTGCGTTGGACTTTGTACCCACTTGGGTTGTATCCCCGGTTATAATCCTGCAGATCAAAGTTTTTTATGTGCTTGTCATGGTGGTATGTATAACAGTACGGCAGATGTAACAAAAGCACCGCCTCCAAGAGGATTGGATATCCCTCCGTTTAAAATAAACGGTACTAAGCTTGTTCTCGGTGAAACTGGCCCGGAATATGAAAAAATGTTGGCTGACGGCACAACATTGCCGGTATAAGGAGGAATAAATGGCACATTTTGATGAAAACGCAAAACCGTTCAGCCATAAATGGATGAACGAGAGACTTGCTGTAGATACACTTAAACGTGTATTATCGACTGAATATTGGATTCCGAAGAATATTAACTTCCTGTGGGCAATGGGTATGGTACTTGCTGCAACATTTGGTATTTTATTGATTTCGGGAATTTTCCTTTTGATGTATTATCAGCCAAATACACAGTTGGCTTTTGATTCTGTAAACTATACGATTATGTCTGAAGTTGGATATGGTTGGTTGTGGAGACACATCCACGGTGTGGGTGCATCAGTTGTATTCCTGATCATCTATATACATATGTTCACGGGTATTTACTATGGTTCATATAAGAAAGGTAGAGAGCTTATCTGGCTTTCAGGTATGTTGCTTTTTGTACTTTTCTCTGCTGAAGCATTCTCAGGATATATGTTACCTTGGGGACAAATGTCTTACTGGGCAGGTATGGTTATTACCAACCTCTTCTCAGGTGGTGGACTGCATGCAGACTTTTTGGTTGAATGGATCAGAGGAGATTATGTTCCGGGACAAGCATTCCTTAACAGATTCTTTATGCTTCATGTACTTCTTGTTCCGTTGGCAATTATCGGTGTGATCGTACTTCACTTTGGTACACTTAGGCTTCCACACGTTAATAACCAGGATGGTGAAGAATTTGATTTTGAAGAAGCTGCCGAGCAATATAAAGCAGGAAATGTCAAAGAATCCAAAGTGATCCCGTTCAATCCTGTTTTCTTGAGTAAAGATGTATTTGTTATGGGTATTTACTTTATCTTCTTCTTCTATCTGGTATTTTACCACTTTGAGTTTGCGATGGATCCGGTTAACTTTGACCCGGCAAATGGACTTAAAACACCAACACATATTTACCCTGAGTGGTACTTCCTGTGGAGTTATGAGATCCTAAGACCATTCTCAACCAATGTTGGTCTGATTGCATTTGGTATTGCACAGGTGATCTTCTTTACGCTTCCATTTATGGACAGAAGCCCAAATGTTGCACCGGCAAGTAGAAGAGGTCTGTTCAAGTATTGGTTCTGGGCATTGCTTGTAGATATGATCGTTCTGACATTTATGGGTAAATTGCCGCCACAAGGTATTTGGAGTACGGTTGGTTTGGTTGCTGCATTGACATTTATGGCATTGTGGGTAGCACTGCCGATCATTACTAAATTAGAAAAAAAACTGTAAGGAGTAGAGAATGAAAGAATTAAAAATATTTGGAATTGTAGCCATCTTTACTCTTGTACTATACTGGGGTGTTGAACCGTTTGCTCACTCTCAGATGCATAAGCATGTTGAAGGGCATAACCTGGTTTATGACGGTACAGCAGATGTAGAAGAATGTGCAAAAGATAAAGTAGCGACTAAAAAAGCATTTTGGGCAGATGTAAAAAAGATAGCAGCGCTTAAAGGTGATGCAGCAGCCGGTGAAGCAACATATGCAATGTGTGCAGGTTGTCATATGGAAGGTGCTGTAAATATGGGTGGTGTTACACCTCCTAGTTTAGAGCATGCAGGTGCAATTTATGATAAGAATTTCCTTATTGCACTCATTAAGGATCCGGCAATTGCTACGAATGTAGATCATAAATATCCAAACGGTACAATGGCGCATCCAATGGGAAGCATCAGTACTATGGTGACTACACCTCAGGATATTGCCAATGTTGTTGCTTACTTACAAGCTAAAAAAGCGGGAGAAGTAACACCTAAGGAAGCATTTACAGAAGCATGCGGCAGATGTCATGCCAACCGTTACGGTCATTTGACTCAGTTAGGTGAGATTCCTAAAACAAAGTCAAATATCGCAACAGGTAAAGATATAGATGCTATGAAGTATCAGGAAAAAGTTGCAGTTGAGGAAGCTTCGCTCGCGAACTACCTTGGTAAATTGCCACCGGATCTTTCTATTATTATCAGAGCGAGATCTGAGCATTTCCTGCATACTTTTATTGAAGATCCTCAATCACAGCTTGCAGGTACTGCAATGCCTAGAACAGGACTCAATAAAGAGGGTATGGAAAAAGTATTTGCTTATCTTGAAGAGACCGGTGATCCAAGTAAGCCTCTAAGAGAAGAGACTGGACCAAAAGTATTACTTTTCTTCCTTATCTTTACAGCGTTGGCGTTCTTATGGAAAAAATCCATGTGGAAAGGTCATCACTAATCCTTTTGTGGTAGTTTGCCGCATCTTTGAAGGAGCAGTTCAGTTACGTACTGAATTGTACGCTCCTTCTCTACAACCTCTAAATCTACAGCAAACTACCACAAAATAAAATTTTTTAAACTTCATTTAAATAAACTTTATATCCCACTATCTACTACCTATTTTCTTGATATAAATCATCCCCCTTTTATCTACATTTCGATACCCTAATAAAAATTAAAAATATGGATTATTATGCTAATCGATGGACATGGTAGAACCGTTAACTATTTAAGAGTTTCAGTTACAGAACGCTGTAATTTCAGATGTCAATACTGTATGCCTGAAAAACCTTTTTCCTGGGTACCTAAAGAAAATCTGCTCTCTTTCGAAGAGCTCTTTTTATTTATGAAAGTGGCGATGGATGAAGGTGTGAATAAGATACGTATTACCGGTGGAGAACCGCTGCTTAGAGAAGATCTTGACTCTTTTGTAAAAATGATCCATGATTACAAACCTGATATCGATCTGGCACTGACTACCAATGCTTACTTGTTGCCACAGACGGCACAGAAGCTTAAAGATGCAGGGCTTAAAAGACTGAATATCTCTTTGGATTCACTCAAGCCTGAAGTGGCACACAAGATCGCACAGAAGGATGTCTTGGCTCAAGTACTAAAAGGGATAGACAAAGCGCTTGAAGTTGGGCTGGGAGTGAAGATCAATATGGTACCGCTTAAAGGTATCAATGATGAGGAAATTATTGATGTAATGGAGTACTGTATGCAACGCGGTATTAAAGTGCGGTTCATCGAATATATGGAGAACCGTCATGCCAATGTGGAACTGCGTGGGATGCACGGTAAAGAGATACTTGCAAAGGTTAAAGAGAAGTATACGATTCATGCACTTGGTCGTGAGGGAGCGAGTCCCTCTTTTAACTACAAGATCGAAGAAAATGGTTATGAATTTGGGCTCATTGACCCGCATAAACATGATTTTTGTGAAAATTGTAACCGTATAAGATTGACAGCAGAGGGTAATCTTATTCCATGTCTTTATTTTGATGAAGCACTCAGTATCGCCAAATCAGTAAAAGAGGGTGATATCCAAGGTGCAGCAGATGTTTTGGCACAAGTACTTAAAGATAAACCCAAAGAGAACCGATGGAATGAGTTTGACCCCAAGGATGAAGATATTTCAGCAAGAGCATTTTACGAGACGGGTGGGTGAGCAATGAGCAGTGAGCAGGTAGCAGGTAGCAGTGTAAAGATAGGGTTGTAATGTTTTATTTGACAGAGCAATTTTTCTCCATTCAGGGTGAAGGAAAATATGCGGGAGTGCCTTCATACTTTTTAAGAACAGGCGGGTGTAATCTTTCCTGTCCCGGTTTTGCTGCTGCTTATGAAGTGAATGGAGAATTACGTCTGGGGTGTGATACCTACTTTGCTGTTGATAGTGCCTTTGCAAAATCATGGATAAAAGTAAATGACAGTACTGCTTTGATAAAAAGGCTACAGCAAGAGTTTAAAACCATAGGCTATCACCCGGATGTAGTCATTACAGGCGGTGAACCACTTATGTACTACAGTGATCCTGTGTTCTATCAAGTTATTTTATGGCTGCTAGAGCAGGGGATACAGATCACTTTTGAGACTAATGGCACCATAGAAATAGATTTTGAAAAATATCCTGCATATAAGTCCTGTATTTTTGCACTCTCTATAAAGTTGGCTAACAGTGGAGAACCTTCACAAAAGCGTATTATTCCTCAAGCACTGAAAAATATACAATCTTATGCAAAAGAATCTTTTTTGAAATTCACAATAGATAAAAATCTTGTAGAAACCACAGCTATAAAGGAGATCAACCAAATAAGAGAGATCTTACCGAAATTAGAAGTTTTCTGTATGCCTGTAGGAGAGAGCAGAGATACGATCTGGAGAAATGACAGAGCCGTTTTTGAATTTTGTATGAAGCATAATTTCAGATATAGTGACAGGTTGCATATACGGGTATTTGATACCACACAGGGTGTTTAGAGGTTCCCTAAACGATTAAAAAATACTGCTAGAGAGTATAAAGTAAAGGTGATACTGCTGTAAGAAGATAACTATTCACAAATGGTTTCCTAAAATAAGATAAAATAATGAAAAATATAATTTTTATATATAGTATAAGGGAAATTATATTTAAATAGGAGTAATATTCTCCTTATTAACAGTTTTGGAGTCAAAATGAAAGAAATAGTAAAAAAGGTTTTACCGTTAAGCTTAATAGTTGCCCTGAGATTTTTCGGGTTATTTATTGTCTTGTCTGTACTCTCGCAGTACGCCAAAGATCTTCCCGGAGGAACTGCATTCCTTGCGGGTATCGCATTAGGTGGTTACGCTTTGACCCAGGCGGTGCTACAGGTACCGTTTGGAGTGATGAGTGACAAGATCGGCCGTAAAAAGACTATTTTGTTCGGCTTGTTGCTATTTGCTGCAGGTTCGGTTGTAGCGGCAATAGCCGATAACATTTATGTCCTGCTTTTGGGACGTTTCCTTCAGGGCGCAGGAGCAATAGGTTCGGTAGTAACAGCGATGATTGCCGACCATGTCAGAGAGGACCAGAGAGCCCATGCCATGGCAGTAATGGGAATGACCATTGCCATGAGTTTTGCTGCTGCGATGATTATTGGCCCGGTAATGGCAGGATATTTGAGTGTTTCTTCCCTTTTCTGGCTGACTGCAATTTTATCTGTCAGTGCATTGGTTATTTTGTTCACTGCTGTACCGGAACCGCCAAAGATCGTTCACCATTATAGTGAAGAGGAGGCAAAGATCAAACATGTCTTCAAAGACAAAGATCTGGTAAGAATGTATATTACGTTTCTTTTTCACAGCGGAACGATGGCGATCGCATTTTTCATCATACCTATCTTAATGAAAGAGAAATTCGACATGACGACAATGGATTACTGGAAAGTGTATCTGCCCGCAGTATTTTTCGGTATCCTGGCTATGGCACCAGCTGCTATTTTTGGAGAAAAGTACAGTAAAGGAAAAGAAGTCTTTTTGGCTTCCATCGGATTTATTGTCGCTTCCTTTCTTTTAATGGGGTTTTCAGGAAGTTTTATATGGTTTGCAGTCGGTGCTACGTTCTTTTTCATCGGCTTTAATATGTTTGAACCACTGTTACAGAGTTTTGTTGCCAAATTTGCCAAAGTTCACCAAAAAGGTGCTGCTTTGGGTGTGGCAAATACTTTTGCCTATGTCGGTGTCTTTCTTGGCGGTGCGATCGGCGGTTGGATCTATGGACATTATAAAGGAGAGGGAGTTGCGATCTTTGTCGTTGTCCTTTCGGTATTGTGGGCACTATGGATCATAGGTATGAGAAATCCCGGACTCAGAGCCAATCTCTTTTTGGATTTCGATACATATGATAAAACAAAACTTCAGGGACTTAAAACGCTTGATGGTGTTACAGACTTCTATGTCAATGAGACAGAAGGACTTATAGTGATCAAGTATGATGCAGAAGAGGTCAGTGAAGAGCATATTAAACTGTTTCTTGAAGAAGAAGGAGCAAAAAGATGAAAGAGATCACACTTGAAACAAAAATAGCGGACCTGCTCAATGACTATGAGGGGATGAAGGATATTCTCATTAAGATCAATCCCAAATTCAAGAAGCTGAATAACCCTGTACTCAGACGTACCCTTGCAAAAATAGCAGGGGTAAAACAAGCTGCCATCGTAGGGGGAATGGATCCGGTAGATCTGCTTAATCAACTCCGTGAAGCCGTTGGGCAGGTACCGGTTGACATAATGACTCCAAAAGGGGAAGTGGAAGCTGAAGAAGCACCGGAGTGGATATTGAAAGAGGCAAAACAGACATTGAATGCAAATGAGATACTTGATCAGGAACGCAATCCTCTGGCAGAACTCCATAAAGCACTCAAGGCGATAGACGAGGGTGAAGTGATCACCATAGAAGCAGACTTCCAGCCGGAACCTTTGATGGATGAAATGTTGAAAGCAGGACATGAGGTCTTCGCCCGGGAAGTAGCAGAAGATCATTTTATCACTTATATCAAAAAATAGACGATGCAGATCAAAACCTCATTTTCTGTTGTGATCCGTCTTTTTCTGTGGTTTGTCATGATCGTGGGTGGTGCAGCCTATGCATTGATAAAAGACTGGGATACGCCGCTTTTTTCCAATATTCCTTTTCACTTCGTGAGTGCGTTACTCGGTATCGTCATACTCAAACTGGCATTCAATGCAGCAGGAAACGGTGGAAGAGAGTTGACAAAAGGCAGGGTAGGGGATATCCCCCGTATGGAAACAAACCGGCTGGTAACCACAGGACTTTTTAGCTGTATGCGTCATCCGATGCTTTTTGGTTTGACCCTTTTGCCTTTAGGCTGGGCATTTTTACTCGGTTCTCCCACGTTTATTAAAATTATAGCTCCTCTGGAAATGCTTTTTATCATTGTGATGGTGATTATCTTTGAAGAGATGGAAGTGAACAGAAAATTCGGCAAAGCGTATGAAGCCTATCGTCAGGAAGTGCCCATGGTTTCTTTTAAAGCTGAGTGCTTAAGAGAACTTTTTAAAAACAGAGGTTAAAAATGAATTTTACTTTAAAACAAATTGCCACCATTCGCTCCCCTTTTTGTGACTTGGTCAATATGCCGGTCCAGCCTAAAGGGGCAAAAGAAGTGTATGCAACCATAGAATTTGAAAAAGAGTATGAAGAGGGGCTTAAGGATCTGGATGGCTTCAGCCATGTCTATCTGATCTACCATTTTCATAAAGTCAAAGAGCCAAAACTGAGTGTGGTTCCTTTTAACGATAAGACCAATACTCCAAGAGGTGTATTTTCTACACGGACACCAATGCACCCGAACGGATTAGGGCTTTCAGTAGTTGAACTGGTAAAAGTGGAAGAAAATATTGTCACCATTAAGGGAGTGGATATATTGGACGGTACCCCACTGCTGGATATTAAACCATATATAGAAAATTTTGACAAAGTGGAGACAGAGGTAAGATCAGGATGGATGAAAGCAAGTCTTGATGAAGTCAGTAGGAAGAAATCTGATGACAGGTTTGTTCAGGGATGATAAAAAACAAAGGATTATATAATGAACTTTTCAGATGAAGATATTTATGAAGCGGTAAAACATCATTTGCCTACAGTCAATGAGTATGTCAACTCCCATGGCGGAGATATAAAACTTCTGGGAACAAAAAATGGTATTGTCTATATAGAGCTTACAGGGACATGCCATGGATGTTCTATGAGTTTAATGACTACAAAAATGGTAGTACAGAAAAAACTCAGGGAGTTGATCCATCCTGAACTTGTGGTAGTAAATGTGGATGGTACACCGGAGAATGCCTTACCTGATGAATATTATACCAAAGAAGAGCCGGAAGAAACAGAAGCCTCTCATAAGAAGAAAGAGGGTTTGATGGATAAAGTGAAAAAGCTTTTTTAACACGGATGATGTAAAGGAGAGCGTATGCGTTATTTCATAGCAATATTAGTAGCATGGTTATTTGCCGGATGTGCCAATCAGGGTAAAAAGATTAAGTATGACGGGGAGATACTGATAGAGCAGAAATGTGCTGTGTGTCACAACCTGAAAATGCCGCCGAATACCTATGCAGATGAAAAAGCTCCGCCTATGATGGCTGTGGTTTTTCACCTGAAAGATTTTATGAAGATCACCATGGATGATGAAAAGTTCAGCAAATTTATTCCTTTTGTGCAGGATTATGTGATCAATCCGAGTAGAGATAAATCGTACTGTGATAAAGAGAGTTTGAAAACGTATGGTGTAATGCCTTCACAGAAAGGCAATGTCACCAAAGATGAACTTGAAGCGATTGCATCCTATATGTATGATTTTTATGATCAGCAGAAGTACTTGAAACAGATGCAGGCAAAAGCAGTGTTTGATGCCCTGCCAAAAGGGGAACGGATTGCACGTAAAAATGGCTGTTTCAACTGTCATACGTTAAAGAAAAAAGGTGTAGGGCCCTCTTTTTCAGAAATTTCAAAACGGGATGCAAAAGAGATAATAGATACCATTAGCAATGGAAGTCATGGAAAATGGGCAGGATTTTATGTGATGATGCCTGCCTTTAAAAGTAAACTAACCCAAGAGAATATTGTGACATTGCAAAAATGGATACAAACGGACAGCAAGAAAGAAAATACAGGTAAAGCTGTTGATATGTCAACACAGACTCCATGGAAGGTAAAAAAATGATATTTGATCTAGATAAAGATAAAGCGTTAAATGAAACCTATAAACTGATGGCTCAAACCATCATCCCAAGACCCATTGCATGGGTTGTGACAGAAGATGAGGGGGTTGTCAATATTGCCCCTTTCTCTTACTTTATAGGTTTATCCTCCGAGCCGGCTTCTGTACTCATTTCTGTAGGGCATAAACCTGACGGTACGCCTAAAGATACACTGGCAAACATAAGAAAACACCAAAAATGTACGATCTGTATGGTGCAGGAAAGTGATCTTGAGAAGATGCATTTTAGTTCAAAAGGTGTAGACAAAGAGGTAAGTGAAGCTGAAATATTTAATATAGAAACTGAAACTTTGGTTGAGGGGTATCCTCCCATGATAAAAGGTGTTCCCTCTGCTTACTTCTGTGAACTCAATCAGGAGATAGATCTTGGCGGAGGTTCAACGATTCCTCTTGTTTTAAACGTAAAGCAGATCTTTGTAGATGATGAGGTTATTACCGATAAAAAGAGATTGACTATCTCATTCGATCCTATAGCCCGTATAGGTAAAAGCTATGCCTTTTTGGGGGAGGAGATCGAAGCTCCCAAGATACCATAGAGGTTTATAGCTCTCCTTAAGTTATATTGGTTAAAATCAGATAGATATACTCCTATTAAGGATACAGATGTTAATACGCAAACTTTTTAAATTTGAAAATGCCCATATTGTTCGGGGCTGTTCTACGCAGCGCTGCAGTGAAAACATACACGGACACTCCTATAAGGTGGAAGTACTGCTGGAATCAAATTATCTGGATAACGGGCAGATGGTGTATGATTTCGGTTTGACGAAACTGTATATCAAAGAGCTAATAGACTCTTTTGACCATGGGATCACACTGTGGTCAAAAGACGATGCCGATTATATAGAAGCAATGAAAAAATACAGTCATAGATGGGTAGAACTGCCTGTGTCTCCTTCGGCTGAACAGTTTTCACGTGTCATTTACCTGATGGTAGAACGTGTTTTGGCATGTACAGCTATGGTAAACGGTGAAAGAGAAGTAAAGCTTCACAGTATTATAGTCCATGAAACAGATACAGGCTATGCCCAAGGTTTTAAAGAAGATGCACACAGTGAGTTAATGGGAAAAATAGGATTGGAAGATATTTCCTTTTCCGAACAGGTAAAAAAGGAATGGAGTGACAGTGAACTTTGGGAAAAGCTTATCAGTCACACCTTAATGAAAAATCCTGAAAAAGTTTAAAGGGATCTATCGGTTTAGTTTGTAAAAAGATCCTCTTTCTCACAACGATTCAACTCCCAACGGATAGGGATCATTTTAACTTTCATACCCTTAGCAAGAAACTCCACATCAGGTGTAGTAATGATCATCCCATCGGCTTTTTGCATTGGTGAGACCATGCCGGGAAGCTGTTGTTTGATCGGCATAAATGTTTTGCCGTCAAAGGTACCAAGCCGTACGGTATATTTTCCTTTTCTTAGTGAATAATCTTCCCTCATGCTTGTTTCTACGGTTGCATAATGATAGGCATCCGCACCGGACATTTTATGGATCACGGCACGGATAAAGATCTCATAGTTGACCATGGATGCCAAAGGATTGCCAGGGAGATTGATCACTGCAATATTGCCTATTTTCCCAAAAGCGGTAGGTTTACCGGGTTTTATATCTACTTTGTCAAAATAGAGTTTCATACCTAACTTGCCAAAAGCCTCTTTGGTAAAATCTTTATCTCCCATGCTCACCCCACCGGAAGTGATAATAATATCTGCATCCAATGCAGAGGTAATGGAAGATTCCAGCAAGGCTATAGTATCACCGCTGCTTGGAATGTAACGTACTTCGCATCCCAATTCTTTTGCACGGGCGAGGAACATGGGGGTATTGGAATTGTAGAGTTGATGAGGCTCTATTTTTTCAAAATGGGGACGCAGTTCGTCTCCTGTACCAAATACAGCTACTTTTATTTTTCTATAGACGGTGAGGTGTGTGATGCCCTGACTGGCAAGCAGGGCAATACTGTATGCAGTGACCTTTTCACCTTTGTGAAGATAGACTGTTCCGCTCTTGACATCTTCACCGGCTCTTCTGATATGTGCATTCTTGTCTATGCTGGAAGGCAGGGTGATCTGATCGCCTTCTGCAATGACATTCTCTATGGGGATAATGGCTTCACATCCTTTTGGAATAGGTGCACCGGTCATGATCTTTATGGCTGTTTTGGGCTGTAGTGTCATCTCTGGATCATCGCCTGCATAGATCACTTCTTTACAGGTGACAGTACTGTTCTCATCTGCACATTTTACAGCATACCCATCCATGGCAGAGTTATCAAAACGGGGCAGGTCAAAGGTAGCAGTAGAGTCCTCAGCCATAATTCGCCCTAGAGCCATTTCAATAGGGATGATCTCTGTAGAGACAGGAGTAATGTTCGTATAGATAATATCTAATGCTTCAGTAATAGAGACAGCCATAACAAGCCTTTTCAAGTTGAGTTGGCTGATTATAGCAAAATAGGGTATAATCCACTTTTAATTTTTAGGAGTTTTTATGGAAGCTGAGATTATAGCTGCACATAGTTTATTGGTTAAAGTTTTTTTAGGATTTTTGCTGCTGGGTCTTTTTATTCCTGTGATGACAGCAAAAAATCCATTCTCTTTCAGAAAAGCAAGCTTTATTTATACAATGATCTTTCAGGCAATTGCTACTATGGTAGCTTTTGCAGGGATCGTTGCTGTTTATGCAGGCCATCTCGGCTGGAGTACGACTACAATCATCATGTCTGTGGTCTGGGTTGCATTGATGTTTATAGAGATAAAAAAATACAAGCTTATAAAGCTGGCAAATCTACAGGATACCTCAATACACAAACTTCTTAAAGGGGTCTTTCTGAAAATATCACTGGTAGAGATTCTGCTTGTTGCTGCAATGGTCGTACTGATGATACTCAAAGCCAAGGGCGTAATAGTTATCTGATCATGTTGTATCTTTATCATAAAGAGGCCGGAGAACCCCAACTTACCCTGACCGGAGATGAACATCGTTATATCTTCAAAGTACGAAGGCACAAAATAGAGGATACTCTTTATTTGCGTAATCTTGAAGATGGACTGCTTTACCGTTATCTGGTGACCTATATCGATAAACGTTCTGTTATACTTGAACTGAAGGAGAGTCAGACACTTGCAATAAAAGCACCGAAGAAACTGCATATAGGCTGGTGCATCATTGACTCTAAGAATATTGAAAAAGTACTGCCGTCACTTAATGAAATGGGTGTAGAAAAGATTACATTTATCTACTGCAAACGTTCACAAAAAAGTTTCAAGATCGATTTTAAGCGTCTGAAAAAGATACTGTTGAACTCTTCTCAGCAGTCAGGAAGATCCGAGATGATGATACTTGAGATGGCAGAAGATCTGAAAAGTTTTTTACACGAAAATCCAACAAGTAAAATGTTGAACTTCTCAGAAAACAGACTTACAGCACAAGCAAATATAGATACAGTAGTGATAGGGTGTGAGGGTGGTTTTCATGAAGATGAAGTTTCTCTTTTTAGCCCTGAAGACATTATAGGTTTTGATACTCCTTTGGTGTTAAAGAGTGAAAGTGCCGTGTGTGCTGTGGCTTCTAAAATACTTTTATAATAATTTAAATTTATTTCGTTATAATTCCGCCCTAAAGTTGTCTCGCCTAAGAGCGTTGCAACAACCCTGTTTGCTTTGCAAATACGGAAGAGCCTAAAGGCTGGAACAGGTTAGTTGCCTGTCATTAAAAGCTGACTGCTGAAGTCTGCTAATGCAACTTGTTGCGTTTTAAAAATAACTAATAAAGGTCTCAAAATGAGAAAAGGTATTCACCCTGAATATATGGAATGTAAAGTTACGTGTGCTTGTGGAAACAAGTTTGAAGTCAGATCAAATAAACCAGAGATGAGTATTGATATCTGTAATGAATGTCACCCATTCTTTACAGGTTCTGAGAAAATTCTTGATGCTGCAGGTAGAGTTGAGAAGTTTAAAAACAAATACAAATTGTCATAAGACTTTTCCGGGGACACTTTGTCCCCAAATGATTGAAGGTACCCTTAACCTACTTACTGCCTAAAGGCAAGCTATATGATTACATTTATCCCTACTCCTATCGGAAATCCTCAAGACATTACAATTCGTGCAATAAAGCTTTTTGAAAAAGCAGAACTCTTTTTTTGTGAAGATACACGTCAGACCAAACGGCTTTTAAGACTTTTGGAAGAGCGGTTCGGTATGATGTATCCCAATGCAGAATTTCACTCTTTTAATGAACATAACGGAAAAGAACGTCTGGAACAGTTTGGTGCTGTTTTGGATGCAAAAGAGGTTGTTTATGTCAGTGATGCCGGCATGCCTGTCATCTCTGATCCTGGACAGATACTTGTAGCATATTGTCAGGAAAACGATATAAAGTATGACGTGCTCCCCGGAGCCAGTGCAGTTACAACAGCATACGCTGCGAGCGGCTTTGAAGAGGGAAAGTTCCTTTTTTTCGGTTTTTTGCCGCATAAAGGGTCTGACAGAAGTTCTGCATTGAGCGAAGCCATGAATAATGGTTATAATACAGTACTTTATGAGGCTCCGCACCGTTTGGAAAAATTTTTAAAAGAAGCTGTTGCTTTGGATGCAGGCAGAGAACTTTTTCTGGCTAAAGAGATCAGTAAAAAGTTTCAAACCTATTTTAAAGGTACAGCTCAAGAGCTGGATGAAAAGTTCCGGAATATCACGATCCGTGGAGAGTGGGTTGTGATCATTCGTGCAAAAAAAAGTACAGAAAAAAGTCTCAGTTTTGATGAGGTTCTACAGTTGGACCTGCCTCCAAAACCTAAAGCAAAACTTCTGGCAAAACTGAGTGACAAGAGCGTTAAAGAGTGGTATCAGGAATTAATTAAAAATTAAAAATTAAAAATTAAAAATTATTTGGGAATTTTAGAACGCAGATTTCAAGTAAAAATTAGATAAAATCCATTTATGATAATTTATGGAAAACAGGTTTGCCTCTATGCTTTAGAGCAACACCCGGATACAGTTACAACTGTCTATGTAGCCAAAAAAGGGATACTCCCGCAAAAACTATTTCATGAACATCATGATAAGATCAAATTTTTAGAAGAGAAATGGGCCCAGTCTATGAGCAAAGGTGGGAATCACCAGGGCATTCTGCTTGAAGTTTCTGATTTTGAACAGAGTACGCTTTCCCAGATAAAGAAAAATGATTTTATTGTGTTGCTTGATGGCTTAACGGATGTAGGGAATATCGGAGCGATCGTAAGAAGTGCTTATGCACTTGGGGCAGATGCTATCATTGCTGCAGGTGTGAAGCAGTTGAACTATGCTGCTATTGCACGTACAAGTTCAGGAGCATTGTTGGATATGCCTTTTATGGTCACACACAATATTCTAGATGTGTTTAATGAATTGCAACAGGTAGGTTTTTCCTTCTATGGTGCAGCCATGGATGGTAAAGCAGTGCAGGATATGGTATTTGACTCTAAGCGTGTACTTGTTCTGGGCAGTGAAGGCAAGGGACTTTCCAAGAAGGCAAGATCAAAGATAGATCATATGATCTCTATAGAAATGAAGCATGCATTCGACTCTTTGAACGTCAGTGCGGCAGCAGCGATTTTAATACACAGGATGGGTTATGCAATTAAATGAGATACTTGAAGAAAACAGCATAAAAGCTATAGCTAAGAAAACCAATATTTCGGAAGATAATCTTGAGGCACTTTTTGCGGGTGATTTTGATAAGCTGAAAAAAGTGAAAACATTAGGATTCATCTCTATCATAGAACGTGAATATAAAGCAGATCTAAGTGCCTTGAAAGAGCAGGCACTTTCACACTATACGCAATATGGCGGCAATGAAGAGGAAAGTGTTACGATCGGGCTTCCTGTTATGGAAGAGAAAAAAGGCAGATCCAAACTGTTTCTGCTATTCATTTTACTGCTTCTAGGATATGCTTCCTGGTATTTTTTTACACAATTTGACAAAAAACAGTTAAGTGAGTTATTGCCATTCAGTGAAGATAAGATCAGCCAATATCTCATACCTAAAGAGATAAATAACAGTACAGAATTGAGTATAGAAAGTGTCATAGCACCTGCACAGGCAGATAAGAAATCTGTACAGGATAATGTAAAAACAGAAACGAATCTGACACAAACTGAAGAAAGTTCAAAAGAGAGAATATAATGTTTGATGAAATACAATTTGAAAAGATAAACCGATTGCCAAAGTATCTTTTTGCAGAGATCAATGATCTTAAGATGTCTGCAAGGAGAAGAGGAGAAGATATTATTGATTTCTCCATGGGTAACCCGGATGCATCTACGCCGCAGCCGATCATAGATAAGTTATGCGAAACCGTACAGAGGCCGAAAACACATGGCTACAGTGCCAGTAAAGGGATCTATAAATTGCGTTTGGCAATGAGTAAATGGTACAAACGTAAATATAATGCCGATCTGGATCCAGATACCGAGATCGTTGCAACGATGGGAAGCAAAGAGGGATATGTACATTTGGTACAGGCTATCTCTAATCCTGGAGATGTAGCTATTGTTCCTGATCCTACCTATCCTATTCATTCTCAAGCCTTTATTTTGGCAGGGGCAAATGTAGAGAAGATGAAACTTGTCTTTAACGAAGAGACTTTTAAAGTGGATGAGGATAGATTTTTGTCTGACCTTGAAGAGGCATTGGATAACTCTGTACCACAAGCAAAATTCCTAGTGGTGAACTTTCCTCATAATCCAACTACAGCAACAGTGACACCACAGTTTTATGAGAGGCTGGTTGCCTTAGCAAAAGAAAAACGTTTTTATATTATTTCTGATATTGCCTATGCGGATATTACATTCGATGGATACAAAACACCTTCCATTATGGAAGTTGAAGGTGCAAAAGATGTAGCAGTAGAGTCTTATACGCTTTCAAAATCTTATAATATGGCCGGCTGGCGGGTTGGTTTCGTCGTAGGGAACAAAAAACTGATAGGAGCACTTCAGAGTATCAAATCCTGGTTGGATTACGGAATGTTCACACCGATTCAGGTTGCCGCAACAGTGGCATTGGATGAGCATGGGTATGTACCCGATGAACAGGTTATCCCCCGTTATGAAAAAAGACGTGATGTGATGATCGATGCCTTTGGTAAAGCAGGATGGCATTTGGCAAAACCGAATGCTTCAATGTTTATCTGGGGGAAAATCCCTGAAATAGCAAAAGATATGGGCTCTTTGGAATTTTCAAAACAGCTTCTTATTCATGCAGGTGTTGCAGTAAGCCCCGGTATAGGATTTGGAAAGTATGGTGATGAATATGTACGTATTGCCCTTATAGAAAATGAAAAGCGTATCCGTCAGGCAGCAAAAAATATCAAGAGATTTCTTAAAGAACTTAAAGAGGTAAAAGAGAATGATTAAGATCGGAATACTTGGTGTAGGAACTGTTGGTGTAAGTGTTGCGAGAATTCTTGAAGCGAATGCCGATATCATAGAAGCAAGAGCGGGTAAGAAGATCATAGTTAAATCAGGTGTAGTAAAAAACCTTTCTAAAGAGAGAGGCGTAAATATTAAGATTTCTGATGATCCGCTCGATGTTATAGATGATCCTGAAATAGATATTGTAGTAGAGTTGATGGGGGGCGTTGAAGAACCCTATGCATTGGTTAAGAAAGCTCTTGAAAAAGGTAAAGCAGTTGTGACGGCAAACAAAGCACTGCTTGCGTACCATCGTTATGAACTGCAAGAGCTTGCAGGTGACATTCCTTTCATGTATGAAGCAAGTACTGCAGGGGGGATCCCCATTATCGGTGCATTGCGTACAGGACTTTCTGCAAATCATATAGAATCTATCCAGGGGATCATGAACGGCACCTGTAACTATATGCTGACTAAAATGATCAATGAAGGTGCACAGTATGATGAAATACTTAAAGAGGCACAGGAATTAGGATATGCAGAAGCGGATCCGACTTTTGATGTGGGTGGTTTTGATGCTTCTCATAAACTTTTGATCTTAGCGAGTATTGCATACGGGATCGATGCAAAACCGGAAGATATTCTCATTGAAGGTATTGAAAATATCACACAAACAGATGTAGCGTTTGCCAGAGAGTTCGGATATGAGATCAAATTGCTCGGTATTGCCAAAAAAGCAAGTAACGGAGTTGAACTCAGAGTACATGCAACTATGATCCCCCAGGAATCCATGATAGCCAAAGTGGATGGTGTAATGAATGCAGTGACCGTAGTCGGTGATTGTGTAGGTGAAACTATGTATTATGGTCCTGGAGCAGGTGGTGATGCAACTGCTTCAGCAGTCATTTCGGACATAGTGGATATCGTAAGAGGAAATCAGGGACCTATGCTTGGGTATAAAAAAGGTTTGGAAAGTGGACTTAAACTGCTTAGTAAAGATGAAATAGTGACACAGTACTACCTTAGACTGGAAGTAGCTGACCAAAGCGGGGTACTGGCTTCCATTACTTCCACTCTGGGTGAATTTGGTATCTCCATAGAGTCTATGTTACAAAAACCGACGAAAAATGAAGATATTGCCAAACTTCTTTTTACGACACATAGTTGTAAAGAGAGTAAAATGCAGGATGCAATAGCAGCATTAGGAAAACTTGATGTAGTTCATGGCAATATCGCTATGATGAGGATCGAGAAGTAAAAAAGGAGTTGAAATGGCAAAAGACCACTATTTTGATATAACGGCAAAGCTTGATATGATGGAACTGAAAAATGCCATTGTGATGGCTGAAAAAGAGGTGGCGACTCGTTTTGATTTTAAGGGGATCAAGGCAGAGATCAATTTGAATGAACAGGCAAAAACACTTTCACTCAGTTCATCCAGTGATCAAAAGATCGATGCACTCAAAGATATACTTATCTCTAAACTTATTAAACGAGGGATTGCAGGAAAATCACTTGAAGAGGTAAAAACTGAAGGTATCTCTGGCGGAAATGTGAAAGTGGTTTACCGTATTGTTGACAGTATCGATAAGGCAGAGGCCAAGGAGATAGTAAAGGCTATTAAAGCGATGAAGGTCAAAGTCACTCCTTCTATTCAAGGGGATGAGGTTCGTGTAAGCGGAAAAAAAATTGATGATCTTCAGGCTGTGATGGCAGAAGTGAAAACTTTGGATCTTAAAGCACCGCTTGTGTTTGGGAATTTCAAATAATGCAGGGTACTGTCTCCTGACAGCACTATTTGATTGACTTGTTTTTCAAGCTTCCTTTGTAGTTATAATTGAGGTGTTGTTTCTCTCTTCATTTTTTTAAAAAAAACGAAGCAAAAAAGCGTCGTGGTTCTCGAATCGCTATCGCTTTCAAGGGCGTTCACCACGACAAGAGCAGACTTCGTCTGATTAATGGAAGGGAAAATTTTTTTTACGAACAATGCCCGCCGCCGCAGCATCCTGAGTGTGCTTTGGATTGTTCGTGTACTGCTATTTGGAAATTCTGTCCATCTTCACTGAATATAAAATCATGTTTTTGACAGAACTTCTTGTTCATATGATTGACCATCTTCATGGCCTCTATCAGAGCATCATCTTTATTTTCAAAGCTTTTGTTGTTTTGAAGATTAGATTTTTTGAAACATCCGCACTCTTTTTCTATATTAATTGTAAACATATTTATCCTTTTTGATATAATTGTCTTTAACAATAAGTTAGATGGACTTAAGAAAACTTGATTTTAAGCCTAAATAGGATAAATTTACTCCTATTTAGTAAAAAAGAAGCATTTTTATCAAAAAGGCACAAGATGACAAAGAAATATGTGAGAGAAGAGATAGAGAGTGTCTGTACATACTGCGGGGTAGGGTGTGATATTACCGGTGTGGTAGAAGACAATAAGATCATCAAAGTATTTGCCCAGAAAGACGGTGTGGTCTCTGAGGGTAAACTATGTATCAAAGGTAAGTACGGATATGACTTTGTAGATGCAAAAGACCGTGTCCGTGAGCCCCGTATTAAAAAAACATTTTTAGAGAGAAATCCGCATATTCAGGAAAAAGTAGCATCAAACCTTTCAGAATTCGATGCAGAGTATATGACCTGTGACCTTGATACTGCTACAAGCATTGCTGCTATGAAACTTTCCGAGATCAGGAACGAGTACGGCAGTGACAGCTTTTGTGCCATAGGCGGGGCAAGGACTTCTTGTGAATCTGCCTATGCTTTTCAGAAATTCTGTCGTGAAACAATGGACTCTCCCCATGTAGACAACTGTGCAAGGGTCTGCCACTCCCCATCACTTAAAGGAATGCGTGCCACCATAGGTGAAGGAGCCGCGACCAATCCCTATAATGATATTTATGAAGCTGAATTTATGGTGGTAATAGGCTCTAATACTATGGAAGCCCATCCTATTATTGCCAACCGTATTGTGGATGTGGCAAAAAAGGAAGATAATCTGGCCGTTATAGATGTGCGTGAAACAAAACTCGCCAAACTTTCCAAATATAACTGTATTATTCCTCATGAAGCCAATCTTCTTGTTTTGAATATGATGGCATATGTTATTATTAATGAAGAAATATATGATGAGAGTTTTATAGAAACACGTACAAGAGATTTTGAGGCCTTTAAAGAGAAGATACTTAATGATCCTTATGCAAATCCTGCATTTTTCAAAGAGGTAGAAGGGTATGAGTATCTTTCCAAGATGATCCCGAAAATTGCAAGAGAATACGCAATGAAAAGATCTATGATCTTTTGGGGATTAGGGATCACAGAACATTTAGACGGCTCATATGCGGTTATGGCGATAACCCACTTGGCACTAATGACGGGTAACATAGGAAAAACAGGTGCAGGGCTTATGCCTCTGCGCGGACAGAACAATGTACAGGGTGCCTGTGATATGGGTTGTCTGCCTTACTATCTTCCTGATTACCAGACACCTGAGAAAATAGGGCTTATGACACCGCAGCTCATAGATGCCATGATCGAAGGCAAGGTCAAAGCACTGCTCAATATGGGAGAAGATATTGTGCACATTCACCCTAATGTCAACAAAACCAAAAAAGCAATAGAGCAATTGGAATTCATCATGACACAGGAGCTTTTTATGACTGAGATCGCCCAAAGAGCAGATATTGTCATAGGAGTAAAATCCGCATATGAAAAAACAGGTGTTTATGTCAATGCAATGAGAAGACTTCACCTTTCTCAGCCCCTAGTGAAGAGTGATCTTCCCGATGACTGGGAAGTGCTGGCCCAAATGGCAGATAAACTGGGTGATAGTGAGAACTTCAACTTCCAAAGCTCTGAAGATGTTTGGAATGAAGTCAGGAAAGTGGCACCAAGAAGATTTTCCGGAGCGGATTACTATAGACTTGCCAGACATAGAAAAAGAGGGATGCAGTGGCCTATTTACCATGAAGATACACCAGTACTACACCTGCTTGATTTTCGTACAGAAGATGGGCTTGGACAGTATGTATACAAGCAGTATGAGCCCAGAGGAATGGTACAGGAGATAATGGACAAAAAGTTCTATAATGATTCCATGGAAGGGTATTATCTGACTACCGGACGTACACTTGCCCACTATAACAATGCGGCACAGACCAAGCGAAGCTCCAAACTTGATACCAAGTATGACGAGGATGTAGTGCTTGCGCCACTTGAGGATGAAGATAAATTCGGTGACAAGGTCATCTTGAAAAGTCAATACGGAGAGAGTGAAGCGCTTAGCGTAAAATATACGGATAAAGTGAGAACAAAAACACTTTTCTGTACGTTCCATCATGCCAAGAGTCGTATCAATGCACTTTTTGGGGATGAGTGTGATGAACTCATCCTCACTGCCAGATTCAAATCGGTTAAGGTCGATGTGATTCCTGTTGGGGACGAGATCGCTTGCGGGTAATCTAAAAGGTCGCAATTTGTGACCTTAAAAACTCTCTCGTTCTTTTCTGATTTTATTAAACTCTTTTACATTTTTCATTATAAAACTTCCTATATAGAATATTTTATAAGGTTTTGGTTTTGAATTTAAAAATGTATTATTCTAAAAGCAGAGGATAACAGCATTATATTAAAAAAGACAGTTGTCCAAAAGCTCACTTGAAATGATGTTTTTTTTGTTTTGTGACGGAACTTCTGTTGTGCAATCAAAGCTCCTATCCAACCACCAAATAGGGATAGTGTTAATAGACGTTGTTCTGATGTTCTACGTTCATTATTTATTGCTGAATCCTTGTCTTCTGAGTAAATATAATAGGTTATGATTCCCATTACTATATAAACAACTATAACTATTGGTGGTAATTTTTCTTCTATAGAAAAGTGTAAAAGAAACCCCAAAAAACCCAAAATGATTATTATATAAAATGGTGAAATACTATGAGTAGACTTAAGGTCTAACTGAGTCTTGTTTGTATTAATCTTATTATACTTTGGAGTGATATTTTTATTGCTATTATTACCATTTTTATTTCTTACAATATGATCTGAGGCTCTTGAGACTTTAATAGCTGACTCTCTACCATCATTATTTTTTTGTACAGTATATGTTACTTGCTGACCTTCTTCAGGACGTATTCTTTTGTCAGAAAAAGATTTAATATGAACAAAAATATTTTTTTGACTATCACTATCAGTAGGAAGAATAAAACCAAATCCTTTGTCATCATTCCAGTTGATAATTTTACCTTTTCTTCTAATCATAAATAATCCTTGTCACTTAGCAGAATTTTATTATATCATATGTCAAAAAATTTTCTTCATATTTCATTTATTAAAATGTATTCTAATTGAAACCTTATAAAATATATAATTTTATAAGGTTTTCTCTTTTCATTTCAGATGTTTAGAATGAAATCTTTAGTCAGACATTGTTAAAAAGATGTCATGATCGTAGGGAATCTACACTTGCAAATATAATTGTAATGCTTGAAAAGTATTACAATATGACATATTTTCAACCCCTTCCTCTTTTTCCCTCTATACTTCTAAGGCAGGAGTACCCATGAATGAGCTCACCATACCCATACATCATAAAATATACACACTACGTGGAAAGCAGATCATGCTTGATGAAGATTTGGCGGCACTATATCAAGTAACAACAAAAAGACTCAATGAACAAGTTAAAAGAAATAGTGAAAGATTTCCTGAAGATTTTATGTTTCAACTCACTGAAAAGGAATATAAAAACTTGAGGTCGCAATTTGCGACCTTGGATATGCTTGTAAATGAGACTAAAAAAACGGATGAAAAAGTAATGGGTTTTATAAAGTAATGAGAGAACTCCCTAAAAAATTTGGTGACGAAAGTGAAACACTTGCTACCCGATTTTTGGAACAGGAAGGTTTTGTCATTGTTGAACGGAATTATTTTGCCCGCAAACTGGGAGAGATAGATATCATTGCCCAAAGAGAGGGTGAACTGCATTTTATAGAGGTTAAAAGTGGGAAAGCTGAGTTTGACCCGGTATATAATGTGACTCCAGCAAAACTGCGAAAAGTAATAAACTCTGCATATTATTATATGAAAACGAAAAATATTGATATCCCCTTTAGTATTGATGCCCTGATCATCCGATATGATGAGGTTGAGTTCATAGAGAATGTTACGCTATAATGCATCCTAATCATATTGCAAAGGTGAACTTATGACACTTACCGATGAGCAGCTAGGCCAATTTAAGCAGAATGGTTTTTTGCTTTTACCCCAATTTGCAGACCATGAACTCTGTGATACCATAAAAGATATAGCAAAGGCACATTTAAAGCATAAAGTGCCTCCCATTGAGACCGAATTGGAGTATGTTGGAAAGTCTAAAGAAGAAAGAAAACGCATCTCTGATGGGCATGCGGAGCAGTTTGAGGAGCGTATTACCGTAAGACGGCTTAGACAGGTGTATCATCGTGATATCGTCTTTAAACGGTGGATGGAAAGTGAAAAGATACGCCCTGTACTAAAACAGATACTTGGGGAAGACCCTACGATCACTTTGGCCCATCATAATTCCATCATGACTAAAATGCCACATACTTCTACTGAGACTTCCTGGCATCAGGATTTCCGTTATTGGAGTTTTGAAAACGATAATCTCGTCAGTGTATGGCTGGCACTCGATGAAGAGTATGCTGACAATGGTGTATTGGAATTCATACCGGGAAGCCATAGAATGGCATTCAATGCAGCACAGTTTGATGAAAAAGAGTATTTTTCAAACTCTTCGGAAGAAAATCAGTCATTGATCTCTACCAAAGTCAGCAACCGCCTGCAAAAAGGAGATGTTGTCCTGTTTCATTGCAAGCTGCTGCACAGGGCCAATAAGAACAGTACGAATGAACCTAAGATCTCTTTTGTCTATACGGTCAAAGGATGCAGCAATAAAGCTTTGGAAGGGACACGTTCCACCGAATATCCCGAGGTCCTGCTGCATTATATAGATACACCATAAAACTGTATCTTTTGGGAAAGAATGAAAAATAGTTGACAAAATAATAAAGATAAGCTATAACTCATTAATGAAATTAAGATATAATTTTTTCATTAAAAATTTAAAGGATGAAATATGGCAAAATATGTAGAATTAACAAATGAAAACTTCGATGCAACGATCGCGGAAGGTGTAACAATGGTAGACTTTTGGGCTCCATGGTGCGGACCTTGTAGAATGATCGCTCCTGTAGTTGAAGAGTTGGCTGAGGAATTTGAAGGAAAAGCGACTATTGCAAAAGTAAATACAGACGAACAACAGGATATTGCTGTTAAATATGGTATTAGATCTATTCCGTCTATTCTTTTCTTTAAGAATGGTGAGCTTGTAGACCAAATGGTAGGTGCAGCTTCCAAAGATGCATTTGCAGAAAAAATCAACGCACAACTGTAAGTTGTCAAACAAGCGGGAAGATTTTCTTCCTGCTTTCCTCCTTATTCATTTAAAACCTCCTACTAAAAATTATTAACCAAGTATTTAAAGTGTATAATTTCAATAATTGTTTGTTTAAAAATTTTTAACTATTTTAAGGATTAAAATGCTTGATTGCGCGATCATAGGCGGTGGACCGGCAGGCTTAACAGCGGGACTCTATACAACACGCGGGGGATTGAAGAACGTAACCTTGTTCGAAATGGGTATGCCTGGCGGGCAGATCACACAAAGTTCGGAGATAGAGAATTATCCGGGGTTTTTTGAACATCATAAAACAGGTATGGATTTTATGGATACCTGGCAGGAACAGTGTTTTCATTTCGGACTCAAACATGAAATGAAAAAAGTAGAGCGTGTGGCTAAAACAGGGGAGCATTTCACTATTACTTTGGAAGGCGGTGAGAATGTAGAAGCCAAAACAGCTATTGTCTGTACGGGAAGTACACCTAAAAGAGCGGGGTTCAAAGGGGAAGATGAGTTCTTTGGAAGAGGAGTAAGTACCTGTGCAACCTGTGATGGGTTTTTCTATAAAGACAAACCGGTAGCTGTTCTTGGTGGAGGTGATACCGCACTTGAAGAAGCCCATTATCTTTCCAATATTTGTTCAGATGTTTATGTGATACACAGGAGAGATACATTCAGGGCAGCACCTTCAACAGTTGACAGGATCAAAAGAAAAGAAAATATCCATCTCATTACTGATACTGTGATCGAAGAAGTATTTGGTGATGCCATGGGTGTGAGTGGTGTGAAGCTGAAAAATAAGGCCGGCAAAACAGAAGAGTTGAATATTCCTGGGCTATTTGTCTTTGTCGGACATGATGTCAATAATGCCGTGCTCAAAGATGAGAAAGGAAATTTTATCTGTGGAATGAATGACTGGGGACAGGTCATTGTTGATCTGAGCATGAGAACGTCGGTTCCGGGTCTATTCGCAGCGGGTGACATGCGAATAGAGGCACCTAAACAGGTAGTGGTAGCGGCAGGTGATGGTGCTACTGCAGCACTGCAGGTAATTTCATATATTCAAGAACAAGTATAAGGATTGGTAGTTAAAATGGCAAAAGTTGGTATTGTAGGAAGTACGGGTAGAATGGGTGCACACCTTATTAAAAATGTACTAGAGGAAGAAGGATTGGAACTGGCGGCATTGCATGTCTATGATGAATTGAATACAGATGTCCCTTCAAGTGTATTTATCACAAACAGTATGAGTGCTCTGCTGGAGCATTGTGATGTGGTCATAGACTTTTCTGCACCTGTGGCAACGCAGGAGCTTTGTGAAGAGGCATTAAAAAACCCGACTGCATTGGTGATCGCAACAACCGGATTTACGGCGCATCAGCAGAATCTTCTGACAGAATCTTCTGAAGCGATGCCTGTACTTTATGCATCAAATATGTCAGCAGGTATAGCTCTTTTAAAGCAGCTTGTTGAACGTGTATCTGCAACACTCAAAGATTTCGATATCGAAATTGTTGAACAACACCACAGACATAAGGTAGATGCACCGAGTGGTACAGCGTTGACACTGGGCGAGTTTGCGGCGAAAGGCCGTGGATTGAATCTGGAGGATGTGCGGGTAAGTGGACGTGATGGACAGATCGGTGCAAGAACAAAAGATGAGATAGCAGTGATGGCATTGCGTGGTGGTGACATTGTGGGTCGCCATACGGTAGGTTTTTATAATGATGGTGAATTTCTGGAACTTAACCATACAGCAACCAGCAGAGAGACCTTCTCTAAAGGTGCCATCAGAGCGGCGAAATGGCTGGTAGACCAGGAAGCCGGCCTCTATTCGATCAATGACTGTTTAGGAATATAATATGTGTGCAATAGTTGGTGTGTTCGGTGTAAAAAAGGCGTCTACGGTAGCGTATTATTCACTATTTTCCATGCAGCATCGCGGACAGGAGTCTACAGGTATCTCTGTAGCAAATGATGATCGTATCTCTGTCTATAAAAAACGCGGGATGGTTGCAGATGTTTTTTCACAAGAAACCTTGGATAGCATGAAGGGATGCTGTGCAGTAGGGCACAACCGTTACTCTACCGCAGGCAGTGAATCTACCGGTGATTCACAGCCCGTATTTGCAAAATACAAGTTGGGTGAAATATCCGTAGTGCATAATGGCAATCTTGTTAACAAGCAGGAAGTAAGAGATGAACTCATTGCCAAAGGAGCTATTTTCCAAACGGATATGGATACAGAAAATATTATACATCTTATAGCAAAATCCCAAAAGGATTCTCTGGTTGACCGCATCAAAGATATGCTTACAAGGATCGAAGGTGCATACTGTCTGGCGATCCAAAGTCGTTCTAAAATGTTCGTGATCCGTGACCGTTTTGGTATTCGTCCACTCTCTTTGGGTAAATTCAAAGATGGCGGATATATCGTAGCGAGTGAGACTTGTGCTTTAGATCTTGTCGGTGCCAAGTTCGTTAGGGATGTAAAACCTGGAGAGATGTTGACATTTGAAGAGGGTAAAGAGCCTTATTCTGAGCAGATATTTGAACCGGATTACCATCCATGTGCTTTTGAATATATCTATTTTGCAAGACCTGACTCTATCATTGATGGAAAAAATATCTATCAGGCACGTTTGGAAATGGGAAGAAGATTGGCTCAGGAGACACCTGCCCAAGTCGATCTGGTACTGCCGGTGCCTGACAGTGGTGTTGCGGCGGCTAAAGGTTATGCAGAAGGGCTTGGCGTACCTTTTGAGATGGGAATCGTACGTAACCACTATGTAGGACGTACCTTCATAGAACCAACACAGGAGATCCGTGATCTGAAAGTAAAACTGAAACTGTCACCGATCAAACATTTGATCAAGGGAAAGAGAATTGCCATTATCGATGATTCACTGGTGCGTGGTACTACGTCTACTCAGATAGTAAAGATGCTGCTTGATGCCGGTGCAAAAGAGGTGCATATGCGTATTGCGGCACCCGAGATAAAATATCCATGCCGTTACGGGATCGATACCCCTACGCAGGCTGAATTGATCTCGGCTAATTTTACTGTAGATGAAATTGCTGACAAGATAGGTGCCACATCCTTAGGTTTTCTTTCTGTTGAAGGGTTAATTGAATCTTTGGGGAGTGAAAGAAACTATTCACTGGTAAGTTTTGACGGGAATTATTTTGCAGGCGGGAATGCAAACAGTCTGGGATGTGCCGGAGGGTGCTAGCTTTTTATTGTAGTTCGGGGTATCCCTGCCCCGATCTACAAAATCATGGATAAATTCGTTACTTTTTTCTATTCTCTTTTTCCGTAATCCCTGACATACCAAAACGTCTTGCCAATTCCTGTTTGACACGGTCAGGAGATATCTCTCTGTAACCAAGCCCTACCAGAGTATGGTAGAGCAGGTCTGCAGATTCGTAGATAACCTGTTCGTCACTCTCTTCGTCAATGGCTACACATACTTCATCTGCTTCTTCACGGATCTTACTGAGCATCAGTTCTTTGTCATCGAGAAGTTTCTTTGTCCATGATTTTGCCGCTTCAGGTGCATTTTTGCGTTCTAAAATTGTATGGTAAAGTGTATCTACTACGCCATAGATGGCATCGGTATCTACTTCTTTATCCAGAATAATCTTGTTTTGCAGTACTGAAGTGAAGAAACAGCTTTTTCTTCCTGTATGACAGGCTACACCATTTTGCTTGATCTTCAATATAACAGTATCAGCATCACAATCAAGCAGTACATCTTTGATCTCCTGCGTATGCCCGGAACTCTCGCCTTTTTTCCAGATACGCTGTTTGCTTCTGCTGAAGTAGTGCGCATATCCCGTAGAAAGTGTTAAGTCATAGGCTTCTTCATTCATGTAGGCAAGCATCAGGACTTCATTGGTATTTGCATCTTGTGCTATAGCAGGGATAAGGGGGGTTTTGTTCCAGTTTATGTTCATGTTAATTTCTCCGGATAAGAGGGCAACCACAAGGGATTGCCCCTACATATGTCAATGTTTTGTAGGGGTGCCCCTTGGCGGGTACCTATTTATGTTTTTATTGTTGTGCAGAAATGGTTTTCTGCTCTTTGCTCTTTGCATCTACCCAGATGTTCGGTACTGCACCGCCGGGTGTCAGGAAGATTTGAGCATCTTTGTTGACTTTGAGTGCTTCGTTGAACTTGGCTTGAGTTTTGATCTGCTCAAGCTGGATAAGCTCTGGTGTTAATGAATCCGAGATCAGTTTGTTTGCTTTTGCCTGTTCTTGTGCTTCGATACGAATCTTGTCTGCTTCACCCTGTGCTTCAATACGGTTCTTTTCAGCAACACCGCGTGCTACTTCTGCTGCTTTTTGTGCCTGTTGTTTTGCTTTTTCTTTTTCCTGCTCAGCAATGGTAACATCCTGCTTCGCTGCCTGTACCTGTTCTATCTTTTCTTTGATTTTTGGAGGAAGAACGATATTTCTAAGTTCTACGGAAGAGAGTATTACAGGCTGGCTTGGCAATGCTTCCACTCTTTGTCTTACTTTGGTTTGGATGGCTGAAGCGATTTCGTTTCTCATTTCCGGGAGCTGCTCCGCAGTATACTGACCTACCACATCACGTACGACTTCTCTTACTTTGGAGTTAATAATCTTCTCTTCCCAGCTTGCACCCCATTTTTCTATGGTGGCAGGTGCGGATTCTGCTTTAAGGCTATACTGTACTGCAAGGTCAATGTTTACTGTTAAACCTCTTTTATCCAGTACAGAGATGGCTCTGTTTCTTCTCAGTCCACCTTCGAATCCTCTATATTTATCACCAAGTTCACTTGTCACATCATTACTGTAGGTAATGAGTCTGATACGTGTGTTTACAGGGATGATTTTTTGAAACATCGGAATATAAAAGTGAAGACCAGCTTTAAGTGGCTCTTGTTCAAATTTCCCTGTCGTTACTTTGATGCCTACCTCACCTGAATTGATGATAGTAAATGGTTTGAAAATGAAGAAGGCAAATGCAATGGCTGCAATAAGAATAAGCCATACAGGTATACTTTTTGGCATATTGTTGAAAGGGCTCTCAAAATTGCTTCCTCCGCCACGATTGGTATTGTTAGTGTTATTAGAGCTGTTACTTGGCTTTTTCTTCTTGAAATAGTCGTTCATGTCTGCTGGCATAGCATTCCTTTTGGTGTTAGTTTTCTCTATTTATTTATTGTTAAATATAGGTTAGATAGTGTTTGTATTTTTCATTTCTACCAAAAACGACATCAAAATAAGCACTTTGAAGCTGTTTTGTCATCGGTCCTCTTTCTCCGTTGCCGATAACTCTATGGTCGAGTGAATTGATCGGTGTCACTTCTGCTGCGGTTCCGGTAAAAAATGCTTCATCACAGATATATATCTCATCTCTGGTGATATTTCTTCGTTCTATTGGTATATTGGCATCTTTTGCAAGTTCCAGAACGGTTTCCTGTGTGATAGATTCCAGAGAATTGTCATTTGGTGGTGAGATCAAAACACCGTCTCTTACGATAAAAAGGCACTCTCCTGTTCCCTCTGCGGCAAAACCGTTTTCGTCAAGCATGAGTGCTTCCTCGAAACCATTTTCGATTGCTTCATATTTGGCCATTTGGCTGTTGAGGTAGTTGGCTGCTGCTTTGGCTTTGCCAAAAGTAGAACGGTTTGGGTTTCGTGTAATAGATGAGGTACAAACCTTGATACCCTTCTCAAGGCCTTCATCACCGAGATAAGCTCCCCACTCCCATGCGGCAATTGCTGTTCTCACAGGAGCTTTGACATGATGTACTCCCATCTGTCCATATCCTAAGAAGATGAGAGGCCTCATGTATACATTTTCTGTAAAACCATTGCTTCTGAGTACCTCGATATGTGCCTGTTTTACTGTCTCATAATCCATATTTGGTTTGATCGCAACAATTTTGGCAGAGTTATAAAGTCGCTTACAGTGATCATCCAGTCTGAAAATTGCCAGGCCATCTTCAGTATGATATGCCCTGGTCCCCTCAAAAACAGCATTTCCATAGTGTACTGTATGTGTAAGAATATGAACTTTGGCATCTTTCCAATCTATCAATTTGCCATCCATCCAAATATATTTTGCTTCATTCATTGTTATACTCCAAGACATCTAGGTAGATGTTAAAATTAATGAATTATTTTAGCCAAATTGTTGTTAATAGTCGGTTATGCAAATCGAAGGAAAAGACCGATCATGAGAGCAAGAAGTATGGTTGTAGAGATGAGAAGAGGATTATGCCATTTTTCAGGAACATCAAATCTGTCTTCTACCCATTCGATGATCTTCATGGAAGGAAATGCCACAAAGACCAGCATTACAATGGAAAAAACAAGTGTAAGTACAATATTAAGCATAAATCATATTCCATAGTAGCGATGTATAAAATCGATCTCTTTTTGATTTTGAAGAGGCAGAGTTGAGAGTTGTGAGCTGTTATTATCCAAGATAATGAGCATATTGTTCTCCATTTTAAGATGCTTTTTCCCCCACTCTTTTTCAAGCCGTTCAAACTCTTTAAAGAGGGTCATATTGTTAGGTTTTTCTTTAAATTCAGGATCTTCTTTATTCATGATCTGCAGTCCGCCAAATCGCTTTTCAAGATAGTAGGGGCTGTATTGTTTCACTGTTTTATAGACACGTGCATTTTTTGAACTGGGTTTACTTTGCATAAAAGCATCCAGACCAAAGAGTAAAAAGCCCAGGAAGAGTGCTATAGGAAGATATTTTTTAAGGGAATTCATTTATGGCCTCGTAATTAATTTATGTTAGTATAGAGCCTTTTGACTGAAAATCGCTTGATGAATATCAATAGCCTCAATGCTAAACTGTGTTACCATATGTACAATCCGGATCCCGGAGTAAAATAATATTTCAATATTTAGATCAGAGGCATATTAATGATGAAAAATTTTTTATATCTTGAAGGTGCATACCTTATATTGGGTGCCATTATACTTCTCATAACACTTTTTGTGACTACAAGACCTTTTATGTCAAAAGGGGCAGTTAAAAAAGGACTTTTTTGGGTTACTTTGGTCATTGCCATCATGGTGGGTGCGCATTACAGGATAACTGTTAACAGAATGGAAGCGGTCAAAACAGCATTTGAACAGGATAAGCCTATTATCTGTGAGAGTAGAATGCAACGAAAAGTAGCACAGAGTGTAAATATTCAAAAATCCAAGGATTGGGCTTTAGAAGGAGACAATTTTGTTTCACCTTACTATTCAAGACCTTTCTTTTCTGCACGATGTATCGTAAAATAGTACTTTTGTAATATAATTATAATTTTTTCTTTTAAAATCATAATATAATTTTATTTAATATAGATAGTAAAAGTTATGATTTTTATCTATTTTCTTGATATATGTCAAGTTCATTTCAGTTCTAAACTGTCATAATACTTCTATGCTCTAGGGCTTTGAACCTTTAGTAAATAGATATTTAGCAGGAGATACATATGATGGGAACGTTGGTAATTCGACCGGAGATTGCGGTAGATCAATTCTTACCGATCTTTATAGAATCAACACTTGTGCTTGTATTTGGGGTGGGATATGCAGCGATCATAACTCTTTCCAAAATGGGTTACTTTTCCAAAAAATGGATGCCTGTAGGATATCTGTTTTGGGCATTACAAACTTATTTCTTATATGATTTTTCTGTTCTTATTCAGAGTAACCATTTTACTTTAAAAGTAATGATGGTTACAATGGTAGCGTATCTCTTTATCCCTCACCTCTATTTTTATTTGATAAGTGCAGCGGATGAGCGTTACGAAGATACAGACGATATCATGCAGGATACAAATAAATAAGTATGTTTTGTGGACAAAACATCAATGCGACCAGTCGCATGAGCCAACTGCCGAAGTTATTGCAGTATATACCTTTAGGTATGACTCAGCGTCAGTGTAGCTTTGTTGGACTTTGTTCAAAAAGCGTCTTATAAACAAAAAAGGAGGACACATGGCTAACAAAAATGTTTCGGTTTGGACAAGTATTCCATTCTGGCGTCGTTCTGCGGCATGGGTAACAGGATTTGCAACTATTTTGCTTATCTGGCTTACGTTTGATACGCTTGGACAGATCACGATGGGTACGGATGCAGACCTGAAGAATGGGGTAGACAAGAGAGTGCCGGCAGCAACGGTTATCAATTATAAAATTGATTATAAAATGAGTACAAAAAGAGGGCATGAGGTACCGGTTATCGGTGGAAAGCAGCTATTTTTTGGAAAAGAGTGGAGCGCTAAAGAAGCAGCAGACCTGTTACACCTTGGAAAGCTTACTTCCCAGGCAAAAAACTGTATGAACTGTCATACGCTTTTAGGAAATGGAGCATACTATGCACCTGATCTTACAAAAGCCTGGTTGGATCCTGCATGGCAAAATGGCGGACCATTACAGGGTATGACAGGAAAAAATACAGTAGAAGAGGCAATGGCTGAATTCTTGCAGCATCCTTCTCAATATCCTACACATGCACGTATGATGCCAAATCTTGGAATTACTGCGGATGAAGCAAAAGGATTGGTAGCTTTCCTCAAGCATATGAGTAGTATCGACACCAACGGTTTCCCAAGAAACTTCTCGAAAACTGTTGATCAATTCAAATCAGGAGGCACAAATGCTCACTAGTATTAAAACAAATGAATTTGCGGGCAATAAAGGTAAAGAACTGGGAATGATGTATTTCAGAGTAGCGGTTATACTCTTTGGTGCACAGCTTCTTATGGGTCTTATTGCCGCTATACAGTTCCTGGCTCCAGGGTTCTTGTTCGAACTGTTCGACTTTTCGGTAGCCAGAATGGTGCATATCAATGCACTGGTAGTCTGGATGCTTTATGCAATGATCGGTTCGGTTTACTTTATGCTCTCAGATGAGACAGGACATGAAGGTGTGGCTATCGGTCTTGGCAAGTTGGCTTTCTGGGTACTGACACTGGCAGTAACCGTAGTTGTACTTGTTTACATCTTTATTCAAGTAGGGCCTGGTAAAGAGTCTACTATCTGGCTGATCAATGAAGGTAGAGAGTATATTGAAGCACCAAGATGGGCCGATATCGGTATCGTCGTGGTCGTACTTATCTTCTATTGGAACGTTTTTGCAACCTATATGAAAGGGCAAAAAACAGGTATCATGACGGTTATGATCGCCGACTTACTTGCGCTTGCAGGTCTTTACTTGGCAGGTATGTTCTTTACAGACAACATTTCCATGGATCAATTCTGGTGGTGGTGGGTTATACACCTTTGGGTTGAAGCGACTTGGGAAGTATTTGTAGGTACACTTGCCGCGTATGCATTGATCAAGATCATTGGTGCTAAGCGTGAGATCGTTGAAATGTGGCTATGGATCGAAGTATTGATGCTGTTTGGTTCAGGTATCCTTGGTCTAGGTCACCACTACTTCTGGATCGGTACACCTGAGTACTGGTGGGAGATCGGTGCACTATTCTCAGCACTAGAGCCTGTTCCGTTGGTAGCAATGTTCGTTCATGTCCTCTATGACTGGGGTAAAGAGCAGGGTATTGCCAAAGCTGAAGGTAAATCAGGTTCTGTAATGAACAATGGTCCTGCAATGGCATGGATCGTCACCAATGCATTTGGTAACTTCCTTGGGGCAGGTATCTGGGGATTCTTCCATACACTGCCACAGGTAAACATTTATACGCACGGTTCACAGTTCACAGCGGCACACGGCCACCTGGCATTCTTCGGAGCCTATGCGACGATTCTTATCGGAATGTTCTACATGGGTGTACAGTATGCTTATGGTGTGAAAGTATTGAGATCAACATTCAAATCTAAAATGGGGATCTTCCTTGTTACATTCGGTGTGGTCGGTATGACTGTTGCGTTGACGATTGCCGGTTATGAGCAGGTACTTGTAGAAAGAGCTGAACTTGGCGGTGGCTGGAGTGCATTCTTTGCAGCACAGGAATTGCCTTGGTTTGTTCAGGCTATGGTGTGGAGAGCCATTATGGGTGTAGTAACATTCGTAGGGTTTGTCTATCTTGTTTGGGATCTTCTTACTATCGGTAAGCAAGCTAAAGCGGCACAAGAAGCTTAAGAGAAAAAGGTACGGATCTTCCGTACCATATCATAAAAGGAGAAAAAATGTTTGGATTGATTGAACCGTTTACGGATGTAAATCACAGTTTTTTTGGTATGTTGAATCAAGGACCTTTGACGCTGACGATCTTTTTACACACGATAATTATTTTACCGATGTTCTGGATCTATTTCAGTGAGAAAAAAAGATTGAATAAATAAAAATGCTTATCATATATTTGATTAAGTAGATAGATGTTACACTTGAAGGCGATTTTTTATAAATTGGCGGAGAGAGAAATAGGAGGGCTGAGTAGAGCCCTCATTTTATATGTGAGTTGTCTAAAATTAGACCCGAGATTTTATCCGTATTTGCTTAAAATAAAGTGAATACGGGTATTAAAAAGGAGAGAAAATGAAATTGAACAAACTTTTAAGTTTAGCAGCTGCTACAAGTCTTTTTGCGACGTTGGCATTAGCCGGAACATCTACGATGGACTTTGCCAAAAAGTATGAGAAAGAGTGTCAAGGATGTCATGGACCTATCCACCAGGGTGGTGTTGGATCTGACCTTAGACCTAAAGCGCTGAAAAAGAAAAACAGAGAATTTTTGGCAGAAACTATTCTGCATGGTAGAGAAAATACAGCAATGCCTGCATGGAATACTGTATTCTCTAAAGATGATGCAAGTGGTATGGTTGATTGGCTGATGGACTGGAAAAATACGGTTGAGCTGACACTGAGCCTTGACGAAGTACATAAATCATGGACAAAACTGGCAGACAGAGAAGCATTGGCTAAAAAATATCCAAAAGCGGCAGATGTTAAAGATGTAAGAGACATTACATTTGCAACGGAAAGAGATGCTTCTTTGGTTGACTTTATTGATTCAACAACAGGTAAAGTACTTTCTCGTCACAAAGCCGGATTTGCGGTACACGTAACAGTTACCAATAAACATGACCCTAGATATGCATATTCTATTTCCCGTTCAGGTAAATTGACAATGTTTGATATCGCTGCACCGGGACAGCCTGCCTTGGCATCTGTTCAGGTAGGTCAAGAGTCAAGAGGTTTGGCAGTATCTCCAGATGGTAAATATGTCATGGCGGGTAACTATAACCCAGGCGGTGCGGTATTGTGTGATGCACATACACTTGAACCACTTAAAGTCTATGATACCAGCCGTGTTATCAATACTGATGGACAGATTGAACCAAGCCGTGTTGCATACATTGCAGATACACCATATGGTCCTTATTTCTCATTTGCACTTAAAGATGCGGGTCACGTCTATGTTGTAGACTATAGCAAGCCTGACTTCCCGATCGTAGGTGATATTCCTAATATCGGTAAAGTACTTCATGATGCATTCTTAAACGAGAATGAGGGTGAAGATTATGGTCGTTATGTCCAGGTTGCTTCTCAGGGATCTGACCTAATGGGTATTGTGGATCAAAAGACTATGAAACTTGCTGCCAAGGTACATACCGGCAAAAAATCTAAGCCACACCCTGGTCAGGGATCAAGCTGGTTCAACAAGAAAATGGGTAAGCAGCTTAACGCGACTCAGAGTATGAACTTTGGTCAAGTTGTTATCTGGGAATCTCCAAGTTGGAAAGTGGTCAAGAAAGTTAAGACAGCCGGTGGTGGTCTGTTTGTAGGAACAGGAGAAGATACTCCATGGATCTGGTCTGACTGTGTACTTGGTAAACCAGCAAATTACAATCAGGTATATTTGATCAATAAAGAGACACTTGAGACTGACAGAATTATTAGAGTCGGTAAAACAAAAGGTCAATTAATTGATGCGAAGACTAATAAAGTACTTCAAGAGTGGGATGCTACACAGCATGAAAAAGTGGCTGTAAACGAAAAAGCATTCGGTAAAGAGAAAATCTTGCCTATGCCTACTAAAATAGGTGCAGCTGTTAAGAATCCTGTTCAACCAAGGTTGCTTCATGCAGAACCTGCTAACCATGGTAAATGGACAATGATCTCTGAGTGGACGACTGGTAGAATCGGTATCTATGAGTCTGAAACAGGTAAGTTCGTCAAGTATATTGAAAACTTGACAACACCTACATTTACTTACTCAGTTGAGCACAGACAACATGTTCCTGGTGCTTAATTGATATTTTTACTCTCTCTTTCGGGAGGGGGTAATTTATTGAGATGATTAATGAATCACTTCAATAAGTTACCAAGGTTTTGATTTTATGAAACAAATAGCTTTTTTTCGGCTCTCTTTTTTATTTCTTTTTCTTTTTCTCCTTTCTCTTCAAGCTAAAGATAAATACAGAGATAACCATTCATGTCAAGAGTGCCATGAAAAGATTTATGAAGAATATCAAAGCTCTTACCATTCTCATGGGTATTTTAATGATACTTTGCACCGTAAAATTGCAGATAAGGTCAGTCTGAAAAAGTATGACTGTGCTACCTGTCATATGCCTATGGCAGATAATCTTAAAGATATTGTAACAGGCAAAGCTAGACCCGATAAAAATAATAAAACACATACCGATGCAGTAAGTTGTTACTTTTGTCATACCATAGCCTATGTCAAAAAAGCACATAGATTTAATATAAATGTAAAAGCCAAACAGGCAGCGAATTATAAACCTTCTTTATATGGCAGGCTTGAAAACTCCGATCATAATGATAAGCACTCTTCTGTAAATAACCCTATTTATGCCCAAAAAGTCTGTATGGGGTGTCATTCCCATAAGCTCAATGAAAACAATGTTACTATTTTTCATGCTATGCAGGAAGGACAAAACAGTGAAAACTGTATCAAGTGTCATATGCCGGAAATCGAAGGTGGGGCTGACAAGATCAATAAAAGAGCTAGAATCCATCATGCCAGTCATAAATTTTTAGGGATTCATGATACAGTATTTCGGAAAAAAGGTGTTGATATTAATGTCTCAGCAGATGGTGACAGTTTGCACATTACGATGTATAACAAAATGGCACACCCGTTGATCATACAGTCTGCCCGTGCCAAATACCTTAAAATAGAGATTGTCCGGGAAGGTAAGGTAATTTGGAAAAATTATCAGACGGATCCAAGGGAAGATAAACAAGGGTATTTTGCTGCCAGTTTTACAAAAGATGGAAAACCCATTGTCATACCTTACCATTCAACCGCTGGGAAAATTCATAATCTTGCAGCCAAAGAGAATAAAATATTACACTATAAAACAGTACAGTTAAAAAAAGAAGATACTGTTACTGTTAGTTTTTATGTCCAATTTGCAAAGACAGATTGTGCCAAAGCGGTTAATTTGGAAGGTACAGATTTGATGAAACCCATGTTGATAAAAAAAGTGACATTAAAGTTATAAAAGAGTACTCTTTTTGTATCTAAAGGATGAATTAGTATGGATATAATTATAGCCGGTGCAGGGACCGTTGGGTATTCTTTGGCACAGACACTCTCTTTTAAACACAATGTGATCGTGATCGATAAAGATATGGATAAACTCAATAAATTGGATGAAGATATTGATATTTTGGTGATCTATGGGGATATTGAAAATCCAAAAACCTATCAGACACTCAATCTTGATACCATCGATCTTTTTATAGCTGTAACAGATTCTGATGAAGCCAATCTGCTCTCCACCTTGATCGTAGAAGATGTGGTAGAAGTGAAGCGAAAGATCATCAGGTTAAAAAATGATGGTTTTTTGAAGAGCCATGTGCTTAAAAAACTCTCTATTGACTACGCAGTTTTCCCGGATATCACTACTGCCAACAAGGTCAAAGCACTTTTTACCTTTCCCAAAGCCAATAATGTCAAAATGTTTCATCAAACCAAGCATAAACTTATCTCTATCAGGGTGCAGTATGATGCCCAAATGCTCTATAGGGTAGAAGAATTAGTGAATGAAAATGTCTCTATTGTAGGGATAGAAAGAGACAAAGAGTTTTTTGTTCCGACAGTTGATACCGCTATACAAAAAGATGACCTTGTCTATCTTTTCGGTGCTATTGAAACCATTGAGGAAATATCGGCAAAGTTGGATGAAAAGATGCCGACTTCCATTAAAAAGATCGTGATATTCGGTGCCAATACTTTAGCACAGAAAATAGCCAAAGTTCTTTTGGATAAAAACCTTGATATTAAAATGATCGAAAAAGATATTGATCATTGTAAAACAGCCTCAGAGGTATTACAGGGGAAAGTGACCATTATCAACTCAGCCTATGAAGATCAGCGCCTGTTTGAAGAAGAGGGGCTGAAAAATGCCGATATGATCATTGCAGCAGGGCATAATGATGAGAAAAATATCGTAAAGTGTGTTGAAGCCAAAGAGTATGGTATACAAAAAGTGGTAGCAGTCAACAATGACAAAGCCTATTATGATCTGATGCATAAAATGGGAGTGGTGGTCGTACGTGGAAGTAAAGCTGGAGCACACTATGCGATCTTGGAGAAAATATCTTCAAGTTCTATTGTCACGCAACGCCATTTTTGCGGGGGAAGAGGAGTACTTTTTATGCGTAAAGTCTATCCTAACTCTGAACTTATAGGAAAATTGGTTAAAGATGTCGGGATAGGCAGTTCAATTTTATTACTTTTAAGAGAAGATAAGATCTATGATCTTACTCAAATTGAACAGTTGGAACAGAGTGATATTTTGGTTGTCTTTGGAAAATTTGAACAAAAAGAAGAGATAGAACAGTGGATATACACGCTCTAAAAAACATAGGAAAGTTTGTTTCTGTCATAGGGATGGCGCTCTCATTGTTTTTCTTGACGGCGGTTGTTGTGGGGTGGATCTACCATGAAGATATGAGAAATTTTCTCTATTTTGATCTTTGTTTATTCGGGTTCAATGCACTCATCTTTTTGCTTTTAAGACGGCATACTATGAAGCTAAGTATCAAAGGCGGCATACTTTCAGTCAATCTCATCTGGATACTTCTGGGTATTGCCGGAGCGATTCCTTTTGTGCTTTATACCGGCATCTCCCCTGCAGATGCCTTTTTTGAATCTGTCAGTGGTTTTACGACCACTGGAGCTACGGTTTTTTCCGATATAGAGTCTCTGCCGAAGTCCATACTCTACTTGAGAAGTCTAACGCATTGGCTTGGGGGTATGGGGATCATTGTTTTGGGTGTCGGACTTTTCTCTCTTATTAATCCAAGTGGTTCTATGGCACTTTTTAAAGCAGAATCTACAGGGATCAAAATGGAGAAGATCACGCCCAAAGTTAAAGATACAGCCATAAGACTTTGGGGGATATATCTGCTTTTTACACTTGTAGATGCTATAGCTTTGAAGCTGGCAGGTATGACACTGTTTGATGCGGTCAACCATGCTTTCTCGACCATTTCAACAGGAGGATTTTCTACAAAAAACAATTCTCTTGGTTATTATCATTCTGCATGGATCATCTGGATCACGACATTTTTTATGATCATCTCGGGGATCAACTTTTTGGCACACCTGAAACTATTCTCTACGGGTAAACTAGATGGATACAAAAGAGAAGAGGTGCTTTGGTATTTGGCTATTTTTATTATACTTTCATTGATCCTAAGCAGTATAGATATTTTTGTCGATTATGATAATTACTTCCATGCCTTGACCCATTCCTTTTTTACGATTGCTTCCGTTCTGACAACAACAGGATTTGCAACACTTGATTATGCGCAATGGGGGCATATAGCGATCAGTATTATCTTTATAGCGATGCTGGTCGGGGGTAATGCCGGTTCTACCGCAGGTGGTGTAAAAGTCATTCGCTACGTTGTATTGTTTAAGAACATTGCAGTACAACTAAAAAGAACACTTCACCCCAATGCAATAGTCGGACTTTTTATTGATGGTCAAAAAATCTCATCTCAGATCATCAGCTCTACAACAGGATTTATTTTTCTTTTTGTCATTACCAATATGCTGGTAACACTCTATCTTTTTGGACGGGGATTTGATGCTATGACAGCCATCTCAACTGCTTTGGCAACTGTAGGGAATATCGGTCCGGGATTTTCTCTTACAGGCCCGGCTGAGAATTATGCATTCTTCAGTGGAATGGATAAAATGATTCTGTCGATCGCCATGATCATAGGAAGACTTGAGTTTTATACGGTTTTTCTACTCTTTAGCCGCAGTTTCTGGAAAAAATTCTAGATATATTGACAGATGTCAACATGCTTATTAGAGAGTTTTCAGTACAATAGTCTCAATTATAAAATAAAGGATACATTGATGAAATTTTTATTATCTGTATTGCTCTTAGGCATATCATTTTTTTCTACAACACTTAGTGCAAAAGAGAAATACTTTGTTGTTGAGCGAGAGAGTGAGTCTGTTGCGGTCATTGAAGATGGGCTTGCAAAAAGACACATGGAAAATATGCACAATATGAATCACGGTATTATTAAATTTGATGGTAAGGATGCTTATCTCATCAGCCGTGACGGATATGTGGTTAAGTTTGATCCAAAAACAGAAAAGAAAGAGGCAGAATACAAAACGAGCAAATCGGCTATTGGGTTTGTCATTGGCAAGAATTATGTAGCTGTGGCAAATTATGATGACAAGTCCGTTGATATTCTGACACGTGACCTCAAGCCTATTGACAAGATCATAACGGGTTCAAAGAATGTAGGTATCAAAATTTATAAAGATATGATCATTTTTGCACAGATGGACAATGACAAAGTGACTGTACTGAAAGATGAAAATGCAGGAAAGGGTACACCAAAATTCAAAATATATAAAGAGTTCAATGTAGGAAAGATGCCTTTTGATGCGATGATCAAGAAAAATACCTATATTGTCGGTTTCTTTTTGACCAAAGGGTTTGGTGTTATAGATTTGGATACAATGAAATATCATCTTATTAAAGTAACTGCCGAGGGAAATAAGCCGGTACTCAAGGTTCCACACTTTGGTTTCTGGTCACTCAGTAAAGACAGAACGTTTATTCCTGCTGTCGGTGATAATGCAGTGATGGTCTATGACAATAACTTTAAATTCATTAAAAACATCAAAACACAAGGTTTGCCGGTCTTTACGTCACTTAGCCCAGATCAAAAGTATTTGGCAGTGACTTATTCGGGTAAAAATTTTCCTACGATCCAGATTATCGATACCAAAACATTGAAGATTATTAAAACGTTCACGTTTAAAGGGAAAGTTCTTCATGTAAGATGGTCACAAAAATACCCTGAATTGTATGTTTCTGTAAATGATGCCAACCAGGTTAATGTGATAAATACCGATGAGTGGTTTCTTGAAAGAGAGATTTACCAGGTGAAACACCCTTCAGGGATATTCCTCTATCAAATGGACAGTACAAAATAAAGAATGCCAAAACAGTCTTTGAAGTTCATCCTGTTTTGGCTATTACCTCTTCTTTCCTCCGCCAATAGTGTACATTGGCTTGGAAACTACGATATGGCACTTCAAAAAGCGCATAATGAGCATAAAGTACTTTTGGTACTTGTAGTAAAGAAAGATTCCCCTCTATGTAACAGGATCATTAAAGATCAATTGATGAATCAGATGTATATTGAACAGATAAACAAAAAAATGATTTCAGTCATGGTTACATATGAGGGAAGCGCCAATTACCCTATAGAGATGTATTATACCACTGCCTTTCCGGCTCTCTTTTTTGTCGACACGAAGACAGAAACTTTCATAAGAGAGCCTCTTTATGGAGAAAAGATAAAAAGTAATATTTTAAAAAAAACAATTAATCTTTTTTAATCCGTTTACGATTTTTAAGTATTTGACGTTTGATTTGAAGTCTGTCTTTGAGCTTGTTGATCTTACTTATTTTATCATCCTCTAGTTCTGCATTGATGTTCTCTACCTCTTCACCTATTTTTATAGAGAGCATTTCAGACTTTTTCATTGCTAATATTTGAGAGGAAAAAATACTTCTGTGGCCAGAGATCAAAAAGCTTATTACCGCACCCAATGCAGCGTAATGTGCAATGTCTATTCCGAAAAGTTCAACTGCCATGATGGTAGATGCAATAGGGGTATTGGTAGTAGCAGATAGGACACTGACAAAGCCCAAGGCAGAGAAAAGCACAATATGTTCAGGAGAGAAGAGTGCTCCAAACGTATGACCGCTTGTTGCTCCTATGTAAAAAATAGGAGTAATGATGCCACCGCTGCCTCCGGCACCAAGCGAGAGAGAGGTAAAAAGTGTTTTGAGTATAAACGTATACCAATGTATATCTACAGCATAAAGAGGGTCAGGATTGATTGTATTACTGATAGTCCCTAATCCCAATCCAATGTATTCTTCACCAAAGATTAATGTGAGAATAACAATGAGCATACCACCGGCAAATGCTTTTATGTAAGTACTTACTTTGATCTTTTGAATATATTTTGAAGTTAGTGAAACAGAAGAAATCACGATATCTGAAATAAATCCAAAAAAAAGGGCAGCAAGTACGACTTTTACAATGAGCATCATATCAAGTGATATGTTCTGATAAAAGTGTAGATTGTAATAGGTATATTTGATTCCAAGGAACTGAGCTGTGGTAAACGCGGCAAACCCTGCAATAAAAGAAGGCAACAGTACATCATAAAGTATGACTCCTATAATGAGCACTTCTACGCCAAAGATCGCTCCTGCAATGGGAGTACCAAAAACAGTAGCAAATCCGGCACTGATACCGCAGATCACTAATTTTTTACGATCCTGTTTGCTGAATTTAAAAAGTTCGGAAAGTGCTGAAGCAACACCAGCCCCGATCTGTGCTCCCGGCCCCTCTTTACCTACTGAGGCTCCCGCAAAGATACTTAAAACCGTTGCTAAGAGCTTTACAGGAATAACCGATACATCTATTTTGCCATCCGCCTTATGCACGGCAGAGATAACTTTTTCTGTACCATGCCCTTCTGCAGTTGGTGCGAATGTTTTGACTAGCCATACGGTCAGAACAAGTGCAAAAGGTAATAGGTAATAATAATTAAAGGGTAAAAGAGAGCGAGAGTTTTCAGAGTACTCTAAAATATTTAAAAAGAGTGTAACAACTGAGCCGATAATAACGCCGACTACAGAAGATAAAAATACCCATTTTAAGACACTTAGAAAAATAGCGGTCTGCTCTGTAAAATGTTTTTGTAACATGCTTGTTCCTCTATAAAGTTGAACGATTTGAAAATATATAAGAAATCTTTTCTTGATTATCTCCAAGAAAGATAAAAAATAAACTTACATATTACTTCTTAGATATAATTTAAATCATATTTTAAATAAAATCATAAAATGTGCCATGATAAATGCCTATAACCTTCTTCAATACTCTTTACTTTACCCGCTAAAAATAAAATAACTCCGGCATTAAGTTGTGCAAGCTTTAAAAACGTTTCACTTGGATTTTGTAGAAGTTCTAAAGAAGTCTCCAGTGAGATAGGCACTGTAGATTTCTTGTAATGAATGCCAAAATCTTTGGGATCAACCTTTATCTCTGTTACTTCATTGTTTTCAACAATGGTAATGGCACATTTTGAAAATATTTCCGGGGTACCTTCGTTTCCTTTGATGATAATAAGCTTTTGATATCGGTCTTTAAAAAGTGCAATGTATTTTTCTACAAAAGGTTTATGAAAAGCTCCGATGATAGCAGTGTCACTTTGTGTGATGTTCAACAGTTTTTCTATAGTATTGAAAGAAGATCGCAGCCCAAGTTTTCTACGAATTTCACTGAACTTATGAAGTTCCGGGAAATAGGTGGCTCTGTCATAAAAATGTACATTGCCGGTTAAAGATGTATTGTCACATACTTCTTTAAGTGTTGTACCGCCTTTGGCGGGTTGAAGCAAATCTCCATGCAGTGAAAGGTGAAGGTTGAACTTTTGCAGATACTTTGCTGTCAGTGGAAAAATATATGGATTTTTTACTTTACCGTCATAGGGGTAGCCAAACTCTATGGAGTTCTTAAGGGGTTCTTGTTTGACAAACTCATCAAAAACTTCTATGGCTCCTGAAAATTCATCTATACTTTCACCTTTAACGCGCCAGCCTAAAAGAAATGCACCTGCCTGTTCAGCACACACTTTTTTTTCCAAGAGAGCCCGAATAACAATCTTCATTTCCTCTTTTGCAAGATCACGATTACGTTTTGGACCTGTGCCGACACACTTGAGATAGGGCAGAAACTCTTCTGTTGTCATCATTTAAAAATCATTGAGGTCAATACTGGATTTTGCATAATTGGAAACATTGCTCTCAAAGAAATTGCTTTTGACTTCGTTCATTTCCAAATGTTTGGTTACCAGTTTTTGCAAATAAGTGGTACCGCTCTGTTCAAAAATAGGATCAAGTCCTATTTTTGTAAGTCTGTCGTTGGCATAATTGTAAACGGTCTGTTCCATCAGTTCAGGTGTCGTACCCATGATCGGGAACTGATCGAGCAGATACTTTCCATATTCAAGTTCTATCTTAACGGCATCTTCTATCATCGTATAGGCAGCATCTATGGTACTTGTTTGGATTGTATTTTCTTTCTGGATGGTCTTGAAGATATTGGCAAAGAGAGGCAAATGGGTATTGAGCTCATCTCTGGCAATGAATTTGATCATATCTCTGGCTCCGGGTACTTTGTCTCCAAGCAGATAGATGTAAGAAAAACCTAAAAGAAAGTAGATACCTTCCAGGTTGACACTTGCCATGGCACTCAGCAGCATTTTATCGACGGAGCCTCCGTCAATGTATTTTGCGAACTGCTCTGCTATTTGTTGATTCTTCCGATTAAGGGCAGCATCATACTTATAAAGATTAAAAACTTCTTCGGAGTTTCCACAGGCATCAAGTAAAACAGCATAACTTTTAGAGTGGTTCACCTCTTGCATAATTTGAAGAGAGAGTACCGATTTGACCAGACGATTGTTCGCCAGTCGTCTAAAGTCGCTGAGGTACTCCTCCTGTGCCGAGTCATTGAAGCTTAGCTGTGCAAAGGTCATCTTATAGATGGACTGTTCATTGTCGGTAAGTTGATCGAAATTCTTTTTTTCTGTACTGGTATTTACTTCTGAAGGAAACCATGTATTGGCATTCATCAGGTCATAAATATTGCTGTCCCATCGGTATTTGGAACGGTTGAAATCTACAAATCCCGTTGGGGAACCGCCAAAGATCTTTTCATCAAGTATCTCTTCGCCATTTGGGTTATAGTAGTGTTTTACATCCATAATATTCTCCTGAAGTATGATTGAATTGTCTTATTACCCATGTATCATTGAATAATGAGAAGATTCTAATAAATTAAGTATATTATTCTATCTTTTTGTCAATTTAAATCACTTGATAAATGTCAATGTTTGATACTTATCAAGACAAAAGTCATGGGTTTTGATTATACTGTTAACTATGAAAAATAATCAAAAAGCCATTCTTATAATAGTAGATAAAAAGAGGATGGGTAGAGGGCGAGAGCTTGTTATGCTTTATTAAGTGTGCAGAATGATACGAGTTTTCATTAATGGATTTGGACGTATCGGAAGATGTGCCGCACGGATCATGCTTGAAGATAACAGGTTTGAACTTGTAGGTATCAATGATCTTTACAGTTATGAACAGATGGCATATCTTTTAAAGTATGACTCCATTTACCCAACATTGTCTTATAAGATAGAAGTAGAAAATGATACACTTTTTATTGATGAGAAAGAAGTAAAACTTTTTTCTGAACCAAACCCTGAAAAGATGGATATAGGATCACTTAATGTAGATGTGCTGCTACAATGCAGCGGAATGTTTTTAACGGTGGAGTCTAATATACCTTTGATCAAAAATGGAGCAAAAAAAGTGATCGTCTCTGCACCTGCATCTGATAACATGCCAACTTATATTTACGGGGTGAACCATAAAAGTTATAAAAGGCAATCCATTATCTCAAACTCCAGTTGTTCTGCCAATGCTATAGTTCCACTATTTCAAATAGTAGATAAACACTTTGGGATCGATAGTGCTATGATGAATATGTATCACAGTTATACGAGCTATCAAAACCTGCTTGATAATAAACACTACTCCAAAGATATACGCAGAACACGTTCTGCCACACAAAACATTATTCCTCTTATGAGCAGTGCAGCTGAAGCAACAGCGTATTTCTTTCCGCAGCTAAAAGAGAAGCTCTATGCAAAAAGTATAAGAGTTCCTATACCAAGTACAACACTGTATGAGCTTCATATAAACCTGAAGAACACAATAACTGCCGATGAGGTAAATCAAAAATTCATAAAAGAGATAAAAAGTAACTATAACAAGATACTCGATACCGTAATGTTACCCGGTACTTCAGATGAGTATGTACAAAATTCCCACAGTGCTGTAGTGAACCTCTCTTTGACTGCTGTGGTTGGGGATGATCTTCTCAGAATATCGGCTTGGCAGGATAATGAATATGGGTATGCAAAAAGACTGGTTGATATGGCAAAGCATATAGCATAATATTTAAATAATTTTATTGACTTCAATCAAAAAGTAATCATGAAATATGTCGAAAAGAATATTTTTTAAATCTATTGACAGTTGTCAAAGAATATAAGAACGGTTTTTCCTATAATACTGAATGGCTAAGTACAGGAGACATATATGATAAAAACAATTATAAAAAGAGAGGGATCTTCTCAGAAGTTTGTACCTTTTAAGATCGAGGATGCGATCAAAAAAGCATTTGAAAGTGAAGTGAAAGCTTATGATAAGCATGTCTTTGCGGAATTAATGGATATGATTAAGGATAGAGATGAGATCTCTGTTGAAGAAGTTCAGGATATCATAGAGAAAGTACTTTATGAACATGGGCATTTTGAAGTGATGAAGTCATTTATGCTCTACCGACATATGCATAAGATCCAAAGAGAACAGATTCTGGGATTGGATGAAGATACGACTTATATCAATTCCACACAAACCATCAAAGAATATATCGATAAATCAGACTGGAGGATCAATGCCAATTCCAATACAGGCTACTCCAATGCCGGACTTGTCAATAATACGGCAGGTAAGGTGATCGCCAATTTTTGGCTGGATACGATCTACTCCAAAGAAGAAGGGTATGCACACAGGGATGGAGATTATCATATCCATGATCTGGATTGTCTGACCGGATACTGTGCAGGGTGGAGCTTGAGAGTGCTTTTGGATGAGGGGTTTAACGGTGTAAGAGGCAGGGTAGAGAGCAGAGCCCCCTCTCACTTTAGAGAAGCATTGGGACAGATGGCAAATTTTCTGGGTATTCTACAGAGTGAATGGGCCGGAGCACAGGCGTTTTCTTCCTTTGATACCTATCTTGCACCTTATGTATTCAAGGACAGGCTTACCTATGATGAGATCAAAAAAGCCATAAAAAGCTTTGTGTATAACCTCAATGTCCCGGCACGATGGGGACAGAGTCCTTTTACCAATATTACCATAGACTGGACGGTCCCGGCTGACCTGAAAGATCAAATACCGACAAGAAATCAAAATCATCTCTTTCATGGATTGGATGATGAAGCTTTATTGGAAAAGGCCCAAGAGAGAGGAGAAGGTATCAAATCTCTGGAGAGTATGACTTATAGCTATTTTCAGCCCGAAATGAATCTTATCAATAAAGCTTATTATGAAGTAATGACTGAAGGTGACAAGAGTGGACAGCCTTTTACTTTTCCTATACCTACAGTCAATATCACTGAAGATTTTGACTGGTATGGAGAAAATACCGATATCCTCTTTGAAAATACGGCAAAGATAGGATCTTCCTATTTTCAAAACTTTATAGGCAGTCAGTATGTGAGAAATGAAGAAGGTGAACTGATACCCAATGAAGAGGCATATAAACCCGGGCATGTACGAAGTATGTGCTGCAGATTGCAACTTGATCTTCGTGAACTTCTCAAAAGAGGAGGAGGCCTGTTCGGAAGTGCTGAAATGACGGGGAGTATTGGTGTTGTGACCATCAATATGGCAAGACTGGGATATCTCTATGCAGGGGATGAAGAGAAACTTTTTGCAAAGCTCAGCAAACTGATGGAGTATGCCTACTCGACACTTGAGAAAAAAAGGATGTTCATCCAAGAGATGTATGATAGAGGGCTTTATCCCTATACGGCAAGATATCTTCCCGGATTCAATAACCATTTCTCTACTATCGGTGTCAATGGAATGAATGAGATGATACGAAACTTTTCTGATGACAAGCATACGATAGCCGATAGCTTTGGAGAAGAGATGGTTATGAGGATCCTGGATTTTATGAGAGATCAGCTCAAAGAATTCCAGGAACGATCGGGAAATCTTTATAACCTAGAAGCGACACCGGCAGAAGGTACGACCTACCGATTTGCCAGAGAAGACATGAAAAGGTATCCGGATATTATTCAGGCTGGGACCAAAGAGAATAACTACTATACCAACTCTTCCCAGATCCCTGTATTTTATACGGATGATCCTTTTGAAGCATTGATGCTGCAAGATGACCTGCAGTGCAAATATACAGGCGGAACCGTATTACATCTTTATATGAGAGAGAAGATCAGCTCCCCGGAAGCAGCCAGAAAACTGGTGAAAAATGTCATCAGCAACTTCAGACTGCCGTATATTACCGTAACACCGACTTTTTCGATCTGTGAAAAGCACGGTTATCTCTCCGGGGAATATGAGTATTGCCCTAAATGTGATGAAGAGATATTACAGAAGGCAAGCTGATGATCAGTGCAGGTGAAGGACGGTATAGTGTCAGATTGACGTCTTATAAGATAGGTAACGATAGGCTTGTTATTATCACAGGTGGAGAGGAGGAACATATCGGTTCAGCAACATTGATCGAAGCCAAAGGTCGCTTGCAGACCATAAGCAAGAAAGGGCATAAAGATCATGTCATCTCAGAGAGAATGGCAAACATGATTTATAATACAATGGGCGAGGATCTGTTGGTGATTTGCGGTATACATATAGATAATGCCAGCAAAGAGGAGATAGATATTTTAGTTAATAATGCACAGACATGTGTAAATATTTTTTTAAAGGATAAAAAATGAATCAAAATGAAATACTGGAAAAGTCAAAAGAAAAAAGAACAAAATGCATTGTTTATACGAGGGTAATGGGTTACCATAGACCGGTTGAAAGTTTTAATATCGGTAAAAAAGGTGAGCACAAGGAGAGAAAGTTTTTTCTTGAAAAAGCATCACAAAACAATGCCGCTTAAACCACTTTATGACATTACACCTTTTACAGTTCTAGACTACCCTGATCATCTGGCAGCCATTTTTTGGTTTGCCAAGTGCAATATGCGCTGTGTCTATTGCTACAACAAAGATATTGTATTTGGGGAAGGGAAGACTACTGAAGAGGAAGCCTTGGCATTTTTGCAAAGCAGAATAGGCCTTCTTGAAGCAGTGGTTCTCTCCGGGGGTGAAGCTACACTTTATAGTGGTTTAGAAGATTTTTGTAAAAAGGTCAAACAGTTAAAATTCAAGATCAAGCTGGATACCAATGGGTTAAACCCCGGAATGATCAAAGTATTGGTAGAAAACGGACTGGTGGATTATATTGCGCTTGATTATAAAGCCCCCAAAGAGAAGTATTATGAAATAACAAAAGATAAACATTTTGACCGTTTTTCCAAGACACTGAATTTTTTAATACAAAAACAGTTTCCCTTTGAAGTAAGAACAACGGTTCACAGTGATCTGTTAAGAGTGGAAGAAATCAACAGGATCATTAAAGATCTGCTCAAAAGAGGATATAGTGGCACGTATTATCTGCAACCGTTTGTCTTTTCAGAAAATACCATAGGAAAAGTTAAAGAAGAAAAAATCCTTTTTGACCTATCACAGCTTTCTCATGAATTGAAAGTAGTTTGGAGAAAATAATATAGAAAGCTTTTTCAACCGATGGGGATTCCCAAGGGATTGATGAAGCATTAACTCTTTTTCTTTATCATCCACTTTTTGAAAGGCTGCAAAGAACTGATATAGTCAGCCACATCTTTAAACTCTTGATCTTCAAGCGGGAGTGTCGGCATGGCATTTGCGCGGTATCCGAATTTTGTATAGTTGGAGTAAGGGTCTTTTGCGTATTGGGCGATCTCTTCTTTCTTTCTTGTATAAGAGACAATATTAAAATCAGGCCCCAGAGCTCTTCCCCCGTTAACCGTATGGCAAATAGCGCAATTCGCAGTATAGACTGCTTTTCCTCTTGCGACATCTGCCAATAGATTCGTACTTGTTAATAATGCTAGTAAAAGCGTTATCTGTTTCATGAGGAATTCCTTATATTTTTAAATTGAGATAAAATTACTCCTAATTAATTCTGGACGAAATATAACGGAAAAATATTAAACGTTTCTTGATGTACATCAAGAAATAGGATAAAATTACTCTTATTTATAAAAATTCTTTTATTGTTAAAAATAATTGCAAATTTTTCTAAATTTCTATATACTGGAATGATAGATGAGGAGGTATATCATGAAAAAATTGATCCATCCTGTGACCATAACAATAATAGTTGTAATATTTATATTCTCTTTGCCATTTCTATTGCCGGAGAAAGCGCCCAAAAATTTTAGTGATGAGGAGTTGCGACAGGCTGCACTAACACGTGATATGGCACCTGTACCTACAGGCTATGACGCATTGCTGAAAGTGGTGGATAATCCTGAAAATCCTATGAACAGAGAGAAGATAGCTTTGGGGAAAGAGCTCTTCTTTGACCCGATCCTATCACAAGATAAGACAATAAGCTGTGCTACCTGCCATAATCTGCAAGAGGGTGGGGATGACAATATTCCTACAGCAATAGGATATCAGGGGCAGGCAAATCCCTCTCATTTGAACTCTCCGACCGTACTTAATGCAGCATTGGCCAAAGCACAATTCTGGGATGGACGTGCCAAGAATGTGGAAGAGCAGGCAGGAGGACCGATACAGGCACCGTTTGAGATGCATATGACTCCTACAGAAGTAGAAGAGAGATTAAACCAAGATGGTGCATATGTTGCAAAATTCAAAACACTGTTTCCTGAAAAGAAGGTCACCTTTGAAAATGTTCGAAAGGCTATAGGTGCCTATGAACGGACACTGCTTACCAGAGGAGCTTATGACAGATTTCTGGAGGGTGACAATGGTGCCATAAGTGCACAGGCTAAAAGAGGGATGACACTTTTTATTACAAAAGGATGTAAAGGATGTCATACCGGTATGAGCGTAGGCGGGCAGAGCATACAGAAATTCCCTCTTAGAAAATATTTTTCAGATTTTATAGGGATGCTCTTTGAGCCGGATCTAAAGATAAAAGAGAGCCCATTTCCTTTTGTAAATGAGGGTGGATTTTTAGGCCGGGATGGTACATTGAAATTTAGAGTGCCTATCTTGCGAAATATCACTAAAACTGCCCCTTACTTTCATAATGGTTCTGTTGAAAAATTGGAAGAAGCAGTACGGATCATGAGCAAATACCAGATAGGCAATGAGTTTACGCCTGAACAGATAGATGATGTGGTGGCATTTTTGAAAACACTTGAAGGGAAGTTGGTGGTGTATTGATGTAGGGTGTTGTCATGGGACAATACCCTTGGGATTTAAATGTTAAACCTCTTCTTCGTAAGTACAATAAACTTAGTGACACTTTTGTCTGTGATCTTAAGTTTTTTGGCAGCCTTGGGATTGACCAGATAATAGCCAAATTCCACTACAACACTGTCTCCTTTGAGAAGTGTTGTTTTATAGTTTACATGACGTGTTTCATGGGCTTTAATGAGAGTATCTTTCAGTACAGTATCTGCCATCCAAGGCATAGCGGGTTTACCGTCTTTTCCTATGATACGTATGAAATTTTTTGTTTCAATCGGTATGGTTTCCCCTTTTCTTTCTACTGTGACACGAAGCTGATTGAGCCTGAGTGGCTGGGCAAAGAGTGTATGATTGGCTTTATTTTGTATGGCAATATCAAAACCGTTATCCGTTTGGGTTAAAGAAAGTTTGATATGTTTTGAGAGCAACGAGGGATCCATCGTGTGTATAGAGATACCATGAAATGCATGGGTATGTGTATTTTTAAGATTGACGAATGTCCCTTTGATCTTTGGCATATGACAGGAGATACAGGTCTCTTTGGAGGCATCTTGCTTTATCTGCATATTACAGACTGAAAATGCTTTACCATTTTGTTTGTGATCGTGACATCCAAGACACATGGTACCATCGTAGAAGTTTTTGTTACTGTAATCTATGTCATGATAAGGTGAGCCTGAAGTTTTTGTGAACAGCCCGAAAAGATGCCTTTCCTCTTTAAAGGTGATCTTCTTTCCCTTCCTTTTTATATCTGCCGAGAAGAAGTATTTCTTTTTTTGATTATAAATATTTTTATTGGTTTTTGCATGTTTTTCAATGTTTTTGATTGTATGACATGCTTGACATGAGATGGGTTCTGTCCGCTGTATTGGATTGTCTGCAAGTTTGCTTTTACCAGAGATAAGATTATGGTCAGATGGTGTATGGCATTTGGCACATTTGTAATTCCCCTTTCGTTTGTCAGGGTGCTTGTCCCATACAGCCTTATGCACAGTATCTTTAAAAATGGATGCCTTGCTGTGCATAGAGTTTTGATATTCAGAAAAAATAATAGGGTGGCATTTTTTACAAGTTGTGTTTTCCAATGCTGCATATGTTTGGGTTGATACTGCTGATAGCATAAGAAAGGTGATCCATTTTTTCACTAAAAGTCCTTATTATAATTATTATAAGTTCAAAATTGTATTTAAATCGGAGTGATCTCATCTTGATTTAAATCAAGCAGATAGGATACTTTACATTAAAATTATTCAACTCTTGTCCTAAATCAACTTCCCAAAAACAAAATATTGCTATTATCCTTCTATTATACAAAGGATGAATAATATGAAAAAAATAATAACTACTTTTTTTATCATCTTGACACTTACATCTGTGACAGAGGCAGAGAGTGGAAAAAAAGTATTTGAAACCTACTGTTGGGGATGTCATCATCAGACAGCAGTGGCATTCGGACCTCCTTTTTCCGAAATCGCTTCCAAACGAACTGCTGAAGAGATAAGAGCGATGATCACCGATCCGGCTTCTGTTTCTAAAACGTTTGGCTATAAACGCAATGCAATGCCGGCCTTTACATTGAATGAAGAAGAGCTCAAAGCAATTACAAGTTATATTTTAAGTTTCAAGCCTAAAACGCCAAAAAAAGAGGATCCGAAAAAAAATCAGGATAAAATAATCCAAGATGCATATCCCAATATCGCGCAAAATAAAGAGGTAAAATAATGTTTAGACTATCTAATCTGCTTAAGTCAGTTACAGAGGGGAAGCCTGCACGGGTATTGGATGGGAGTATTGCCATTTGGAACTTTACCAACCGCTGTAACCTTTCCTGTCTGCATTGCTACTCGAAAGCAGATCTGGATGCAGTAGATACGCTGACCACTGAGAATATTATGGAAACACTGCCAAAGCTTAAAGCCAACGGCGTGAAATTCCTTATTTTTTCAGGGGGTGAACCTCTTACAAGAAAGGATCTGTTCGATATAGCGGCACGCTGTAAAGAATTGGGTATCGTTACCTATCTTTCGACCAATGGACTCTATGTGAAACAGGGCAATGCCCAGAAGATACTTGATACTTTTGATTATATTGGTATCAGCATTGATGGTAGTCCTGAGGTACATGATGCATTTCGCGGCTTGAAAGGTTCGTTCGTTGAATCCATGAAAGCGGTTGATCTGCTGAACAGTTTTGGGCAGACCAAAGTGGGTATCCGCTTTACGATCACTAAAGATACCTATGATGATCTGCAATTTATTTTTGAGCTGGCAGAAAAACATAATATCCCGAAAGTCTATATCTCCCATCTTGTTTACAGTGGACGGGGACTTGAGAACCTGGAGATGGATCTGAGCAAAGAGCAGCGTATCACAGCGGTGAACTACATCTTGGATAAAGCGTTTGAATATCATGAAACAGGTAAAGACATCGAGATCGTCACAGGTAATATGGAAATGGATGCGATCTTGTTCTATGACAGATTTGTCCAAAAATATCCTGAACATGCAGAGGAGATGAAGTCAAGACTGATCGCCTGGGGCGGGAACTCCGCGGGACGTAAACTGCTTAACATCGACTCAGAAGGTTTTGTAAAACCGGACCCGTTCTTTCCTGTAAAGATAGGCAATATACTCACGCAGGATTTCTCAGATATTTGGACGAATGAACCGACAGAACTGCTGCAAAAACTGAGAATACATCCTAGAGAGCTGAGTGGAAAATGTGAAAATTGCCAATATCTGAATATCTGTAATGGCGGTTCAAGAAGTCGTGCTTATGCGATCTACGGGGATATGTGGGCAGAAGATCCATCATGTTATTTGAGTGAATCTCAAATTACAAGTGAGGAATGAGAAATGAGAAATGAGGAATTGAAATATGCTTTTCTTCGAAAAGCTTTTATTGAAACAGAAGAGGGAGAGAAGTAGTGGGGAAAGTCTATTTAACAGGGGCTGGTCCGGGAGATATTGATCTTCTGACGGTGAAAGCATTACGTGTAGTAAGAGAAGCAGATGTGATCATCTATGACAGACTTGCCAATCCGGATATCTTGGCAGAAGCGAAAGACGGATGTGAATTTGTATATGTGGGAAAGGAAGATTCTCATCATATCTTACCCCAGGAAGAGATCAATGAAGTGATCTATCGATCAGCCTTGAAATATGAGAATGTGGTACGTCTCAAAGGTGGAGATCCTTTTGTTTTTGGGCGAGGAGGCGAAGAAGGTATCTATTTGCGTGAACGTGGGATTGCATTTGAGTTCATCCCGGGGATCACTTCTGCCATAGCCGTACCTGAGTATGCAGGTATTCCTGTCACACATCGTGGGATCACAGTTTCATTCAGAGTAGTGACAGGACATGAGTCAAGCAATAAAGACCATTCTCAGATCCCTTGGGAAAACTATAAAAGTGATGATACCATTATCTTTTTGATGGGACTCCATCGTCTTAAAAAGATAGCAAATAAACTGATGGAGATAGGAAAACCTAAAGATTGTCCTGTCGCAGTCATCAGCCGAGGGACACGACCGGATGAAAGAACAGTTGTAGGTACATTGAAAGATATTTATGAAAAAGCAAAAGATCTTCCAACGCCTGCACTTATCGTAGTTGGGGAAGTGGTTACGTTACGGGAGCAGTTAAGTTGGTTTGAAAAATAATATAAACAAATAGTTTAATATTTGTATCTATGATGTTTTAAGGTATTTATGTTTAAAACAGTGCTATTATTAAAAATATATAGAAGAAATTTTATCTTTTGTACTGTATAGTACATTTTTATAAAGTGACCAAGAGGAATAGTAATGTTGAAACTTAAAGAGATTCCGATGTTCTCATCATTGAGCGAATCTCATTTAAAAGAAATTTATGATCATACGCATATTAAACATTTTACCAAAGATAGTATTGTTTTTTATGAAGGGGATGAGAGTGGATATATTCATATTCTGCTAGAGGGGAGTGTCAAACTTTATAAGACGACTCCCAAAGGTACACAAATACAGATCAATCGCCTTACTGCTCCCTCTATGATAGGTGAGTATGCTTGTTTTGAACAGCAGCCTTTTCCTGCAAGTTGTGAATTTGTTACAGATGGTTCAATGGGACTGCTTCCATTTGACTTGGTCTATAAACATTTGAATAATCCGGATTTCTCATTGGAGATCATCAAGTCTCTTACAGGTAAAGTTTCTTTACTTTCTGCACTGGTGCATAAAGAGACGGTCCTTTCCTCAGAAGCGAAAGTAGCTGATCTGATGATGCAGAAACTTTCCTTGTTCCAGAGATTAAAGAATAATGAGATCGCATCCATGCTTAACCTGACCCCTGAAACATTCTCAAGGATCATGACAAAGTTTAAAAAAGAGGGGATCATCTCAGTTGAGAACCATACTGTGATCATACATAAAGAAGAAGCGCTTTATAATATCGTTGAGACGAATACAATGAAAGACTGTACGAACTGTATTGCACATTTTAAAGAGCAGATCGGATATAAAGATTAAGGGCTGAGGAATAAGGTTTAAGAAAGCTTGAAAATGCAATCGTTCTTAACTCTTAACTCTTAACTCTTAACTCTTAACTCTTTTTTCCCATTCTTTAAAAGCATCATCAAAATAAACAAGCCGCTGTTTTTTAAACTCTACAGTTGAGTAGAGTTTTCCATACTCTGTCAAGCCGCTTTCTTTGGCCATTTCTTCAATGAGTGTGTCGCACTCTTCCTGGGTTTTGGCATGCACCATAGCAAAAAGATTGTAAGGCCAGTTGGGGTAGCTTGGTCTCAGGTAGCAGTGGCTGACCGCAGAGAACTCTGCCATCTGTCGGCCTATCTCTTCACCTTTCTCTTCAGGTACGGCCCAAACGGACATGGCATTGGCACCAAAACCGGCTTTTCTATGATTGAGTATAGTGGCAAAACGACGCATGACACCACTCTCTTTGAGTTCGTTGGCTATTTCGAAGAATTTATCATAACCCAGTCCCAGTTTTTCAGTTGCTTCCCTGTAGGGTTCTGATGTAACGGTAATGTCTTTTTGCAGCTCCTTGATGACAGCAATGTGTTGAGGTGTCAGTTCTATCTCTTTGTGCACTGCTTTTTTGAGCTTTTCTTTTTTGGCGCGTTTTCCAGTAGTGTCCATCTTTACGGAAATTTTGAACATTTTAAGTGTAGGAAGGATGATGGCATCGTCTGCTCCTGTCTGCTCTTTGAGTATTTCGATGGTCTTCTCCAGCCCCAGTTTGCTGTCAGGTGCAACAGCCATGGTGAACCAGATATTGTAGTCATGGTTACGCAGGTAGTTGTGGCTGACACCGGGATGAGCGTTGATAATTTCTGCAGCTTTGTCCACCTGATCCTCTGCTACCTTAAAAGCAACCAGTGATGATTTGTAGCCCAGGCGTTTGGTATCGAAAATGGCAGAAGTCTGACGGATGATCTTTTCATCTTTAAGCTTCTGTACCATAGAGAGGACTTCCTCTTCAGAAGTATTCAACTCCTCTGCTATGATCTTGAAGGGTCGCTGCGTCATGGGAAAAGCATTTTGCATCTGATATAGTAATTCGTTTCGCATTTGTGTAAATATCTCCGTTTATAATAATAATGTGATTATAGTAAAGCATAGTGTAGCAAAGTATTGATACATATCAAAGCAATTTTAATAGACTTTTGATACATTATAAATAACAATCGATAAAAAGGAACAGAATGTCATTTTTCCCCATGTTCATGGATATGCAGGATCTTAAAGTTTTAGTGGTTGGAGGTGGCACTATTGCCACTGAAAAACTGGAGAAACTGGTGGATTTTACCAAAGAGATCACAGTTATTGCTTCAGAGGTGAGTATTGAAGCGGATAACCTGATCAAAGATCACTGCCTTACACTCTATCATCGAGCATACAGCCAAGGAGATATTCAGGGCTTTGATATTGTTATTGTTGCAACCGATACGGTGGATCTGCATAAAGCGATCTACAAAGAGTCGAGAGGCAGCAGAATACTGGTGAATTCCGTGGACAATACGGACTATTGTGATTTTATCTTTCCTTCCTATGTCAAAAAAGATGATCTGACCATCGCTTTTTCAACAGGAGGAGCTTCACCTGCATTTGCTAAACATATACGCAGTCATTTTGAGAAGATCATTCCTGATTCGGTTGGAGCATTTCTTCAAAAAATGAAAGCTTTGCGCTCAACGATGCCTAAAGGCAAAGAGCGGATGAAATATTTTGATACATTGGTAGAAGAGTATTTTAATAAAAATTTCAAGTGATTTTGACATAATTTGACATAATCTTGATATAAATTAAGATTATTTTAAATATAAGTCATTACAATAAAAAAAATTAAATAGGAGATAATATGTCTGAATTAAACAAACAACCAATAGAAGTACCTGGGGCAACGGTTCCTTTCTTTACTTATACAATGGGTGAAACGCAGTATTTTGAGTTCGACACATCTAAGTGCGGACCACCTGAACCGATGGTCAATGCAATGGCAGGACTTAAGATGATTGACAGTGCCAACAAAAAAGTGGTAATGATCAATCATAAAAAACCGATGGGGCTGCTTGACAAGATCGGCGAGAATTATGATATTGAAACAGAAAAAATGGATGATGGTCGTGTTAAATTGATCTTCTCCTATAAAGCAGGGGAGAGTGAAAACGCAAATCTTAATGATGCTGCTTGTCACGGGTAGGCTAGATGAAAGCTATTTCCAGTGATTTTGCACCGCCATTAAAACTGATTTCACCGTTCTTCAGTTATGGCGTGGCTTTTTATCTGCTGTCAATGTTGGCACTGCTTTTTTTTAAACCTTCGTTTGCTTATGCGCAGATGGATGTAGCAGGATGGATTCATCTCTTTCTGCTTGGTTTTGTGATGATGATCATCTTTGGTGCCATGGCACAGCTTATACCGGTGGTACTTGAGGCAGGACATGCAGTGGTGGATGTCTATTATGTCATTTTCCCTCTGCTACTTATCGGTACTTCCCTGATGGTGTTCGGTTTCTGGCTTATGCCGGGGATACTTCCTTATGGAGGCTTGCTGGTACTTATTGCCATGATCATCTTTGCCGTAGAGAATATTGCTACGCTCAAAAAGACAAGCATACGAACACTGACTATAGATACAGTTGCCTGGAGCAACGGATATCTGTTGCTGGGTATTCTTACCGGATTTGCTATTGCACTCGGATTGAGTGGAAATCTTGGTATCAATGTCTCACTGATGCTCAAAGCCCATGTCTATGCAGTGCTTGGAGGGTATGTTGTTTTGACTATCATAGGGTTATCCCTGATCCTCATACCGATGTTTTCTTTGGCTCACGGTTTTGAAGAAACGGCAATAAACAGGGCGTTCAAACTGGTCATTACAGGTGTCGGTATTGTTTTTGCCGGGGCGCTTTTTGCTCAAGAATGGCTTATGTTTATAGGCTATGCTGTTAATATGGCAGGAATCTTCTTCTATATCTGGCAGATCTATATCATTGCGAAATTGACGGTACGTAAAGAGATGGATATCTGGGCAAAGTCTATGATATTCGCTTTTGGTACATTGATATTTTCTATTATGCTTGGCTTACTCTATTTTATAATAGGCAAAGAAAGTGTGCTTCATGCATCGGTATGGTTTTTACTGTTGGGGTTCATCTCCTCCATGATCACAGGACATCTTTACAAGATCGTTCCGTTTTTGGTCTGGTTTGAACGTTTTGCGCCCCTGGTAGGAAAAGAGAAAGTGCCGATGCTTCATGAGATGTACTCCAAAGAGGGAGCATCAATGATGTACTGGTTTACCACTACGGGTGTTGTACTGGGAGGTTTGGGTTTGCTGTTTGAGAATGATATTCTCTTCAAGGGAGGCGCAAGTTTCCTTTTTACCGGAGCGATCTTCCTCTTCATTACGATGCGGAAGATGCTGTCCTACGGAAAATAATGTAGGGGCAATCCCTTGTGGTTGCCCAAAACAGACACAACTAGTCGTGTGGGCTGTCTGCCGAAGACGACGTGCGAAGCAGAGCTTTGCTCTGTGAACAATACGATAAAAAAGGAAAAAAATATGTGCAGTATTACAAAAGAAGCAGTTTTTGATGCGATCAGTACCGTTATTGACCCCGAAGTTGGGTTCAATCTTGTAGAGATGGGACTGATCTATGATGCGATTATAGATGAAGCGTGTAATGTCCATGTGGTCATGACACTTTCAACACAGGGATGCCCTCTGCATCAGATGATCACTACCTGGGTCAAAGAGGCGGTAGAACGCATAGAAGATGTAGGAGATGTTGAAGTAGAAGTAGTATGGGAACCTGCATGGAACATCTCAATGGCGGATGAGAATGTGAAAAAAGCTTTAGGTGGTATGTAATATAAATTATTACACAAAAATAGGAGTATTTAACTCCTGTTTTCATCAACTATATTTAACTATACAAATTACTTCATTTTTATAATTTATCTAAGACTTTTTTACTCCAAATTAAAATGTTACCTATTTTGTTCGATTTATGACTTTATTCACTTCTCTTGATGTAAATCATCTTTTTTATTGACATCTGTATGATAAACTATATATGTTGTTATAAGTAGAGTTCCCTGAAGAACAGCTAGAGTTCTTCAGAGGACTCTGCAAAATAACCAAAAAATCAATTTACGGAGGAAGTAATATGGCTTTAAATAGAAGAGAATTTCTTAAAAGTGCAGCGGCAGCATCTGCAGCTAGTGCAGCGGGAATTGCTGTTCCATCTAGTCTAAGTGCAGCAGCGACTGATGCACAGAAAGATTGGAGATGGGATAAAGCAGCTTGTCGTTTCTGTGGTACAGGTTGTGGTATCATGCTTGCAACAAAAGGTGGTAGAATCGTAGCGGTTAAGGGTGACCCTGCTGCCCCGGTAAACAGAGGTCTTAACTGTATTAAGGGTTATTTTAATGCGAAGATCATGTATGGTGCGGACAGACTTAAAACACCACTTCTAAGAATGAATGACAAAGGTGAATTCGACAAGCACGGTAAATTCAGACCTGTAAGTTGGAAAAGAGCATTCGATGAGATGGAAAAATATGCTAAAAAAGCACTTAAGGCATCCGGTCCTGAAGGTGTAGCAGTATTTGCATCCGGTCAATACACAGTTATGGAAGGGTATGCGGCTCAGAAAATGATGAAAGCTGGATTCAGATCTAACGCGATCGATCCGAATGCACGTCACTGTATGGCATCAGCGGTTGTTGGTTTCTATCAAACATTCGGTATCGATGAGCCGTCAGGATGTTATGACGATATCGAAATCACCGATACTATCGTTACCTGGGGTTCAAACATGGCAGAGATGCACCCGATCCTTTGGTCAAGAGTAACAGATAGAAAACTCTCTAATCCGGATAAAGTGAAAGTAGTTAATATCCAAACCTATACACATAGAACATGTGACCTTGGTGACTTTAATATTATCTTCTCACCAAGTACAGACCTTGCACTATGGAACTATATTGCTCATGAAATTGTCTATAATCATCCTGAAGCAATTGACTGGGATTTTGTAAAAGAAAACATTGTCTTTACAGCTGGCCCACTTAATATCGGTTATGGTATGAGAAGAGCAGGAGAGAAATCGATTACGCCTGTAAGAGCTGACGGCAGTGCAGGTAAATACAGTGCTAAAGAGATGGAAATCATCAATAAAGAGATGAGTAAAAAAATCTCTGCAAAAGAGGCACCGGCATTGGCACCATATGGTATCAAAGAAGGTGATGTGATGAAAAATACAGCCGGTACACTCAAGCACTGGAAGATCTCATTTGAAGAGTACAAGAAATCACTCGAGCCGTTCACGCTTGACTATGTAGCAAAAATTGCTAAAGGTGATCCGAACGAGTCTATCGACAGCTTTAAGAAAAAGCTTAAAATGTTGGCAGATCTTTACATTGAAAAAGGAAGAAAAGTTGTTTCATTCTGGACAATGGGTATGAACCAGCACACTAGAGGTACTTGGGTAAATACACTTTCTTATAATGTTCACTTCCTGCTTAACAAACAAGCATTGCCAGGAAATGGTGCATTCTCATTGACTGGTCAGCCTTCAGCATGTGGTACAGCGAGAGAAGTAGGAACATTCTGTCACAGGCTTCCAGCAGATATGATGGTGAAAAACCCTAAACACAGAGCGCATGCAGAAAAAATATGGGGAATCCCGGCCGGCACATTGAACCCTGTAGGTAACCAGCACATTATGAAGATCCACAGAGACATTGAAGATGGTGTGGTGAAATTTGCATGGGTCAATGTATGTAATGCATACCAGGATTCTGCTTCTGCATCTCACTGGATCAAAGCAGCAAGAGAAATGGATAACTTCATTGTAACTTCAGACGGATACCCTGGTATTTCAGCAATGGTTTCTGACCTCGTCCTTCCATCAGCGATGATCTACGAAAAGTGGGGAGCATACGGAAATGCAGAGAGAAGAACACAGCACTGGAGACAGCAAGTACTTCCTGTAGGACATGCGATGTCAGATACATGGCAGTGGGTTGAGTTCTCAAAAAGATTTACAGTCAAAGATCTTTGGGGACCATATACACTTAGAAATAAGAAAAAACTTGCTGATGTTCGTAAAGATGCCAAAAAATTGGGATATAACGATAATACAACAATGTATGAGATTTTATTTGCCAATAAAAAAGGTAAATCATATAAGATAAATATGAATAAGTTCCCACAAAAGGGTTATGATAACTCTGAGTGTAACGGAGATAGCAGAAACGTTAAAGGTGAAAATGGTAAAGTATTTAAGGGTTATGGTTTCATGATCCATGAATATCTCTTTGAAGAGTATGCATCATTTGGTAGAGGCCATGGACATGACTTGGCACCGTTTGAAGTGTATCATAAAGTAAGAGGACTTAAGTGGCCTGTTGTTGATGGTAAAGAGACGCAGTGGAGATTTAATGTCAAATATGACCCGTATGCAGCAAAAGCGGCTAAAAAAGCAGGTAGCAAAAGCACACACGCATTCTATGGTCCATTAGCGAAAAAGATCCTTCAGGGTAACCTAAAAGGTCCAGATAAAAAACTGGGCAAATATGCATTGCCAAATAAAGCGAAGATCTTTGCAAGACCATACATGGATCCACCGGAAATGCCAGATGCAAATTACGATACCTGGTTATGTACAGGACGTGTACTTGAACATTGGCACTCTGGTACAATGACAATGAGAGTTCCTGAATTGTTTAGAGCGGTTCCTGAAGCACTCTGCTATATGCATCCGGGTGATGCCAAAGCAAAAGGTCTCAAAAGAGGTGAACTTGCATGGGTTGAATCTAGACGTGGTAAGGTAAAAGCGAGAATTGAGACACGTGGACGTAACAGACCACCTCAAGGATTGGTATTTGTACCTTGGTTCGATGAAAAAGTCTTTATTAACAAAGTATGTCTGGATGCTACATGTCCTATGTCCAAGCAGACAGACTACAAAAAATGTGCAGTTAAGATCACAAAGGCATAAGTAGATGGCAAACTCCGACAACAACAGACGAAAGTTCATGGCAACGACCCTTCAAAGCGTTGGCTTAACGGCTCTTGGTGGATTGTTGTGGAGTGGCTATAGTGATGAAGCAAAAGCATCACCATTGGTACTCAGGCCACCGGGTGCATTGGCAGAAAAGGATTTCCTTGATGCCTGTATCAAGTGTGGCATGTGTGCAGAAGCCTGTGTCAACCGTGAAAGTAATGTAGACAAAGAGACAGGAAAACAGAGACCGGGAACATTGCAAATGGCAAAAGGCGGCGACCATCGATTGATCGGTACACCATTCTTTACACCAAGAGATGTACCTTGTTATATGTGTGACGATATCCCTTGTGTGCCTGTATGCCCATCAGGTGCGTTAGATATGCCAAGCCTTCTTAATGAAAAAAAAGAACTTGACATCAATAAAGCCACTATGGGTTTGGCCGTTGTCCATAAGGAATCGTGTATTGCCTTTTGGGGTTTACAATGTGATGCATGTTACAGAGCCTGCCCGCTTTTAGATGAAGCGATCAGTCTGCAGTATCAGAAAAATGAACGAACAGGGAAACATGCATTTTTGCTGCCTGTGGTGCATTCTGATGTCTGTACAGGCTGTGGACTCTGTGAAAAAGCATGTGTGACTGAAAAACCGGCTATCTTTGTCCTCCCTAGAGAACACTCTATGGGGAAAGCAGGAAGTCACTATGTGAAAGGTTGGGACATAAAAGACCAACAAAGAGTAGGCAATAGAAAAGCTGAAGAGATAGAAACAAAAACAAAACGAAGCGAAAAAGCTCCGGTTGATTATTTGAATAAGGAGATAGAATATTGATGAAAAATTTAAAATATCTATTCCTTAGACGGGTAACGCAGATCGGACTTTTGGTCCTTTATTTTGGTGCAAATGCTTATGGATGGAATATCTTGAAAGGTACGTTTGGCTCATCTTTGCTCTTTGGAATTATTCCATTAGCTGATCCTTATACAACACTGCAAGTACTTGCAACAGGGTTTGTGTTGGGAACAGATGTGCTTTTGGGAGCGTTGATCATTACACTTTTCTATTTTGTAGTAGGCGGACGAGCTTTTTGTAGCTGGGTATGTCCCATCAATATGGTGACGGACTTGGCAAATTGGCTGAGACGTAAACTCAAATTAGATAAAGAGGAAGTGAACTATCGTTTTCTTAAAAGAAGAACACGCTACTGGATTATGGTACTTGGTCTTATTGTCTCTGCTATAACAGGTGTTGCAGCATTTGAACTCTTGAGCCCTATCACTATTATGCAAAGAGGTATTATCTTTGGCTTTGGTGCAGGAATTTCAGTGATCATTGCGATATTCCTTTTTGACCTTTTCGGGGTTAAAAATGGTTGGTGTGGACATTTATGTCCTTTGGGAGCTACATACTCGCTTATAGGTAAAACAAGTCTGATCAGGGTCAAACATGATCATGAAGCCTGTACTGCCTGTATGGAATGTAAAGTAGTATGCCCTGAAAATCAGGTTCTGTATATGATAAATAAAGAGAGCATCTCGGTAACAGATGGAGAGTGTACCAATTGTGGTCGCTGTATCGATGTCTGTAATGATGATGCTTTGGGATTTGGAATTAGAAGTTTTACAAACAGTAAATCAACAAAGGAGAAGAAATGACAAAAGTTATAAAGGTAATGGCTCTAGGTTCATTGTTAGCTGCATCAGCACTGTATGGTGCAAGTACGGCTGCATGTGCAGGGTGTCATGGACAGCATTTTGAAAAACATGCAATGGGTAAATCAAAAATCGTTAAAGATATGAGTAAAGCTGATATTTTAGTTGCACTTAAAGGTTACAAAGCTGGTACATACGGTGGAGCAATGAAAGGTCTGATGAAAGGACAGGTTGCTGCTTTATCTGATGCAGATATGAAAGCTATCGCTGAGATGATCAAAGGTGGTGCCGGAACAGCAACAAACAAAGCAACAGCAAATGCAGCTGCGGCAGCAGTAGCTGTCTCAAAAGTGATCGATATCAATGCAAAAGTGTGTGATCCGGAAAGAATTAAAAAAGAGGATCTAGGGAATAAAAAAGTAGTAGGCGAAGAGGTGCTTGGTCTTAGAAAAACCACACTTTTTGATGAAAATGTAAAGCCGGTAGCTTCAAAATTTGACAGACCAGCTCCAGGTGCTGCGGCAAGATTTGAAAGAGCGTATGTAAATGCACCGCCGATGATCCCTCACTCAGTGGAAGGCTTGCTCCCTATCACTAAAGACAACAACCAGTGTCTTGGATGTCACATGCCAGATGTTGCAAAAGGTGTAGGCGCTACACCGATTCCACCATCTCACTTCACCAACTACAGACCAACTACTGTACTTAAAAATGGTGAATTGGTCAAAGAGGGTAAAAAAGTGGGTATTCAAAAAGGTGATATGGGTAACGTAGGTGATATTAAACTTGCAAAAGTAAAAAAACTTAACCATCTTTATCAGGGAAGATTCAACTGTTCGCAATGTCATGCACCGCAGGCAGATGTAAAAACTGCTGTTGCAAATACATTTAAATCCGATGGACTGACTGATGAGTTCAAGACACATTCAAATCTTGTCAATATGATGGATGATGGTGTTAAATAGTGGCAGACAGAAGAGATTTTTTTAGGTCTTTTGCCAAACCACTGCGTCAAACCAAAGAGGAATCTCCTCTTTTGGTACGACCACCTTACGGAAAGAGTGAATCTCTTTTTCAGAGTAAGTGCCCAACTTGTGAAAGTAAAAGTTGTGTTGCTTCTTGTGATGAAAAGATTATTTTTATAGCTGATGATGGTACACCTACACTCAGTTTTAAGCAAAATGGCTGTACATTCTGTGAGGCATGTGCGGATGCCTGTAATGAAGGTGTACTCTCTTTGGAGAATGAAGAGACATCTACATGGCTTAATGCGGTATTTAAAATTTCGCTGGATGCCTGTGTAGCACACCATGGGGTTATTTGTCACTCCTGTAAAGAGCCGTGCATCGATGATGCCATACTCTTTAACGGGATGTTCAACCCTGTGATAGATGATGAAAAATGTACTGCGTGTGGCTTTTGTATCTCGCGTTGTCCAACACAGGCAATCAGCTATGAAGTGTTTGAATTAGAAGGGCAAGCACAAGGGATTGCCCCTACGGATACAATGTAGGGGCAATCTCTTGTGGGTACCCTTAAAAAATGGAGAAAATATAAATGAATCTAGAAGCAAAATATCCAAAACTGTTTGAAAAACTTGAAGATAAAGAAATAACATTAAGACATTTGTTGAATGTAGATGAAAATTATGAAGATTTTGATTCTGAGGAGTATGAGTTTGATTTTGAAGATTACAACTTTGTTATCTATATCGCAGAGCCTGTTCAGCAGGCATTGGGTGAAGCTAAAATGAATGAACTTATGGTGAAACTCCAGGATGAAGATGCTTTCGTGAATTTTGTGGCTTCCGAGGAAGATCTTTATGGAGTAAAATCAATACTGAGTAATGAAGAAATCGTCTCATTAGTACTGGATCAGGTTGAGGCGATAGTATGATGAAAATGCTGCTTTTTTGTTGTCTGTTCAGTCTTTCTCTTTGGGCAACACCTACATTGAGCCCGGTGGAGAATATTGAGATCAACGGTACTGCCAAAGATATGGTTTTAAAGGGGAATACTTTGGTGATTGCCACGGATATGGGGCATATTGAAGTATATGACACGGTGAAAAAAGAGAAGGTCAAAGAGATAGCGATCCCCAATGTGAAAGATTTTATGGGTGACATCATGCCGGCCAGGGTGATGAGTACAGATGTAATAGATGAACAATACCTTCTTTTGAGCGATAGTGGAAAAGGGGGATATTCCAACCTCTATATCTATGATCATAATTTGACACAACTCTTTAGTGCAGAGGATAAAAAAGCCATTATCAAGGCACGCTTTATTGATGAGTCACATATCCTTCTAGGATATTTGAGTAATGAAGTTGCACTATTGGATATAAAAAGCAAAAAAGAACTCTACAGGGTACAGTTAAGTGAGTCAAAATTTTCTGATTTCGCACTCAATGAAGATAAAACAGAAGCTGTTTTTTCCTGTGAAAGCGGCGTGTTGAGTGTGGTGGATGTTCAAAGTGGGAAGATACTCAAAGAACTTCAAGGACAAAACCTAGATAATGTTTACAAGGTTGATTTTAAAAATGGTATGGTCTCTGGTGCAGGACAGGACCAAAGGGCTTCACTGTATGATGTTGCCAGCGGGAAAGGTGATTATATTAAGGGACATTTCCTAATTTATGCGACTGCACTGAGCCCCTCGGCGGATAAGGCAGCATTTGCGATGGATGAAAAGAATAATATTTCTATATATAATACATCAAGCAAGTCAAAAATAGCATTACTTAAAGGGCAAAAGAGTACACTTAATGTGATTATCTTCCAAGATGAAAACAGGTTGTATTCAGCAAGTGATGACAATACCATTATGGTGTGGGATTTAAATAAAAAATAGGAGAATATAAATTATGAATATATCAAGTATAGTAGTACAGGCGTTGCCAGAATATGTAGATGAACTGGTAGAATTTTTTAAAAAAGCGGATTATGTAGATTATTATCTGCATGATAAAGATAAAGGCAAGATCATTGTTACGGTTGAAGGTAAAGGCGTAGAGGAGGAAATTAAAAAACTTGTCAAGATACAGCAGCTTTCTCATGTTATTGCAGCAGATATGATGATGACCTATCAGGAAGATCAGCTTGATGAAGAGATCAAAAAACTCGAAGCAGAAGATCCTGTTCCGGCGGTACTTAATGAGACAGATATTGATGTTAGAGATGTCGTTTACAACGGTGATTTGAAAAATAAAGATTTAGGATTTTAAGAGATGGCAGGCGTAATTGAATCGGTCATTAAAACGAGCCCGTTGGGGAGATGGTACATAGAGCTGACAGATACTATGAAAGATGATGTAGAACCGATCTTTTGTATGGATGTCTATGAATATGCAGACAAGATAGAAGAGATGGGAAAAGAATATGGCGATGCTGTAGAAGTCATCTGGTCAAGTGATGACAATGTCACTCCGGAACAGATCAATGAAGTACGTATGCAGATGAATGCCTATGAAGCTGAGCAGGAAGCGAAGCGTGAAAACATGGAACATATGCCTGACGGAACACCTAATTTTACTGCAGAATAATGCAAATACTTAAAGAGATTTACGGTGTAGGTATACTTTTTTTCTATTATATGAAATATATTATCATCATAGGCTGGCCTCTGCTTCTCTATGGTCTCGATTATAAACCTAATATCATTATGGATCTTTTATGGGTGTATTGTTTGGCACTTATGACCAAAGACATTATTTATAAGTTTGTACTTAAAAAGAGCTATTGTGATAAGGGCTCTTGCTCTTCCAAAAAGTGATGAATACATATTATATGGTGGATATTCCTCTTCATCCTACTTTTTATCCCCAATTTGCTATAATCAAATAATTTCAACTACAAGGCAGGATCATGTTCAGAACATTTGATGATGAAGTAGAAGCAAAAATATTTTTCGGTTCTGTTGAAGAGACCAAAGAAGAGAAAGTAGAACGATGCAGTCCTTATGATGGGATCGTAGTAAGTATTTTTCAGCAATGTGATGTGCAAGATGCAAAGAAGGCACTTTCCATTGCGAAAGAAGCTGCCAAAACGGCGGCACAAACACCCTTGTCCCAACGTATTTTATGGCTTGAAGATGTAGCTAAAAGGGTAGAAGAGAATAAAGAATCTTTGGCATTGATGCTGACCAGAGAAGTGGCGAAACCCATTGCTTTTTCCCGTATAGAGGTTGATAGATGTATAGAGACCATCAAGCTTACGGCAATGGAACTCTCCAACCTTTCCGGAGAGACCATTCCTACAGATATCATGTCAAGCGGTAAGAAAACACTGGCATATTATAGACGTGAACCTGTAGGTGTAGTTGCGTGTATCACACCATTTAATTTTCCCCTGAATCTTGTTGCCCATAAAATAGCCCCGGCACTCGGGGCAGGAAATGCAGTGGTGCTTAAACCTACACCCGAAGCACCGATGACGGCCTATATGCTGTCAAAACTTTTTATCATATCAGAATATGCAGTAAAAGATGCGCTGAGTGTGATATATGGTGATGCTGAGGTGGGCTCTGCTTTGGTACAGAGTGATATTCCAAGAGTTATCAGTTTTACAGGTTCTGTACCGGTAGGGAACATCATCACAAAACAGGCAGGTATCAAAAAAGTAAGTTTAGAGCTTGGCGGCAATGCAGCGACTTACATTGACAAAAGTGCAGATCTTGAATTGGCTGCAAAACGTTGTGCTTTTGGGGCATTTTATAACTCAGGGCAGGTCTGCATCTCGCTTCAGCGTATCTATGTCAATGAAGAGGTTTATGGTGCATTTGCTGCATTTATGGCAGAGGAGACAAAAACACTCAAAGTGGGTTCGCCTTATGAGGATGATACCTTTATGGGGCCGCTTATTGATAAGGAATCAAAAGAGCGGGCAGAGTCATGGATCATGTCTGCCAAAAATGAGGGCGCAAAGGTCATTGCCGGTGGAGAAGAGCTTGATGGGTTATTCCCTCCGACCGTGATGGCAGACGTCACTGATGAGATGAAGATCATCTGTGAAGAGGTATTTGCACCTATTGTGAGTCTAGTAGCTGTGCCGGACTATAAAACAGCTATGGAAAAAATGAATGACTCTCCCTATGGTCTGCAGTTCTCCATCTTCACCAATGATCTGAAGATGACACAGTCTTTCATAGAAGATGCCCAGTGCGGTGGTGTGGTGATCAACGATATCCCGACATTACGCTTCGATGTACAGCCTTACGGTGGTTCAAAGCTTTCAGGTGTAGGAAGAGAAGGACCTAAATGGGCATTGGAAGAGTTCACGGAAATTAAATCCATAGTGATTTGTTAAAGGATGCGTATGGAGTATATGTTCCAACCCGGTTTTTTGGGAACAAGGGCACCATTTTTTATGGATTTTGTAACACTGGTCGTTGCCCTTTTGCCTCTGTTGGTCGGTATTGCCATTACTTTTGCCAAAAGAAAGAGCTATACACTGCACAGTAATGTGCAAATATTTATTTTTCTCATTTCAGTCATTATTGTAGGGTATTTTGAATATGGTGTCCGCCTTGGAGGAGGATATGAAGCATTTGTTAAAAATACTCATGTTTCCCATACTTATCTGTTGGTAGTACTTGTGATACATATTATCATTTCAGTTGTTACTCTTGGAGTATGGGCAAGTACGTTAATACATGCAAGAAAAGATGCCAAAAGGGGAGGTATTCTTCCGGGTTCTCATTCTCTGTCACATAAAAAAGCAGGATTGCGCACATTTGCAGGTATTGTACTTACCTCTTTGACAGGTATATGGGTATATCTGCTTCTTTTTGTATTTTAAAGGTTTGATACGGATGAAAAAAATTGCCATATCAGCCTGTCTTTTAGGTGCAAAGTGTCGTTATGATGCAACAGATAACTATAATGCAGAATTACTCAAAGCATTGGAAGGCTATGAGCTTCTGCCTTTTTGCCCGGAAGATCATGCTTTCGGTTCACCCCGTCCTACGATGGATCTGATCAAAACAGAACAAGGTATAAAAGCTGTTTCAAATAAAACAGGAGCTGACCTTTCCTTTGCGGTAGAGGGATATGCCAAACGATTTTTTGATACACATGCAGATATAGATCTGTTCATTGGTAAAGACAGGAGCCCAAGTTGTGGTGTATGTTCTGCAAAACTCTACAATAAAGAAAAAATTCTTCTTAGTACCGATGAGACAGGGCTTATGGCAAAAGAGGCTAAAATACGGGGTATTACTGCAATAGATGCAGAAAAATTCATATTATCTTGAAATATATTTAAAGGAAACCATTTGATTAAATCATTACTGGTATTTTTATTGGGTACGTTTTTCCTCTTTGCAAATGCACCGCAAGTGTGCAATGCAGATATTCTACGGCAGGAAGATGCCACCAAACAGGCCATAGTCAAAATATATTCGGTTGCAAAGATACCCAGCTATATAGCGCCGTGGAGCAGCTCCATGCGCAGCAGTACGGGTTCCGGGGCTATTATAGAAGGCGGATATATCCTGACCAATGCGCATGTTGTAGCCAATCAGGCTTTTTTGGAAGTACAGCGTTACGGTCAGAGAAAGCGTTATATCGCCAAAGTCTATGCTGTGTCCCATCAGGCAGATCTGGCACTGCTAAAAGTGGAAGAAAAAACATTCTTAAAGGGGGTCAGACCTTTGACATTTGGTACCTTGCCACAAGTGGAGCAAAGGATCGTAGTATACGGGTATCCGATGGGAGGGAATACACTTTCAGCGACCATAGGAGTGGTCTCCAGAGTTGAGCATCACGGCTATGCCCACAGCGGAGAATCTTTTTTGGCAGTTCAGGTAGATGCCGCTGTAAACCCTGGTAATTCAGGAGGCCCTGCACTTTCAAATGGGAAGATCGTTGGTGTAGTGATGCAGGTGATCAGTAAATCCCAGAATATCGGATATCTGGTTCCGGTGAGTATGGTACAGCATTTTATTACCGATATGAAAGATGGACATTGTGATGGATTTGCAGATCTTGGAATAGGTACACAGCGACTGGAGAACCCGGCAATGAGACGATATTATGGCTTGAATGAAAATATCAGTGGAAAACTTATTGACAAGATCATTTACAGCTCATCACTCAATGGTGTACTTAAAACAAATGATGTACTGACTGCTATAGATGGGCATAATATAGAAAATGACGGAACAGTAGCATTCAGAAAACATGAATATACAGATTACCATTACTTTGTAGATGCCCACCAAATGGGAGAGACCGTAGATCTTAATATCATCAGGGACCGAAAACCCATGAAGGTGAAGGCTACGCTGAAAAATACAGCAGATGATATTTTACTTGTTAAGACCACAAGATATGACAAGATGCCGACCTACTTCATTTATGGAGGGTATGTTTTTTCTCCTTTGACCAGGAACCTTATACGTTCTACGAACCGTAACCGTTTGAAGTTGAGCTATCTGGCTTCCAAATGGCAGACAAAGAATAGAAAAGAAGTTGTAATGCTTCTTAAAGTCCTGGCTTCGGATATCAGCCGTGGAGACTATGATTTCGGCATGTGGCCCATAGACAAGATCAACGGTGAAACATTTAAGGATTTTAAAGAATTCTATCAAAAAATGCAGGCAGTCAAAGACCGTTATATCGTTCTGGAAGATAATGACGGGGTAAAAGTGATCATAGATAAAGATGAGGCAAAGGCAAAGCAGGGTGAGATACTGAAAAAATACAATATTGAGTTTGACAGATCAGTGGATCTAAGAAAAGGTAGTAAGCAGGAAGGAGCAAGTAGCAGTTAGGGAAAAGTATAAAAAATGCTACTTATTATTCATACTTCTTAAACTGTTCCAGCCATGCTTTGTCCTCTTCACTGAGTTTGCCTACTTTTTCAAGCAGTTTTGCCTTTGTACTAACGAGGTCATCTATACTTAAATATTTCAACAAGTCAGGATTAATAGTTGGCTCCTCTCTGCCGTAGGAGATGAGTTTGTCGATATCTGCCAATAATTCTTCTTTGGTTTCTACATTTTTTTCATTCATTTTGTTATACTACCAGATGAATTAGAAATTAACAATTAAAAATTTAAAATGAAGGAAAAATGATGTTAAATATAGGTGATAGCGTACCGGACTTTTGTTTGCCGAATCAGGATGAAGAGGAGATCTGTTTAAGAGATATCAAAGGACGCTGGATAGTGCTTTACTTTTACCCAAAAGACAATACACCTGGCTGTACGACAGAAGCCTGTGATTTTACGGCAGCACTTCCGGACTTTGAAGGCTTGAGTGCCATTGTTCTTGGTGTCAGCCCTGACAGCCCGAAAAAACACAGGAATTTCATAGAAAAGAAAGATCTGAAGATCACACTTTTGGCCGATGAAGATAAATCTTTTTGCAGTACCTTTGGTGTCTGGCAGCTTAAAAAGAATTACGGAAGAGAGTATATGGGTGTCGTGCGATCAACCTTCATTATCGATCCGGACGGCAAAGTAGCTGCCAAATGGGAAAAGGTAAAGGTCAAAGGCCATGTAGATGAGGTAAAAGCTAAACTTGCAGAGCTCCAGGGAGCATAAAATATGAACTAGTTCATATTTAAATAAGTGTATAATCAAACTCAGAATATGCAATAGAGATTATACCTATTCTACAAAGCATTAGTTCATGGGCATTCACAAGGAATCATCGATTAACCTTTGGGTTAACCTTAAATTCTTTGCAAACCCCATGAACTAAGCCTTTACAGAATTTGCAGCAATTCTATTGTATAATCCGGGTTAACGAAAAAAATGACTAAGAAGGATACGTATGGAATATCATAGTAGATTATCTGACAGAAGAAGGGCTTCAACTGTAAAGCCGCTGGTCTATCTTGTGATCGAGGCTATTATACTTGGGGCTGTATGCTGGTTTGTCTCTTATTTGAACATTTTGATCTTGACTGTATTGGTTTGCCTTGGGGCAATCTATTTTTTTCTCACCTCTTCATTGCCGAGATATAACAAAATTATAAAACGTCAAAAAAATTCCAAACATTAGTTTTATAAAAGCGGGTCAAGTACACGCTTTTTTCTCTTTTCTTCCAAAATACTTTATCTATTTTTAAACATCACTTCGATATAATCGCGTTCCTTATTCTCCAAAAAGATTTAAAACATCTTGAATAACGGAAATACTCATGTAGTTATTCCTTGACTGGTTGCACATTGTGTGTTGATGACTACAGCGGATGATTCGAATGATTACCTATTCGATTCTTAAACCTAGTGATGAAGCTATGCTTTTAACCGAGTTTTTACAATGTAAAAATTCTATTAATGATATACCAAGGAGAAACTTATGGTAACAATGAAAGACTTACTCGAATGTGGTGTACACTTCGGACACCAAACAAGAAGATGGAATCCAAAAATGAAGAAATTCATTTTCGGCGCAAGAAAGAATATTTACATCATCGACCTTCAAAAGACACTCAGATATTTCAAATATACATATAATGTAGTAAGAGATGCTGCTGCTGAAGGAAAAACTGTACTTTTCGTAGGTACTAAAAAACAAGCCAGACAAGCAGTAAAAGAGCATGCTGAGAGATGTGGTATGCCTTACGTTGCTACTAGATGGTTAGGTGGTATGTTGACAAACTACCCAACAATGAAAAAATCTATCAGAAAACTTGAAATCATCGAGCAAATGGAAGAGAACGGTCAGATCAATCTTCTTACCAAGAAAGAAGCATTGATGCTTAAGAGAAAGAAAGAGAAATTAAGTTCTTACCTTGAAGGTTTCAGACACATGAAAAAACTTCCGGATATGATGTTCGTTGTCGATGCAGTTAAAGAGAATATTGCAGTTAAAGAAGCAAGAAGACTTGGAATGAAAGTGATTGCTCCGCTTGACACGAACTGTGACCCGGATGTGATCGATTATCCGATCCCGGGAAATGATGATGCTATTCGTTCGATCAACCTTTTCTGTAAAGAAATGGCTGAAGCGATCATCGAAGGTAAAGCGGCATATGCAGAAGCGACAGGTGGTGAAGCTGAAGAGGTGTCAGCCGGTGAGATCGAAGAGGTAATGGCTGAAGCAGCATCGGAAGAAACAGCAGCACCTGCAACAGAAGCTGAAGTTGAAAAACTTGTTGAAGAAAAAGCAGCACCAAAAGCTGAGAAAAAAGGTGATGACCTTACAAAGATCGTTGGTGTTGGTAAAGTCTATGCAGGAAAACTCAATGACGAAGGTTTCTACACATTCAACGATGTAGCGAACATGACTGATGAGCAGATCGCAGTAATGGAAGAGAAGTACAGCTTCAAAGGAAACTTCAGAGATGCAGTAGCATCTGCAAAAGAATTGGCGGAGGCGTAAGATGGCAAACTTTGGACCAAAAGATATCAAAAAACTCAGAGAAATGACTGATGCAGGAATGATGGACTGTAAAAAAGCATTGACTGAAGCTGATGGAGATATGGATAAAGCTGTTGAGTGGCTTAGAGACCAAGGTATGGGTGCAGCTGCAAAAAAAGCTGGTAAAGTTGCTGCAGAAGGTGCTGTCGGTGTTAAAGTTGAGGGTCACAAAGCAGTGATCGTTGAGATCAACTCTCAAACCGATTTTGTTGCACAAAACGACAAGTTTAAAGAAGTACTTTCAACAGTTGTAAACCATGCATTTGATAATAACCTTGCTGATGCTGAAGCAATTAATGCTTCAACTATTAACGGTGAGCCTTTTGCTGATTATCTTTCTCTTCAGATCGCAACGATCGGTGAAAAACTTGTAGTAAGAAGAGCAGCACTTATCTCCGGCGATGAGAATACAGCAGTGAACGGATATGTTCACTCTAATAATCAAAATGGTGTGATCATAGAAGCAAAATGTGATTCAGCTAAGACAGCTGAAGCGATGACTCCTGTTCTTAAAGAAGTTGCAATGCATGCGGCTGCTATGGCTCCAAAAACACTTTCATATAAAGATTTCGAACCTGCATATGTAGAGGAAGAGACTAAAGGTCGTATCGAAGCGATCAAAAAAGAAAATGAAGAGCTTAGCAGACTTGGTAAGACACTGAAGAATATTCCTCAGTACATCTCTATGAGTCAATTGACTGATGAAGTAATGGCTGAAGCAGAAGCGCTACTTAAAGAAGAGCTCAAAGCTGAAGGTAAACCAGAGAAGATCTGGGACAGAATCCTTCCGGGTAAGATCGCAAGATTTATCTCTGACAATACAACACTTGACCAAGAACAATGTCTTCTTGATCAAAAATTCGTTATGGATGATAGTAAAACAGTTCTTGAATACGTTCAAGACAAAGCGAAGGCGGCTGGTGGTACAGCTGAGATCGTACACTTTGTAAGACTTGAAGTGGGTGAAGGTATCGAAGTAGAAGAAGAAGACTTCGCTGCTGAAGTTGCAAAGCAAATGTCGTAGTAAAAAAGCTCCCAAAGGAGCTTTTTTCAGATTAAAAATTAAAAATTAAAAATTAGAAACCTTCAAATCCCTTTTCCCCTTACCTTTTTATGTTAAAATATGCCAAATATTTTAAAGGCTTTATGTATGTCTCAACCTTTATTGGAAGCTGCAAATGTTTCCCACAGTTTTGATACTCTTTTATTCTCAGATGTGAACTTTACGTTAAGTCCTTCACAGAGTACAGCTATCGTTGGACGCAGCGGGTCCGGGAAATCAACACTTTTACATATATTTTCTACGTTCATGAAACCGGATGAAGGGAAAGTAATACTTTTGGGTCATGATCTTGATATCCTGGATGACGAAGAAGTCGAGTCTCTCAGACGTTATGATATAGGGATCATTTTTCAGTTTCATTACCTCTTTAAAGGTATGAGTGCATTAGAGAACATTAGTGTAGCAACAATGCTTTCAGGAGAGCAGATAGACCACACAATACTCAAAAAGCTGGAGATCGATCATCTCATGGGGCATAAGACATCTGAACTCTCAGGAGGAGAACAGCAGCGGGTCTCCATTGCAAGGGTACTGAGTAAAAAACCCCGTATCATCTTTGCAGATGAGCCTACCGGTAATCTTGATAAAGAGACAGCTGAACTTGTGATGAATGTATTGTTGAATTATACAAAAGAAACAGGAGCAGGGCTTCTGCTGGTCACACATGATGAAAGTATTGCCTCCCGCTGTGACAGTACCTGTAAACTTGCAGATAAAATGTTGAAGGAAGAAGTGTGAAAATAGATATTATGCATGCGCTTTATACAGCTTCTATGGTACTCCTTGCATTTGTTGCAGCGATCGTTGTAACAAAAACGATTTCAAAATATATTGAAAAGAAGAAGAAAGATAAAGAGGAACTGTAAGGTGCGCAGTTACGCACCAAAAAGGGGGAGTACAAAATCTATTTCGCCTGAGAGATCAGCACACCCTCTAAAAGCTTGTCTATATCTCCATCCAGAATAGCATCAATATTTGTAAAAGCTTGATTGCTCCTGGTATCTTTAACCTGTTGGTAGGGCTGCATTACATAAGATCGTATTTGGTGTCCCCAACCGATGTCAGATTTCTCTATACCGTCTATCTCTGCCTGTTTTTTTGCCATCTCATACTCATAAAGACGGGATTTTAGCATCTTCATGGCAGCTGATTTGTTCTTATGCTGGCTCCTGTCATTCTGGCACTGTACCACAATGCCTGTAGGCTCATGGGTGATACGTATAGCTGATTCTGTTTTGTTGACATGCTGTCCACCTGCTCCTGAAGCGCGATAAGTATCTATACGCAGATCTTTATCCTCTATATCAATGTCAATATCGTCATCTATCTCCGGAGAGACCATTACTGAAGAAAATGAAGTATGGCGTTTGGCATTGGAGTCAAACGGGCTAATGCGCACGAGTCTGTGGATGCCGTTCTCTACTTTCAGATACCCGTAAGCATTTTCCCCTTTGATGATGAACGAAACATCTTTTATACCGGCCTCTTCTCCTGGCTGATAGTCAAGTACTTCTACTTTAAAACCATGACGCTCCGCCCAGCGCAGATACATACGGTAGAGCATGCTTGCCCAGTCTTGACTCTCTGTTCCTCCTGCGCCGGGGTGGATGGATACGATGGCATTATTTTCGTCATGCTCGCCGCTGAGCATCATCTGTACTTCCAGGGTGTTCGTATTTTCCTGAAGAGTCTCAGCATCCTCATAAAGCATTTCCAGGGTATCCTCATCTTTTTCAGCTTTTGCCATTTCAAAATACTCTATAGCATCCTGCACGGCATCATTGGCATTATTGTAAGTCTCCAGGATGCGTTCTGTTTTGGTTTTTTCCTGGGAGATCTTCCCTGCATTGGCTGCATCATTCCAAAAATCCGGGTCCTGCTGCATCTTTTCGATCTCTTCGAGCCTTTTTTTCAAAAGATCTGGTTTGACGATATTGGTAATATTTTCCATTTTGACAGAAAGAGATTTTAAAAGTTCACTGTATTCGTATGCATCCATTGTGAAAAAGTTCCTTTTTCAAGTGAGGAGTGAGGAATTAGGAGTGAGGAGTGCTTATATGTATTGCTTGGCAATACTTCTATTTTATTTAATAAAAGCAATGTAATTTACATTGCATACATCCATTCCTAATGCCTAATTCCTAATTCCTCATTAAATTTTGGTATGATTTTACCAAAATATAGCAAAATAGAGGGTTAGGGATGATAATAGCCAGAACAATAGATGAACTTCAGAAAGTAAAGAGAGAATTTAAAGGCAGCATAGGGTTTGTGCCGACCATGGGTGCCTTGCATCAGGGGCATCTTTCTCTTATTCACCAGGCAAAAGAGGAGAATGATCATCTTATTGTTTCCGTTTTTGTGAACCCGACACAGTTTTTAGAAGGTGAAGACTTGGATTCCTATCCGCGAAGAGAAGATGCCGACAGAAAGATATGTGAATTGGCAGGAGTAGATATTCTTTTCATGCCAATGATCGATCAGATGTATGAAAAAGATGAATTATGCATAGGTGCACCTGCGATAAGAGGCTATATTTTAGAAGGAGAGAAGCGTCCGGGGCATTTTGACGGTATGCTGCAGGTGGTGATGAAACTGCTTAACCTCAGCGGAGCGACCAATGCCTATTTTGGTAAAAAAGATGCCCAGCAGTTAGCCCTTATTACCCAAATGGTCAGGAACTATTTCATGGATGTAAATATTATACCCTGTGAGATCGTACGTGATGAAAGAGGACTGGCTTTGAGTTCCCGTAATATGTATCTTCATGGCGATGAAAAAGAGAGAGCTTTGTGCCTGTCACGTTCTCTTAAACGTGCTACCAAGATGGTTATGGCCGGTGAGCACAATGCGGAAACTATCAAAAAAGAGATGTTGAATGTATTAAGTGATGCTGATGAAGTGGAGTATGTAGCTATAGTTGACAGAGAATTCAATGCTTTAGAAGAGGTTGAGATAGGCAATACTATTATTTTAGTAGCTGCATGGGTAGGAAAACCAAGGTTGATCGATAATATTTGGATCTAGGAATCTGACAGACTCCTAGAAGAGATCCTCATCAAAAAGTTCATGTACCGGTCTTTCTGTAGCAGGTTTTAATTTTGGTCCAGATTGTACCTTAGGTTCTATTTTGGTTTTTGGTTTCTTTTTGAGTGCCGGTTTTTTCTTTAACTCAAACAATTCTTTGACTGATTTCTTTTTTGCAGGTTTTTTTTGGATTTTTGTATCGGGCGGTGTAGCTACTTCGGTTTGAATGACAGGTTTCTCGCTTTCATAGAGGGGGGCTTCCTTTTTTGTCCCTGAGGCTTCCCGGGGATCTACTTTCAGGTACCCCTGTTCAACCAGTATCCTCACGATATTTTTAAAGGTAGGAACGGCTGATTGTGATGCAAAATATTTAAGGTAGCCTTTGGCACGAATGACAAGAACCCCTATAGTATATTTATGTCCTGCTTTGTCGTTGGCAAAACCGTAAAAGCTGCTATGATACTCACGCACATAACGGCCATGTTTGGCAATATGGGCCGTACCTGTTTTTCCTCCGATCTCCAATCCGGGATACTGGGCTTTTACACCGGTTCCCCGTTTTACTACTTCCAGAAGGATGTTGTGTATCTGATCGGCTGTTTTTTTATTGACTGTATGCAGATCTCCTACTTTTGGTTCCAATGTATAGTGATTTCCTTTTGCATCCTGAAGGTAGTCTACGATACGGGGAGTGACTTCTATGCCGTTATTGTTAAAAGTGCTGTAGGCTTTGAAGAGCTGTGCAAAGGTGACAAGCATCCCATATCCGTATGCACTGTTAGCACGGTGCATTTTGTTATTAAGCAGATGGAGTGGCTTGAGTTTACCTGGAAGGTCACGTGACAGGTCAAGACCTGAAGGTCTTGCTATTCCGAATTTGAGTAACCCCTCTCTGAACTCCTGCCCGGTCAGTTTCCATGAGATCTGGGAGATTCCTACATTGGAAGAATGCACAATGATGTCTGTAGCAGTGAGAGAGTCAAATTTCTCATCATCTGTGATCGTCCTTCTTTTCCCTATTTTCAAACGTCCATTATAGGTATTGAATACAGTCATAGGCTGAACGACTTTGTGGTCCAGGGCAATCGCCAAAGTGATGGGTTTCAGTACAGAACCTGCTTCATAAGGGTATTCGGAGAATTTAGGGTTTAATGCAGGAATGTCTTTTTGGGTAATGTGTGCAGGGTCATAGCGTTCTGAACTTGCCAGGCTAAGCACTTTCCCTGTTTTGCTCTCCATAACACCTACGAGGATTTCATCTGCATCAATACGCTTTTTCATTAAATCCATCATCAGTTCTATTCTGCGTTGAAGTGCCAATGGTATATTGAGATGGAGGTCCATGCCATCCATACGTTGAAGTTCTACACTGTTTTTGTCATGTATCACAGCACCTACGACATCCCTTTTACCTTTGAAATAGCCATTTTTCTTTGAGGTGATATGTTTTTCATATTTTCTCTCAAGACCTTTCTTGCCTTCAGGTCTGGTATATCTTCCATTACTTTTGTTACCTACATAGCCAAGTACAGGGCTCATGACATCACCAAGTGGAAAGCGTCTTGTTTCACCATTTTCAACGATATCCAGCCCGTAAAGCACTTCAATACCGTTACGATTCTTGATGGAACGGAAAATACCCAGTTTTCTGAGTTTATAGGCAAGAGATTTGAGTTGCATAGCATGTCTGGAAGTAATATGCTTTGAAAGAACAATATTGCCTTGTATCTCTTTTCCTTTACGGTTCTTAAATCGTTTGCGTATGTCCGTCTCGGGGATGCCGCTGTAAATGCTGAAGAGCTTGATAAAGACCTCTTTTTTCCCCGGTACGATACTTGCACCGCGTATGACCGCCTGATAGGTTTTTTGAGAGCTACTGAGTGTATAGTTATCTGCAGAGATAATGGACCCCCGCAGGGATCTGTCATAGATAATGGTGTTATGACTTGGGATACGTCTTTCAGAAACAATTGTTTTTAGAACAGAGAATAAAAAGATCCCCATAGCAACGAGTAAAAAGAGAAAAAGACCTAATATCTTATATTTTCTTTGATGAATTGCTTTGTTCTTTATTTTTTTATTCATATATCCCTCATTCAATCTTGAATTTTATCAAAGTTATCTATTAAATCTGATAAAATACTAATTAATATGGATTAAAAGAGAATACAAGATGATAGACAAACCCCTTTTGGCTGCCGTAATGATACTTTTAACACTTTCATTGGTAATGAGTTATTCTCTTTCCACCTATACGGTATTGCATTTTCATTATACTGATTTCCATTTTTTTATAAGACAGAGTATTGCAGTCATTATTGGTTTTATGGTGATGGTGATGTTGAGTAAACTAGATCCGGACAAATGGTTTTCTGTTGTTGGATTATTGCTTTTTATTCTTTTTTTTATCCTTATGATAGTCATGCAATTCTTGCCCTTTTCATTGGTCAATGCGGTAGGTGGTGCGAAAAGGTGGATCCATCTTGGACCTATGTCCATAGCACCTGTAGAATTTTTTAAAGTAGGGTTCATCTTCTTTCTGGCATGGAGTTTTTCCCGTAAATTCCTCACTAAAACAAAAATGGGTTTTCTTGAGGAGATACGAGCGTTTTCACCTTATCTTGTCGTGTTTCTTTTGGCGGTTGTAATTATTGCAGTATTTCAAAAAGATTTGGGTCAAGTAGTGGTACTTGGGGCAACTCTTCTGATTCTGTTTCTATTTATCGGCAGTTCTTTAAAGTTCTTTTTTACACTTATGTCAGGCGCTTTTATATCGGTAATAGGACTAATTTTTCTTGCACCTCACCGTATGGCAAGGATCAAAAGCTGGTGGGGAACGGTACAGGACAGCATACTTTCCTATCTGCCTTTTGAGTCGGTGCAGAATCTCCGTATAGAGGCAGGGAAAGAGCCTTATCAGATATCTAATTCCCTTAATGCTATTCACAATGGTGGATTTACAGGGCAAGGCCTTGGGAACGGGCAGTTCAAGCTTGGGTATCTTTCAGAGGTCCATACAGACTTTATACTCGCAGGCATTACTGAAGAGTTTGGATTTTTAGGTATTTTTCTTGTTACTGTTACGATCCTTTTTATTATTTTTCGTATTTTTAAAATTGCTTCCAAAGTTAAAGATCCCATGTATTATCTTTTTAGTATCGGGGTAGGATTGTTGATCGCTTTTTCATTTATACTGAATTCCTATGGAATCTCCGGAATCACACCTATTAAAGGGATTGCAGTACCGTTTTTAAGTTATGGAGGGTCACATATTTTGGCTTCTTGCATTGCCATAGGTATGATATTGATGATCTCAAAAAAAGTACCAAGAGACAGACAGGGGAGAATGTTATGAGTATCGTAATGACGGGAGGCGGAACAGGTGGACACCTGGCCATTATCAAAGCAGTAAAGGAATATTTAAAAGAGGAAGAGCTTATTTATATCGGTTCAACACAGGGGCAGGACAGACAGTGGTTTGAAGATGACAGTGATTTTAAGCAAACCTATTTTCTGGAAACAAAAGGTGTGGTCAACCAAGGAGCTTTAGGAAAAGTCAAGTCTCTTTTTAAAATATTTACTTCGGCTCTTGAAGTACGAAAAATGCTCAAAAAACATCATGCAACTGTTGTCTTCTCTGTGGGTGGTTTTTCTGCAGCTCCTGCAGCCATAGCTGCAAAGATCTCTGGTATCCCTCTTGTGATACATGAGCAAAATGCCGCATTGGGATCTCTCAATAAACTCTTAAAGCCTTATGCCGCAACGTTTATTTCCTCCTATTTGGAAGAGAGTCCCGTTAAAGCCTATCCGATCAAAGAGATATTTTTTGAGAATGCACATATACGCCATAAAGTGAAAACCATTATTTTTTTAGGTGGCTCGCAAGGTGCCAAGGCGATCAATACATTGGCCCTCTCCATAGCATCGGAACTTCAAAAAAGAGGCATAAAGATCATTCATCAGGCAGGAGTGAATAATATAGAAGAAGTACAAAAAGCGTATCATGATATGGGGATCGAAGCAGAAGTATTTGGCTTTACGACAAAATTGGCGGAGTATATGAACGAAGCAGATTTTGCCATAGCCAGAGCAGGTGCTTCAACACTCTGGGAACTTTGTGCTACGGCACTGCCTACACTTTTCATCCCATATCCTTATGCCGCAAGTGATCACCAGTACTATAATGCAAAGTTCCTGGTTGAAAAAGATCTTGCATGGCTTATGAGGGAAAACGAGGTAGCCAAAGAAAAAGTATTGGCTCTGCTCGATGAGAATATAGAAAGTAAAAGTAAAGGCTTGATGTCCATTGTTGAAAAAGACGGAAGTAAAAAGATAGCAATACTTCTAAAAAGATTTTCAAATATATAAAAAAATCTGATATAATAAATTTATTAAATTAAATCAAACCTCTAAGTAAGGATGACTAATGAAAAAGATAATAATAGGTTTAATTACTTTTGGAGCATTGACATTCAATCTTCAGGCGTATGACCAGAGTGAAAGAATACAGGATATGCAGACCATGGAAGCATCAATGGCACAGATACAAAAGGGGATACTCTATAACAATAAAAAAATGGTACTCCAGGGAGTTGCAAATCTGAAACAGGCTTCATCTAAAGTAGAAATAGCTCCGAAAACAGATATGGATTACAGTACTAATTTTGCTAAAAACCAGGCAAGCAACATTAGAAAATTTGCAGATAGGGTTAAAGAGAATATAAAAGCCGGACATAAACACGGGGCAGCGATGAACTATACAAAAGTTTTAGACCAGTGTATCTCCTGCCATAATAAAATCAGAAAGTGGAACTAGCCACACAAATCTGACACGATTTTTTGACAAACTTCTATTATAAAATAAATAGGAGTTTAAGAATGAAAAAATTAATTCTGCCGGTTTTGTCTGTACTGGTGATTTTTGCGTTGAATGGATGTGGTGGAAGTGATGATACTACAGAGCCTACATATGATGTTAATTATCTTACCGATGACATGGGTAGCGGTATCAGCGGTGTACCTTATGATTGTATTACTTATAGTGGTGTAACAGATAATGATGGAGCATTCGAATTTGATCCAAGTGGGGATGCTTGTGATTTTGATCTGACCGGTCTTGTCGAGGATCTGTATATTATGAATGAAACTGTTGGTGTTAATGGTTTGGAGTATGACTGCTCTCCATCGGGAATATCTGGTATAACAGGCGACTATGGTGGTGATGGTGGTTTTGATTATGGAACAGATGATATTTGTACAATATATTATTGATTTGCTATAAACCATCGTGTTATACCTCTCTTGAGGTGTAACTCTTAGAGAAGCCTTGATGGTATTTCTCAACACCTTTATCTCCCAATAATCACATTTTAGATAAAATATCTCCAATTAATATAACACTATTTTAGGACATTTTTAAATGGATATCAGAAAATCATTTTTAGACTTTTTTCAAAGCAAAGGGCATGCACTTGTACCAAGTTCACCGTTGGTACCGGATGACCCGACATTAATGTTTACCAATGCCGGTATGGTGCAGTTCAAGAACATTTTTACCGGTGAAGCGCCTATCCCGAATCCTCCGAGAGCTACTTCAAGCCAAACCTGCCTAAGAGCAGGAGGGAAACACAATGACCTTGATAATGTTGGCTATACGGCAAGGCATCACACACTCTTTGAAATGCTGGGTAATTTTTCTTTTGCAGACTACTTTAAAGAAGAGGCTATTGCTTATGCATGGGAATTTATTACAGGTGAAAAGTATTTGAACCTGCCTGTAGAAAAGCTATGGGTTACTGTACATGACAGTGATGATGAAGCATATGATATCTGGAAGAAATATATTACAGAAGACCGTATTATGCGATTTGGAGATAAAGACAACTTTTGGCAAATGGGTGATACAGGTCCATGTGGTCCATGCTCCGAGATCTTCTATGACCAGGGTAAAGAGAACTTCAATACCACTGAAGATGTCATGGGAGGAGAAGGTGACCGATTCCTTGAGATCTGGAACCTGGTATTCATGCAGTATGAAAGAAACGAGAAAGGTACGCTTACCCCGCTCCCAAAACCAAGTATAGATACTGGTATGGGTCTGGAACGTGTGGTTGCCATTAAAGAGGGGGTGTTGAACAATTACCACTCTTCACTCTTTATGCCATTTTTGGAGAAGATAGGCGAGATTGTCGGTACACCGTATGATTATGATGCTGCAAATTCTGCAAGCTATCGAGTGATCGCCGACCATTTGCGTTCTGTCTCTTTCCTTTTGGCGCAGGGAGTGAACTTTGACAAAGAGGGGCGTGGGTATGTACTTCGCCGTATTATGCGTCGTGCCATCCGTCACGGATATCTTTTGGGACTTAGAGAACCGTTCATGTATAAACTTGTCGACACACTTGTAGCGCTTATGGGGGAACAATATGACTATCTTCCAAAAAGAGCTGAGGCGATCAAAACTTCTATGAAGATGGAAGAGGAACGTTTCTTTGATACGATCGAAGCCGGGATAAAACTCTTCAATGAAGAGTTGAAAAATACTACCGATATCTTTAACGGTAAAGTGGCATTTAAACTTTATGATACCTATGGTTTCCCGCTTGACCTGACAGAAGATATGCTTCGCGAAAAGAATATAAAGCTGGATATCGATGCTTTTGATGCCAAAATGGAAGCGCAAAAAGCCCAGTCAAAAGCCAATTGGAAAGGGACAGGTGATGCTGCCGCGACCGGTGATTTTAAAGCGCTTAAAGAGAAGTTTGGTCTGAATGAATTTGTAGGATACGAGACAACAAATGTGACTACAAAAGTATTGGCACTGCTGGATGAGGATTTTAAACAAGTAGATAGCATTGACGGTAAAGGCTGGGTGATGCTTGAAAAAACACCATTCTACGCAGAATCAGGTGGACAGATCGGAGATAGTGGGGTTATTAAAGTAGCAGGTAGCAGTGAGCAGATAGCAGTGAAGGATACGAAGAAATTTTTGGATATGAATCTCTCTGAAGTGATGGGTAAGCTTTCTGTGGGGGATGAAGTTGAAGCTATGGTTGACCAAAGACGTGCCGAGATAGAGAAACACCACTCTGCTACTCACTTGCTTCATGCTGCACTCAGGGCTGTATTGGGAGATCACATATCCCAGGCAGGTTCACTCAATGATGATAAGCGGCTTCGTTTTGATTTCTCCCATCCACAGGCAATGAGTGATGAAGAACTTCAAAAAGTGGAAGATTGGGTCAATGACAAGATCAGCCGTGCAATACCGAGAAAAACAGAAATAATGAGTGTTGAAGAGGCAAAAAAATCCGGTGCTATGGCACTGTTCGGTGAGAAATATGGTGATGAGGTAAGAGTAGTCAGTTTCGGTGATGCATCAGTGGAACTCTGTGGAGGAACCCACGTAGATAATGCTGCTCAGATCGGTCTCTTCATGATCACAAAAGAGAGTGGTGTCAGTGCAGGAGTTCGCCGTATAGAAGCTATATGCGGCAGAACGGCAGTTGAAAAAGTCAAAGCATTGAGAACTGAGCTGGTTGAAATTAAAAATGAAGTGAAAAATCAAAATCCGATAGCCGGTATATCTAAACTCAAAGAACAGATCAAAACACTCAAAAGTGAGCTTCAGACAGCATTAAGCAGTACAAAAAAAGAGTTGAATGAAGTAGAGGTTAACGGAGTAGCGATTATTGTCGATGAGGTAGAATCAGGAGATATTAAAGAACTCATAGATGATGCCAAGAACAAGTATGAAAAACTTGTTATTATGCTTTTTCAAAAAAAAGGTGATAAAGTCATGCTTGCTGCCGGTTCAAAAGGTACACCGGTTAAAGCAGGTGACTGGATCAAGTCGATTGCACCGATCGTTGGCGGCGGTGGCGGTGGACGTCCCGATTTTGCACAGGCAGGGGGGAAAGACCCAAGCAAAATACAAACTGCATTGGAAGAGGCAAAGACCTATTTGGCAGAAGTGCTTGAGGGCAGTAACTGATATGTACACCCACTTGACCATTTTTTTGCATGTGATCTCTGCTTTTGTATGGGTAGGTGGGATGGTCGCAATTCGGGTGGCGGTGCATCCGGTACTGCAAAGCATAGAAGAGCCAAAGATAAAACTGGGCAAGACATTGCAGATCACTGGAAGGCTTTTTCATCTGGTTATTCCTTTTATTGCAACTCTTTTGGTAACGGGATTGATAATGGCTATTGTTTCTAAAGGACATCAAGGTACACTCAAATCACTTTTTATATCCAAAGAGATCATTTGGACGATCATGACACTTAATTTTATCTATATGTATGTGCAACGAAGAGCAGCATGGAAGCTTTTTGAGGCAGCTAAGCTGTCTGATGCAAAAGCAAAAGTGAAGCTCATTCCAAATGTATTGCTGCCTGTCAATATCGGTTTAGGGGTTACAGCATTATGGTTGGGCGTGAGCCTTAGGGGGATATAGTGATCTGTTTATGTTCCAACTCTGAAAGCAGGGCTTTGTTACTGCGTAATTTTGGTGTTGATTTTGTACAAAAGTCTGTTGATTTTAACGAAGAGCTGATAACGACAACTGTTGCGAAGAATTTTGTCTATATGGCAAGTAAAGGCAAACTGGAAGCTGCTGTACGTGAGTTTGGTTTGGAGGTACCGCTTCTGTGTGCAGATACGGTTATAGCAGCTTCAGACGGAACTATCTTGCGTAAAGCAAAAGATATAGAAGATGCAAGACGTATATTGAATATCCAGAGCGGTTCGACCATTTCCATTATCTCCTCACTGCATTTCAGATCGAAAAAACTACTTTTTACAGATCTGTCGGCAACACATTACCATTTTGCCAAATTTGAAGAAGATGAGCTGGAAGCATATCTTGAAAGCGGATTGTGGCAAGGTAAAGCAGGTGGATGTATGGTAGAAGGGTTCTGCAAAAAATACATTAAATCAGTAGATGGATATGAGAGTACAGCAATGGGTTTGCAGGTTGAAACATTGCTTCCGTGGTTGAAACTGGGATCTTGAATGTATGAAAATGAACTAAAAGCTTTGAAAAAAGCAGGACGATTCAGGGAACGTCATCTTTATGATGACAGACTGGATGATCTGGCTTCCAATGATTATTTGGGATTATCACATAATAAAAAGCAGTTTAAAAAGGCCGTGAAGCTTGTAACCAAGTATGATACGATAAGTTCAAAAGCCAGTATGCTTGTCAATGGGTATCATCCTATTCATCGTATTTTTGAGTTGACTATGGCAGAATATAACGGTTTTGAAGAAGGCCTTGTAGCAGGTTCCGGGTTCCTTGCCAATATGTCGCTTATAGAAGCATTGGTGAGAAAAGGTGATATGCTTTTCATGGATGAAGAGTATCATGCTTCCGGGCAGATGGCTTCACAGCTTCTGGGTGACAGAGTCGTTATTTTTGCACATAATGATATAAATGATCTGAAGCAGAAATTGGCAGCACATCCGGCAAATAGACAGATCATTGCTGTTGAGGGTATCTACTCTATGAGCGGGGAGCTTTGTAAAAAAGAGATATTTGAGATAGCTGATGAAGCCAAAACACTGCTTATTGTTGATGAAGCACACAGTGCAGGTGTTTTGGGAAAGAATCTATTGGGTATCTTTGAATATTATGATATCAGTATCAATGAACGACATATTAAAATGGGTACATTGGGTAAAGCGTATGGATCATATGGTGCATACATCCTAGCCTCTTCACACATCATCACTTTTTTGGTCAATAGGGCAAAACCTATTATCTATTCTACGGCACCTTCAGTCTTTGATACAGCATTGGCACTGGTGAATGTAAAGTATATTCGAAAAAATGCAAAAAAATATAAGAAAAAGATATTGGAGAGACAAACAGTTGTAAAAAAGATGATGGGTATTCCCTGCCATAGTCTGATCCTGCCTATCGTGATGCCAAGCAATGAATATGCTTTGTTCATGCAAAAAGGATTGATGTCTCAAGGCTATCTGGTAGGGGCTATACGCCAACCAACTGTAAAAAAACCTATACTCAGAGTCATACTTAACCTGGGGGTATCAGTTAAAAAGCTTCAACATGTATTGGCACTCATTAGCCATAACACGGTACAATAATAGAATTATTTCAAAATGCTATAAGCTTTGCCGAAAAAGCGTTATATTGAAAGCGATAAGTCGCGTGAGACCACTGCTGAAGTGGACATAGCGTCAGCGTAGCTTTGTTTGGCTTTGCCGAAAAAGCGTTATATTAATAAAAAAGGGTCTATGTGTTCAATAGTCTAGTGAAAGGTTCCATTATCTTGGTAATGATATTTGCTGTGGCACTTACCGCAGCATTCGTCTATGCCTATGAAGAGATATCTTTGGATGCTGATAAGCTTATTAACTACAAGCCTGAAACTTCTTCTGTCATTTTGGACAGGAATGGTGAAAAACTTGCCTATGTCTTTAAAAAACAGCATCGCCTGTATGCCCGCTATGATGAGCTCCCGAGTTTCCTTGTTGAAGGGCTTATCGCTATGGAAGATACGAAATTCTTTGAGCATAGTGGTGTGAATATCGATGCGATCCTGAGAGCCATCGTAAAAGATATTCAGGCAGGAAAGTTTGTAGAAGGGGGAAGTACTTTAACTCAGCAGCTCATTAAAAATAAAATCCTCACGAATGAAAAGAAGTTGGCCCGTAAGATCAAAGAGGCGATCCTGGCAATAAAGATCGAACATGAACTGAGTAAAGAGGATATCATTGAACGCTATCTCAACGAGATCTCCTATGGCAATAATTACTTTGGAGTAAAGACGGCTGCCAACGGATACTTTCACAAAGAATTGAATGAACTTACACGTAAAGAAGCAGCGATCCTGGTCGGTCTGCCAAATGCACCAAGCTATTATAATCCGCTTAAGCATTATAAGAGGGCGCTGAACCGTGCCAATAATGTACTTTATCGTATGAAAAGTATAGGATGGATCTCCAAAAGCGATTATCTGAAAGCAGTCAAAGAATCTCCTAAAGTCTATAAAACATCACTGACACAAAATATTGCACCATATATCGTGGATGAAGTATTGAGACGTTTTAAGGGGAGACTTGGTGATATACGTACAGGCGGGTATCAGATATATACTACCATCGATATGAAACAGCAGGCTATTGCAAGAGAAGCTGTTTCTTATGGTTATAAAAGAGCATTAAAAAAATATAAAGAAAAACCAGAGAACTCTACACTCAATACAGCATTTGTAGCAGTAGAGAGTAAAACCGGAGATATACTGGCAATGGTGGGAGGGGCAGACTATAACAGGTCTGCATTTAACCGTGTGACACAGTCTGTAAGACAGCCTGGTTCCGCTTTTAAACCCTTTATCTACCAGACGGCATTGGATATGGGTTATAATCCCGCAAGTCCTTTGACCGATCTGGCAAGAACATTTCAGTACTACTACAAGGGCAAGCCAAAGATCTGGTCACCCAAGAACTATGAGCGTGATTTCAAAGGATTTATCCCGTTACGGGAAGCATTGGTACATTCAAGAAATCTTGCAACTATTAATCTTGTAGCAGATATAGGAGTAAGTACGATTCGTAAGCGGTTGGCATTTTTGGATGTACCGCATATCCCAAGAGATATGTCCATTGCTTTGGGTAATCTTGGGTTAAGCCCTCTTAAAATGGCACAGATATTTTCAGTGTTTGCCAATAAAGGACATATGATCGAGCCAAGGCTTGTCAGTAAGGTCATTTCTAAAGAAGGGGCTGTTATTTATGAAACACGCCCCAAAGAGATAGCCAACTTTACAACGCCTGAACAGGCATATCTGATGACCGATATACTCAAAGATGTCATCAAAAGAGGTACGGGTAGGAATGCACGTGTAAAAGGCATAGAACTTGCAGGGAAAACAGGTACGACAAACAACAGTGTGGATGCATGGTTCTGTGGATATTCACCAACGATCGAAGCCATTTCGTGGTTTGGACGTGATGACAATAAGCCTATAGGACGCAGAGGCGCAACGGGTGGTGCCCTTGCGGCACCGGGGTTTGCTTTTTATTTTAAAAAACTGATAGAACTTTATCCTGAGACCAAACGAAGCTTTGATATACCGCAAGGCGTATTCAAAGGGGAATATGAAGGCAGGAGCGAATTGTATACTGAGAACTCTCCTCTTCCGATACATAAAAATCCTAAAAGTGAGTATGATCGTATGTTCAATGAAAGTAACGAGAGTACGGAAGATATCAGTCCTGAAGAAGATATGGGAATGGCAGAAACGATCAATATAGATGAAGATTTTGAGAAAGAAATTCAGGAAGAGAATGATCCGTTGCATCCTAAAAGAAAGGTACCTAAAAAACCGGTTTCAGAGGATAGCGGGACACTGTTCTAAAGGATAATAATGCATAGTTTTGCACCGGAAATAATACTTATTACCATACTCGGTCTGGTTGTTTTCTCTGATGCTATGGCAAATAGATTAAAAATACCATCCGTTTTTTTACTACTTATAAGTTCTTATCTTATATATACCTATGTACCAACGGCTGTACCTATAGATATGAAACATCAATTTGATACGATCATTATCTTTTGTATCCCTCTTATCTTCATGGGAGATGCCCTGCATTTGCATTTTTCGGATATAAAAAAACATGCATGGAGCATCTTTTACCTGGCAGTGGTGGCTGTAGCACTTTCTATCACCGTAGGCGCAAGCCTGTATCAGTTCAATGTATTTGAAGGGCTGACTTTGGGAGCATATGTCTCACTTTTTGCTATCAATATGGCTACCGATGCAGTGAGCGTACAGTCCGTGCTCTCACGTTTTGAAGGGATCAGTCATGATATCAAAGTACTGATTGAAGGAGAATCTTTAGGAAATGATGCTACGGCTGTCATTGCCTTCTTCTTTATCGGTTTGCCATGGATGATGAGCGGTGAGATAGATGCCGGCCATGCTGCTATGGATGCACTGCGTGTCTTTGTGGTGAGTTTAGGTATGGGTATTGTTATAGGCTACATTTTTTATATGCTTATGAAACTTTTTTCAGATAAGCGCGGAGAATTGTTTGCATTTATCATAGAAGGATATGTGGCATATGTACTGGCTGAAGAGATGCATGTGAGTGGCATATTGACCCTCATTGCCGCTATCATCGCGACCAAAGCATGGATCGATATGGATATTAAAGTACTATGCAATACCGAAAAAAGTTCAAAAAGCAAAAGTTTTTTACGTAAAATGAGACTGGAAAATATTTGTGCTACAACCAATGAAAGACTGGAGTACATCTATGAAATGGCAAAGGAATTCGGCTATATTGCAGCAGTTATGATATTTTTTGTTCTAGCTGAAATGGTTGACCTGGATACACTTTGGAAATACAAAGTTGAAATATTGATTATGTTTACCGTAACTACATTGATACGTGCCATTTCCATGGCAAAATTCGCTTACTTTGGCAAAACACTTGATGCGATAAAGCCTGTAGGTACCGAGGGGTGGTTTATATTGACATTCTCAGGGATGAAAGGCGCCTTGTCCATTATTCTGGTACATATGATACCTGCCGCCTTTGAATATAAAGAGTTGTTTGAAGCAGTTACAACGGGTGTAGTAGTATTGTCTATCTTTGTGTATGGTACAGTACTTTGGGCATATTTTACGTTTAAACCTAAAAAAGAAACAAGGTTGTTTGAAAAGTAGGTTTGGTTTTGCGGATATTGGAACAGATATAGAATGTCTGATGGAAGTTGAAATGCTAAGTAAGATAATGAATATTCAACGAAAAATGGTCTGACTAAAATAAAAGTGTGTTCTTCGGGCAGAAGCCCGAAAGATGTTAGCAAGAGTATGTAGTGATGTACTCATGTGCTGTAGGGCGACCTTCAACAGGGATAACGTGTCTGTCGAACATGTAGTCAACATATTCTTGTACGTATTCTGGACTCATGATAGGTGCAAGGAAGTCATGATCCTTTTCAAGTCCTTCTAGTGCATCTCTAAATGAGTTTGGAAGCTCAGGGATACCTCTTTCAGCAATCTCATCTCTAGTAAGCTCAAATAAATCTTCGTTAAATGGACCAACAAGTGGGTAACCACCTTTTTCGATACCATCAAGACCAGCAATCATAAGTACTGCAAACGCAAGGTAAGGACAAGCAGTAGAGTCTGGGAATCTAGTTTCAATTCTAGTTGCCGGTGCACCTGCACCATAAGGAATACGACAAGCAGCCGAACGATTTTGGCTAGAGTAAGTAAGAATACGTGGTGCTTCAAAACCTGGAAGTAGTCTCTTAAATGAGTTTGTACTTGGGTTTGTAAATGCAGCTACTGCTTCTTTGTGTGCAAAAATACCAGAAAGGTAATCAAGCGCTGTTTTAGAAAGGTTTGCGTATGCTCCCTCTTCATAGAATGTGTTGACACCATCTTTCCAGAGTGATTGGTGAACGTGCATACCGTTACCATTATCATTATAAATTGGTTTTGGCATAAATGTTGCTGTTTTACCATTAAGATGAGCAACCATTTTTACAACGTATTTGTATTTTTGTACGTTATCAGCAGCAGTAATGATGTCAGAGTAAACGATACCGATTTCGTGTTGACCTTGTGCCACTTCGTGGTGACCAAGAATGACTTCAAGACCTACTTCTTCAAGAATCTGCATCATCTCAGCTCTTAAGTCTACTGCCGGATCTGTTGGTTGTACCGGGAAGTAACCACCTTTGATTCTTGGTCTGTGACCCATGTTTCCATATTCACCGTAATCTGCAGCATCAGCCCAGTGACCTTCATCTGTTTCTACTTTAAATGACTGATGGTTGTCATGGTCAACGATCTTCACATCATCAAAGATGAAGAATTCATTTTCTGGACCAAAGTAAGCAGCATCTGCAATACCAGCTTCATCTAGTGCTTTCAATGCTTTTTTAGCAATTGATCTTGGACATTTTGCATAAAGTTCATCTTTGTAGATGTCATAGACATCACAGATTACACATACAGTGCTATCTGCGGTAAAAGGGTCAAGGAATGCAGATTCTACATCCGGCTTAAGAATCATGTCTGATTCATTGATTGGTTGCCATGCATCAATAGATGAACCATCAAAAGGAAGACCTGCTTCTAGCATTTTATCATCTACAGCACCTGCTCTGTATGAAATATGATGCCATGCACCTTTAATATCTGTAAATCTGAAGTCTATAAATTCTACCTCATTCTCTTCACAGTATTTGTTAAATTCTGCTATATTGTTTACGAATTTACCCATGTTGTAACTCTCCTAATTAAAAATTTATCATTAAATTATAACCATTATAAAATAAATATGTTCACTGTTTATGCCTAAAAAGTAATCAATTGTCTATCTCGTTCTTGAAAAGTAACAGCTTTTGTATAACCTGCCTCTTTTGCAAGGGCAATGACCTCTTCATAACCAAAGCCGATTTGCTCTACTGCATGGGCATCTGAAGAAAAAGTAATAGGTATGTCAAGAGCATAGGCTTCTTGAAGAAGTGTTTTGGAAGGATATATCTCTCCTACAGGTTTGCGGAGCCCTGCTGTATTGAGTTCAAGTACCATATCGGATCTTTTAATGGCTTGCAGCGCATCTTTTGCCAAGATGCGTGTGTCCTGCTTTGGCATGAATTTAAATACTTTGATAAGGTCCAGATGGCCCACGATGTCAAACTTTCCGGATTTGGCCATGGCTTCGGTCGCTTCAAAATAAGCCTGCCATATCTCATCGATGTCTCTGTTCTCCCATCCGCCTATGAATTCCGGATTGTCAAAACTCCATTTGTCGATGAAATGGACCGAACCGATAAGGTAATCCACTTTTGCATTTAGTACACGTTCATCCATATGCCCGGGCAGATAATCCACTTCATAGCCAAGCAGTATTTCTATATCATTTTTATAACGTTCTTTTGCTTCCAAAATATCATTGGTATAGGCCTGCATATCGCAAAATGGCAAACGATACTTCTCATCAAAATCCATAGGAGCATGCTCGGAGAAACCATAGATATTTATACCGATCTCTATGGCTCTTTGGATATATTCATCCACAGTACCTTCTGCATGGTTGCAGCGTGCAGTATGATTGTGTAAGTCTATTCTTGTTGTTTTCATAGAGATGATTTTAGCATAAAAACTGTTTTTTACTACTAATAGGGTAAAATAAGAGCCATTATTAATATGTTGGGCATATTATTGTTTTTAAGGCAGGGTGGATTTATCCACCGCTTGATAGAAAATTGTTTAGGAAGATAATGACAAACTCAAATAAAGTAGAACTTTTAGCTCCCGCAGGCAACCTGGAGAAGATGAAGATTGCTCTGAATTATGGTGCAGATGCTGTCTATGGTAGTACCAGTACCTTTTCACTTCGTATCCGTTCAGGTAAAGAGTTTGATATGGAATCTTATGCAGAGGGTATTGCCTATGCGCATGCTAGAGATAAAAAGGTATATGCTACTGTAAACTCTTTTCCGTTTAATTCCCAGGTGAAACTCTATGAAAAACATATTGCCAAGATAGCTGAACTTAAACCAGATGCGTTGATTGTCTCTAGCCCAGGAGTGGTGAAAATAGCCCACAGCATTGCCCCTGATATTCCTATCCACCTCTCTACACAGGCCAATGTGATGAATGCGATGGATGCAGAAGTCTATTATGATCTGGGGGTCAAACGTATTATTGTGGCACGCGAGATAAGCCTCAAGGATTGTGAAGCCATCAAGTCACATCTTCCAGACTTGGAACTTGAAGTCTTTGTACATGGTTCTATGTGTTTTGCCTACTCCGGGCGCTGTTTGGTCTCGGCACTGCAAACAGGGCGTGTACCAAACCGCGGAAGCTGTGCCAATGACTGCCGTTTTCCTTATGAGATCTATGCGCATAACCCCGAGAGCGGAACGACTTTCAGGCTGGATGAGGAAGAAGAGGTGGGAACATACATCATGAATGCCAAAGATATGAATATGGCATCACATATTGATGAGATCCTGACATCCGGCGTGATAGATTCTCTTAAAATAGAAGGACGTACAAAATCACCTTATTATGCAGGTGTGGTAACCAAAGCGTATCGGAATGCCATAGATGATTTCTATGCAAAAGATTTTGAAGCTTCAAGATATCAGAGAGAGCTCAATACTACACAAAACCGTGGCTTTACCGATGCGTATCTTACCTCTCGTCCGTTTGAAAAAAATGATACTCAGGCACATGGTTTCTCCATACAGTATGGGACGCACCAGGTTGCAGGTCTTGTCAGTGAAGACGGTACAACATGGAAATGCAAGGACAAAACCTGTGTAGGTGACAGCGTAGAGATCGTGCTTCCTATCGGTGCATCTGTTGAACTGGTCGATAATGAGTATGGGAAAATAGATGAGATAGCAGGACAGTATTGGCTGACATTTAAAAAGATCGTTACCAAAGACGGTAAAGAACTTGAGTGTGTGCATAGCGGCAATGTCAATGAAATAGTACTTCCCACCCCGTTGCCAGGATATACCATCTTAAGACGTAAGATAGCAGAAGCTTTGGAGAAAAAAGGGCTTACAGATGAGTCAACCCCAATGAATTTGGAACCAAAAAATGAAGGAGAAAAATAGATGAAATTCGTATCGATTGTAATTGGAAGCAAGAGTGACTACTCTGTGATGAAAGAGTGTGCGGAAACACTTAAAAAGTTCGGCGTACCGTATGAACTTATTATCTCATCTGCACATAGAAGTCCGGAGAGAACAAAGAACTATATGAAAGAAGCAGAAGAAAAAGGGGCACAGGTATTCATCGCCGCAGCAGGTATGGCGGCACACTTGGCAGGTGCCTTGGCCGCAAGTACAACTAAGCCGGTTCTTGGTGTTCCTATGGAAAGTGGTGCACTTAAAGGGGAAGATGCACTTTTAAGTACAGTTATGATGCCTGGCGGGATGCCTGTAGGTACAGTAGCCATCGGTAAAGCCGGTGCTGTAAATGCGGCGTATCTTGCTATTCAGATCATGGCCCTGAGTGATGATGAACTGAAAGTGAAACTTCAGGAAGACCGTATCAGTAAAGCAAAAAAAGTTGAGTTAGACTCTTCTGAAATTGAAACTATACTTTAATATAAAGAAAGATTGATGAACAAAAACAGCATAACATTTAGCGAACTACTACTAAAACTCCAACAATTCTGGGCAGAGCAGGGATGTAATATCGTGCAACCGTATGACATCCCGTCCGGTGCCGGAACTTTTCACCCTGCAACACTGCTGAGGAGTTTGGACTCCAGACCTTGGGCAGCTGCCTATGTGGCACCAAGCCGTCGTCCTACAGACGGGCGTTATGGTGAGAATCCTAACCGTTTGGGTGCGTATTACCAGTTTCAGGCACTTATCAAGCCCAGTCCTGACAACATACAGGAGCTTTATCTGAAATCTCTGGAATACCTGGGATTGAACCTGCAAGAGCATGATATCCGTTTTGTGGAAGACAACTGGGAATCACCGACACTGGGTGCATGGGGGCTTGGCTGGGAAGTTTGGCTTGATGGGATGGAAGTGACACAGTTCACCTATTTTCAACAAGTAGGAGGCATTGCCTGTGATCCTGTAGCAGTAGAGATCACGTATGGTACGGAACGTTTGGCAATGTATCTTCAGGGGGTTGAATCTGTTTTTGACATTGTCTGGAATCATTACGGTGATGAGATAACTACCTATGCCGATGTACATAAAGAGACGGAATATGAATTCTCCAAATACCACTTTGAAGTAGCGACTGTAGAAAAACTGTTCGCTCATTTTGATGATGCAAGCGAAGAATGTCAACTCTGTTTGGAAAAAGGTCTGCCTCTCCCGGCGTATGATCAGTGCATGATCGCTTCGCATGCTTTTAATGTTCTGGATGCCAGAAAGGCGATATCGCAGGCACAAAGACAGAACTATATTTTGAAAGTACGTGAACTTTCAATCGGGTGTGCACAGTTGTATAAAGCGCAGGAAGAGGAGCGTAATGCCCGGGTTAGAGGGCAATCATAAGAATTTTGTCAATATCAGAATGTGGTTTTATGTAGGTTTGGCCGTGCCAAACGCTAAATCTCATTTAATTTAAAAAGACAATTCAAAATTTTTACAGCATTCATAATGCATTTTGACGTTTGGCACGGCCAAACCTATGGAATCAAGAAGAAAGGTTACGTATGAAACTGCAAGAAGTATATGATTTTCTGGACAAAATTTCCCCCTTCGAACTTCAGGAAAAATGGGATAACTCCGGATTCATAGTTGGTGATATGAACCGTGAAGTTTCGCAGGTTGTGGTTGCGTTGGATATCGATAGTGATATGATAGAAGAGGCAAAAAAAGGTACTCTCTTTGTTGTGCATCATCCACTTATATTTGCTAAACTTACACAGCTTGATTTTTCCAAATATCCTTCCAATCTCCTTGAAAAAATGATACTTAAAAAGCAGTCACTCATAGCTATGCATACAAACTTTGACCAGACGCATTTGAATCGATATGTGTTTGAAAAAGTTCTTGGATTTAAAACGGATTCACAAGAACCGTTCATCTGTACGGCAAAAGGAGAGTGGAACTACCATTCACTTCTCTCTTTGCTGAAAGAGAAATTGCACCTGCCGACACTCAAAGTGGTAGGGAAGAAAGAAAATATTTCTTCCATTGCGCTTACAACAGGTGCAGGGGCTTCTCTTATGGATGAGGTAGAGGCCGATTGTTTCCTGACAGGCGATATTAAGTACCATGATGCAATGAAAGCAATGAGCGAAGATCTGATGATGGTGGACATAGGACATTATGAAAGTGAGCGCTTTTTTGCCCAGATACTTTTGGATGAATTGAAAGTTTTACCTATTTTGGCTATAATTGCGAATTCTAAAAACCCGTTTCATACGGAAACACTCTAGAGAGACGGTAAAATCCCTCAAAACTCCTAAAGGATAGAGATTGAACAAACATTTAAATGAGCTGATAGAGCTTTCAAAAATTGACCAGGCTATCGACAGCTATAACCCACAATTGGAAGCTGCAGACAAAAAAGTAGCAAAAGTACAAAAAAAGATCGATACAGCACAGGCGGAATTGGATGAACTGACTTCTGCCATTGCCGACAATGAAGAAAAAGTAAAAAGTTTTGAAGAACAACTTACGCTGCTTAATGAGCAACTTGCATCAAATGTAAAAAAAGCGAAAGAGATCACGACAGAAAAAGAGATGAAAGCACTCTCTTTGGAAGAAGATATCGCTAAAGAGAAGATGACATTTGCCAATGAAGAAATAGAAAGACTTCAAGCTATCAATGAAACAAAAACAGCACTTCTTGATGAAGCAAATGAAAAAGTAGATGCACTTTCAGCGGATCTAAACAAGATAATGGAAGAAGTGTCCGCTGAAAAAGCTGAAATTGAGAAAAGTAAAGGCGAGCTTTTTGTAAAAAGAGAAGAGCTTAGCAGAAACATTGAACAAAAAGTACTTTCATTTTATGAAAAGATCCGTGCATGGGCCGGTAATACAGCAGTAGTACCTGTTAAGAAACAAGCATGTTACGGATGCTACATGAAACTGAATGACAAAACCTACTCGGAAGTGATCAAAGGGGACGAGATCGTGAACTGTCCTCACTGTGGTCGTATTCTTTATATCGAAAAAGTTACAGAAGAAGCATAAATAGAGCGTTCAGCGTTCAGCGTTCAGCGTTCAGAATATTTGGGGTGGAACACCCCGATTTTGGAGGCAAAGTGAATCAGCTATTTTTTCTCTCATATACTTTAGCTTCTTTTTTTCTTTATCTCATAGCTATTCCTTTTTTGTTGCTATTTTCCTTTAAATCGAAGTATAGAGACTCCATTCCTGCAAGATTTTTTTTATGGAAGAATCCGCCATTAAAGCCAGATGGTATCTGGTTCCACTCCTGTAGTTTCGGAGAAGCAAAAGCGATCAAGCCTCTGGTAGATGTACTGCCTCAAGATGTATTGCGCATGAGCAGTACAACAAATACAGGATTCAAAGCTATCAGTACCTATACAAAAGAGAGTAGATATTTACCTTTTGAACCATTATTGTTTGCCTGGCTAAAGCCACAGAAAGCTTTGGTAGTTATGGAAGCGGAGTTCTGGTATCTGCTCTTTGCTTTGGCACAAAAAAGAGGCGCTAAAACTTTACTGATCAATGCACGAATGAGTGACAGGTCTTTTCCTAAATACAAGAAGATAGCTTGGTTCTATAGGCATATTTTTCACCATATAGATGAAGTGTATGCCCAAACCAAAAAAGATAAAGAACGTTTAGAATCTTTAGGGGCTAAAAATGTAATGGTAACGGGAAATATTAAACTTTCGAACCTTCCTTTACCTACAAAAGAACTAAAAAAGCCAGAGGGTCTGCTGATTTGTGCAGCAAGTACACATGAAGGTGAGGAAAGACTTATTTTAAAAGCGTTTTCTGACCTGAAAAAAGAAAAAAATGATGTTAAATTGATCATAGTGCCAAGACATCCTGAACGTTTTGGAAAGGTAAGCGGTATAGTTGAAAGTTTTTCTGAAGAAGAGCATTTGAATTGGCATAGATATTCCCAAAATGAAACATTTGACAGTGATATAACAGTGGTGGACAGTTTGGGTGAATTGGTTAATATATATGCTGTTTCGGATATTGTCGTACTTGGAGGTGCCTTTGTGCCGATAGGAGGACACAATGCTGCTGAAGCAGCACAGTTTGGCTGCAAGATCATTTCCGGAAAACACTACTTCAATCAAAAAGATATTTTTGATGCGGTAGAAGGTATCGCTATAGTGGAAGCTTCAAACCTTTCACGAAGGCTGCAGCAGTTCTCACAGCTCAAGCCAACGAAGATCAGGTATCGTACAGATATGTCACCTATTATAGAAAGTTTAAAAGATGTTTTATAATATAGAAAAAGGAAAAGTAAGTATACGTATCAAAGCACAGCCTGCAGCAAGCAAAAACGAGTTTTGCGAGATCTATGGTGAAGATGCCATCAAGATACGTATCAAAGCGCCGGCGGTTGAGGGTGCAGCGAATAAAGAATTGGTAAAGTTCCTCTCTAAAAGTTTTAAGGTTGCCAAAAGTGATATACTTTTCAAAACCGGACAAAACAGCAAGATTAAGATAATAGAATTTCCTTTAACGGAAAAATTCAATGAATGGATAGCAAAATATAAGGAATAATGAAAAATGGCTACAGATAAAGCATATAAAGTATTGGCACAGCAAAAAGATATCTCAAATAAAAAAGCAAAAGAGCTTATAGACAGAGGTCTTGTCTATGTGGAAGATAGGAAGGTAAAGATTGCACGGGCTGAGATAAATACAGAGACAGATTTTCGTATAGAGTACCCGGATGACATAGAGATACTCTATCAAGATGAAGATATTATTGCTATCAATAAACCGGCACAGGTGGACAGTTATGATATTCAGGATGCTATAGACGGTGCAGAACTTCTGCACAGGCTCGATAGGGATACGTCAGGTGTTTTGCTCCTTGGGAAAAATAGACCATTTATAGAACGTGCCATTAAAGAGTTTAAGAACAGAAGAGTAGAGAAGCATTATGTAGCATGGGTAGAGGGTGTCGTGTATGAAGCAGTTGAGATAGATGAGCCCATCTTTACCGTAAAAAAAGGTAAAGCCTTTTCGATGATCGACCCTGTACGCGGTAAAAAAGCATATACAAAAGTCACACCCGAAGAGATACAGGGTAAAAAATCCAAAGTAAATATAGAGATCACGACAGGAAGAACACACCAGATCCGTGTACACCTTGCCCACATAGGACATCCTATAGTAGGAGATGAGCAGTATGGAAGCCGCACACAAGCCAAACGAGTATTACTGCACTCTGCAAAGATGAAGATACTTGACTATGAGTTCAATGCCAAAGAGCCTAAAGAGATAGCCAGATATAAATAGGAAGTGTCAATACGTTATAATAAGGTATCCATAAATAAAAGGAGATTTCATGAAGCTGTCAATTTTACTGCCAATTCTATTTATACTTACGATATCTTCATCTTATGCAGATTTTAAAAGTGATGTGGCAGATAAATATGCCAAGGGAGTGGATACCATACTTTTTTTTGCTTCAGAAGATATTATAACTTAACTTTCGCACCTAAACCCAAGCATTTTCTGAGTGACATCCTGCAACACAGTGATAATACTCACTAAATCCTCATTCCTATTGACTACTTCTTCAATTTTAGCTATTTCATCAAGTATAGAGATAAAGACCTGCATGGCTATTGCCAGTGTATGAAGTTCAC
>JQIX01000064.1 GCA_003934925.1 Epsilonproteobacteria bacterium (ex Lamellibrachia satsuma)
TTAAAGATTTGGAATGTGAACTTCATACACTGGCAATAGCCATGCAGGTCTTTATCTCTATACTTGATGAAATAGCTAAAATTGAAGAAGTAGTCAATAGGAATGAGGATTTAGTGAGTATTATCACTGTGTTGCAGGATGTCACTCAGAAAATGCTTGGGTTTAGGTGCGAAAGTTAAGATTAAAATATTATAAAATTAGATTAATTTTAGGGAAAGCTTTGTTCTTTGATGTTTAAAAATCATGGAGCGGGCGAACGGGATCGAACCGTCGACCCTAACCTTGGCAAGGTTATGCTCTACCGCTGAGCTACGCCCGCATATCCATAATGTATAACATTGTTAAATGGAGCGGGAGACGGGACTCGAACCCGCGACCCTCAGCTTGGAAGGCTGACGCTCTAGCCAACTGAGCTACTCCCGCGTAAATTAACAAAAGTTATTGTGGTACCGCAGGTCGGATTCGAACCGACACGCCCGAAGGCAGAAGATTTTGAGTCTACCAAGTCTACCAGTTCCATCACTGCGGCATAAAGTACGTCCTGAAACGTAAAAAGGATTTTACCCCTAGAGAGCTTAAATCAGGTTTAGTAAAGCAGGTAAAGTATAAAAATATGACAATATGACAGTTTTTAATAGCTCACTAAACTTTATACGTTATAATATCTTCATTAATTAATATCAAGGTTACGTTTTTGAAAATTACGATTATCATCACAGCTATACTTTTTATCTATGGTGCCTTTTCAACACTGTTCCATGAAACAGCTTTGGTAGGGAACATCGGAAAGATAGTAGGAGATATGAATATCCATCTTTTTGGCTATTTCGCTTATGTCAATATCTTTATTCTTTTTTATCCGCTCTATAAACTCTATACCAATGCTTCTGCACGAAAAAACATTGATTTTTATTTGGGTTGGATACTCTTTTTCATTGGGGCTGTACTGTTTGAATCATTGGTACTTGAGTTTAAAAATGCGGGTTTCGTCGGTACGCAGATCGTTGAGTTTTTGCAACCGTTCATCGGAAAAGCAGGACTTTGGCTGCTGTGGCTGATGGTCATGGCACTCTCTTTGGTTTTCATACTTGATGATGATTTTTCTCCTAAAGACCTGAAGATTAAGGGTTTCAGTTTTGCTCCGTTTAGCAAAATGGCAAGGAAATTTTTTGCTGCCATTACGTCTGTTTTGAAAAAAATATTTACCAACCCGTTCTCTTCTCCTGCTTTGGAAGATGAAATGATGCCTGTACTTGAAGCGGCAGATAAAAAACCAAAGAGAAGACGCACAGTAAAAAAAAATGTAAGCAAAAAAACTTTACCCAAACCGGAAGAAAAAAAGATCATTGATGCCGGTGAAGAGATAACCGGCCCTCTAGACAATGAAATATTGGAACTTGAACATGCGTATGAAGAAACACTTATGCCCCATAAGATCTCTTTAAAATCAGGCAATTCTTCAAGTGTTGAGATAGTGGAAGAGTTGGAAGAGAATTCCAAACTTCTGAAGCAGATAGAAAAAGGAAAAGTAACAAAGCCAAAGAATTTCAAATTGCCTAAATTGGATTTTTTGCAAAAAGCACCCAAAACTATAAAAAAAGTCAATGAAGCAGAAATAGACAGAAAGATAAAAGAACTGCTTGCCAAACTGAAGCAATTCAAAGTGGAAGGTGATGTAGTACGTACCTACAGCGGTCCTCTGGTCACAACATTTGAATTCAAGCCGGCCCCTAATGTAAAAGTGTCAAAAATCCTGGGATTGCAAGATGACCTTGCTATGGCTTTAAGTGCAGAGACGATACGTATACAGGCTCCTATACCCGGACGTGATGTGGTAGGGATAGAGATACCGAATGAAAAGATAGACACGATCTATCTGCGTGAAATTTTAGAGAGTGATCTTTTTAAGGAATCCAGTTCTCCATTAACTGTAGCACTGGGAAAAGATATTGTGGGAAATCCGTTCATTACAGATATTAAAAAGCTTCCCCACCTTCTTATAGCCGGAACCACAGGTTCTGGTAAATCAGTGGGGATCAATGCCATGATACTTTCGCTTCTTTACAGGAATGACCCTGAGCACCTCAAGTTGATATTGATCGATCCCAAGATGTTGGAATTTTCTATCTATAACGACATTCCACATCTGCTTACACCGGTTATCACAGAGCCTAAAAAGGCTATTGCGGCACTTGCCAATATGGTGCATGAAATGGAGCGTCGCTACAAACTGATGGCAGAGAACCGTACCAAGAACATAGACAATTACAATGAAAAAGTTACAAAAGACGGTTCTGCCGAGCCATTCCCTTTTATTGTCGTTATTATTGATGAACTTGCAGACCTTATGATGAATGGGGGCAAAGAGGTGGAGTATTCTATTGCCAGACTTGCACAGATGGCAAGAGCAAGCGGTATTCACCTTATTGTGGCAACACAAAGGCCAAGTGTGGATGTTGTAACAGGACTCATTAAAGCCAACCTTCCTTCTAGACTGAGCTACAGGGTAGGGCAGCGTATTGACTCCAAAGTGATCCTGGATGCTATGGGTGCCGAGAGTCTGCTTGGACGGGGTGATGCCCTGTTTACACCTCCTGGAGCAAGCGGACTGGTAAGACTTCATGCACCCTGGAGCACGGAAGAAGAGGTAGAAGAGATCGTAGAGTATCTTAAAGCACAACGAGAACCGGAGTATGACGAGAGCTACCTGGTTGCAGGCGGCTTGAATAGTTCGGAAGAGAGTGGTGCAGAAGTGGATCTTGATCCGCTTTATGAAGAAGCAAAAACAGTGGTTCTGACTGACCAGAAGACTTCAATCTCCTATTTGCAGCGTAAGCTTCAAATTGGATATAATAGAGCAGCGAATATTATAGAACAGCTTGAGGCAAAGGCTATATTGAGCCCGCCTAATGCAAAAGGTAATAGAGAAATCTTATAGGGAGACAGTATGGCATATTTTTCAAAGGCAAAAAAAGGTGATAAGGTTTATGGACTTATCTTTGGGAAAGGAAAGATAGTTAATGTTTTTCCTGACAGTTTCTATTCTGTCATGGTTGAGTTCGACAATGGTTATGAAGTACCCTATACAGATGAAGGTATACCCGGCTGGGGGAATTTTAAGAAGCAGACAATGTTCTATCGAAAGGATGTTGACCTTTCCAATGAGGATTTCTCTCCTGTAGAAAAAGTACTTTCTGCCAAAAAGGTCATTAAGTGCAGAGAGAAGAACCGATTGGAGGTACGAATGCCTTCAGGGATCTGGAAAAATGTGAAGAAAGCGGATCCTGAATATGTAGAGAAACTACTCAAAAAAGAGCAGTATCACCTTTTCAGAAAAAAAGATAAATGATCTTGAACAGCAGACAGGCAGGTATCAGCCTGTTTGTTTGTAACTATCCGATACATCTAGCTTATCTCATCTATTTCCTTCTCTTATTCAAAGCAGCTTAAATATCTAATTCGCTAAAATCTAACCACAAAAATTATAAACTAACAGGAGACCACTATGGCCTTAGTAGAAGAATATAAAGCACACACGGAAGAGCGTGCGAAACTTGGCGTACCGCCGTTGGCATTGACGGCTGAGGCGACAGCGGAACTTGTGGAACTGCTTAAAGCAGAACCTATCGTAGAGAAAGAATATCTACTGGATCTATTGAAGAACAAAGTACCTGCAGGTGTGGATGATGCAGCTTACGTAAAAGCGGCTTTTCTGAACGCGATCGTTCAGGGCGACGCGAAAAGCAGTGCCATCACTCCATATGAAGCGGTTGAGATCCTTGGTGCTATGCTTGGCGGTTACAACATAGGGCCACTGATCGATGCATTGAGAAACCAGGATGTTGCCATTGCTCAGGAAGCGGCAGACCAGCTTAAAAATACTATTTTGGTCTATGGTGACTTCGAGACAGTTAAAACACTGATGGATGAAGGCAACGAATTCGCAAAACAGGTGATCGAATCATGGGCAAATGCCGAGTGGTTCACGAACAAACCTGAATTGGAAAAAGAGATCACAGTAACTGTATACAAAATCCCTGGTGAGACAAATACAGATGATCTTTCACCTGCTTCTGAAGCATTTACAAGAGCAGATATCCCTCTTCATGCAAACTCTTTCCTTCAGTCAAGAATGGAAAATCCGCTTGAGACAATGGCAGAGTTAAAGCAAAAAGGCCATCCTTTGGCATATGTCGGTGATGTCGTGGGGACAGGATCATCAAGAAAATCAGGTATCAACTCTGTACAGTGGCATATGGGTAGAGATATTCCGGGTGTCCCAAATAAAAGAACAGGCGGAGTGGTCATCGGTGACATTATCGCTCCGATCTTCTTCAACACAGCAGAAGATTCAGGATGTCTTCCTATTCAGGCACCTGTCGCAAACCTTGAAACGGGTGATGTGATCACTGTAAAACCTTTTGACGGTGTGATCGAGAAGAACGGTGAAGTAGTATCTGAATTCAGTCTTGAGCCGAATACACTTCCTGATGAAATGAGAGCAGGCGGACGTATTCCATTGATCATCGGGAAAGGCCTTACTGCAAAAGCCAGAGAGGCATTGGGTATGGATGCCGGAGAGATCTTCATGACTCCTGCTCAGCCTGAAGATAATGGCAAGGGTTATACACTTGCACAAAAAATGGTAGGTAAAGCATGTGGTATGGAAGGTGTTAAACCGGGTGTTTATTGTGAGCCTATCGCAACAACTGTCGGTTCTCAGGATACAACAGGTCCTATGACAAGAGATGAGATCAAAGAACTGGCAGCACTCAGTTTTGGTGCGGACTTTGTACTACAGTCCTTCTGTCATACTGCTGCATATCCGAAACCTGCAGATATCAACCTTCAGCACACGCTTCCGAAATTCTGGACAGAGAGAAAAGGTTTCATTCTTAGACCGGGTGACGGTGTGATCCACTCATGGTTGAACAGAATGTGTCTTCCCGATACAGTTGGTACGGGTGGAGATTCACATACAAGATTCCCTATCGGTATCTCGTTCCCGGCAGGTTCAGGCCTCGTTGCGTTCGCAGCAGTAACAGGGATGATGCCTCTTACCATGCCGGAATCGGTACTTGTAAGATTTAAAGGTGAAATGCAGCCGGGTATCACACTTAGAGACTTGGTCAATTCTATCCCTTATCAGGCGATCAAAGACGGTCTGTTGACTGTTGAGAAGAAAGGTAAGAAAAATATTTTTGCAGGACGTGTACTTGAGATCGAAGGACTTGAAGACCTTAAGTGTGAGCAGGCATTTGAGCTTTCTGATGCATCTGCTGAGCGTTCAGCTGCGGCTTGTACGGTAAAACTTGATAAAGAGCCTATCATCGAGTATCTTAAGTCCAATATCGTACTGATCGAAGAATTGATCGCTCAGGGATATGAAGACAAAGCAACACTTCAGAGACGTGCTGACAAGATGAAAGCATGGATCGCAAATCCGGAACTTCTTGAGGCAGATAAAGACGCAGAGTACGCAGCAGTGATCGAGATCGACCTTAATGAGATCAAAGAGCCTATTCTGGCTTGTCCGAACGATCCGGATGATGTTAAGACATTGACAGAGATCCATGAAGCCGGACTGAGAACAGAGATCGATGAAGTATTTGTCGGTTCCTGTATGACGAATATCGGTCTGTTTAGAGCGCTTGGTGAAGTACTTAAAGGTGAGGGCCAAGTTCCTACGAAACTTTGGATATGTCCTCCGACAAAAATGGATGAGAAGACGCTTATCGAAGAGGGATACTACTCGATCTTTGGTCAGGCAGGTGCACGAACGGAGATACCTGGATGTTCACTCTGTATGGGTAACCAGGCGCAGGTTGCTAAAGGTGCTTATGTCTTCTCAACATCTACAAGAAACTTCGATAACAGACTGGGTAAAGACTCTCAAGTCTATCTTGGTTCTGCAGAACTTGCAGCAGTGGTCGCGCTTAAAGGTAAGTTGCCGACAGCAGCAGAATACATGGAGATCGTTCCAAACAAGATCAAACCTGAGATGACAGACGAAGTCTATAGATATTTGAACTTCAACAAAGTCTCCAAAGAAAATCTTGAAGCGATGGTAGAGTAGTTTTACTCTCCTGGTTCATCTTCCGGCATACCATTTAGTATGCCGTCACTCCTATTTTTAGTAACTTTTTCTTACTTTTTGTAAATCTTTATACTCTTTATAATTGTGTGCTTTGTCTTTTTGTTTGGCAGTTTCTTTTGACTTGGTTCTCTTCCTGTGATCTGACTTTTTAAATGTTGACTTTGTGTGATGCTGTTTTTTAAGAGGCTCTTTTTGTGTTACCACATCTTTTTGCATCTGTTTCCGCTGAGGATCTTTTTCTACGAACAGAGGTTCTCTTGTCCATGGCTCCATTTCTGTGTAATACATCAGTGCAGAATAGGTAGAGGGTGTAGGAATAAAGACTTGTACCTGTTCAGGATTGAGATGCAGCTCTTGATTGGCAAACTCTTTTAGATCCTGCATATCTTTTAGATGGCTGCCGGGATGTGCAGCTATAAGATAGTAGGTGAGGAACTGCTTTTTGCCTGATCTGCGATTAAGTTCGTCAAAGTCAGCTTTAAATCGCATGAGCGTTGCCTTGTCAGGCTTGTTCATCAGTTTTAGCACTTTATCATCAATGTGTTCGGGTGCAACCTTCATCTGTCCGGATATATGGTGATCTACCAGGGTTTTAAGATACTGCTTCCCGTGCGTTTTATCTTCCTGTATCAGATCATAGCGTATACCGCTGTTCACAAAGGCTTTTTTGACATGGGGAAGTTTGCGTATTTTGCCTAGAAGCTCTATCTGGGGTCCATGATTCGGGCGGAGTATGGGACAGACTTGTGAACTGGTACACGGAATGTCCTGGCAGACACCGCTTTTGAGTTTTTTGTCACACTCAAAACCGTACATATTGGCCGTAGCCCCGCCTACATCGTTAATGATGCCTTTGAAATCTTTATGTTCTTTGAATTTGTCTATCTCATGGACAATGGAATCTTGAGAGCGGCTTCGGATCGTGCGTCCCTGATGCACAGTGATCGCACAGAAATTGCATTCACCATAACAGCCATGGTGCGTGGTCACAGAGAATTGTATGGTCTGCAAACCTCTTACTTCGCCTTGAGCTTTGTAGTAGGGGTGCACATCCCTCTCATACCCTATGTTGTAGACATGGTCTATCTCCTCCTGGGTCATACTTGGCTGAGGAGGGTTTTGTATGAGATATCTGCTATCATGAAGCTGGCAGAGTCCTTTGGAAATATCCGGTTCATTGTTTGCATAGAAGTGATGAAACATAGAGATAAACGCATGTTTGTCCTTTGCACACTCTTCATAAGATGGGAGTTCAAAATAATGCTCTTTTTTCTCCTTGGCTATGTAGCAAATGCCTTTAATGTCTTCTATTGGTTTTTTGTCCCTGTAGGCATTGGTAAGTTCTACAACCGATTTTTCCGACATTCCGTAAGTCAAAACATCTGCTTTTGCATCAAAAAGTATGGAGCGTCTTACCTTGTTCGTCCAGAAGTCATAGTGTGCCACACGACGCAGACTTGCTTCTACTCCACCCAGAACTAAAGGAACGGTATCTTTAAAGTATTGTCGTATGAGGTTGGCATATTTCATGACTGCTCTGTCCGGACGTCTGTTGTTTACGGCTCCGGGGGTGAAGTCATCACTTTTTCTAAACTTTTTGGTAGCCGTATAGTTTGCCACCATACTGTCCACCAAACCGCCGCTGATCCCCCAGTAGAGTAGAGGTTCCCCCAGCCGCGTAATGTCTTTGTCACTATTGATATCCGGCTGAGCTATGACCCCCACGCGATACCCGGCATCTACAAGAACTTTACCTATGATCGCAATGCCGTTATAGGGAGTATCTACATAGGTATCTCCACTTACAAGTATGACATCCAGCTGTTGCCAGCCCAGTTGTTTTAACTCTTTTTGGGTAGTGGGTAAAAACATATATATCCTTTAGAGGTTCCCTTTAGCAGATTATAGCTGATTTGTTACCCCATTGTTTTAAAAACCGTTTTAAAATCCTCAGGGATCCTGGCAGGCTTTCCACCCTCAATATAGACCAGTACCACTTCCATAGAAAAGAGTTTTCTATTCTCTTTGAAGATCTCTTGCAGTAGTACTATGGAGCTACTTTTGAGGGTAAGTATTTTAGTGGTCACATCCAGCATATCACCCAAAGTAGAAGTTGCCAAAAAACCTGCTTTAAGATTACGAACTACAAAACCGCTGCTCTCTCCCTGAGAAGGGATCATTCCCTGTTCAAAAAAAATCTCTGAACGTGCTCTCTCACAAAATTTGATGTAGTTTGTATGGTAAACAATGCCTCCGGCATCTGTATCTTCGTAATAGACCCTTATCTTCATGCTCTAACCCCCGTATAATCGGCATCTTATGAGTCTCCTTTTTTAAAAGTGACCATTTTGGTGCCTATTTCTTCTATTTTCTTAAGCCGTTTTTCGTCACTCTCTTCTATGAAGTGAGTATATATCTCTAGTGTAATATTTGGATTATCGTGTCCTAGTTGTTTAGAGACATAAACAATATCTACACCGTTACTTATCATTTGACTAGCATAAGTATGGCGTAGATTATACAGCACTCTCTCTTTTATCCCAGTCTCTTTTAATATTTTTTTAAAATTAACCCCAACTATATCATGTGCGTAAAAAGGTTTTTTATGAGAGTTGATAAACACATGCTCATAATCTTTTGTATGTTGATATTGATCTCGTAATGCCTCTTCTGCTAACGGCAGCATATCTATCACCCTATATGATGCTTCTGTCTTTGGTGGACCATCCTTACCTCTTATACGAGTTTTTGTGATACTAATTCTTTTTCTCTCAAAATCAATGTCATTCCATTGTAAAGCCACTGCCTCACCTGGACGAATTCCGCTTCCATACATCAGCAATATGATATTTCTCATGTAGTTGTTTCGATTATACCTATTGGTGTTGTCTAGTATAATCTGCATTTCATCTGCTGTAAAAGGATCTGGCTTCTCCTCTTCACTATATTTTAGATCAAACATAACTTTCGGGGCAGTCACTCTATCAAGAGGGTTTTTTTGAAGAATATCATTTTTAACTCCTTGATCCAAGATTGAATAGAGTATCGAACGGTACTTTTGCACGGAAGACGATTTGTATTTTTCAAGTAGATCGTTTTGCCATTTTTCTAGTTCCATAGGCAAGAGAGTATCTATTGCTCTTGATCCAAAATAAGGAGACACATGGTTATTATAGTGTGCTATATTTCGTGATAGAGTATGTTCCCTAATTTTGGATTTTTTTGCTTTTTTAAGAGTCCAATATACTTCTGCCAAATCATTTAGAGTCCATTCTTTATCTTCATAGGGAGGTGTTACATTGTCTAGTAGTGAAGCTGCTATTTCAGGAATTAATACTCGTTTTACCTCAATTAGACCATCTTTTGTAGCGGGTACATCTGTATCTCTTCGGATCCTTTTATCTTTAAAATAAAAATCAAGATACCAACTTTCGTATCTCTGTCTAATGGTAAATTTAATCCCAGAATAATTGTATTTAATCGATTGTTTTTTCTTAGCCATTACTTACCTTTAAATCACCAAGTATTTTTTTTGCAACTGGGTTGATTGTTTTTTTCTTTGGAGTCTTATCTTTTTGTATATCCTCTTTTAAGGGTGATACTCCCTTGTATGGATTGTTTTTTAACTCTAAAATAGCAGCAGGGATAAATACCAATCGTTTACCATCTCTATAGTAGTGCTTACCATCCTGTAGCTTTTTTTGCTTGACCCATAACTGTATAGTACGAGGTGAAACACCAAGAAACGAAGCAACGGCTTTAGAAGTCGTAAGACTATTAAGCGTTACCTGCAATAGTGCCTGTTGCTCATCGAGTTTATGAAGTATTTGATTTAAAATTTCCTCTAAATACATTTAGATCCTCCTTTTTGCTTTAATAATTCGCTCTGCAATAATTAGTAGTTTCTTTTCATCTTCCGAGATATTGGAGACAATACTATTTATTTCTTGATAGGATCTGCTACCAAGAGCTACTCTTGTTTTTTCATTTTCAGTAAGCCATTTTTTAAATAGCCCACCAAGCCTCCCCAAATCTGCTCTCATTTGTATAAGCTCATTAACTGCCAACTGATCTACCATTGACTGCAATGGGTACCCACAAGCTACACGCCTCATATACTCTGATGATGTGTAGCCTGTTGCTTTTGCCTTATTGTGTATGGTGCGATATTCCTCTGGTGTTAAACGGCTGTCTATGTGGTGGGTACGTTTCTGTTTTGTTTCTTTTAGAGCTGTCATCTTGATACTCCTTTGTAAAGACCGTACTTTTTACCACATATGCTGTACTTTACACCACATATAACCCTTAAAAGAGGATATACGCTCCCATATCCTCTTTTATCATTATTAGGCATCATCATTGCCTCCTGGTACGCCAGATATATATTTTGATTTTTCATGAGAAGCAGATATTGATCCCTCTACCTTTTCAGAGTCATTTTCTCCAGAGCTTTTTTTCTCTTGCTCTTTGTTGGGAGTACCAGTTAGCATTGATGCAACAGCCGCACCACTTTTTGATCCTGCTCCATGATGTGAAAATCCAGTAGCACCTTTAGCCATTCCGGAGACCATGCCTGCCATTGCTGATGCAGCAACCGTCCCTGCTGCTTTTGTTTTTTTAAAGTTACCTGTTTTATTTGTACCTTTTCCGCTTTGTTCTACTGTGCTACTACCTGCACCAGTAGCAGATTGAACATTGTCCATTGAACTTTTTGTTTCTGCTGCTGCCGCTGCCGATTTAACGCTTGAAAGTCCTGCTGCTGCACCTCCAACCATGCCTGTACCTGCACCAATAGCCATACCTTTAAGCACGGAATTTGCATGATCGCTAGTAGCTGTACCCATACCACTAAACCATCCCTCTACAAGACCTCCAACCATTTGTGCGATACCACCTATGAATAGTACTATGATGAATAGAGCAAATAAAGACCCTTCATCTGTCATGGCTACTTTTGAATAATTGGTTATATTGGCAATAGATAACCCTATGACCAATTTTAAAAACATATATTCTAGAGCACTTTTAAGCATTGCCCAGAAACTATTTATTGCAATGTGTCTAGTTATCCCCATGGCTGAAAATCCAAAAAATAATACAGAAGAATAAACACTGATGAGAAATTTAACATATACCATTAGGAGTTTTACCCCAAGGAAAAGAACGCCAACGGCTGCAAAAATTCCTATTAAACCAATTACGATAGATGATGCAGGTTTCCAGATTGATTGTGCATCGCCAACGGCTGCCAAAATTGCAAAAGCACTATCAGAGAGTGTATCAATGCTTACAACGGTAGATACTCCTGCTGCTGCATTAGCTTTATTCCCTAGTACAGATGCCCCTGATATTAAGGTATCAAACCATTCTGGGTGAGCAAAGAAATTCAAGAACACACCCCAGATAAGAGTTAATCTTATGAGTTGTGAAAACACTCCCTGTATTTCAAGTGATCCCTCTATTGCCTTGATTGAGAAGATCCAGATTAATTCAATCACTGCCAATGCCCAGAATATGTACTGTGAAGCTTGCTTAAATATTGGATACCATTTGCTTGTAGAAATTTTATATATACTTACAACATCAGATCCAATATTATTCCCTGCTGCCAAAACAAAATCAGAAAAAATTAAAACACCAAAAATAATCCACATGATTTTATTTTTCTTCATTGCTTGCTTCTTCTGATTGGCGTTTTCTTTTTTTCCATTCCCAATTTGCTTTTAGGATTATAAATATTCCTGCAAGCAGAAAGGAGATAGCTCCCATGTTATTAAAGTGATTTTCTTGGTTGCTAGCTATATAGCTTATGGCAAATACTATAAGTATTACTCCCGAAAAAACCTCAATATAATTTTTGAGTGTTGCTTCTTGCTCTTTGGTAAACATTGTAAGCTCCTATGGCATTGGTACATCATCGTTGTGATTGATGTAGTAGGGTGATTTAGGATCCGTGGTATCAATCTTCTTTTTATCTCCACATGCCTGTAGCCCAATGATTGTGATTAGTATCAAAATGATTTGTATTGTATTTTTCATATTTGCTTCTCCTTGTTATGGCATTGGTTTATCATCTGTGTTGTCTGGCAATACAACATTGGATTTAAAAGCATCAAAAGCAGCATCCTGTAGCTCTTTTTCTTCATTCTGTTTTGCCATGTACTCCCCTTGCATATTCGCCTGTGTCATGATTGTCTGCTGTAGCTTTTTTAGAGTGTGTGTTTGATGCAGGGCAATTTCGTTAGCTGCTTGGATAGCCGCTTTTTGTCCTGCTGCCGAAGTTGATAAATTTTGTAACTGTCTCATGGTACCCTCATCGTTTTCCATATCTAATGCCTGGAGTCCAAGGCTTTTCAATGCACCGTTTACTGTGTCTCTTGTACTTTTGTTTAACTGCTTGTATGTATCTCCAAAATTAAGAGATCCATTTTTTGCAGATGCCAGGTATTGATCGTAACCTTTAAAGAGTTTTCCAAAGTCATTGTTATAGCTTGATGCTGCAAAGTTGATACCCTCTCCAAAATTAACAGCATCTTTCAATTTTAGTACCGACTGGGAGAATTGATCCCATTGCTGCTGTGGTAATTTTCCGATATTTTCTAGCATCATTTTGTAAGATTGAAATTGATTGACATACTGTTGAACCTGCTGTTGGTATTGCTGCATCTGCATTGCATACTGTTGTAGTTGTTTTGTATAGGCATTGGCTCTATCTGCCGTTTCTGCACCAAATCTAAGCCATTGTGTGCTTTCCAGAGATCCACCGAAGCCACCAACGGATCCTGCATTTAGTGAAGTTGTCATAATTACCGTTGCCAAAATCGTTGAGATTGTAATTTTTTTCATGTTTTTCCTTTGTGTTGAATTGAGATTAGCCTATGATTGATAGGCAAAGCATATAGCCCATAGCTCCTGCCATGAGTGTAAAAATCCAATAGAAAAGAGGGATCTCCTGTTTTGGTTTAACCTCTTGTACTTCCTTGATAGTATTGATCTTGAACTCATCAAGAGTTTCATAAACATTCTCTACTGCATTTGATATTTTTACCTCCGCCAGTTCTTTTGCCTTGTCTAAGTATTTCACTGTAGTATCTTCATAATTAGCAGACTGCTTTGTCATGAGGATATCCACCTCTTGAAGATAACGTCTAGCAACTATCTCTAAAGCTGTTATGACGGCAAAGGCAGGATCCTTTTCTGGCATGGCTATACCGTGGATTTTCCTGATCTCGTTAAGGATCTCTTCTTTTTGTTCATCTGTCATGCTGTGGCTTCCTCCTCTTTTTTGGTGTTCGTTTTAGATTTTTTAGGAGGAGTTGGCAGATCGAAGATTTGATCCAGCATCATATAGCTATTATTCATAACGGTATTGATACGGCTTTTCTCCAATAGCTTAAATCTCTCATCAAGTTTCGTTTGTTCTGGAGTCAGTTTGGCTTTTTTCATTTTCTCTACTGCTAGAGTTTGAAGCGGATCCATTTTGCGAAGATATAAAACACCTCCAAGGCGTTTTTTGATCTCCATATACTCTGGCATCTCTTCAAAGCTATTGCCATTTTCATCTTTTAATTCACCGAAATATTCAGTAGCAATGGCAACGATATTAACATCTTCTGAAAATAGTTCGGTAAGATACTTTAGTCCATTGATCGTATCAAGCAACATTTCTCCACCTGCAACGGGTACAAGTAAATGTGTATTGAAATGTTCTTTGAGAATTTCACTAAAAATATTTGATGAAACAGCCCATGATACAAAGCTTTGGAATTGGGAAGCCCCTATATCCACAACACATAAGCTCTCATCCTTTAGATTTTCAAGCAGGAAGTAAGCTAGGGTATCCCATTTTTCTGGTTTGATCTCTAGCCCATCTTCATCCATTGTTTCAACGCTTTTTACATTAAAGTCTGAAAAATCCCCGTATGTAGCATTTGAACTATCGGTATCAAGTCCAATGTATGGGATATTGTGATGTATAGCCCAAGAAGTAGCTAAAAAAGCACTATGGCTCTTTCCACATCCTCCTTTTCCCTGGCAACTTATCATAAGTGTTTTTTTCATTCTGTGTATCCTTTGTATTGATTTTGATTAATTGACTCCAAGAAGTCATTGGCAGCTTGGGCTGCATAGCTTAACTTTCGATCCTGGTCCATAATGACACTTTTTAAGGCTTCTATCTCATCATCCTTTTTGGGCATAATTCTCATTCTGCCCTGGAGTGTCTCTTCTAGTTTTGGATCTATGTGTTCATACCCAAGCAATTCCAAGAACTCATTTTCATCGATCCCCATCCAATAACTAGCTGCTATAGTTGAGTCACCAAAATGTTTTAGCCAGGTATGTAGTGTTTCATTCATGCTGTTTCCTCCTCGTTTTGATTTAAAAACACAAGAGGATTTTTTATAGCAAACTCATAGAGTTTCTCCCACATCTCCAATGCCCTTGTTCCAGAAAAACTCTCTCCTGTGATTTTGTCATAGAGATAGCCTTTGTCACTAATGGCTACTTGAATTTTTTTACCTGTGTATTGATCTTCTGTGTTGATTGTTTTATTTTTGAATGTGGCTCTCATGTAGTTGATAAAACTATTTTGAGATTTTAAAAAATCAACTCTCTTAGAGAGAGGAGATATTTTAATATCTCCTTGATGGTTAACTGATGGTTCATATAGTTGTCCAATAGGTTGGATAAGCTTGTCCAAAATTTGGTTTTTACCCTTGTCCAATTTTTGGTTTGACCCCTTATCCAAAATTTGGTTTTTCTTATTTTTGCCTTTTGGAGCGATAACCTTTTTATAGATTGTGTCATACTCCAAAAGATAGGTTTTACGATCTTCACCACGACTATGTGCAACTGTTACCAATTTAGATAAATTGATCCTGTAAAGGGTGGATGTGTTACTACCATTTTCCCTTTTTCTCTTTTCTCTACTAAAAAGTCCAATGGTTTCTAATGTATTGAGTACATAATTCAAATTTGAAGATCCAACTGAACTTTTGTTACTAAGTGTTTTGAGGCTTGGATAGCATTCTCCCTGTTCACTAGCGTTATCGCAAAGAGTGAGTAAAACTACTTTAGGTGTAGGCTTATATGGGGTTTTGAATGCTAGTGTCATAAGATCGATAGCCATTAGTCAGCCTTTGGTTTGGGATCTCTAGTATGTTGTTCTATATATTCTTCCCACCATTCTTTTTTATAAACCACTCTTCTACCAACTTTTGTATATTTCACTTTTCTTTTAGATCGAAGAGTGTTTTGTGTCTTGATCGGTATAGGTGGAAGTCCATTAATCCCGTCTGCAATATCTTGTGGTGTGAGCCATTCCATTTTTCTCTCCAGTTCTATATATTATAATTAATTCTAAATAGTATTGTAACTTCTAAAAGTTAAATATACTCTTAAATATTCTATATTTTTCGATATAATTCTATATATTGATTATTCTGGAGGTTATTATGGCTGAAAAAAAAGGTAAGGAATACAAAGAGGTTGCTTCAAAAATCTTAGGTTGCACGCTTGCCAGTTACTATAACTGGGACAAACAGAAAAGACCGATAATTTCTCTTTTAGAAAAATTCTTCTCAAAAAATGATCTTGAAGAGTTTTTGGAAACTGGTGATATAAAAAGATTGCATAGTAGCGATACTTACAGAATAGATCCTATGTTAATTGACCATATTAAACATTCGTTGAAAACAATAAAGGGAAGAGGTATTTTTGAAAAGCTCAATCATTTAATACCATATAAAATTTTTATTTCTATACTAGAAGATCTTAAAAATGACTCTGAAATCGAACTTCATAGAGAAGATAGTAAAAAACTACTTATTGAAAGAATTAAAGGTTATGCTGCATCAACATTGGAAAAACCCAGCCAAAAACAATTAGTGAATTTAGTTAATGACAATTTTTCAAGTATAGAGTGTTATGTATTGATTAAATATTATAATGAAATTTTGGACAAGGATTAAATATGTATAAATTCAAAGTTAAAGTACCTTTGGAATTAGAGTATAGAAGTAACTTTGATGAGCATAACTTTAGCCATAAAAATGAATTGGAATTTGAATTTAGTTCTTCGTATAGTGAATTTAACTATTCACTTCATGGAAAAGCTGGAGAATATACACTTTTAATAGATAATATAATTGCAGAGAATGAAAATGCTTGTATTGAAAAAGTAAAATCTTTTTCAAATTCATTGTTGCCTTTAGCCTCTTTAATAATACAATCAAGAAATAGTAATCAGCATTACACTCATCTTAAACTTGACTATCTTATTTCAAACGTAAATATTGAGCAGCAAGTAAGAATAGATGTTCAGGAGCAAAGCCAACAACAAAACGGACAAGTAATTAATCTTTCTGATCAAATGATGATTAAAGAAGATATTCAAATAACCACAAGTACACAAATAGATTTTAGCAATCTAAATATATTTTTTAGTCACTATAATGATAAAGTTTTTCAATATGTTTTAGAAGGTTATTATCGTTCTCTTTCTGCAACAGATCCTGCAACAAAATTCTATAATGCTTTTACCATTATAGAATTTATGGAAACATATTTTAGAAATGATATAGAGACCTCCCATTTATTAGAAAAAGATGAAATGGAAAAAGTAGTAACATGCTTAAAAGAAAATATATCTATAAATGCAGAACGCATTGTAAATAGAGTTAAAAGTACACTTTTAAATGCAACATTAGAAAGTAGACATGAAAAATTGATAATGATTTTGAATAATATATTTATGATTGAAAATATAAAATGTGGTATAGTAAATCGACCTATCGATACAGATTTCGTAAAACAGATTATTAAAATAAGAAATTCTCTTTTTCATGGAAAAACATTCTCTGAGGATGAGCAACAGAATATACGAGAGAGAGGTTTAGAGCTCATATGTTTGATTCAAAATATCTTATTCAACTGGAGGGAAATGGAAGAAAAATAATATCACCCGATACTCTCCCGTTCCGCCCTGGTATTCTTTTTAATCTTCTTAACCTGCCCAAAGTTACTATCAACGATTTTAGGACCTTTGGTAGCAGGTGAGGGGGCAGAGGTTTCCTCTTTTGGTGTTTGAGCCTTGTACTCTTCCTGGATAACTTCCGTTACTGGAGCAGAGGATCTTTCCGATGCAGCATTTTGAGGTTTGCTATTGGCATTGGACTCAATTGCTCTTTTGAAATGATACTTAAATGACTCCAGAGACATTCTCCATCCAAGTTTTTCTTTGAGTGTACGATAAAGGTATGCTTTTTTTCTATAGCCTTTATTCCAGTAGTAATCTTCAATCATATCAAGTGAAGAGTAAAACTCTCTAACTGCTTCACCATTTGGTAATTTTTCACCTGTATTAGCCATTGTGATCCTTTTTGGAGTCATATATTATCGTATTGTAACATTACTTATTTAAAATATATCGTAAGTTATTATATATTACCGAAACTTACCGTTTTTAATCTTTTTTTCCAAAAAGTTAAGATACAATACATTATGAATAAATATAGGTAACGGAACTGAAAGGCAAGATGGGTCTATATCCGACAAAATTAAAAATTTTACCTGCTATAGCCGTCTTGAAACTTATTCGATGCCAAAGGCAACTCAACGAAAATGAGGAGATTAAATGAATTTAAATGAAGATGATGTTTTAGAATTGATTGATGATAAACTTGGTGTTACAGAAGAGACAAAAAAGGTTTTGGAAGAAGCGGCATTTGAAGAGGATGCACTTAGCACAGAGGATGCGGTAGAGTCAATGATGCACCCCAATGGAAGATATGAAAAAACTTGGATAGATAAACTTTTTTTCTGGAGATAAAATAAACTTTTTCAAATCCTCAAAGATAGAAGCATGCTTTTAGTATAATCATTATTAATTTTTATTTAATAATGACAAGGGTAGGGAAGCATGCAAAAAGAGATCCTCAATGACAATACAGATATTACTGCTAACAGCCACCAATTAGAACTCCTCAAACAAAATTTTCCGCAATGTTTTGATAAAGATGGTAATTTCATCGTTCATAAGATGGAGGAGATCGTAGGAGAGAGTGGACTTGAACTCTCAAAGGAAAGCTACTCTCTTAACTGGCTTGGGAAAAGCTATGCCAGACTACTTGCAAATGAAAATCCTCATACATTACTAAAAGAAAATAAAGAACATAATGCATTAGAACAAAACAAAGAGAGTCAAAATCTCCTTATCAAAGGGGATAATCTCGAAGTCCTCAAGCATCTCTCAAATGCTTATTCAGAGTCTATAAAAATGATCTATATAGATCCACCATACAATACTGGATCAGATGGTTTTGTTTATAACGATGATAGAAAGTTTAAACCAGAGGAGCTTAGCCGTTTGGCAGGTATTGACATGGATGAAGCCAATAGAATACTTGAGTTTACCCAGAGTAATGCCAACTCTCACTCGGCATGGCTTACTTTTATGTATCCACGGCTTTATGTAGCAAGGCATTTGCTAAGAGAGGATGGAATTATATTTATTTCAATTGATGATAGTGAACATTCACAACTAAAACTTCTTTGTGATGAAATTTATGGAGAGGAAAACTTTAGAGGAGATATTGTACGGGCAACAGGTACTACTACAGGACAAAATGCTAATAAAGTAGGTAGCTCTTATGATAGTGTATTGTCTTATTCTAAATCAGATAGTTTTGATTTTGGAGGGATTGAACTTGGAGGTAAAGATTTAAATAGATTTAATAATGATGATGAGGATGGGAAAGGGAAGTATGCCTTGCTTCAATTAAGAAAAACAGGTAATGCAGATAGAAAAGAAGATAGAGAAGGAATGTTTTTTCCAATTTTATCTCCAGACGGAACAGAAGTTTATCCAATTGGACCAACTGATTATTTAAGTAGATGGCGTGTCGGTAAAAAAACTTTTAATGAAATGAAAGATGAAGGCTTAATAGTATGGAAGAAAGAAGATGATGAAGGGAAAAAAAGCATAACAATTTCTGGAAACACATATGATACAACATGGAAGCCATATGTTAAATACTATTTAGAGGGGCGTACAAAAAAAGTATCCAATTTATGGACCGATATTGATGGAAATAAAAAAGGAAGTATAGAAATTAAGGATTTATTTGGATCTAATGTATTTACAAATCCAAAACCAACAGAATTTTTAAGAAGAGTATTGTCTATAAGTAATATTATTTCTGGAGATATAATACTAGATTTTTTTGCAGGATCTGGAACAACTGCACATGCAACAATGAAATATAATCTTTTTGATAATGTTGATGCAAAATATATATTAATACAAATAGATGAGCTAACAGATGAGACAAGTGCTGCATATAAAGAAGGTTATAAAACCATCTTTGAAATTACCAAATCCCGTATTGAAAAAGCAGCAGCCAAAATAGCTGAAGAGAATCCAGACTACAAAGGCGATCTTGGCTTTAAGATCTATGAGACTATCCCTGTATGGGATGGATATTTGGATGAAATTGAGGAACTTAAAGATAATACAGCACTTTTTGATGGAAGTAAGCTTAATGATGAAGAGTTAGAAATACTCTTAACTACCTGGAAAGTCCATGATGGAATGGAACTTAGCCATGAACTAAATGAGATTGATTTGGCAGGTTATAAAGGCTATCTTGGAGAAGAGACACTTTATTTTGTGCATACAGGGTTTACAACAGAAGTACTTAAAAAGCTTATAGAAAAGTTAGACAGTGATAAAACTTTTGAGCCAAGTCGTATTGTACTCTTTGGGTATAACTTTGCGAGTAAGCACCAAAGAGAAGTAGGAGAGGCATTAAACTCTTACGCCAATAAAAAGTCTATAGAGTTAGATCTAATAGTGAGATATTAAAATGGCAGGATTTAAATTTGAGCGAAACCTACCTCACCAGGTAGCAGCAGTAGAGTCTATACTAAAAGTATTTGATGGTGCCCAAGCAAAATCATTGGAAGAGAAAGCTATGGCGGCAGTAGCAAATCCTCTCATCAAATATGATCCTGGATATGTCTTTTGTAATAATATTAGAAAGTTAAAAGAAGACAATCATATTAAAACAGAGGGTGGGTGTGATAGTCAAGATCATGTTATAGACATCATGATGGAGACTGGAACAGGAAAAACATATACCTACACTAAAGCGATGTTAGAGCTTCACAAACAACTTGGCATACATAAATTTGTCGTGGTTGTGCCTACACTTTCCATTAAGGCAGGTACTGTTAATTTTCTCAAAGCAAAAGCTACTGGAGAGCATTTCCGCCAAGAATATGGTACCAATATCAAGACCTATGTAGTAGAGAGCCAAAAATCCAAGAAAAACAAAAAAGCATATATGCCTCAAGCAGTAAGAGAATTTGTCGAAGCAGATAGTAGCGGATCAAAAAGTGTGCATGTACTTATTATTAATGCAGGGATGATTAACTCTGATACTATGACTAAAAAGTTTGATGTAAGTCTTTTTGATAGATATAACACTCCTTTTGGAGCCATTGCATCAACACATCCATTTACCATCGTCGATGAGCCTCATAAGTTTCCTCCCAAGGGTAAGACATACGAAAATATACAGAAGTTTGGATCACAGTTTATTTTCCGTTTTGGTGCGACCTTTAATGATGAATTTCACCATCTTATCTACCAACTTAGTGCTGTAGATGCTTTTAATAACAACCTTGTTAAAGGTGTAATAACCCATGTAGAGGAGTTTGATGCTGCCAAAGATGCCATCGTAACACTTAAAGATACTGATGGAAGCGAAGCTACCTTTGAACTAAATGAAAATGGTAAAAAGAGGAAGTTTAAAGTAGGTAAAAAAGAGAGTATGGCTACCGTACATCCTGAAATGAGAGATCTACTTATCGAGTCACTCAATAAAACAGTAGTTGTGCTAAGTAATGGACTGGAGTTAAAAAGAGGAAATAGACTCAATCCATACTCTTATGCTGAATCCCTCCAGGATAAAATGATGCAAGAAGCTATTGCAAACCATTTTGAGATAGAGAGAGATCTTATGAGTCGTGAAGTGTGTATTAAACCTCTTACTCTCTTTTTTATTGATGATATTGAGGGATACCGTGAGGGTAATGACATCGCAGGATCACTTAAAGAGAAATTTGAACGTATGGCTAAAGCCTACATAGAAAAAGAGCTAGAATGTGTAAGCGATGAGAGATATAAGGTATATTTGGAAGTATCATTAAAAGATATAAGCCTGATACATGGTGGATACTTCTCAAAAGATAACAGCGAGAGTGATGAGAAGATTGAAAAAGAGATTACAGAGATTTTGCATGATAAAGAGGCTCTGCTTAGTCTGGAAAACCCAAGACGATTTATCTTCTCCAAATGGACACTTAGGGAGGGATGGGATAACCCTAATGTATTTCAAATATGTAAGCTAAGAAGCAGTGGTAGTACCACCTCAAAACTCCAAGAGGTAGGGCGTGGGCTTAGGCTCCCTGTCAATGAGTACATGAGTAGGGTCAAAGAGGAGAGTTTTGATCTTCACTATTTTGTAGATTTTACTGAAAAAACATTTGTTGATACGCTCATAAGTGAGATTAACGAAAAATCAGGAGAATTTAGTAGCGATATAGAGCCAGATAAATTGACAGAAGAACTCATCGAGAAGATTATAGAGGCTTATGGCATCGATGAGGATACACTACTTGAAATACTGGATGATGCAGGAGCTATCAAAAGGAATAATGACTTTAAAGAGAATGGCTATGAGATTGTCACTGCTATGTATCCAGATGCATTTGCAGGTGTTGGTAAAAACAAAGTGAGAAATGCAGGAAGCAAACGAGATAAAGTGAGCCTTAGAGTAGGTAAGTATGATGAACTCAAATCACTATGGGAGAGCATTAACCAAAAAGTCATCTTGGAGTACAAGATAGAAGATGAGAGTAAATTTGAAGCATTGTTTAAAGGCTATCTTGAAGATAATATACGAAGCTTCAAACCCCAAGGTGTTAAAACGAAAATAGGAAGTATTAACTTTGAAGAGGGGGTAGCCTTTTACAAAGAGATAGAAAGTGTGGATGATGAGATATTACCTATCTCAACTATGAGCTATAAAGCATTTTTGGTAGAACTTAGTAAGACACTTAGCCTTAATATGCACACACTCCACCAGGTATTTATATCTATAAAAGAACAGCTTGATATTAACTCCTATCTCAACCAACAAACAATACGGATAGTAAAAGCTGGATTCAATAAATATCTATTAGATCATGCTTTTTCAGACTTTTCTATTGGTTATAACAATGTGGCTAATAAGATCCACCCCACCAAATTTACAGATACTGATGGTAAACCTTTAAAGAGTGTCAATGCCAGTGATGTGGGAGTAAAATTCTCTGATGATAAAGTAGCAGATAATTATCTACTTGATTCACTTTATTATGATAGTGATTTAGAAAAATTGAATATAGAAACTGAAATAAAAGAGGTTATAGTATTTACAAAAATTCCTAAAAACTCGATCAAAATCCCAGTAGCAGGTGGTGGAACATATAGCCCAGATTTTGCATATGTCATAAAAAGTAAAGATGGTAAGAAAAAACTACACCTAATCGTTGAGACAAAAGATAAAGGTGAAAGAGATCTGTTTGATGATGAGAAACAGAAAATAAAACATGCACAGAAGCTTTTTGAGCATTTGAGCGATGAAGTAAAAATAGAGTTTAAAAAGCAACTTAGAGGCGATAAGATGGCAGAGATCATTAGGGAGATTAGAGCTTCGTAGTATTGAGAATTTAGTGACATAATTACTCAAAACTATATAACCAACAATCTTTTAGATTGATTTAATCCTAATGGCTGCATGATAAGTTATAATGATATAATCGACTAGATAGAGAGGATTAATGATGATTCCTGATTGGAATATAACTGGATTAATACCGCCAATTATGCCAGGAGTTGCAGGGCATAGTGATGAACGATCTCCTTATTCAGTAACAAGTTTAGACATTGTTAATCAATTTACAACTACAAAAGAACGCTATCTAATTCTAAAAGGTTTTTTAGAATACAGACAAGATTTATACAATCATGGAGTTAAAGAAGGATTTCAGTGGTTAAATGGTAGTTTTACGCAAGATATAGAAAGACAGGAAAGCCGTCCGCCTAATGATATGGATGTAGTTACCTTTTTTATCCTTCCTGAAAATTTAGATGACAATAAAATGAAAACACTACATCAATTATTTGATACAGATGCAATGAAAACTAAATACAAGGTAGATGCTTACCCTTTTGTTTTAAATCATCAAATTACCGCTCCTGATATTAAAATGATTTCATATTGGTACAGTATGTGGTCTCATACAAGAGATGGCATATGGAAAGGGTTTGTTCAGGTTGCATTATCTGAAACTGATGATACAATCGCATTAAATACCCTTCAATTAATTGCAAGGGAGGATGGATATGAATAATAAACAATATCTTATGTTGTCTTCCGAGATAAATCAATTAGAGATGTTAATTGATGAAATGCCAGAATATAGAGTGTTTGAAAAAAAGGCATTGGAAGCAAGGCTAAAAAAACTAGAAGAAAAATTATCAACATTGAATGAAGAGGCAATGTCGCAAAAGGCAGTTATCACCTTTAAGGGTGAGCCAGTATTTGGTACATATGGGATACTTGCTGATTTTGCATCCAAGGCATCAGGTAGTTTTTCAGATGCCATTACAGCTATAGCAGCATCTCTTGAAGATAATTTAGCTTATATGGGTAGGATACCCCATAAAAAAGAAAATCAGTTAATTATTACAAATATTGCAAGAGGATCTTTTGGATTTGAATTTGAGGTACCAAGAAACGGGACAGATACTTTAATGCCTGAATTAACAAGTGTTGAGAAAGCCTTGGATGCAATGCAGGGTTTATTGAATAGTACTCTTCTGGATGATGAAGAGCAAATAACTGAGATAGTAGAAGAAATACATCCAAGAGCAGTGAGTAAGGTTGTAGAGTTTTTAGATACATTAAAATCTAATCATGCTTGGTTTGCTTATGAGTTTGGGGAAAGAAAAGTATTTTTTAAAAATATTTCTGATATTAATAAAGCCATATCAATATTAGATCAAGATAATATAAAAGAAGATGAAGAAACTTATTCTGGTGAGTTCCAAGGAATTCTGCCAGATGCTAGAACATTTGAATTTAAAGCACAAGATGGCGAAACTATCAAAGGTAAAATTGGATCGGAAATTAAAGATCCCAAAATTTTAGCCAAAGAATATTTGTTTAAGCCTATTAGAGTGAAATTTAAAAGTACTCAAGTTGGACAAGCCAAACCAAAGTATATGTTAAAAGATATTACAAGTATTGAATTTATTGAGCATAGCGATAACCCTTAAAAGAGGATATATTTATAGTGTACTTTAATTAGCCAACCACTTATTTAATGACTTTTGGTTTTTGGGTATTTGTGTGTGAGGTTGAATATAAACCCAAGCATAAAAAATAGTATTGCTTTTGTTCACTAGAATTTTTTTACGCTCATAATAGTCTGGAGCACCTTCAAATTCATCAATTTTCCTCCAAAGATCATCTGATTTTATATGATACAGTTCTCCATGTATTTGCATGATGGGTGTAGGGATAAGATAGGGATAATTCCCAAAACTATCACGATACATAGAATACCTATTAACGGTAATAGCCTCCCCCATATATGTGGCATCATTAGATAGTAGATTATGATTGTCAAATCCTTTTTTTAGTGATCCATAAACGAATAAAATATCATCTTTGTCAATATTTATTTTAAAATTTGATAAATTATTAATCTGATCTATTACTGCACTAAATAAAGTGTCTGAAAGTTTGTTTCTATGGTTGATAAGTGCAGATAGCAGATAATTTTCTCCAAAAAACTCTATAAGTTTTTCTATGATAAAATCATTGTAAGATCTTTTTAGGGTGGCAATAATAAAAATATCACTTGGTACTTCTTTTGAGAGTTCATTGTTCCAAAATATTGCTCTTGGTAGCCCTGCATCGATAAGCTCTTGGGCGGTTACTGTTTTATTTTTCAAAGTTAATGTATCCTCTTTTAAGGGTTATGCGTGGTGTAAAGTACGGCATACCATAAAAAAATCTATTGTAAATTATCCTGGTATCTATGTTTTCCATGTTGAATAAAGCTTTTGCAAAATCTTTCCCAGTCATGTAGATAAACATAGTTTTCACCATCGATAAGAGCCATAGTTGAACCCACATGAGAAGCCTTAAAAAATTGAGCAAAAGGTAACTTTTCAATATCTCTAAGCTTTACACCTGGAATATAAACATCTAGCCCGAAAAATGTTTTATTTTTGTTAAATTCAAATAATTGTTTCATTTTACTTTCTTTAAAAATTTGAGATCTTTTTTCAAAATTGCATATCCTCTTTTAAGGGTCATTGATAAAATATTTTACCGTGACATTCCTTTCTTAGAGTTTTTGGTTTTGGCTGTATTTTTAGAGTGTAGCTGCTTTTGTATCTCACTCTTAATCTTCTGCATCTGCGGATCTGCAAAGTTCACTTTTAGATCGTACTTTTGCGTTACCATGAGTACACGCTTTTTAAATTCAAGATTGCCTTGAATATCCAAAGTATTACCATACTTGGCTACTGCCATCTTAAGAGCCTGTAGCATTGCCTCATCACTCTTGGACTCCAAAGAGAGTTTAAGATGATCTCCCTTGTCCGTTACTGTTGAGTTTTTACCAACTTCATAGACTGCATTACCTTGTTTGGTAATCTTGGATATGAAGCTCTTAAAGATAGAGTGTGATACTTTTTTCTTAGGGTGCATGAGTACCTTATCATCTGGCTTGATCTCTTGTTTCTGTTTTCGGAGTTCTTTTAAGGCTCCCTCATCTCCCTGTAAGGCTAACTCTATTAAAAAATCTTTGTATGATGTCTGTTTGGTTCTGGAGTAGATCTCTTTACGCTTCTTTTCAAAGGTCTCTTTGAGGGCTTTAAATTTTGCCTTACGCTGTGCATAGACTTTTTTCCGTGCCTCTGCCTTGTGTCGTTTATTGATAAGAGGATCTGCATTGATTTTGTTAATCCGTGTTTCATATTTCTCTTTGAGTTGTCCTCTAAGTGTTGTTCTGGCTAATTTTTCAAGTCTTAACTCTTCTGTTTTGGTGGATCTCTTCTGTGTTGATAGTTCCTGGTATCGTTTCCAATACTCATTTACTGGTTTGCCAAACTTCTTTTTTGGAGTGGTAGTAATCTTAGAGGTCTTGAACTCTCCAAAGCGTTTCTCCAGTTTCCCTTTGGATAAGTCTCTGTGAACATCGGAGGCTTTTACAAATAGCTTTCTGGTCTTGTCTGCAATGACAATACCGTTACCTCTAGGTTTTAGCTCCAGATTATGATCTGCTAGTACCTGGTGTAAATCCTCCAGAGATGATTTAGGATCTTTGAGTACCTCTTTGATGTCGTCTAAGGCTTCCTCTTTGATCCAGGTTAAAAGGCTATCTACTCCAGAGTGGATCTCTTGGCTTTTGATTTTTTCTGGTATTGGAGAAGTGGCAGCAGCTTTTTTTATGCCTTGTTTTTCAAGGATATAGTTTGGTATGTGGTTGGTCTCTTTAACATTGCTATATTTCGCTTCAAGCTCTATAGCCTTTTCATTGAGCTTCCTTTTACTTTGTCGTAAAGTATTGATTTTAAGCGTTTCTGGATGGATGAGTGAGACGGCTATATGAACATGGAATTTATCTGTATTGCCATGAGCAACACTTAATCTATGATGATCTTCCAATCCAAGAGCTTTCATGTATTCATGCTCCATCTCTTTTAGGATCTCTTTTGACGGTGGTTTTTCTCCAGGATGAAAAGAAAAAACTACATGAAGCGTTTTAGAGCTTTTGGCTCTTTGATTAAGTGCCTGTGTATTTTCAATATGCTTGATATTACTCTCAATATCTAAAAAAGGGCAATTCGTTACATTGATATAATCATCTGCTATTTTGGCTCCATCGTGTTTTAGATCTCTGATATAGTCAGCCAAACCAGAGAATGATCCAGAGCCTTTGGATGGTACTTGCTTAATTATCATTTTTATCCCTCAATATTGGATAGGGACGGAGTATGTTTTGGTGACCAAAACGGTGACTATTTTTACACTTAAAATGACTTTTATTGATTTTTGATAAAAGAAGAAAGCCCAAGAATGGGGCATATTTCGCCAATTTGACGCTAAAAGGAGTCCTCGTAATAGACACGTATTTTCATAAAGAGTCCTCGATTGTTTTTAAGATTATACTCTTCTAATGCTTGAAAATAATCAGATGAACTTTTTATCATATGGCTATTAAATAAAATATGTATAATATGTATAAATGTCCAATAAAGCATAAAAGGGTCAGGTATGAGTGATAAGATCAGAGAAATGATGGAAGAGATAGAAGAGATGAAACAAAAGCTGAGAGAGGAGATAGAAGAGCAGGAGAAGCATATCAACTATGAGATCAAGAATGGTTATGTCATATTTGAAAAAGAGGTTTTAGCCAGACAAAAAGAGAATATGGAAAATCTCTGGGAATGGTTTAGTGAGATACCTCTTTCGCAGTTGCTTAGTTCTCCTGTTGTTTATGCTATGGCTATTCCGGCGATATTGTTAGACATAATGCTTTTTATTTATCAGAACGTGGTGTCAAGGGTCTTTAAGATAGACTTCGTTAAACGAAGTGACTATATCGTATTTGACCGTCAGTATCTTGGATATTTGAATGTGGTCGAAAAATTCAATTGTATGTTTTGTTCCTATTTTAATGGTTTGATGTATTATGCTTCCGCGATCGCCAGTAGAACAGAGCTTTATTTTTGCCCCATAAAACATGCAAAGAAGATCGCTTATGATCATGAATATTTTGATGCCTATTTAACCTATGGTTATGGTGATGAATATCAGAAGAAGCTGAAGGAACTTCGAGAAAAACTGAAAAAGAGTGCATGATCATATTTAAAGAACTGTTTTAAGTTTTTATTTATATTTTAATCTTATTTTATAAAAAATAATTATAATATATCGGTTATGAATAAACAAAAATTTTATGCTTTTCTGCAAAGACAGATTTTATTGCTGATTGCTCTTTCTGTTATACCCGGTTTAGCCTATATAATATTGGGCTGGATGAATGGTGTTGCCATGCGGGCATTGATCTGGTATGGTTTGGTCATACTGGTGTCATTATGGGGTTGGAAGCTTTATAAAGACTTTCAATTGGAACAGATGGGTACAGAAGAACTGAAAACCTGGTATCAAAAACTTACATTCTTTTTCTATATCATTTTTGGCTTATGGACCCTTGCTTTTCTTTTATATGCAGGAGAGGTAGAGAGTAAGCTTCACTACATTGCTATTTTTACGCAGATCGGGGCATCCGTTGTTGCCTCTACATTGCTTGTTTCCGATAAAAAACTTTTTTTCCCGGTTCTGTTGATCTTAATGCTGCCTTTAATAGGGTATTTTGCTTTGATCGGAGAGTGGTATGGTCATATTCTCTCCCTCTTTTCTATTGTTTTTCTGGGAGTATTGCTTTATTCTTCAGATAACAGTTATAAGTTGATCCAAAAGAACTATTATCAGGCACAGCATGATGCTTTGACAGGTTTGTATAATCGCCGATATTCTGTTGATTTTATAGATCAAATGATCAGTAGAGTGCAATTTTCAAAAAAATTTGCCTATATACTGCTTATTGATCTTGACCATTTTAAAACGATCAATGATACGCTGGGCCATGATATTGGAGACCAGGTTCTTAAAGAAGTTGCAAAACGTATTAAAGAATATTGTGAAAATACACATATGATCGCACGTCTTGGCGGAGATGAATTCATCATTGTAAGTGATGAATTCAATGCAAGTGACGATTGTAAGGAAATTGCATATGCTTTTTCCGAGAAGTTATTGCAGATATTGAAAGAACCATATGTGATCGATACACACCAACTCTATCTTAGTGCAAGTATCGGTGTAAACAGTATAGGAAATTCGGCAAGTGAAGCTAAACATTTTATAAAAGAAGCTGATATAGCAATGTATGAGGCAAAAGCACAAGGTCGTGATGGGATCATACTATTTAATGATGAGTTGGCAAAACGGGTTGAATATCATCTTGAGATAGAACGTAAACTCTATTTTGCTCTGGAACATAATGAAATTGAATTGCGTTACCAGCCGCAGTTAAACAGAAAACAAAAGATCATAGGCTGTGAAGTACTTATTCGATGGAACAGTCCGGAGTTTGGATTTGTGTCGCCTGCTGAATTTATTGTGGTAGCAGAGAAGACAGGACTGATCATTGAATTGGGGACCTATATTATTGAAGAGGCTTTTAAAACATTTCAATCATGGAATGAAAAGGGCTTGGAACTAGAACAGTTTTCAATCAATATCAGTGTAAGACAATTTTTCCATAGCTCTTTTTCAGATGAAGTTGAGCGTTTGGCAAAAAAATACCTTAATGAAAATATGAGAAAAAAAATAATTTTTGAAGTAACAGAGACGATCCTTGTTGAAGATATGAATAGAATTATTTTAGCCATGGATAAACTCAAGCGTTTAGGTATCTCTTTTTCTATGGATGATTTTGGCACGGGATACTCATCACTAAGTTCTCTTCGTGAAATGCCTATAGATGAGTTAAAGATAGATCGTTCTTTTGTGAGTCATTTGGGAGAGTATGAATCTGATGAACTGATGATCACTACAATTCTCACTATGGCAAAAATATTTAACCTGAAAACTGTTGCAGAAGGTATAGAAACCAAAGAGCAATTCAAGTTCTTACTGAAAAATGGATGTGATATTTTTCAGGGATTTTATTTTTCTGTGCCATTAAAAAAAGATGATATGGAAAAGAAATTACTTGAAAGCACGGATGTGTCGGACATAGAGACTATTTTACATTTCAATACATGAACTTGACTTTATCAATAAGATATGCTAATATGAAACAAACTTGAGTCTATCACTATAAAGATAGTTTCTTGTCAGGAGTCAATATGAAATATTATAAAAAAGTAGAAGGAAAAGAGAAGATTACCTGTCTTCTCTGTCGTCATTACTGCCAGATGAAAGAAGGACAGGTTGGGATCTGTGGTGTCAATAAAAATGTGAATGGAGAGCTTAAAACACTGGTCTACGGCCATCCGATAGCACTGAATGTCGATCCGGTCGAGAAAAAACCTCTCTATCATGTGCTTCCGGGCAGTAAAGCCCTTTCATTCGGTACGGTCGGGTGTAATTTTAAATGCCCGTTCTGCCAGAACTGGGATATTTCCCAGGAAACACATGTCAATGAAGAGATAGAGGTCAGTCCCCAAAAGATGGTGGATCTTGCACTGGAACATGGCTGCCAGTCAATAGCGTATACATATAATGAACCAACGATCTTTTATCCTTATGCCAAAGATATCGGTATGATAGCCAGAGAAAAGGGATTGAAGAATATTTTTGTCAGTAACGGATTTGAATCACCTGAGATCATTAAAGATATGCCAAGTTGGCTGGATGCTGCCAATATCGATCTGAAGAGTTGGAATGATGATTACTATAAAAAAGTACTCAAAGGAGGACTTGAAGCAGTCAAGGATACACTCAGAATGATGGTGGCAGAAGGTATTTGGGTGGAAGTTACGACCTTGCTGATAGAAGGCGAGAATGATAGTGATAAGGACCTGACGGAAATGGCAGAGTTCATTGCCAATGATCTGGGAAAACATGTGCCTTGGCACTTAAGTGCATTTCATCCGGACTACAAGATGAAAGACCATCAATACACCGGACTGGAAACCCTTCAGCGTGCAAGTGCCATCGGTAAAAAAGCCGGATTGCATTATGTCTATATGGGAAATGTCCCGGTACACGGAGATACATACTGCCCTGATTGCGGAGAATTGCTTATCGATCGTACGGGGTATTCCGTTACGATCAACAAGCTTATAGATGGACATTGTCCGAAATGTAACAGAGAAATTGAAGGAGTCTGGTCATGAGTACAAGAGAAACAGCAGTAGCAGGACAATTTTATCCGGCAAATGCACAAGAAATAGAAGCGATGTTCGAACATTATAACAAGATACTGGATGAACATTTAAAAGATGATAGCCTGCTTCAACAGAAACCGAGAGCGATCATTGTACCGCATGCGGGGTATGTATACTCTGCATTTACGGCTAATGTTGCATTCAGACTGTTGGAGCAGAGCCATGCCAAACGTATTGTAGTGATCGGCCCGAGTCACAGGGTTTATCTTAAAGGTACGAGTATCTCTGATTATGACCAGTATGAAACACCGTTTGGTAATTTGCCGATAGACAGAGAACTGGTTAATGTGCTGAAAGAAAAATTCGGGTTGCATTTCATACCTGAAGCACACCATGAACACAGTACTGAAGTACAAATGCCCTTTGTGAAAAAGTATGATGGAGAGGCATCCATTGTCGAACTGGTCTATGGAGATGAAGATCCTTCAAGATTGGCAAAAGTGATCGGTTATTTACTGAGTGATCCTGAAACTGCCATTGTGATCAGTACGGATCTCAGCCATTATTATGATATTGAGAAAGCGAAGCGTCTTGACAGTATATGTATGGATGCTGTACAGAATCTCAATACGGAAGCGTTACATGAAGGATGTGAAGCGTGCGGGAAAATAGGAGTGGAAGCGATGCTGATAGCAGCTAAAGAAAAAGGGTTGAAACCGATCCTACTCGATTATCGTACCAGTGCAGATGCAAGCGGTGACGAATCTCAAGTCGTAGGATATATGAGTGCAGCTTTTGTAGGATGATAAAATGAAAAATAAACAAGAACTCATTAATGCTATGATCGCATCAGGGATGTTGCGAACACCGGCGATCATCGATGCATTTCAAACAATAGATAGAAAATATTTTATTCCTGATTCATTTTCGGAATATACATATATTGATGGACCTCTGCCTATAGGAAATGATCAAACCATCTCTCAGCCTTCAACAGTATCATTCATGCTTGAACTTTTGCAGCCCGAAAAAGGAGACAAGATCCTGGATATAGGCTCAGGTTCGGGATGGACGACTTCACTGCTGTGTCATATAGCAGGGAAGGATGGAAGTGTACTGGGGCTTGAAAGAGTTGAAAGCCTGCTTGAAGTAGGAAGAAAAAACCTTGCGCAGTTTGAATTCGGAGAACATTGCAAAATTCAGAAAGCGGGGGATTTATTGGGGATTCCGGGTGAAAAATTTGACAGAATACTTGTTTCTGCCAGTGCAAAGGAAATACCTGAAATACTTTTTGATCAACTCAAGATCGGCGGTGTGCTGGTGATACCTGTGCGGGATTCGATATTTAGATTTGAGAAGATCTCTGAATCACAGATAAAAAGAGAAGAGTTTCCCGGATTCAGATTTGTCCCGTTGATCCACTGATCTATTTTTTCAGTGACTGTGCGATGAGGTGGATCGCCATACCGTAGGTCGTTGCATTGTTGTAACGTGTAAGTATGCGGAAATTGCTGGTGCCCAGATAGATGTCATCATGGGTAGCATTGCGTGTTTTTAAAAGGTAGGCGGTAGATTCCGTAAATCTTTTAGTAGGATAGATGCCGGCTTTTTTTATGGTTTGGATGGAACATTTCTTCTTATGTGTGCATCGCAGTACCCTGAAGCGTTTTCCTTTTTTTCCTTTGAAGTTGGTAGGCACGGCAGCAGGTCTGTCATTCTTCCACCCATTGTTATGCATAAAACGTGCGATGATACCGATACAGTCTTCCAGGTCCCATGGATCTTTTTTCCCGTCATGGTTGAAGTCCATACCATATTTTCTAAAAACAGAAGGTACCTGCTGAACACAGCCCATAGCTCCGGCAAATGAACCTTCTATCCGGCTGATATCATAACCGTATTCCCGGCCCATTAAAAAAAGATTTTTAAGTTCATTCTTAAAAAATTTCTTCATACGGTTTTGATGAAAAGCAAGAGTTGTCAGGGCATCGAGTATATTGTAGTCCCCGGTATATTCGCCGTATTTGCTTTCCACCCCAATAAAACCAACAATATAGTCCATATCGACATGATAGGTTTTAGAGGCACGATAGAGTGTTTTATAGTATTTTTTTTTGAATTTTTTGGCTTTTTTCAGTGTTACAGAATCCAGGACATGGGCTTTATAGCGTTCCCACGGTCCGTTAGTCGTACCCACTTTGTATCGTCCTGTATATCTTGCCAGTGTATCCCTGTCAAGTTTTGCACCTTTAAGTACCGAAACCATATAAGAACGCTTGAAATGGTATTTGTGCACCATCATACTGATAAAATCTTGTACCTCTTTTTTTGCCAGAAAATCATAGGAAACCGGAGGTCTGTCATCATTGCAAAAAAGTATCATCGGTACGAATGTCATAAGCAGCATCAGCTTCAAAAATTTTATCATGATTTATGCTTTACTACTATTTAGTACTAAAAGTGCGTCCCGGTAAATAGGTTCATCTATAAACCCATATTTATCATCCATAAATCCGTTGATGCTTTTGGCTGCATTTCTTTCGAACACTTCTTTTATATGCTTTGCGCGTGCAAGTTCAGATGCAGTGATACCGAATATTTCATTTGCTATCTCTACCTGTTTGGGCCCCATGCAGGCTTTACTTTCAAAGCCCATCATCCTCTCATGTTCGCACCATGCTTTGTAAGTCTGTGTGTCATTGTAGTCCTGGAACATAAAAGAGACAGGGTGAATACCTGCTGTTTTTGCATCCACTAAAAATCTAGAAAGAATATAGTCTATGAGAGGGTTTTTTAGTGTAACGATGGACTGGGACAATCCAAGTGAAGTAAGCAGATCCAAAATGCCCAAATTTGCTGTTGTAAGGCGTTCATCTATACGAAGCCTGCTTAGATTCTCAAAAGCCTCTTTCGTTTCAAGAGAGATATGCAGCTCTTTATCTTTGGAAAGCAGGGTAAGTGCCCTGGCTATCTCCGTTTGGTTCTTTATTTTAGCCACACGCACGGCGTCAAAACCAAAATCATTAAGAAAAGTGATCTCTTCATCCCCTCCGTCATCAAGAGGGTTGGTTCGTACGATAATGAAGTTGTTGGAGTGTTCCATATGGGAAAGAAAAAGAGCGATATTGAGAAGTGCTTCTTTTTTACGGGAGGGGGCTATGGCATCTTCAAGGTTGAGCGTGATCATATCGGCATCGCTCTCATCTATACGGTTCAAGTGTTTAAGGTTGAGAGGGTTAAGCATCATATTGGAACGAAAACGTTTTGAAGTCTGCTTTGTTTTTCTGGATGTACCGAAGTGATCCATATACATTTCTAAGGGAAGGTCATCTAAAAAGTCTAAGTTATTGAAAATCATAAAGCTATGATAGCAAAAAAACTCTCTATTTCTAAAAAAATGCTATAATTTCAGATTAATTTTTGGAGTATAATTTATGATTATAGAACTTATACTGACAGGTATCTTTATCGGTACGATGTCAGGCTTTTTCGGTATAGGCGGAGGGATGATCCTTGTGCCTGTATTATTGGTGCTTGGGTTTGGAGTAAAAGATGCTATTGGTATCTCTATTGTACAGATGGTATTTTCATCTGTTTTCGGTTCATATCTTAACCATAAAAAAGGTTCACTCATCATTGGTGAGGGAATATTTGTAGGTATCGGTGGTTTTAGCGGTGGGTATATCGGTGGATATATAACACATCTCATTCCCGATAATGTGTTGCAATTCCTCTTTTTAGGACTTCTTGTTTTTGCACTTTTCAGACTTTTTTTCTCTAAACATCACACAGATGATTCTCTGACGAAGACACTGAACAAGGGATTACTGTTTGTTATTGGTCTGGTCATAGGTATCTTCTCCATCACTTTGGGGATCGGTGGCTCGATCATTTTAACGCCAATATTGGTTGGGCTTTTGCATTATCCTATTAAAAAAGCGGTAAGTGCCGGGCTTTTCTTTGTTGTTTTTTCATCAATAGCAGGGATGATAAGCCGTTTGAACACTGGTACGATAGATTTTCATAATGGACTGGTAGTAGCAGTGGCTTCATTGGCAGGGGTGACGTTTGGTATCTGGATAAAAGAATATGTAAAAGATACCCACCATAAAGCAGCATTGTTGATACTTTATCTGTTTGCAACGGTTATGCTGATAAAGAAAATGTGGTTTTAAATAGTAAGAATGAATGATTAAAGGTAATAAATTGGCGATAAAAAAAGATATGATACACGTTTATGGTGCAAAAGAACATAATTTAAAAAATATAGATATAAGCATCCCCAAAAATAAGTTAGTGGTCATTACAGGTATTTCGGGAAGCGGTAAATCGACACTGGCATTTTCTACACTGTATGCAGAAGGGCAGAGACGTTACATAGAGTCTCTCTCATCTTATGCAAGACAGTTTTTGGGACGTGTCGGCAAACCGGATGTTGACAAGATCGAAGGGCTTACTCCGGCCATTGCCATAGATCAGAAAACAACCTCTAAAAACCCGCGTTCGACAGTAGGAACCATTACCGAGATATATGACTACCTCAGACTGCTTTTTGCCCGTGTAGGGAAACAGTATTGCCATCAGTGCGGCAAACCTATCTCTTCCATGTCTGCGAGTGACATCATTGAAGAGGTTCTTAGACTTCCCAATGGTGCAAAACTGGTCATTATGGCACCGTTGGTCAAAGAGAAAAAGGGTACATTTGCCGATATGCTGGAGTCACTGCGGCATAAAGGCTATATCCGTGCCATGATCGATGGGGTGATGGTACGTCTGGATGATGAGATAGAACTTTCCAAAACGAAGAAGCATACTATTAAAGTAGTAGTTGACAGGGTCGTAGTGAAAGAGGAGAGCCGTGACCGTATAGGGCAGGATGTGGAGAAGGCACTCAAAGAAAGTTACGGTGAAGTAGAGATAGACGTATTGAACTTTGAAGAACTTGAGCTTGACAGACAGCATATACATTATTCTGAACATTTGGCTTGTTTTGACTGTAAACTCAGTTTTGAGCCTCTCGAACCAGTGAGTTTTTCATTTAACTCCCCCAAAGGGGCATGTCCTGCCTGTGACGGACTGGGTATCCGTTATGCTATAGATCTGAAAAAAGTGATTGATCAGGAACTTTCTATTGACAAGGGTGCAGTAAAGATCATGTACGGTTTCAATAAAAGTTACTATACAAAATTTCTCAATGCTTTTTGTGAACAGAATGATATTGATATCAAAATACCTTACGGAGAACTTCCTGAACATCAACAAAAAGCCGTACTTTACGGTGTAGGTGGTACAGTAGATTTTACCTGGAAGCGGCACAAGCTCAAGCGAGAGTGGCCCGGAGTAGTGAAATTTGCACATGACATGTTCAAAGATGAAAAAGATCTTTCTGAATATATGACAGAAAAAGTCTGTGACAAATGTAACGGACACCGTCTCAGGCCTCGTTCTTTGGCAGTGAAGATAGAGGGAAAAAATATTGCAGATATCATAGATATGCCAATAGAAGAGTCTTATGGCTATTTTGCAGATAAAAAGAATTTTTCCCATCTTACAGAGCAGCAAAAAATGATCGCGGAATCCATTTTGAAAGAGTTGTATGAGAGACTCTATTTTCTCTATGATGTGGGACTCGGATATATTACCCTGAGCCGTGATGCACGGAGTATTTCCGGGGGTGAAGCGCAGCGTATCCGTATCGCTTCTCAGATAGGTTCAGGGCTTACCGGAGTGATGTATGTACTGGATGAGCCAAGTATCGGACTTCATGAAAGAGATACGATGAAACTCATCCGTACTTTGAACTCGCTTAAGGAGAAAGGTAATTCTGTCATCGTCGTGGAGCATGATAAAGAGACGATACTGGCAGCAGATCATATCGTAGATATCGGTCCTGGTGCAGGAGAGTTTGGCGGACAGATCGTTTTTTCCGGTGATGCAAAAAAGCTTGCCAAAGCAAAGACCATTACTGCAGACTATTTGTATGGTAAAAAAGATATTGCTTATGCCCATGACAATCCGCAAAAAGAGTGGATAGAGATCAAAAATGTGACGATCAACAATATCGAAAAGCTCGATGCCGAGATCCCTTTACACAATTTTGTATGTATCACAGGTGTAAGCGGCAGCGGCAAGAGTTCGCTGATATTGCAAACCCTGCTGCCGGTTGCAAGGGAGTTGCTTAACCGTGCAAAAAAGGTCAATAAAGTAGATGGTGTAGAGATCACCGGACTTGAAAAGCTCGATAAAGTGATCTATTTGGATCAAAGCCCTATCGGCCGCACGCCACGTTCGAATCCTGCAACCTATACGGGTATCATGGATGAGATACGTAAACTGTTCGCACAGACCAAAGAAGCAGAACTAAGAGGGTATAAAATAGGCCGTTTCTCTTTTAACGTTAAAGGCGGACGCTGTGAGAAATGCCAGGGTGACGGGCAGATCAAGATAGAGATGCACTTCCTGCCGGATGTGCTTGTCAGCTGTGATGCCTGTAATGGGACACGTTACAATGCCCAAACACTGGAAGTACTCTATAAGGGCAGATCGATCGCCAATGTTCTGGCCATGAGTGTAGGGGAAGCATTGGAATTCTTTAAAGCGATTCCTGCGATCGCTTCAAAGCTCAAGACATTGACAGATGTTGGGTTGGACTACATTACTCTGGGGCAGAATGCAACAACACTTTCGGGCGGTGAGGCACAGCGTATCAAACTTAGTAAAGAATTAAGCCGCAAAGATACAGGTAATACACTCTACATCCTGGATGAGCCTACTACGGGACTACACTTTGCAGATGTGGACAGACTGACGGGAGTTCTACACCATCTTGTTGAATTGGGTAACTCTGTTGTGGTCATAGAACATAATCTTGATATGGTAAAAAATGCAGACTACATTATAGATATGGGGCCGGAAGGCGGCAGTAAAGGGGGGCTTATCATCGCCACGGGCTCCCCGGAAAAACTAGCTGATGAGTATGAGCAGACAGGAAGTTATACAGGTGAGTATCTGGCTAAAGAGTTAAAGTAGAAATTCTAAATCTTAGGGTCTGCGAAATGCTTTTCTATTGCTACTGTTTTGTATACTAAATGAAACAGCATTTTTGATAATGTATAAAAGGGCAAGTACCGCAAGAATTTCGTATCCTATAGACCATATTAATATAAATAAAGAATCTTCATATATTGATAAAAATACCGCTGGTTGGCCTTCTGCAAGATAAAAAAAGAGAAATATAAGCCCGGCAATATAAGGAAGCAATATAAAATATATGGTTGAAAATATATGTTCAAAACCTTCAGGAAAAAAGAGAGGTGTATTTGAAAGAGTTACTTTTTGCTGAGTATAGCTTTTAGGTTTAATGTATGTTTTGTTGATAATTGTATGATTAGAATAATGATGATTTTTTGACATATTGGATAATCCCCCCAGATTACATAAAAACTTCACATATGATAGTGTTTTATCTAGCAACCCGGCGGTCTTACAAGAGATCCGTAGCTTTCCGTCCTATTTTTGCAAATAGTTTGGCTTTTCTTCGTCAATATTTTATCAGTATTTACCTTAAAAATAAAATTTATGGTATATGGAATTTTTTTCCCTTTCCCCTTTTGGTTTTTTTTATACTAAATGAAATAGCACTTTTAATGATAAATAAAATAATGATACCTGCAAGTATTTCATAGCCAATAGCCCATGTCAGTATAAATGAAGATTCTTCATTTAGTGATGAAAATAATTTTGGTTGACCTTCAGCTATGTAGAAAAATAAAAAAATAAGTCCAACAATGTAGGGAAGTGTAATAAAATAAATAAGTAAAAATAGTTTTTCAAAACCTTCCGGGAAAAAAAGAGGTGTGTTATGAAAAGTAACTTCCTGTTGTGTAAACTTTTTTGATGATTTGCTATATTTTTTTTCTATGATATAGCTGATGTTTTCTGTATTAATATTATGAGTATTCATTGTAAAGCTTTTTTCATTTTTTTAAACTCAAATATATATTAAAAATAATATTTACTCAAGTATTTATTTTGAGCAACTCAGTGACCACGAGATCTATAGCTTTCCACCCTTACTTAAAAAATAGTAAGTTTACCTTTACCTTCATAAAATTATACCTAAAAAATGCCAAATACTAAAAGTTGAAAAATTATTTAGGTAAAATAAACAAAAAATCAGGTTCACTATTGAAAACAATTACAATTATAGATACATTCGGCTTTTTCTTCCGTTCTTATTTTGCACTTCCTCCTTTGCGCAATTCAGCAGGATTTCCTACAGGACTGCTCACGGGATTTATCAATCTTGTTGATTCCCTGCATCGTGACCATGCTACGGATTATCTGGTATTTGCACTTGATAGTAAAGGCAAGACCTTCCGTAATGAGCTCTATCCTGAGTATAAAGCAAACCGTGAGGCGCCGCCGGAAGATCTGACCAAACAACTTCCTATTGCCATAGAATGGATAGAACAGATGGGATTTGCTAATCTTTCCCGTGAAGGTTTTGAAGCGGATGATGTTATCACGACAGTTACGAAGTTCGCTAAAGAGCAGGGAATGAAGGTCAACATTGTTTCCCACGATAAAGACCTTTATCAGCTCATTGATGATGGTAAGGTTGTAATGTATGACTCTGTCAAGAAGAAAGAGATAGATGAGCAGGCCTGCATAGAGAAATTTGGGGTCAGTCCTAAAGATTTTGTTGATTTTCAGGCGATCGTCGGAGACAGCTCGGACAATGTTCCGGGTGTTAAAGGTATAGGTGTGAAGGGAGCGGCAAAACTTATAAACCAGTACCATACACTTGAAGCCATTTATGACGATATAGAGAATTGCGGGACACCACGTATACAAAAACTTTTACAGGAAAGCAAAGAGAAAGCATTCCTTTCCCGTGAACTTGTAAGGATGCGATCAGATGTATTTAAAGATCTTGATCTGGAGAGTTTTGTTTTTGAAGACAGGAATTACCTGAGTTGTCTCATAGACGAATTCGAGCAGTATGAGATGAAACAAGCGATCAAAAAGTCACAGGTAGGGCAGGGGGAAGCCGGATGCCATGATGTTGTCAAACAAGAATCGAAAGAATCAAAACTTGGTTTTGAGGCCATTACCCTTGATACAAAAGAGAAGCTTTTAGGTGTGATCGTGAACATTGATGGTGATGATATCGTTGCCTTTGATACCGAGACTACAGGGTTGGATACCAAAATGGCTAAAATGGTGGGATTCAGTTTCTGTACTTCTGCAGACAAAGCTTACTATGTTCCTGTAGGACATAGCTATTTGGGTGCAGGAGAACAGGTGGGTATTGAGGATGCTCTTGATGTGCTCAGAAAATTGATGAAATACAGGATCGTAGGACAAAACCTGAAATTCGATCTTTCTTTGCTTTACAATCAATATGCGTTTGAGGAAGTTACCCCTTATGCAGATACGATGATCATGGCATGGCTTGCCGATCCGGGCAGTAAAGTCGGGCTGGATGCATTAGCAGATAAATTTTTTGATTACAAAATGAAACCGTTCAAAGAGATGGTGAAAAAAGGGGAAAACTTTTCTGCTGTTTCCATAGATGATGCAACTTTTTATGCTGCGGAAGATGCCTGGATGACCTATCTGCTCTATGCTGCGATCAAAAAGAAGATGGAACTTTCTTCTCTGACTCATCTTTTAAAAGAAGCACAGAATGTGGAATATCCGTTCATTAATGTTCTTGCCCGAATGGAGCGCTTGGGAATAAAAGTAGATCAGTCAAAATTGCAAACTTTGCAAAAAACATTAAGTGAAGACCTGACAAGATTGACACAGGATATTTATAAACTGAGTGGAAGTGAATTCAATATCAGATCCACACAACAGCTGGGTGTGGTCCTTTTTCAACAGCTTGGACTTAAAGGCGGCAAGAAAACCAAAACAGGATACAGTACAAATGAAGCGGTACTCAGATCACTCAAAGGCGAACATCCTATTATTGAGAAAATACTGGAATATCGTGAATATCAGAAAATACTCTCAACGTATGTCGAACCTTTGCTGAAACTGGCTAAAAAAGATCCACTGAGCCGCATCTATACTTCATTCCTTCAGACAGGGACAGCAACAGGCCGTTTGAGCTCAAAAGATCCGAACCTTCAGAATATTCCGGTCCGCTCAAAACTGGGCCGTTCTGTAAGAGAAGCTTTTGTGGCAAAAGAGGGCTATAAACTGATCGGGATAGACTATTCCCAGATCGAACTTCGTTTGCTTGCACATTTTTCAAAAGATGCAGCACTAATGGAAGCATTTAACAACAATATAGACATCCATATGGCTACGGCAGTTAAACTTTTTGGAGAAGAGGAAGCCAAGGCAAAGCGTAATTTTGCCAAATCGGTCAACTTCGGTCTGCTTTACGGTATGGGTCCTAAAAAACTTTCAGACGAGCTTGGCATCACTTCTCATGAAGCTAAAGAGATCATTGCCAATTACTTCGCCTCTTTCCCAACGGTGAAGCACTTTCTTGAAAGCATACAGGAACGTGTAAAGATAGACGGCTATGTGGAGACCATACTTAGAAGAAGACGTATCTTCGACTATGACAATGCCAACGGTATGCAAAAAGCTGCCTTCATGCGTGAGTCTGTCAATACGGTATTCCAGGGCTCTGCGGCAGACCTGATTAAGCTCTCTATGAACGAGATAGACAGTATGATACAGGATGAAAAACTTGATGCCCACATGCTTTTACAGATACATGATGAACTGATCTTTGAGATCAAAGAGGAGAAAGTAGAAGAGATAAGCAAACGCTTCGCCTACACAATGGAAAATATCATGGAACTTGGAGTGCCGCTGGTATGCTCAGTAAGTGTGGGGGACAGCTGGGGTGAGTTGAAGTAACATTTTTTTTCTTACTTCATTTAGCTGAATGTAACTTCTTCTAATTAACATACCATTAGCAAACATGGGCTATAATCGCTTCTTATTATTTTGAAACTATATGAACAAAAGGGTTTTAAACCATGTTAAAACGTATTTTATCTATGAAAATGGCTGTGCTGATGATGTTTATTTTTGGTGTTGCCATAGGGACAGCGACATTTATAGAGAATGATTATGGTACACAAACTGCACAGGCACTTATCTACAAAGCACAATGGTTTGAATTCTTTTTAGCGTATTTTATACTTATTTTGACCTATCAGATCTTTAAATACAAATCTTACAAAACGAAACTTCCTGTATTCCTATTTCACTTTTCATTCATTGTCATCGCCCTTGGTGCACTCATTACCCGTTATGTTGGTTATGAGGGGATTATGCACATTAGAGAAGGACAGGAGACGAACTTGATGGTCTCAGATGTGAAGACACTGCAACTTTTTGCAAGCAGTAAAGATGCCAATGCCTCTTTGGAAAAACCACTCTATTTCTCAACTATGACATCTAACAATCTCTCTGAAAATCTTAAAGTAGGGGATAAAACAGTACATCTTTCTTTAGTCAAATATCTGCCTACCGCACATGAAGAGATTTCCTATGATGCCAATGGTAAAACACTGATAGAGTTAAAGGTATCAGCAGGAGGACAGGGAAAAATCCACTTTTTTGAACCTGGAAGCATCAAAGATTTTGGTGGTTTTTATATTGCTTACAATAGAAAAAAGATCCCTGTAGACAAGCCGACTTTTGAGATTACAGGTCAGCCTGATGCCCTGAGGGTACACTTTCCATCTGGCTTGAGTACACTCAATATGGAGACAAAAAAAAGTGCAGAACTTGCAGCGGGTGACAACACTCTAAGCAAAAGAACACTTTACCGTTTTGGAAGTAATGCTGTTGTAGTCAAAGCCATACATGAAAAAGCACGTTTAAAAATAGTTTCTCATGACCTTAAAACACAAGCAGGGCAAGCAGAGTTTATACAACTTAAAGTAAGTGTTGGTGATAAAAGTCAGATCATTACCTGCAAACCAAGAAAAGGGCAAACGGGTGATTTAAAAAAAGTTACTTTGAATGGTGTAAAGATACAGCTTAGCATTGGTGCAAAAGTGATTCGTCTTCCATTTTCTATCAAGTTGGTGGATTTCCAGTTGGAGCGTTATCCGGGTTCTATGACACCGGCTTCGTATGCCAGTGAAGTTGTACTGATAGACAAAGAGAAAAATATTACTATGCCGTACAGGATCTATATGAACCACATTTTAGACTATAGAAATTACCGACTTTTCCAGTCTTCGTATGATCCTGATGAAAAAGGTACAGTACTTTCTGTCAACCATGACCCAGGAACATTGCCTACATATTTAGGCTATTTATTACTTGGGCTAGGCATGTTATGGAGTCTGTTTATCCCAAGTGGAAGATTCCAAAAACTGCTTAAGGGTGCCAGAAAATTGCAAGGAAGCACAGTGGTGGCATTCCTTTTTGTGCTCTTGGCATTTGCTCCGCAAACCATCCATGCTTCTGTACCACAGGTAGATGCCAAAGTACTCAAAGAGATGAAAGCATTTAGCCCAGAGCATTGCCGTAAATTCGGTATGCTTGCTGTGCAGGACAACATGGGGCGTATGAAGCCTATGGATACCGTGGCACATGATGTAATCTCTAAAATTACTGTCAAAACAAAGCCTTTCGGACTTGAACCTATACAAATATATTTGGGGATGATGCTGGAGCCTGAACTTTATCAGAATGTGCCTATGATCAAAATTGGGCATAAGAAAATTGCACTGGATCTCGGCTTGCCTAAAGATACACAATATGCAAAATTTACAGATTTTTTCAGCGCAAAAGATAATGGCTATAAACTCTTCAAACAGATCACCGAGGCAAGCAGAAAAAAACCGCTTGATAAGACACAGTATGATAAAGAACTGATCAAAGTGGATGAAAGAGTGAATGTTGCCTATATGGTTTATCAGGGGACGTTGATGCGTATTTACCCCAAGCCGCATGATGCCAACAATAAATGGTTTTCTCCTATGGAAGCAATGAAAAGTTTTGATGCGAAAGATGCACAAAATGTCAAAATGAGTATCTCTGCGTACTTCATGATGGTGGCGCAAGGACTAAAAACCGGAAAATGGGAATATGCTGACACAGCACTAAAAGGTATACAGAAGTTCCAACAACAATATGGTGCAGCAGTGCTTCCAAGTAAAAAACATATAGAGATGGAGATATGGTATAACAAACTGGGACTTTTCAGTAAACTTTTTCCTCTTTATCTGACATTGGGAATGATCTTGCTTATCTTTGCATTTATCCATGTAATGAAACCTGCTTTTTCTATGAAGTGGATCATGCGTATTGCGTGGAGTGTGTTGATATTTGGCTTTATCGTACATATTATCGGGATGGGTATTCGTTGGTATATTGCAGGACATGCTCCTTGGTCCAATGCCTATGAGTCCATTGTATTCATTGCAGCAGCTACAGTATTTGCAGGGATCGTCTTGGCGCGAAAATCACCGTTTGCTTTAGCAGGAACAGCTCTCTTGGCCGGTTTTACGATGCTGGTTGCACATATGAATTTCATCAACCCGGAGATCACCAATCTTGTACCGGTACTTAAATCCTACTGGCTTATGATCCATGTGGCGACCATTATCTCCGGAGATGGTTTCCTTGGGTTGGGGTCTGTTCTTTCTCTACTGGTTCTTATCCTCTATATCATGAGAAGAAAAAAAGGACATAAAAATATTGACCGTTCCATTAAAGAGTTGACCAACCTTGCGGAAATGGGGCTTATTATCGGGTTATACCTGTTAACAATGGGGAACTTCCTCGGTGGTGTCTGGGCGAATGAAAGTTGGGGACGTTACTGGGGCTGGGATTCCAAAGAGACCTGGGCAGCCGTGACCATTCTTATCTATGCGACAGTGCTGCATCTAAGATTTATTCCGGCACTTAAATCGAATTTTGTTTTCAATGTAGCTTCGGTATGGGCATACAGTTCCGTACTTATGACATACTTCGGAGTAAACTACTACCTTTCCGGGCTTCACTCCTATGCGGCAGGTGATCCTGTACCTATTCCTGTGTGGGTCTATTATGGTATTGCAGGGTTATTTGTGTTGACTGTTTTGGCAGCTAGAAACAGGAAAATGGAGAAGTAACCGTAGCGTGGGCATTCCTGCCCACGCTACTTAAGAATGCGTTTGATCACTTCAGAACAAATAGTCAATCCAAAAGCGCCGGTAACAGCGACACATGAACCTTTCTCTTTGCATCTATCCTCTTCGGGTGAAAATACGACTGTAAAATTCCTGTCAAATTTTGCTTTTTTCAGTTCATTTCGTATCTTTCTGGCAAGTGCATCTCCATGCGTTTTCCAGATAGAAGCTACTTCTATCTTGTTGGTCTCGAAACGTTTGGCGGAACCTACAGACATGATGAGCTTTTTATACTCTTTTTTTGCCAGTTCTATTTTCACTTTTGTCGTATCAGCAGCATCAATGATGATGTCATAAGGGTCAAAATCAAAGTTCTCAACCCATGCCATGTTCATCTGCTGATGTATGGTCTTTATGCCAGGGTAGAGTTTGGCAAGTGTCTCTATCTTGCTTTCTCCGACCGCTTCTGAACCTATTTGTCTGTTCTGATTGGTCTCATCATAGATATCATAGTCCAGGATGGTAATATCATGGATACCTGAACGGAAGAGACAGTCAAGGGCGTAAGAGCCTACACCGCCTACACCCAGGATGAGTATTTTGGCTTTTTGAAGCTTTTTAAAGCCATCATTTCCAAATAACTTACGGCAACGTTCAAATCTCACGGCTTATATCCATTTTTCCAAAGTATGAATATCATCATAAGAGGTCATGTCCAGATGTACAGGGGTAATGGAGACATATCCGTCATTGATGGCTTCAAAGTCCGTAACATGGCCTTTTGTCTCCATCCAGCCCAATGCGGGTAGGCCTATCCAGTAGTACTCTTTTCCCCGCGGATTAATATGTACTTCGGCATCATGCGCATAGAGTCTGTTACCTGCACGTGTGACCTTGAATCCCTTGCAATCTGAAGTTGGAACAGGTGGGACATTGATATTGAGAAATTTACGCGGAGGCAGAGGAAAATCTCCTTCAAAGATCTTTTGCACAAGTGCGGCGATGCTCTTTTGTGCCAGACCGTATCCGAATTTATCGATACTTTTTCCACTCTCCTTATAAACTTGGGAGATGGCAATAGCAGGGATACCCTGCAGCACCGCTTCCATAGCGGCAGATGCTGTACCTGAATAGGTGATATCCTCACCCATGTTTGAACCGATATTGATACCTGAGATGACTATATCCGGCCTGTTCTCTTTGGGAAAAAGTTTGGTCAGTGAGAGAAAGATACAATCCGAAGGTGTACCGTCATCCAGTTTGTAAAAGTGCTCTTCAAGCTGTACGAAATGCAGTGGTTTTGTCAGGGTAAGTGAATGGCCGCAAGCTGATTTTTCTATGGTAGGTGCTACTATGGTAACTTCTCCCAATGGTTTGAGTGCTTCAGCCAGTGCCAGAAGCCCCTCTGACTCAAAGCCATCGTCATTGGTAATTAATATTTTCTTCATTAAAATTCTTTTAAGATATAATTAATGCTATTATAACCTTTTTGGTATAATACCTCCAAACAAAATATAAACGAATCATTTTAAAGGACTTATCGTGCAAAAAGAGCCGATGTTAAGAAAAACCTATATTAAACTTTCAGAAGAATTGGAGCAGTTAAAAACGGTAGAGAGAGGGAAAATTGCAAAAGTTATAGATGAAGCAAGAGAACTGGGTGACCTTAAGGAAAATGCAGAATATCATGCAGCAAAAGATAAGCAGGGGCTTATGGAAGCACGTATTGCAGAACTTACAGATATCGTAGGAAGGGCTCAGGTTGTTGATCCATCTACATTTGCCCATGAGAGAGTGAGTTTCGGTTCAACAGTCATCTTGACAGATCATGCAACAGACGAAGATATAAAATATACGATCGTAGGGGGACAGGAGTCAGATCCTCAGGCAGGGCTGATCTCTATTCATTCACCAATGGCAAGAGCATTGATGGGTAAAGAAGAAGGAGATGAAGTAGAAGTCATTCTTCCAAGTGGTAAAAAAACATATGACATTGATGAGGTGTTGTATGAAGAGATCAAGCTGTAAAAAAATTAAAAATTGGGGACAATATGGTAAAAGTTGGTATTGTTGGGGCGAGTGGATATACAGGTCTTGAGCTGGTGAAAATGTTGGTAAGCCATCCTGGTTTTCAGTTGACCTATCTTGCAACGACGCAGGGTGACACGATGGTCGAGATATTGCATCCTTCACTTGCAGATGTTATCAGCCTTCCTGTAGAAAAAGCAGAAGTCGATGCAGTATCTGAAAACTGTGAACTAGTCTTTCTTGCTCTTCCGCACAAAGCTTCTATGGGCTTTGCCAAGGGACTTATCGAAAAAGGGATTAAAGTCGTAGATCTCTCGGCAGACTATCGTTTGGAGCTGGATACCTATGAGGAACATTACTGTGAGCATGAAGACAAAGAGCATCTTGTTGATTCTGTATATGCACTTATAGAGTATTATCGTGGAGAGTTGAAAACAGCGAAACTGGCAGCTGGGCCAGGATGTTACCCTACAGCAACACTTCTTGGCATTTTGCCATTTATTCCCTATATTGATACTTCTACTCCTCTTTTTGTAGATGCCAAGTCCGGTGTGAGCGGAGCGGGAAAGAAGCTTTCAGAAACAACGCATTTCGTAACGATCAATGACAATATCTTTGCCTACAATCCTTTAAAACACCGCCATGCACCAGAGATCGCCGAAAAGATAGAAAAGGTACACGGAGTTAAAATGAATGTCAATTTCGTACCGCATCTCATTCCTGCGACACGTGGTGAACTGGTCTCTGTATATGCTACGTTAAAAGAAGATATCGATCCTCTTGAAATATTGAAAAAACACTATGTAAATGATCCGTTCATCCGTATACGTGAAACACCTGTTGACATAAAAAGTACGGCAGGTACACATTTCTGTGATATCTTTGCAGCAAAGAACGGAAATGCTCTTTTCGTCAGTTCGGCTATTGATAACCTGTTGCGTGGAGCGAGTTCTCAGGCATTGGCTGCTGCGAATTTGATGTGTGGATATGATGAGGGGATGGGGTTACCAGTGATTCCTTATATGCCGTAAAGAATCACTGCTAACTAATATAATTTTATTTTTTCGTATTTCCTTTTATTTGAATTGAGGTGTTGTTTCTCTCTTCATTTTTTTAGAAAAAACGAAGCAAAAAAGCGTCGTGACTCTCGAATCGCTCTGCTTTCAAGGGCGTTCGCCACGACAAGAGCACACTTCGTGTGATTAATAGGAGGGAGGAGAGTTAATGTTAGAAATAAAAGAAAAAGCACTTTTCATAGCAGACTCTCATTACCCCCATCATGGTAACGCCTTTTTGGAACTCTTGAAAAAACTGGAAAGTGGAGAGGTTGAAACTTCCCAACTCTTTTTAATGGGTGATAACTTTGACCTTCTTTTTGGATACAATGACTATATCCAGAGTTTTGTGAAAGAAGCCATAGAACTGCTTCATAAACTGTCAAAAAAAATAGAGATCCATTACTTTGAGGGGAACCATGATTTTTGCCTAAAAGAGCTTTTTCCCAATATGCAGGTTTACAGTAGAGAAGAACAACCTGTATTATTTAAATTGGGAGACAAAAAAGTCGCTATCTCTCATGGAGATAAATATGCTACAGGTTTTGCGTATGACCTTTACTGCAAGGTATTGAGAAATAAAACCACATTGACACTGCTTAAACCTTTTGAAAAAGCTATTATTGATGATCGTATGAAAAAACTCTCTAAAAAAAATATTTGCCATACCTTTCACAGTTTTGAAAAAAGAGTAAAGGAGATACTTAAACATTATAATAATGTTGACCTAGTTATTGAGGGACATTTTCACCAGTCCAGGATCATAGGCAGATACATCTCTCTGCCTTCTCAGGCATGTCAGGGGTTGGTCGGTATTATAGAAGAGGGGAAAATGGTGTTCAAAGCACTTTAATGACATACTTAACACTTTTTTTTGTTGCTTTTGGAGCAGCTACATTTTTACCGCTTGGCAGCGAAGCACTTTTTCTTTATGATCTTGATCAAAGATACAATTTCTTTTTACTATGGACATTTGCATCTATAGGTAATACTCTGGGATCTATGATCAATTATTGGCTTGGACTGAAAGGAGAAGAATATCTTGAAAGAAAAGAATACCTTACTGCACAAAAGATGGAAAAAGCAAAACGATTTTTTAACAGAGCTGGAGGATTTGCACTTCTTTTATCCTGGGCACCTGTTATTGGTGACCCATTGACCTTTATAGCAGGAATACTGCAATATAATTTTAAATGGTTTGTATTTATAGTCTTTATAGCTAAGGCAAGCCGTTATGCCGTGATCGGTTTTATTCTGCAAAATTCATTTTCATAGCAGGATTTTTTAGGCTATAATTATTGATTAAAAAAAGGAGGTGTTTTCGTGGATCATGGAAATATGCAAAAAGGGAATATCCCGGAATATGATTTTGATATAATAGAGATGATAAAAGAGGGCTTTCATCGTATAGAAGGTGTGAAACAGCCTTTTGTGATCGCGTTTCTTATCTATATAGCAGTTGCTGTTGTCACACAGACTTTTTTAAGTTTTTTCTTTCCTTCACCACCGCCTCCATCTGATCCGAACCTGCTTAACCAGCAGATCGTTACTATTTTGAGCTATCCTGTACTTATGCCGCTCATGGCCGGTATCATAATGCTTGCAGTAAATTACTCACGCGGTGAGAGGCTTGATCCTAAATCTATTTTCAATTATTATCATCTTGTAGGCAAATTATCATTGGCTGCTATTCTTATCTATATTTTAACGGTCATAGGTTTTATACTCTTTGTTCTTCCCGGTATTTATCTTACTGTTGCCTATATATTCGTAGTTCCCCTCATCGTAGATAAGAATTTGGAAGTATGGGATGCAATGGAACTTTCAAGAAAAGTCGTGACGAAGAACTGGTTTAAAATCTTTGGATTGATACTGCTTTTGGCTCTTATATTCGTTCTGGGTATACTCTCTTTTGGTATTGGGCTTATCTGGGCTATTCCGTTGACGTTCGTGACACTATATGGCCTGTTATATCCAATGATCTTTGATAGATAAAATACAAAAATCAGCCCTTATATTACTTTGTTTCTCTTTTCCTGTAAAACTCACGTTTGAATTCCTCAAACCGGTTTTCAATAATAGCTTCCCTCATCTGTTTCATCAAATCAAGATAATAGTAGAGATTGTGGATGGTAGCCAGTCTAAAATAGGTGATCTCTCTTGCACGGAAAAGATGACGAAGATAGGAACGTGAATAGGTTTGACATACCATACAGCCGCATTCCGGATCTATAGGGGATTCATCTACCGTATAACAGGCTTTTTTAATATTCACTTTTCCAAAGCTTGTAAAAAGAGTACCGTTACGTGCATTTCTGGTAGGCATGACGCAGTCGAACATGTCAATACCCCGTGAAACATTTTCTACCAGGTCTTCCGGTGTTCCTACACCCATAAGATAACGGGGTTTGTCTTCAGGCATGAACTGTGTCGTCCACTCTACGGTGTCATACATATCCTGGTTGGCTTCTCCCACACTGAGCCCGCCGATAGCAAACCCGTCATAATCCAAAGCACACAGCTCTTTGGCAGATTTCTCGCGAAAAGCCTTGTCTGTACCCCCCTGAATAATGGCAAAGATATTTTGGTCAATACCTATACCTTTTTTTTGATTTTCTCTATGATACTTGATGGATTCTTCTGCCCAGCGTGTCGTTCTTTCTATGCTGGCTTTGATGCGCTCCTGTGTAGCAGGCAGGGCTACCAGGTCATCGAGTATCATCATGATGTCTGAACCCAGGTTGTTCTGGATGTCTATGACCTTCTTGGGGGTAAAGTAGTGTTTGCTGCCATCCAGATGACTCCTGAAAGTGATACCGCCTTCGTCTATCTTGACATTGTCAGAGAGAGAAAAAGCTTGAAATCCGCCGCTGTCTGTTAAAAAACTTTTTGGATATTTGGTAAATTTCTGCAATTTTCCCATTGTTTTGATCACTTCATCTCCGGGACGGATGTAAAGATGATATGTGTTCCCGAGGATGATCTCCGGTTTGATGAAAGTAGTCAGATCCGTAGCATCAAGGGCTTTAACTGCACCGACTGTTCCTACAGGCATGAAAACAGGGGTTTGGATGGTGGAGTGGGCAGTTTTGATGGTACAGGCTCGGGCTTTCCCGTCGGTTTTATCTATCTGAAATTGCATTGTGTTATAATATCTCCCAAAATAATTGGGAAATTATACCCAAAAACACTATAGGGTCCATATTGAAGAACATACTTATTCTTGCCGATGGCAGCATCGCTAAACATTTTATAGCATGGATCAGCAGAAAAAGGGTGGCTGAGAATAAATACTATGTAGTATCTTACAAAGAAGAGGTAATACCGGAAAATATAGGTCATAATATCTCTTTGATCCACGCTGACCCTACCAGTTTCTCTAAACTGAAACATATCATGGATGATGTGAAATACTCAAATGTTTTTGTAGTTATGGAAAATTTCGCAGATGCTGACTATTCACTTAAAAATATAAGTCTTATTGATGAGAAGATCAGGGTTGTTCTTGTAAATCAATGGGATGATGTTGAGATAGGGCATGATCTTGAAAATGTAACCATTCTTTACAGAGATGAACTGATGGCAGCACACTTATATGATAATCTTCCAAATGTACCTGTAGTTGCCCAGAACGTCGGGCTGGGACAAGGGGAGATCATGGAGATCCATGTACCTTTCGGAAGCTCTTATGCCTATAGGCATGTAGGCTCCATTTTGCAGCGTAAATGGAAGATAGCTGCAGTTTACCGTAATGAAAAACAGATCATCCCGACCAATGCGACCATGATCCGTCCTAATGATACGCTGCTTGTCCTGGGCAAACCTATTGTACTCGACGGTGTGTATAAGACCATTAACAAAAGAATGGGATTGTTCCCTGAACCATTTGGAAAAGATCTCTATTTGCTATTGGATTTCAGGCATGATCAGGAAAATGCGATGCTCTATCTTAAAGAGAGTATCTATCTTTTGGAAAAACTTGAAGAAAAATCACTTTATATTCGGGTGCTTTATCCAAATAATTTCGCACTTATAGAAGAGATAAAAGCTTTTGAGTCAGAAAATGTAACGCTTTCCATCTGCTATGAGGAAGATGATATCAAAACACTGATAGAGTATGATATCCATCAGCATGATATCGGCCTTGTACTCAACAGTATCGAGACATTTGAAACAGATGATCTTAAAGAGATATTATATGATCTCAGAAAACTGGTCTATCTTTTTGGGGACAACCTACTTTATAATATAAAGGAGTGTGTGATCCTTATGAGTGAAAATGAAAAGATGGAATCCATCTCTTCGACGGCATTTGATATTTCAGAATCACTTGATCTTAAACTGAGCCTTTGTGATTTTGATCCTGAAGGGGACTTTGAGAGCAAAAAAATGGTCATAGAACACTATGAGACACTGACACATATCTTTAACATGGATATAAATATTGAACAAAAAGTTGCAAATCCTATCCGTGAGATCTCGGCTATGCAAGATATATTACAAATCGCACCTTTCGAAAAAGAACTCAACACGGATAACATCATGAAGCTTGTTTCAACTAAAGTACAGGATTTCCTTCTTACTACAAAAAGGCAGCCCAAATTATTGGTCCCTTTTGCTTTAAGTGAGGGGTAATAGGGGATTAAGGGCATTTAAGATAAAATAAAGGGAATATAATATCCAGTACAAGGTTTCCTCAAATGATCGTCCCTATTGAACTAGCACAGACTCAAAGTATCACGTACAATATCACTATTGACGAACTTCCTGATCTTACATTTGATACCAAAGTGGTAGTAGTAACAAATCCGACAGTAGCAGGTTTTCATCTTGATACGCTTTTACAAAAAATAAGTGCAAGAGAACTTCATGTAATAACCATACCCGATGGTGAAAAGTATAAGACGCTTGAAACAGTGGAAAATATTCTCAATGAATGTTTTGAATATAAGCTTGACAGGAAGTCCCTGCTTATTGCTTTTGGCGGAGGGGTCATAGGCGACATGACCGGGTTCACAGCAAGTCTTTACCAAAGAGGGATAGATTTTATACAGATCCCTACCACACTGCTTAGCCAGGTGGATGCGAGTGTCGGCGGTAAAACAGGTGTCAATAATAAATATGGAAAAAATCTTATCGGTGCATTCTATCAGCCAAAAGCGGTCTATATAGATCCAAAATTCTTGGAGACACTTCCTTCTCGTGAATTTGCTGCAGGGGTGGCAGAAATAGTGAAAATGGCTGTGATGTTCGACAAGGCGTTTTTTACTTTCCTGCAAATATCCGATCTTTCTGATGAAGCAGTACTCAGGGTTGCCATACGAAAAAGTGTAGAACTCAAGGCCTGGGTTGTCAATCAGGATGAAAAAGAAGCGGGGATAAGAGCTGTACTGAATTATGGACACACTTTCGGTCATGTCGTTGAAAATGAAACGAACTATACGACTTACCTTCATGGGGAAGCCGTAGCTATAGGAATGGTTATGGCAAATGCATTAGCCGTAGAGCTTGGATTACTTACTGAGGAAGAGGCGCAAAGCATTAAAACACTTTTAAAAAAATCATCACTGCCTGCTGAATATGTCATTCATGATATCGATGATTTCTATGAGCACTTTTTTCTTGACAAAAAGAGTGCGAACAACACTATTAAGTTCATTTTGCCTCAAGGAATAGGAAATTATAAAATGATTTCCGATATAGATGAAAGTATCGTTAAGAAAGTACTTCGCCAATTTGGAGAGTTCTGATGATAAAGATCCTTCTATTTGCAATTTCACTTTTTTTTACTTCAAGTGTTTTTGCTGTTCCTGTTATGGAGAACAATCGTACTATAGCGGCTGAAAAAGAAGGCAACCTTTCTCTTCCTCTTAACAATACCCAAACACTCCTGCTGCAAAAAAAGAAACTGGATAATGAACTTAAAGAAAATAATATCTGGTCAAAGATCTATAGTAATTATCATACATACAAAGAACTTAAAAAACAGCAAGAGAAACTGGATGATCAGATCACTATATTGGATAATAAATATAAACGTACTGAAAAAGAAAATGAAGCGTTTGAAAAACTGAAAAATAAAAAATCCATACTTGAAGGAAAACTTCAATTACTTCAGGAATATGAAAAAAATCCTTTCGAAAAGTTCCTTACCCCACCTTCCGTTGAAAAGGTGCCCTCTGTGGAAAACCCTATTGCCGTTATCTCTGCACTTTCATATCAGGAGAAGCTAAAGTCAGATCAAAAAGAATATGATGAAAGATATCAATCTATTCAACATGTGATGGAAAAGCTCAAAGAGAAGCAAACCATACTTCAGAAACTGCTTCTTTCCGATTCTGACAATGCAGTATACGGTACTGAGCTACTGGACACCCAGGAGCAGATAAAAACATTTACACCCGTAGTGGAAATCTTTAAAACAACACAAAATGTTTATACAAAAAAGATAGATGAGATCAAACTTAATCTTCAGGCTGATATAAAAAGAGAAGTGGAAAAAGCCATTATGATCGGTGTGATCATTCTCTTTTTTATTATTTTTATCTTATCGGTTAAGTATCTTGTTCGTCGCTATATGTCAGACAATGAACGTTTTTATACGATCAACAAAGCACTGAATATCACTTTTTTTACACTGCTGCTATTGACTCTGCTGTTTGCCTATATTGAGAATGTAAGCTATCTTGTGACTATTCTTGGATTTGCATCTGCCGGTATCGCTATTGCGATGAAAGACTGGTTCATGTCTCTTATGGGCTGGTTCGTTATCATCATCGGTGGAGCGATCCATGTGGGGGACAGAGTGAAATTTGTACGCGGAAATGTAGAATACGTGGGAGATATCGTAGATATTTCATTGCTCCGTATGACCATACAGGAAGATATCACACTGACTACCTATATGCATAACAGAAGAGCAGGGCGTATTATTTTTGTACCGAATAATTTCATCTTTACCGATATGGTCGCCAATTATTCTCATGCCGGGCTTAAGACAGTGTGGGATGGTATAGACATTATGATCACCTTTGATTCAAATGTCAGTAAAGCAAGTTCTATTGCAAAAGAGATAACGAAGAAGTATTCAAAAGGGTATACAGAAATTACAAGGAAACAGCTGAATAAACTGAGAAGTCAGTACAGCATGAAAAATACCAATGTCGAACCGCGTATTTATACTTTTATAGAACCTTATGGTATAAAGATCTCTGCATGGTACCATACCAATGCCTATGCTACATTGACACTCAGAAGTACTATTTCTGTAGAGATCATTGAGCGTCTTCAGGCAGAAGATGACATTACGCTTGCATTCCCTACACAGTCTATCTATCTCGATAAAGATGTACGTAAACCGCCTGTGGAATCAGAAAATCTCTTTTCCGGGAATGACGCATAGTGAAGAAGGTATATTTTAAAACTTTTGGGTGCAGGACCAACCAGTTCGATACCCAGGTCATGATGTCCAAATTGCGTGAATTTGAACTGAGTGAAGATGAACTGAAAAGCGATATCATTGTTGTGAACTCCTGTACGGTCACCAACGGGGCTGATTCCTCCGTACGTAACTATATTTCTTCCATGAAACGTAAGAATCCTAATGCAAAGGTTATTTTGGCAGGTTGTGGATCACATTCCAAAGGAGAGATCCTTTTTGAAGATAAAAAGGTCTTTGGCGTCATGGGCCATTCCGAAAAAGAAAAGATCAATGAGATACTGAAGATAGAGGAGCCTTTTTATCAGATAGGGGATCTTAAGCATATCGATTCTACTATTGTTGAAAAATTTGTGGGTAAAAGCAGAGCATTTATCAAGATACAGGAAGGGTGTGATTTCAGATGTTCTTACTGCATCATCCCTGCGGTGCGTGGAGATGCCCGTTCCCATAGGGAAGAGACTATCCTGGAACAGATCAGAAAACTTGCAGCCAACGGTTTTGGAGAGTTCATTCTTACCGGAACCAATGTCGGTTCTTACGGACAGGATCATAATACCTCTATGGCGCAACTGCTTAAAAAAATAAGTTATATCCGGGGAGTAAGGCGCATACGTATAGGGAGTTTGGAGCCTATACAGATAGATGATGAGTTCATGGAGTTGCTGAGTGAGCCCTGGATGGCGAAACATTTGCATATTGCGCTGCAGCACACCAGTGACAAGATGCTTGAACTCATGAACAGGCGGAATAGTTTTAATACAGATATGGAACTGTTTAATAAGATAGCCGACAGGGGTTATGCATTGGGAACGGACTACATCGTAGGGCACCCCGGAGAAGATGAAAAAGAATGGGCTGAAGCTATAACCCGTGTCAAAGAGCTTCCGCTTACACATGTACATGCTTTTTCCTATTCAAAACGCGATAACACGGTTTCGGCTACAATGAAACCTGAAATAAAAGGGAATATTGCCAAAGAACGTCATCATGAACTGACAGAGCTTGTGAAAGCAAAAAACTTTGCTTTTAGACGGGAACATACAGAAGGTTTGGAAGTTCTTCTTGAAAAAGGCAAAAATGGTATCTATCATGGTTTTGATCAGTACTTTAACAAGGTAGAAGTAAAAAGTGAAGAGGATCTCAGTTCTAACTGGGTTTTACTCAACAATGTGGAGGTTACCGGTGAAGGAAACAAAGCTGAACTTTAAGTCTAAAATTCTTAATAATAAAAATATCAAAATCATTATCATACTGCTTGCGGTCTTAGTCGGACTACTTGTATTTGCGCTACTTCGCGACACAGACAAACTCATCACCCATACACAGGCAAACAGACTTTTTACAAAAGATAAGATCCAAAAAGTGATCGTAGATGGAGAATATATCCGTCTTCATACGAGTAGTGGAAATTACAAAGTGTATAAAGATGCTATTAACAAAACAGCCTTTTTTACCAAATATCCTGTCGAAGTAAAAGAAAAAAGTGACTCTTGGTATGATATTTTATCACTGCTTATCGTGATCGGTGCTTTTTGGTTCTTATTTAGATTTATGAAACAAAGCAGATTACAGCAGCTCAAACAGATAAGGGCTTCGAAGGTAGATGAAACAGCCGCCGGTGAACCTGTACAGGCACTCAGATCCAATATACGTTTTTCTGATGTAGCAGGTATTAAAGATGTCAAGGAAGAACTTGAAGAGATCATTGATTTTCTGAGAGAACCACAGAAATATCGTGACCTGGATATCCGTTTACCAAAAGGTGTTCTGCTTGTAGGCCCTCCGGGAGTAGGTAAAACACTTATTTCCAAGGCTGTTGCAGGAGAAGCCGGTGTACCTTTCTTTTATCAGAGTGGGGCTTCTTTTGTGCATATCTATGTAGGTATGGGGGCAAAAAGGGTGAGTGAACTCTTTAAAAAGGCAAAGCAAATGGCTCCCAGCATCATCTTTATTGATGAGATCGATGCTGTGGGAAAAAGCCGTGGAGAGTTCAGAAATGATGAAAGGGAAGCGACACTAAACCAGCTGCTTACAGAGATGGATGGTTTTGAGGAGAGTTCAGGGGTCATTGTCATCGGTGCGACGAACAAGATAGATGTACTAGATGAAGCCCTGCTCAGAGCAGGGCGTTTTGACAGACGTATCCATATTTCGCTGCCGGATCTTGAAGAGAGGATAAAAACACTTGAACTCTATCTTGCACACAAACCTAACAATGTAGATATTAAGCATGTGGCACGTATGACGGTCGGGTTTAACTCTGCAGCACTGGACACGCTTACAAATGAAGCAGCCATTTATGCTATGAGGGAAGGGCGTAGTATGGTTGAGACCGATGATTTTGAAACGGTCAAAGAAAAGGTACTTCTGGGTAAACGAAAGATACTCAGTTTTACAGAAGAAGAGCGTGAGATACAGTCTGTGTACCAGGGCGCCAAAGCGCTCATTGCTACATGGCTTGATATCGAGTTTGAAAAGATCGGTATCGTTACGACAAGGCTTTTGGAACAGGACCATGAGATCCTTTCCAAAAGCCAGATACTGAACCGTATCAAAGTTTATCTGGCAGGGAGTACTGCCACCCAGCAAGTCTATCATGAGCAGTTTACCAATGCAAGCAGTGACATTGCCCAGGCAAAACATCTTGCGCAGAGGCTGATCTATGACTATGCTATGGGTGAACATTTTACGGTAGATCCTATGGAAGAGGAGAAACTGTTGCAGGAAGCCCGTGAAGAGGTTAGCTCTCTTTTGGAAAAGCTGCATGAAGCACAAAGTAAGATAGCCAAGCATCTCCTGCTTCATGAGAATATCAGCAACGAAGAAACCCGGAAGATCATACGTGAAATATTTTAACGGTTTCTCTCTTCAGCATGAAGAATTGCTCTTTTCCGACTACTTAATAAAGAGTGATCTTTGTGTGGCAGGATTCAGTTACGGTGCCCAAAAAGCCTTTGAATATGCCTATGAAAATAAAGAACGCATAGATAGGCTCATTCTTCTCTCTCCTGCATTTTTTCAGACACAAAAACCGAGTTTCATTCGTACGCAGTTACGCTATTTTCAAGCAGGACAGGAAGCCTATGTCAAACAGTTTCTTGCCAATGTGACTTACCCGTCAACAATAGATTTATCGGATTATCTAAAAGTAGGTACAAAAGAAGAGCTTGAAATGCTTTTAAATTATAAGTGGGATGAATACAAGATCCGGAAAGTACTTGAGAGAGGTACGACCATAGAAGTATTTTTAGGTGCTGAAGACAAAATTATAGATGCACAAAAGGCTTTTGATTTTTTTGCCCCTTTAACAACAACTTACTTTGTGAAGGGGGTGGGACATGTATTAAAGGGGAGTGTTTCCTAAATCTTTTCTTGTACCGCTTCCTGTGCTCTCCTTCTCCCATATCTTTTTATATGGAGAAAGATCACTTATCATCCGCTTCTTTGATATTGATCAGCATCATCCAATTTCTGGGCTTTTTAAAAATAAATATCACCTTTGAGTAGATCCATTTTCGTGGTACAGCACCGAAAAACCGACTGTCAGAAGAGTTGTCTCTATAGTCACCCAGCATAAGATAATGATCCTTTGGTATTTTAGTTACAGGCAACTGTGCAAGTTCATGGGGTACTTGTAATCTCCAGTTATGGACCACACCATAATATTTCAGATAAGGATCTTTGATAAAGTATCCATATTGTGTCGATACAGCTTGCAGATCATGTGAAAGTGCCAGTTGTTTTGTTTTAACAGAATTGCCTTCGATCTGTAGATAAAAAGAACGTTCCTTTTGAAAAAATATATCACCTGGTAAAGCAGCACAGCGTTTAATGTAAAGACGGCCTTCAGGATCAAGCGGATGTTTTATGACAAGCATATCCCCTCTGTGTATGGCATCAAGTTGGCGGTAAGTAAGCACTATGTCACCCTCTATTAAGCCATAATTCATACTTGTACCGTCTATTTTGTATATGCGTATGAAGTATGACCCTACCAACAACAAAATAAGTAATATAAAAAAGAATTTTTTCATACACCATTATAACCATTTCACTTAAAGAGCACTTGTTTGATATAATTTGAAAATTATTTGATACTTCCAAGGAATATACCATGGCTTTTACTCCCAAAACACCTTATCTTACTACAGATGGTATCATAGAAGTCCATGAGGGGGATACCTTGAAGGGTATTGTGCTCATAGAACGTAAAAATGAACCAAAAGGTTTGGCATTGCCCGGCGGCTTTGTGGATGTGGGTGAGAGAGTGGAGGATGCACTGGTACGTGAAATGAAAGAGGAGACGGGTTTGAATGTCACTATCAGCAGGTTGCTTGGTATCTACTCCGATCCGGCACGTGACCCGCGTTTTCATACAGCCAGTGTGGTCTATGTTGCCAGGGCGGAGGGGATTCCAAAAGGCGGGGATGATGCCAAAGAGGCAAAACTTTATGCACTGGATACTATTCCTTTTGATAAACTTGTATTTGACCATGCCAGGATAATAAGGGACTATCTCTCTTGCCGAGAAGTCTGAAGGAAGCGTTTTGCAAAGCAGTTATGATCTTCTTTATGGACTTAAACAGATGGGCTATCTTAAAACTACTAGAGATCCACTCTGGTGGCCGCATAGTGGAACGCTGGAAGTTATTATCGGTGCAATCTTGACTCAGCAGACAAAGTGGGAGAAAGTAGAGGAGTCATTGACAAATCTAAAAGAGCATAGACTTCTCTCTTTGGAGGCATTAAGCAAGGCTGATGTTCATCTGATCGCTACACTCATCAAACCCAGTGGTTTTTATAATACCAAAGCACAGAGGCTAAAATTACTTTGTACCAATATCCTGAATGAATTTGGCAGCTTTGAAGTATTTAAAGAAGAGGCAGACAGAACGTGGTTGCTTACCCAAAAAGGGATAGGCATGGAGAGTGCGGACTCCATACTCTGTTACGGTTGTGGACGTGAAGTCTTTGTGGTGGACAGCTATACCAATAGGCTTTTGAGTGCCTTTGGGTATGAATTCGATCATTATATGCAGATACAGGAGTGGATACAAGAGGGGATAGAAGCAAACTTTGATAAGATAACCCGATTATACGGCTTCCCGGTTACGATGCAGACCGTTTATGCACGTTTTCACGGGAAAATCGTAGAATATGCCAAAGAGTACATTCGTGGTCAAAATGTCAATATCAAACCACTTATATACCATACAGAAAAAGGTACATCATGATCAATATCGTCATTACAGGATGCAGTACAGGTATAGGTTTGGAAACAGCAAAGTATCTCAAAGATAAATTCATTAAAGTCTATCCGACTGCCAGAGATCCAAAAGATGTAGTGATGTTAAAAGAGTTGGGCTTTGAGTATGCTATGCAGCTTGATGTAAGAAACCCTGAGGAGATCAATGTCGTGATCACCAAAGTCCTTGAGATGGATGGGAAGATAGACGTATGGTTCAACAATGCAGGTTTTGGACAACCCGGAGCCATGGAAGATATTACTATTGAAGTACTCAAAGAACAGTTTGAGACCAATGTTTTCGGTCTGCATGAATGCACCAGACAGATCATTCCGGTGATGAGAGAGCAGGGAGAAGGGAAGATCATACAGCACAGCTCAGTACTCGGACTCATTTCACTGTTTGGAAGAGGGGCATACAATGCAAGCAAATATGCCATAGAAGGGCTTACCGATACACTAAGGCTCGAACTGATAGATACAAATATCTATCCTGTATTGCTAAATACCGGACCTATTACAAGCCACTTTCGTCAAACTGCCGTTAAAAAACTTGAAGAAAATGTAGATACGGAACACTCTGTTTTCAGTGAAAAATATCGACAAAGTATCAAGGGTACGGGAAAAAAAGTACCATTCAATGAAGGTGCCGTATCTGTAGCAAAGGTGGTGCATAAAATTATTTTAGCAGATAAGCCAAAGCCTAGATATTATATTACTAAAGCAACGTATCTTCTTGGGTATATCAAAAGACTGCTCAGCACGAGGCTTTTAGATGATATTTTAATGAAAATAGGGTAGAGGTAGACTTGCATCAGTATTAAACTCTCCTTGGATCAAGAGCATAAAGGGATTGATTGGATTAGAAAGACTTTTTTGATATGATATGGTATAGTGCAAAGGAGGCAATATGACAACAAAATATCTTTTCAGCAAAAGATTTGTAACGGTAGTGGTGACCGCCATTGGTTTATGTTTTGGCGTTTTGGCATATGCTGCTGAGTTTAGTGCGGATCTGCGTGTCACAGAAGACAATAATAAGACAGAGAGCGGAAAATTATATGTAAAATCTGATCTTGTACGTATGGAGAAACTTAAGGGAGCGGACCAGGCTATCTTGATCACCGATGTACAGAAAAATGTTACAAGTGTATTGGATGTTAAAGGAAAACGGTATTTTGTTCTACCCATGGATATCACCGGATTTATCCCTCCGCGGGAGATCATTGACAATACTGTCAAAAAACAGGTTGGATCAGAAAATGTCGGCATCCGTCAGTGCAAGAAGTACCAGTATTTTTTGCCTGACAGCAAGAAAGTAGTGGTGACCCAATGGGTAGATACGACGATCAATTTCCCTGTCAAGGTTTGCTATCACAATGTCAAATCATTAAGAATACCGTATGAAAATGGATGCTGGGAATTGAGCAATATCCAGGAGGGGCCAGTAGATGATGCCTTGTTCCAAGTACCTCAAAACTATCAAAAGGCAACGGTCAGTATGATCGATATGGGTGATACGGGTAAAGAAACCACCCAATCATCATCTGCGCCAAGAGATGAAACTGTCATGCTCATTGATATGGCGAAGCTGGAGTACACAAAGGGAAATAAGGTTGCCTCGCTTCTACAGCTAAAGTATGCTTTGAAAGCCGTTTGGCAGGAAATACCCTTCATGGCAGCCGACGTGCGTCTGGTCAACAAACGCGGCAGTTTTGAACCAAGAAAGAGCAATATCTATAAAATAGGTGAACGAATCTACCTTGCCTGCCATGTTCTTGGCTACCAATTTAAGGAGGGTCGGGCACAAATGACGGCCGACTTTTACTTTTTGGATATGAAAGGTGAGATTTTGTTCAGCCAAAAAAATTTCGGTCACTTTAAAATGGAATCTGCCATTCCAAACCCTACAACCCAATTGGATTTTAATTTTAGTATGAGTGGAATTAGTGCTGGGAATTATGTGATTAAAGTAGTGCTCCACGATAAGAATTCAGCTCAAAGTATTGAGTTTACAAAAGATATTTTGTTTAAATAGTTACTTCTTACATCAGCAGAATATCCATAATGTGAAAAGTTGACTTCTTGCACTAAAGCAGAAGTCAATTTTCATCAATTACATTTCCATTTAATTATACCACAATCAAAACCTCCAAAAATCCTATTTTTTTGCTAAAATAATGAATAAAGGATTTCAATATGTTTAAGAAAAATCTAAAAAATACACTTTTGCTCTTTATTTTACTACTTTCATATACTTCTGTCTCTATGGCGTCTGGCAAGATAATCACTATTGCAGGTACAGCCGATCTGCAAGGCATGATGGAAGCTTCACATCATAAGTTCGATCTTAATGGAGACGGCAAAAAAGAGAAGATGATGATGGGTGGTATTGCATATATTGCAACGGTTTATAAAAACTTGCAAAAAGAGAATCCAAATACAGTCATTGTCTCCACGGGAGATGACTTGATGAACAAGTATTTTCATACCTATAAAGGAAAAGCGATCTTCTCACTTATGTCTGATGCAGGTTATGAACTCTATGCCTTTGGGAATCATGAGTTTGACAAAGGCAGCAAAGTACTCTCTGAAGCACTTGGCAATGCAACATTCACACCGATATGCAGTGATCTGGATGTCTCAACTTCAGCACTTAAAGGCAAATGTGAACCCTATGTCATTAAAGAAATAGACGGTGTGAAGGTAGGGTTCTTTTCGCTTATGACAGAAGACCTTCCTTTGGTCACAAGTGAAAGAAGTGTTAAGATCATTTCAGACAATGTCACTACTGCCAAGATGATGATAAAGCTTCTAAGAGACAAGGGAGTACGTCTTATAGTGGCACTTTCACATATAGGGTATAAGCAGGACAGAGTACTTGCAAAGCAGGTGAAGGGAATAGATCTCATCTTTGGCGGTCACTCTCATGAGTATGTCAAGAAGATAGGACGTATCAACAAAACAGCTATTGTTAACGGTGGAGAACAGGGAATACAGATCATTAAAGTGGACATCCCGCTGGATAAAGATCTTAAAGTCGTAAACAAAGAGATAAAAATGACTAAGATCCCGGTAACGGATGCTCTATTGGCAGACCAAAAGATAAAAAAGAGAGTCAAGAAATATCAGGAAGGTTTCCCTGCTGTGATTGTTTTGGGTCAGACAGAAACATCTTGGAACCTCACTTCAGATGAAATACGTAAAAGCGAATCCAGTGTTGCCGATATGATCAACGACCTTATGAGAAAGAAATTCAAAGTAGATGTCGTAATGAATAATGCCGGTGCATTCAGAGGCAGCAAAGTCTACAGTAAGGGAAGTATTACAGATGCCATGCTCAAAGAGATCGATGAGTTTGGAAATTATGCCTATGTCCTAAGATTAAAAGGAAAGTACTTTAAGGAGATACTTGAGAGAAGTGCAGCCAGTTATGGAGAGGGAGGACTTATGCAAGTCTCTGGGCTCAAGTACCGTATTACATTGCCTAAACAGGTACAAGAGATCAAAGACCGAAAAGTCATAAGAACAGGTAAACGAGTAAGTAACATTCAAGTACTTGAACACGGAAAATGGGTTCCGCTGGATGAGAAGAAAGAGTATACTGTGTTGAGTAATTCGTTTATTGTCAATCATGAAGGTGATGGATACTTCTGGTTTAAAAAATATGGCACCGATATGAAAAATACATTTACGACTTTTTACTCCATTATGGCTGAGTATATTGATCATCATAAAGTTTTGAGTCCTAAAGCCAAAGACGGGCGATTAGAGATCATCCATTAGGGCACTCCTAAGTTTTTTTAAGATATAGTGCATAAAAAAATTCAGGAACGTATTAAAATGGATAAAATTAAAATAGGTGTGGTAACAACCAGCGACAGGGCAAGTCAGGGGATATATGAAGATATCTCCGGGGTAGCCATCATGGATACGATGAAAGAATATCTGCTTAATGAATGTGAATATGAATATAGATGCATCCCTGATGAGCAGAGCCTCATAGAAACAACACTTATAAAGCTGTCCCGTGATGAGAACTGTGATCTTATCGTTACTACAGGTGGTACAGGCCCGGCGATGAGGGACGTGACGACAGAAGCAACTGAGAATGTTTGCAAAAAACTGCTTCCGGGCTTTGGAGAACAGATGAGAGCAGTCAGCCTGCAATATGTACCTACAGCCATCCTCTCACGCCAAACGGCGGGTATTTGCAATGGCTCTCTTATTATCAACCTTCCAGGCAAACCAAAGTCCATTCGTGAATGCCTGGATGCTGTTTTTCCTGCTGTACCATACTGTATCGACCTGATCGGAGGGCACTATATGGAAGCAAACAAAGAGGTCATAAAAATTTTCAGACCAAAAGCAAAATAGGATAATATTAATAATATGAATATCGATTTTATAGAAGAAAAAATTAATGAGATCGTCGCAGAACTTGAAAAAGAAGTGATGGATGTATTGATGGATGAAAGTCTGGGCAAAGGGGAGACAAACCTGCATATGAAGCCTCTTGCTTCGACCAAACAGATACTGCTCAATGCCCTTGAAAGTATTAAGATGGTAGATAAACTCAATAAAGAGGACCTTGAAAAATGATGAGACATAAAGGGCTCTTTTTATTGACTACAATCATCGTATTAGCCGGAGAGAAAAGTGACATAGATGCTAATTTTATTGTTGCAGGAGCCCTTGCTGTTATCATTCTTTTCTTTTGGGGAGTTTATAAAGCAGTTAAAACACAAAAAATAGTGTATGCTTTTGCTCTACTCCCTTTTATTCTTTTGATGGCATGGATGTTTTTTATGTAACATAATTTCAATGATACTGTTTAAGGTAAACAGTATTTCTGAAGTAATATTTATATATTATTATTTTTAATGATTTCTTTCTCTTTTTACAATACTTTATTGTATTTTTTAATCCTAAAGTATTTATACTAGCTAATCAATAGATTATAAAGGAAAAAAATGAAAAATATCACATCTATACTTTTAGTGTCATCTATGGCATTAATGACAGGCTGTGCAACCGATGAAGCACATAATGCACATTGGGGATATACAGGACACAATACACCGGAAACATGGGGGCATCTTTCTGATAAATACAGAGAGTGTGGAGTAGGGCTCAATCAATCACCGATCAATATTACGCATTCGCTTCATGCGCATCTTCCTCCGCTTGTTCCTTCTTATGGAAGCAGTTCAAAAAATATTACAGACAATGGCCACACTGTCCAGGTCAATATGCTTCCTGGAAGTACATTGACAATGGATGGCAAAACATTTGAACTGAAACAGTTCCACTTCCATTCACCCAGTGAAAATCATATCAACGGCAAATCATTCCCGCTTGAAGCACATTTTGTTCACTTGGATAAGCAGGGGAACATAGCTGTAGTTGCAGTGATGTTCGAAGAGGGGAAAAGTAATAAGGCCTTGGAAAAAGTCTGGAGTAAAATGCCAGCTAAAGAGGGTGAAACAAATATACTCAAGCTTTCTAAAATAGCTCAGGCACTTTTACCAAAAGAGAAGCACTATTACCGTTTCAACGGTTCATTGACCACACCTCCATGTACAGAAGGTGTAAGATGGTTCGTTCTTAAAACACCTGTTACGGTATCTAAAGAACAGGTAGGAAAATTCCACCATCTTATGCATTACAATAACAACAGGCCGATCCAGCCGCTTGATGCAAGAATAGTGATCGACTAACATTACTTTCTTGTAGAGGTCATGCCTGCACCAAGCCAGTCCTGCATACCTCCGCGATACCACTTCAGCTTTTCAGGAGGATAGCCTATCTCCAGAAGAGCGTAGATCATGGTCGGGGACTGGCTGCACCACGGACCGTTACAAAAAAGCAAAAGAGTTTTAGCATGGCTGAAGTCATATTCTCCATCTTTATCTTTTATGACACCCATATATTTGAGTGCATATTCGAAATGGAACTCATAATTCTCACGCTCTTTAAAATAGACAAACGGCATATTGATAGCACCCGGTATGGTACGGTAGGTATACCATGACTTTTTACGGCTATCTATTAGCAGCATATTTTTATTTTCTTGCATCTCTTTCATGAACACTAGTACTTCAAGTTCCCCATAAGTTTCAAGGTCTTCATCCAAATGCATCGGCTGAAGTTTTCCTTTGGTATGAACATAAGTGGATTTACACGCTCCAGGAACCTTGTTGTTGGCAAAATTCCCTGTCCAGAGCATTTCATTGTTAATGGGGATGTTTTTACACTCTTTCGGGATAATACGTTTAACGATATATGTTTTTCCCTTACTTTTAACTTTGACACCGGTATATTCAAAACCTTTTGTTCCCCCAAGCAGAAGAGTTGAGAGAAGTAGAGGTATAAAAATGAACGCTTGCATTTAAAGCCCTTTTTTCTCATACTAGCATTTGATTTGTGTAGTATGTGTGTAATCATACATAATAAATATTTTAATACTTATCGTAGTATAATAGGTCCATGTATCAATGTTAAAAGCTAAACTTGTTGTGAAGCAAGGACAGAAAGTTATGGGTCTTTACCGCTAAAAAAGATTGCCAGGCCGTACAATGAAGAGATATTTCTTTTTAATGAACGGAAGAGGGGGTATTTTGTTTTTTTCTCTCTGCACTTTGCACTATTATACAAATAAATGGAAGAATCAATATGAAAATATTCAAGCATACATTCATACTCAATCTGCTGATCCTATGTGTGATGGCAGGTACTGCTGTTCTCTCTTACCGTAGCTATGTTTCTTATCAGCGATATAATGCTCCTAAAAAAAGTATAGATCTCCCTGTTTTTTTAAAGGAGATCGCCCTTACGCTTGAGAAGATAGATGATGAGAGGCTCAACAGTGCTTCCTATCTGGTAACACATACAAAAAGCAGTTTTGAAAGTATGAAGCAAACAAGGGAGAATGTGGATCAGGCCTTGTTGGAGCTCAACAACTTTATGCAAAGAAACAGTGCCTTACACCGTTATAGTGCTCAGATCAAAGATATTTATAGAGCATTGCGTCATGTGAGAGAATCAGTAGAAAGTCTCAGTGGAAACAAGATGGATATCCTCTTTCATGGTTATCACGGAAAAGTGTTCACACCGTTTGACCATATATTCAGTGAGCTTGCCTTGGAACAAAACTCTGAAATGCTGATGCGCTATCTTTTCCTGTATGAGAAGATCATAGCACTGAAAGAAAATACAGTTCTTGAGAATACATGGATCTACTCTTTATTGCTGCAAAAACGTCCAATGAACGAGAAAGAGAGGATGATCTGGGATCAAATGATGGCAAAAGACAGACAACTACAGTTTGATACATTGCCTGATAGAGTTGTAGCGGTAGATCTCCGTGCACTGCTTTCATCTGATGCATATGTGAATCTCCTCTCAAAAGAGCGTAAACAGATACTGCATGATGCCAAAAGCGGCAGGTATAGTGTTACTATCGTATTGTGGCTGGATAAGATAGATAAGAAGATGGAGTACTTTAGCAAGGTCGAGGCGATACTTCTTGGGCAAATTGAGAAGATAGCCAAAGAGAACCTTTCCAGGTCCAATACAGACCTGATCGCCTATAGTATAAGTGCTGGGCTGCTCTTACTGCTGTTACTCAAGCTTATCTCAATGCGTATGGAACAAGCAAAAAATAAAAAGATATATAAAGATACACTCCGTGATATTGAACTGGTCTTTGATCCAAATCAGCAAAAAAAGCTTAAACGTCTTATTGAGAGCGGGAATCTCAATCTGATCTATAAATTCCTGATACATGCGATCCAGGATGCCAACCGGACCAAAGATCTGTTTCTGGCAAGTATGTCCCATGAGATACGTACACCGCTTAACGGAATACTTGGGTTTACGCAGTTACTCAAAGAGACAGAAACGACAGAGGAGCAAAAAGAGTTTCTCTCTGTAGTTGAAAAGAGTTCTGAACACCTGTTGAATATTGTCAATGATATTCTGGACCTTTCCAAAATCAAAGCACAGAAGATAGAGCTGGAGCATATTGAGTTTGATCCGATAGAGTATTTTGAGTCTGCTGTTGAATCTTATGCTGGCAACGCTCTCAAAGGGAATATTGATTTTCATATCTTTATAGACCCTGAACTCCCTACACTTCTGATAGGTGATCCGACCAAGATATCGCAAGTGGTTGTCAATCTTGTGAGTAATGCGATAAAGTTTACTCCGAAGAATGGAGAGGTAAGTGTTTCTATAGAGAAAATATCAGAAAGTAATGATGAGACAGAAGTGAAGTTCTCAGTTTCAGATACGGGGATCGGGATCACAAAAGAACAGAGGAAGAAGATCTTTGAAGCCTTTTCACAAGCTGATGTCAGCACAAGCAGAAAATACGGTGGGACAGGGCTTGGGCTTTCCATTTCCGGTAAACTTATCGATCTTATGGGTGGCAAACTGGGTATACGGAGTGTGAAAGATGAGGGATCGACCTTCTACTTTAGCCTTGTCTTGCAGAAGGCTGAAGATGCAGAACAAAGAGTTATTAAAGAAGATATACATTCGTATAGTGTGGGTATATTCGATCCGAATATTGATGAGGAGCATTTTATCGACAGGAATCTTGAGCTTTATATTGCTTATACAGGTGCAAGGGTCAAGCACTATACAGATGAGACACTTTTGGCTGCAAAAGAGAGTGGGAATCTTCCCAATATTCTTTTCATCGATCATATGTTCCGTCAAAGAGGGAATGAGATCGAGAAATTCCTGGATATTGACAGCAAAATAGTTGTCATATCAACTAGTGACCAAAAACGAACGCTCAAACACTACGGCTCACGTATTGACAAGATACTCTATAAGCCGATCACATTTACTAAAACAATTAAAGCATTGAGTGATAAAGAGGAAAGTACAGAGCGTAAAAAGCAGATCCATTTTAAAAATATCCATGTCCTTGTTGCAGAAGACAATCTCATTAACCAAAAACTGATCATTAATGTATTGAAGAAAATCGGTATAGAAGTGAGTATCGCAAAGAATGGTCAGGAGGCATTGGAACATCGTATGAGAGAGGAGTATGATATGATCTTCATGGATATCGAGATGCCGGTAATGGGAGGTATGGAAGCAACGGTAAAGATATTGAGCTATGAGCGCAGTAACGGTAAACGACATATTCCGATCATTGCCTTGACGGCAAATGCCCTTACCGGAGATAAAGCGAAGTATTTAGGTGCAGGTATGGACGGCTACCTCCCCAAACCGATAGAACTGGAGGCTTTAAGGGAGATCTTTGAAGCCTATTTTGAAGAGAAGATCGTTGAGGTGGAGGCCACTTAGTTTTTATACGTTATGTGCAACCTTGTAGGTAGGGTCATCCTCTTCATAAGTACAGAACGGACCGGCTGTTTTGAGCGTCTTTTTGCAATCCTCAGAAAGGTGTCTTAGCGTCAGTTTCTTTCCGGATTTTTTATATTTTTCTGTCAGCGCATCGATTGCTTCGGCACCGGAAGAGTCCATGACCCTGGCTTTTTTGAAGTCTATGACCACTTCATCGGGGTCATTTTCAACATCGAACTTTTCATTGAATGAGGTTACTGATCCAAAGAACAGGGGACCATCCAGTTCATAGATCTTTTTGCCGTTTTCTATTGCGGTATGTGCAAAGATCTTTGCATGTTCCCAGGCAAAGACAAGGGCAGAGATGATGATACCAGCGATCACTGCTACTGCAAGATCAAAAAAGATCGTGATGATCGTAACGGTAACCAGTACAAAAGCATCAGCTTTTGGCATATGTGTGATACGTTTAATGGAAGAGAACTCGAATGTCCCGATACTCACCATGAACATGATCCCTACCAATACAGCCATAGGTATAGCTGCGATCACACCGGAAAAACTGACAACAAGGATGATGAGCAGCACAGCAGCAGTAAAAGAGGAGAGGCGGCCAAGACCACCGGATGTAAAGTTGATAACTGACTGTCCGATCATGGCACAGCCAGCCATACCGCCAAAGAGTCCGGAGCTTGCATTTCCCACACCAAGTGCTACACATTCTTTATTCCCTGAACCGCGTTTGCCACCCATTTCATCGAGTACCGAAAGTGTAAGTAAGGATTCAATGAGTCCTACCAGTGCTACAATAAATGAAGTTGGTAATATGATCTTCATGGACTCCCATGAGAAAAATGATGCATCAGGCATGATAAAATGAGGCATGGAGACATGTGAAAGGTTTGCTAGATCACCTACGGTTTTAGTCTCTATGTGTCCAAAGTACACGACTAAAGTCACCACTACTATAGCTACAAGCCCGGCAGGAACAGCTTTGCTTACTTTAGGCAGGAATTGCATGGTCGCCATCGTTATGATAACGATAATGTACATGATGTAATTTTCAGAAAAACTTGCTTTTATTATATCTATCCATGAGCTATACTGTTCTATATGTGAAGGTGCAAGGAACGGCAGCTGTGCCAATGCGATGACGATAGCAAGACCGTTTACGAATCCAAAGAGAGCAGGTTGAGGTACAAGACGGATAAATTTACCCATCTTCATGACGCCTATAGCTATTTGTATGAGCCCCGCAATGATGGAAGTCAAAAGAATATAATGCAAGATCATCATAGAGAGTGCTTCGGCATCGAGCTCTGGGTACATCTTTTTGACAGCAAGTCCAAGGGAGACGAATACCACTGCTACAGAGCCTGTGGCTCCGGAGATCATGCCGGGTTTACCACCAAGCAAGGCAGTTATAAGCCCTATAATAAAAGCCCCGTAAAGACCAACTATAGGAGAGACACCTGCTATAAATGAAAATGCTATCGCCTCTGGCACAAGTGCAACGGCTACCAATGCTCCAGACAGGATATCATTTTTGATATTCTGTTTTGAATAGTTTTGAATGTTAAACAAGAGTAAGTTCCTTACATGACCATAAATAATTTGGGGATTTTACCATAATTGTTTATAGGAGAGATTAGATTAAAGTGATACACCGATACCAATAGTATCACTCAAAACAATTTCACTTTCATTAAAAAGTATATCGGTTTTAACCGGATGTTCAGATAGAAGTGCCACAGAATCAAGATCAAGCATGGTAATGGTGTCTGCTTTGGCAGAAGCGACATGGACTCCGGCAGCCACAGAGATGGGCCCTTCCAACATACAGCCAATCATACATTTTGCACCAAACTCTGCTGAAAGATCAGCAAGCTTCAGTGCCTGTGTGATACCTGCGGTTTTTGCCAGCTTGATGTTCACATAGTCTATGGCTTCGAATTCCAGTAATCTACGTGCATCTTTAACGCTGAAGATGGATTCATCTGCAAGCAGGGGAGTTTTGACTCGCTCTTTGATATATTTGAGTCCCTCTATGTCATCGGCTTTTACAGGCTGTTCTATAAATTCTGCGATGATATCCTGTTTTTCCAAAGTATGTAAAAGTGCTACACTTTCTTTTGCCGTCCAACCCTGGTTTGCGTCGAGTCTCAGTTTGATATTTTTATCCAAAGCATTATGTATGGCTTTTACTCTTTCTATATCTTTTTTTGGATCATCACCTATTTTTATCTTGAGTGTTTCATAGCCCAAACTGACAGCGTCAAGAGAGTCTGCTATCATTTTATCTATGGTACCCATACTTATGGTGATATCGGTCCTGAAGTGGGTTTGCGTACCACCAAGCATTTGGTAAAGAGGCTGTTCGGCAGCTTTGGCTTTTAGATCATAGAGTGCAATTTCCAAAGCAGATTTGGCGGTAGTATTTTTAACTATCAAACGATGGATAAGATTTAAAATAGATTCAAAATCTTCGATCTCTTTACCAATGATATGTGGTTTGATGTACTCAATGGCAGCGACCATTGATCCCATTGTCTCCCCTGTGATCACAGGAGTAGGCGCACCCTCTCCATATCCCACTAAGCCGTTATCACACTCAATGATGACAACGAGGTCTTCCAGTGCATCTACACGACGCAAAGAGGTAATAAAAGGGGTTTTAAGGGGCGCCTTAAGCGTTGAGGTATGTATGCATGATATCTTCATAAGCTATGTTTAGAACTCCAAATATTAATTGTGATATTGTATCAAATAAATTATCCTGCTATGACTTCCAGTGCTTTCCCTACCATAAGTCCACCGAAAGTTCCTAAAATATACCCCATCATAGCCATCAGTACACCTATGGGGATGAGGGCTTTTGAGTAGGCAGATGCCAGAATGGGGGCGGAGGCTATACCGCCGATATTGGCAAGTGAAGCGACACCAAGTGAAAAAAGATCAAGTTTAAAAAGTTTGGCAAATAAGACCATGAAGCCCATATGCACAGCAATGATGACAAATCCGGCAAAAATGTAAAGCGGGGCCTGGGTAAGTTCTGCAAAATTTGCACGTGAGGCAATGAGTGCAACAATGAGATAAAGCAGGATATGCCCTATTTCTGAAGAACCAGGAACTTTTGACAGGGGTGTCATTGCCATGATGATACCTGCAATGGTAGCTATGATCACTACCCAGGTCGTAGTTGTCAGGAATGATGTAACAGGACAAAAAGATGCAGCATATTGGCTCAATGCCGAAACAAAAAGAGACATAGCCAGAAGCAGGAAAAGTGAGGTAAAGTCCATTTTCTTCGTTGTCTCTTTCAGTGCCAGTCTCTGGCCCACTTCATCTATAAGGGATGTATCTGCTCTGCTCCAGGTATTGAATCTGCCTGCCATAGGCACAAGTGCCAGCAGGATCATTACCCAAATGGCATAGTCTATGGAGTCGATAAGCAGGGCATAGCCCATTTTGCTGTCAGACAGGTCAAGTGCACCCTGTATGGCGACCATGTTTCCCGTACCCCCCATCCATGAGCCTGAAAGCGCGGCAAAAGCTTTCCATGCATCAGTTTCAAAAGCTGTATGAAAAAGGGCAAAAGTGATGATGAAACCCAATGCTATACTTATGGAGGCCAGGAGAAAAGTAAGCAGCATTTTCTTACCCAGTTTAAATATTTCACGCATATCCGCACCAAGCAGCATGAGAAAGATCATTGCAGGAAGAAGGTTTGATTTGACTGCTTTGTAGGTACTTGTGATCTCTGTGCTTTTTTGCCAAAATCCAAAGGTTGAGAAGAGCATTACTGTAAAGTAGATGATAACAATGGCAGGGAGGTATTCGAACAGTTTTAATGTACTCTTTTTTTCAACATAGACGATACTGGCTGCGATCATCGCCAGTGCTGACAGGTAGGTAAATCCATTTTCGATCATTATTTTCTCACTTTATAGTAGATAGGGTATAAAAAGCTTTGTTTTCTTTTTGTATATTATATATGTTTCATCATGCCCACACCAGAGTCGCTCTTCCCTTTTTGCTTTCAGTACCAGTACCAGGACAAGGCCGATAAAAAAAAGAAATTCAGTGAGTGTAGGGTTTGCTGCAAGCACACCGGACATCATTATGATCACAGAAGTGTACATGGGATGGCGTATCCATCGGTAGGCTCCTGTTGTGATGAGCCGGCATCCTTCTTTGAGGCTGGGTTGTATGTTGAAGTTACCTCTCTGGTTGTGGTTTATCGCCCAAAGTCCGAGAAGAAGCCCCATAATAAAAATGGATATTCCAACCGGAGAATCCAATATATCATGAGAAAAGAACAACATAAGTCCTATAAGCCCGAACTGTAGAAAGACTAAAAGTTTAGGGTAGCGTCTGCTTTTCATAATAGGTTCAATCCCAAAGCTCTTATCTCTTTTACTTTATGGAAATGAAATGTTTTGTAATCTTTTGTTTCAGGTTCCAAAAGATAAATGTTCTTGTCCGAATTTCTGATATGTGTCCGGGTTTGATTGTAAATAAGCAGTCGTATGGATCTTTCAAACATTTCGAGAACATTGGCTGTTTTAAAGAAGTTATCCGGCATTGTCTTTTGAAACGAATTTTCACCTAAAACATCTACAGCCAGTACATCAGTGAGCGTTGCTTCATTAATACCAAGATTTTCACATAAAAAACCATCACCATAGGTATTGCCGTCTATGACATGTTCATCAAAAATTCCTGGTATGGCCATTGTGGAAAGCAGGGCATCTTTGATATAGATATCTTCATCGGAAGCACTAAATACTCTTTTATGCCCATTAAGAAGGTTGGTTGCAATGAGTTTAAGAGGTATTTGTGTCTCATTCATCTTTCTGTTGTGAAAAATATCATTAAATATCATTGCGATCTTGTCACTATCCACTATGGCATTACCGGAAAAAGAAAATTTTATCCAGTTGTAAATCTTTGCAAAACTTTTAATATGTTCGTGTATCTCCTTTTCATGCATTCCTATGGAAATACATGCTCCGATAATACCACCCATACTTGTACCTACGATCTCCTGAGGCAGGATGTTATGTTTTTCAAGATCATGCAGGACTCCTAAATGTGCGATACCTAACGCACCCCCTCCGGAGAGTACCAATGTAAAGTCAGCAATGTTAAAATCTTTTATCATGAAGATATTATAGCGTAACCAAAATTTTATATTTAATGCATACTATTTCTTTACTCTATGCTATAATCATAGAGAAAAACAGAGGAGTTTCCTGTCGATATGATACCTTTAGAACAACTAATATTTGAATGTATTCTGATAGGGTTTTGTAGTATTTCTATTTTTTCTGCTGTAAGCTACATCCTTTATCAAGAACGATCATCAGTAAGTTGTGAAATACCTAAAAATATGATAAAAGTATCTACTTCTTTGCGCTGATATGTTCATTCCTTCCCTTCTTCATCATCGTTCATGTTATTTTGCCTGCAGCAGCTTTGTACCAGATACTTTTGGGCTGCTTTGCTGGAATGTCTATAAGAAAAACACCAAACACCCCAGATTCAAACCTTATCTTCAAGCGTTGACTTTAGAACAAGAGATCGATTTTTTACTTTTTCAGGAAGCTAATTTTAAAGATGAGAAACACTTCACACTTCCGGAGTATACTTTCGATGCTGCAGCCAATTTGGAAGTTATGGGAGAGTTTTATGGTGTCTTGAGTGCAAGCAGGGTGGAGTCAAAGGGTGCACAGGCCTATCTTTCGGAAGGAAGAGAGAGTCTTATCGGCCCGCATAAAAGTCTGCTTTTGAGTGCATATCCTTTTGAGGATGGAACCAAGCTTTTGATACTCAATGTGCATGCGATCAACTTTCGTGAAAATAAACGTTATGACAAAGAACTTGAACGATTTTTGGAACTTATGAAGTATCATGAAGGACCTATGATCATTGCGGGTGATTTCAATACTTGGAATAAAAAACGTATACAAAAACTGCATGAAATAAGAAAAAAACTCTCTCTTGAAGCGGTACCGTTCAAGCAGGTAGACAAGGTGAAATCTTTCATGGGAAATCATTTGGATTTCATCTTCTACCGTGGTGTAGAACTTCTGGATTTTGCTGTTTTCAGGGATCATAGACTCTCCGATCATAATCCGCTTTTCGCACAATTTAGGAAAATATCAAATAGGTAATATCCTTAAATAAGAGATTTATATTTCGTTCAGATACCTAGCTACCCCATCCTCATCATTGGAGTGCGGTAATATAATATCAGCAACCTCTTTCACTTCATCCAAAGCATTGGAAACTGCCACAGAAGTTCCTGCAAGTTTAAACATGCCTATGTCGTTGATGCTGTCACCAAATACAGTCATTTCATGGGTATCCCGGTTCATATAGTCTGCTACTTTTTGCAGGGCATGGGCTTTATCTCCTTCAGGATGCAAAATGGTGAGGAACCAGCCGTTCGAATATTTTTCCGGAGAGAGTTTGTATTCCAGCTCGTCACTAAAAGTTTTTCGTAAATGTTCAGTAAGAGGCTGGAGGGTCTGTAGCTCTCCGAAGTATACGATCTTCATGTTCATATCCATAGCCTGAATATTCCTGCACTTTACCATACGAGGATCATTACGGTAATTCTCAAGTACTCCATGCTGATGTATATTGAGCGTAGTGGGAAAGAGAAAGGCTTCATTGAGTTCCATATCTTTAAGGGCTATGACAAAAGGATAGATGTTAAACTTTGCTCCCTCATTGATGATAGCATCTCCCAAAGCTTTATTTACAAGCTTGATATCTATGAGCTTTTTATCCGGAGTGACGATCATGGTACCATCAAGGAGTATCATAGGGGCCTCAAGATGCAGTTTGTCTAAAAAATAATGAGATTTTTGAAAACTTCTTGCCGTAGCGACCGAGAGGATGGAATTTTGGGCTTTTTCATTCCATACTTTGGCACTGAAGGCACTAACACTCTGGTCAGTACGTAAAAAGGTATGGTCAAGGTCTGTAATATAAATAGGTTTTTTCATTTATCTTTGATGTTTGCTGATATCATATTTACTGGCTAAAGAGAGAAAAAATTCTTTCAGTGCATAAGCCATACCGCCATAGACAGCTTTCATTTCGTGGTCCATGGCCGGGGTCTGTGCTATCTTGAGCAGTTCTTCAAGCTCCTCCATTGTAAAGTCTTTGCTTGCAAATAGTGTCTCCTTGTTTGCTTTTTCCATCATATCCTTTAAATAGTTCTCTCTGCTCTTTTTCATATAGTTCGCATCCAGATCTTTTCCTCCCGGCGCAGCTTGCATAAGAGGTTTAATGAGGTTATCGAACATTAAGACCATGGACTCTTTATGATTGAGCTCTTTGCTTATCTTTTCTACAAGATCCATACGTACCTGTGCTTCCGGATCTTCTTTGAGTGTTTTAACGTATCGGTCAACTTCTTTTGGATCGCTGTCCGAATTACTGCTTGCAGAGATGAATTGCAATAAGATGATATTTTTATAATTTTGAAGTATCTCTTCCATTTCATCTTCGCTCAAATTCGTTTGAATATACTCTCTAAAACGGATGGAAAGCATTTGCATATCATAAGTTTCTTTCTCTTCAGAAGTATTGGTGTCTGATGCTTGAAAATTGTTTTGCATTATGGAGAACTGGGACTCAAGTTCAAGCAGTTCCTCCTCCGCATTTGAAATGCTAAGGTAACGTTCTACCTGCCCTGGTGTCGCAGAGAAAAGAAGCTGGCTAATGATAGTAAGTATTATTAATGATTTCATAAGCGCATTATAGCAAATTCTCAGTTCAGTTTTTTACCATTGATAAGTACAGAAAAGAAACGTACACCCCAAAGAATGAACATCAATAGCCATACTGTTACAGAGATGTCAAAAAGTACCATAAAATTCCAGTTCCATGCAACTGCCATAGAGACAAAAAGACGCATTACTACTACGACCTGTGTCCAGTTAAAAAGGACTTTTTCCCACATACCTGCCTGCATCATGTTTCCGGAATGGCCTATGGTGACACGGGTACCGAAACCTATGAGGATGGTAAAGACAAAACCGAGCATGAGGATATGTATATCTAAAAAGAGGAAAGGTGTACCGTTGATCAAAGCAGTAAGGTTACTCATGGCCCCAAAAAGAAAGGCTACCGGTATCCAGTAGAGTGCAAGATGGAGTATCCAGAGCAGTGGGTTCGGATTAGGAAACGGAAGGTTCCATCTGAAAAGTTCTTTTCCTGTGATATAGACCAGTGCAAGATCAGCGATGAAAGAAAGGTGCGGGTGAATGGTTTCCAAAATGACATGCAGAGTTAAAAGCAGAGCGACTGTTTTAAGAAGACCCATATTCTTCTCCACCATGCAATGCGAAAAGAATGGTACCATACGCTGTGCCACAGAGAAAGCAAGCAGAAAAAGGTAAAGATAGATACCTGTTTGTATGGCGAAGCTCTGTAAAGGCAGCCATAATGATTCACCTACAATAAAAAGAAGATGAGAGACTAAACCAAAGAACATTGCTGAGAGTATCCAGAAGATATCATGTTTATCTTCCATTTGAGAGTCATTAAAAATATTATAAAGGATTTTTATAGCCCAGAAGTGTGCTATAAAGAGTATGATCATGCCCAGTTTGTATAGCATAGTATTTGTCAATGCACCTACTATAAACAAAAGTGTTCCTGCAGCAAATAATCCAAATACTTTAAGATATACGGATTTCTCAATGGCAGGTGTACTTGAGAAGCGGGGAAAAGTTGTAAAAATAAAGGCTAGAAATGCAGGGGTGAAAAGTAAAAATATCAGGCTATAGGCATGAAAAGAAGAGGGAAGTAATGTAAGTGTTAAAATACCTTTGTAGCCAAGCATGAAAATCAGCATAGTGATGATGGCATTTATAAATGCCAACACAAAAAAGGGTTGATGAGGTTGTGAAAAAAAGTAGTGTTCTTTCATACGATGTACCTTGGAGTTAATTGTCAAGCATCATAGCAAAAGATACTAAAAGAAAGGTATGACCTCAAAAAGAGGTCATAAAGGGTGATTATTTAAAATCAGGTTTTGGAGTTTTATTTGTACTTTTTGGAAGTTGTGGATATGTGATAACCGGTTTTCTTCCCTCCAGTGCGCCAAAGAAAGTAACGATCTTTGATGCTTCTTCATCAGAGATCTTAATACCGAGCTGTGTACTTCCCATCTCTTTTACCGCATCTGCCAGGTTCCAAATGGCACCGTTATGGAAATATGGAGCAGTTTCGGTAATATTCCTGAGTGTCGGGGTTTTTACCATACCATTTTTGTCGCCTTTGAAGTCACCTACATTTGCAAACCTGTACTTGCCTGCTACTTGGAACGGTTGCATTGTTCCACCCAATGCAATACCAGTATGGCAGCTTGTGCAGCCCTTATCGATAAATACATTCAGACCTTCTTTTTCTGCCTCTGTCAGTGCATCTTTTTTACCATTAAGGAAATCGTCAAATCTTGAAGGTGTTACCAGTGTTCTTTCAAAAATACCGATTGTGGATGTGATCTTTTCAAAATCTACTTTTACTTCTTTTCCATAAGCTTTTTTAAATTCTTCTATGTAGGCAGGGATAGAGTTAACTCTCTCTTCAACAAGTGACTTTGGAGCAGCCATCTCAGGAGCTGCCTGCATAGGGCCTTGCGCCTGGTCTTCCAAGTGAGGGCTTCTTCCGTCCCAGAATTGTTCCTTGAAGAATACAGCATTATATACGGTTGGTGAATTCAGATGATGGGGATTTGCTGTCCACTGATGACCAACAGCAGCAGGCACTCCATCAACTCCGCCGAGCCCAAGGTTATGGCAGGTATTACATGAAATGATCCCACTCTTGGAAAGTCTTGGTTCAAAATAAAGTCTTTTACCCAGTTCAACTCTTTCCTCTGTGATTGTTTTATTTGGATCAATAAGCTTCATCAGCTCTGCTTTATCTGTAGGGATGGCTTTTAGACCAGACCCTTTAGCTTTATCTGCAACAGATGTTGCTCCCAATAGTAATGAAGATGCCAAAAGTGACATTCCAACGAATTTAAAGATTTTCATCAATTTTCTCCTCTTATATTTTTTATATAAAAAAATTATAAGAAAATACTTCTTAAAAGATAATTAATATCTTTATAATAAAAATATTTTATGATAATTAATATTGTCTTCCAAAAAATGAAATTTCAATAATATTCTCCTAATTAATATTTATTATTAAACTAATGCTTGATATATATTATATAAATTTCATGCAAATAAATAACATTTTGGTACAATGGTAACTACTGTACTACATGCATATAGAAAATATTTTATATAATGAAAGAATATTTTTGAAGGAAAAATAGATGGAAAAAAAGCCAAACAATACTACAAAGTTTAATCCTTTCATCAATATATGGTTTGTTATTATTCTTACTATACTTGGACTTGAACTGTTTTATTATGTTACATCGGAAGGAGAGGGCCAAACACTAGCTTATAATCAGTTCAGAAACAGGGTTGAACAAAATAGAATTAAAGAGATCTGGATCGATAAAGACCGGGTTGTTGCATCTGTGAAGGTGGGTATGGATAGAAAACCAACTTATTTGAAGACGACACTTCCTCCTTTTGAAGATAAGAGCTTTTTAGCTCTACTGGAAAAAAACAATGTTGATATTCATTTTAAGTCCCAAAAAGAGTCAAATTTTTGGCTTATGTTTATTTTGTTGCTGCCGCTTTTCTTCTTTTTGGGATTTATGCTTTATGGCTCAAATCGTATTAAAAAGCAGTTAGGCGGTATAGGTGGCGGTGTATTTGATTTTATGCATTCCAGTGCGAAAAAATATGGCAAGGAAGAGATCTCTGTCACTTTTGATGATGTAGCCGGTGTTAAAAATGCCAAAATAGAGCTTAATGAAGTGGTTGACTTTTTAAAAAAACCTGAAAAATATGAACAGTTAGGCGCAAAGATACCAAGAGGTATACTGCTGATAGGAGCTCCAGGTACAGGAAAAACACTTTTGGCAAAAGCAGTAGCAGGGGAGGCAGGTGTGCCTTTCTTTTCTATCAGTGGTTCTGAATTCGTAGAGATGTTTGTAGGTGTAGGCGCGGCAAGGGTGCGTGATCTATTTAAACAGGCTAAAAGTGAAGCCCCTTCTATCATCTTTATCGATGAGATCGATTCGGTAGGCAGAGCTAGAGGAGCGGGGATCGGTGGTGGCCATGATGAGAAAGAGCAAACCCTTAATCAGATCCTGGCGGAAATGGATGGTTTTGAGACAGATGAGCAGGTTGTGGTCCTGGCAGCGACAAACCGTCCTGATGTTTTGGATTTTGCACTTTTAAGACCGGGAAGATTTGATCGTAAAATAACATTGAGCTTACCGGATGTTCATGCAAGAGTCAAGATCTTGAATATTCATAGCCGAAAAGTACGTCAGGACAATACTGTAGATCTGGAAAAGATAGCTAAAATGTGTATTGGTTTCAGTGGTGCAGAGTTGGCAAACCTGGTCAATGAAGCAGCGATGCATGCTGCCAGAGAAAATCAGGAAGAAATTTCACAAGATGATCTATTGTATGCACGTGACCGTATTATTATGGGTGTAGAACAGGAATTTGTTTTGGATGAGGAAGATAAAAAAAGAGTGGCTATTCATGAGAGTGGCCATGCTTTAGCTGCATTGCTTTTAGTGCATGCCGATCCTATAGAGAAAGTCAGTATTATACCCAGAGGACAGGCATTGGGTATGACAGAACAGTTACCGTTAAAAGATATCAGAAATTTCCCCAAGTCTTATTTGCTTGACAAGATAGGCGTGATGCTTGGAGGGAGGGTTGCTGAGTTGACCTTACTGGGTGATCTTTCATCAGGTGCTGCCGATGATCTCAAAGAAGCAACCAAATTGGCTACACATATGGTTAGCCAGTGGGGTATGAGTAAGTTACTTGGACCCGTATATTATCAAAAGGGTGAAGAGCAAGTCTTTTTGGGCCGTGAGATGGCAATGCCAAAAGATTTCAGTGAAGCGACTGGAAAGTTGATCGATGATGAAGTGCGAAAGATCATTACTGAGAAAGAGAAAGAGGTGTCAAAACTCTTTGAATCTCATAAAAAAGAAATCGTTGCCCTCTCTGACAAATTAGTAGAAAAAGAGATATTGTATGCTGATGAGATCAAGTCTATTGTAAATCTTTAATTGTGACAAGTCTATAAAATAGTTTAATTTATTTTTTGATTTTAGATAGTTTATAGCATAGTGGTTTAGTTTCAGTATAAAATACTGGACTTGAATTATCTGTTGGTTTAAGTTGATGTATGCATTACGACGGTGACCGTCGTAACGAGAAAAAGAAGATAGAAAGATTTAGCTTCTGCTGCCTTGTCCGCCGTTACGGCTGTTGCGTCCGCTGCTATTGCGTCTGTTGCGTCCGCTTTTGTTACTACGGTCTCCACCGCTTCTTTTTCTATTCCCTCGGTAACCGCCACGGTTACGCCCACCGCCTCCGCCACCTCTATTTTGCATTGCACGTTCAATGAGAAGCTCTATCTCTTCAAGGCCAAGACCGATATGGTCCTTACCTTTTACTGTATTCTCGCTTTGTATCATAGAAGCAAGTAAATGGGCAATGGTTACGATATCAAGGTCATGTTGAAGTGTTTTAACCAGCTCAATAGCTTTATCCGTTATCTGTGTCTGCGCGATCTTTGCTATCAGTTCATCTGAACGGTTATTTTGTACTTCCATACGTGTAGGGATGACTTGTGTTGTCATCTTTGTACCAACATCTTTTTCAATACGCTTAATGGTTCTAAGCTCATTTGGACTAACTAATGTAATAGCCTCACCCGTCTTACCACCACGACCTGTACGGCCAATACGGTGAACATAAGACTCAGAGTCAAAAGGAATGTGGTAGTTGAAAACGTGAGTAACATCATTTACATCTAGACCACGTGCCGCAACATCTGTAGCGATGAAGATGTCGATACCACCCTGTTTGAAGGCACGGATGGTTACTTCTCTTTGCTTTTGCTCCATGTCTCCGTGAAGACCGGATACTTTAAACCCTTGTGCGGTCATGTGTGCTACAAGTCTATCTACCTCTTTTTTCATACGACAGAAAATGATACATTTCTGCGGATTCTTATAGTCAATGAGTCTTACAAGGGCATCATCTCTCTCTTTTTCCTGTACCACGTAGTAGAGTTGTGTTATCTTTGTATTGGTAGTTTCAGATTTGGTAATAGAAACTGTCTTAGGATTTTTCAAAATTTGCTCAGCCAGTTTTCTAATGGCGTTTGGCATTGTTGCGGAGAACATCAATGTCTGACGTTCTTTCGGAAGGAAAGTAAAGATATTCTTAATTTCATCCAGGAATCCCATATCGAGCATCTCATCTGCTTCATCCAGTACGACAAAATGAGGGTTTATCTTGATCTTCCCGGACATAAGCAAATCCTGTAGTCTCCCCGGAGTTGCCACTACGATAGAAGCCTGTTTGATACGGTCTATCTGCTTTCCGTAGGCTGTACCACCATATACGGTAGCAGTTTTAAGTCCTGCATTTTTACCGAAACGGTAAAGTTCATCACTCACTTGCATTGCCAGCTCACGTGTAGGAACGATGACAAGTCCTTCTACAGAACCGTCTCCTTTCATCATACTCATGATCGGTAGACCGAATGCTGCGGTTTTTCCTGTACCTGTCTGTGCCTGAGCGATTAGGTCGTGTCCTTCCAGTACGAGAGGGATCGCATCTTTCTGTACAGGGCTTGGTTCTGTAAATCCGGCTTCTGTTACGGCAGCCTGAATGGTGTCTTTGAGGTTAAAATCTGTAAATTTCATATATATTTCTTTGTGTTAAATTGTCGGTGTTGTATTTGTCTTGTTATTCTTAGAAAAAAGTTTCTAATGGTATTAAGAGGCGTAAAACCCTGTTTTATGCAGCCGATACCAAACTTGTCACACGGTTGTTCGTGGAAAATAGAGGAGATAATATCTATCTCAAATAAGGAGTTTGATACTCTCTTGCAGAAAAGTTCGGAATTATAGCAGGATTATTGAGAAAAAGATAGAGGATATCAACCGGATTGAATCAAAAGCATTGTTTACAGGTTGATCCCCTCTGTTTTCTTCTGAGAGGAGAAACAAACTTTCTGTATGGAAAAAATATGCTTATCCTATCAGCTCCGAGCATAGATCAAAGCGATTGTGTGTCATTAAATGTACCTTTCCATGTATTTTCATCATGTCATCAAAGATACGTTTGGAGAGAGCATAGCCCACTTCCTGCTCTTTATCCTCTCCATCCATGGCAGCAAGGTTCATTTCATCTATGATGGGTTTTGGTACACTGATCCCGGGGACTTTGTCATCTATGAAATTTGCTGTTTTTGCCCTGACTATAGGGAACTGCCCCAGTATGAGATGCGCTTCTTTGGCAGTGTCTCTCACACTCATTGTTTTTGCTTCTTCAAAGAGTTCCAGAAGCTCTTTGGCATTTTCCAGATCATAAACAGGCTGGGTGATAATGGCTCTTGCACCATAGTCCAGTTTTTTGATCATACGTTTTTGCAGACTCTTCATATTTCTTGCATAGGCATTGCTTACTGCAAAAGGGTAGATAGGCTTAGGGGCAGGATCAAGGGGTTTATTGGAATAATCTACACCATTATTCAGATGATAGATGATACTTAGAAGCAGGGTTGAGTCACGTTCCAGCACCCCTTTTACTTCCGGTTGGTCAGAGTATTTTGCAGGATCACCGGTAAGAGCCAGGATGCAACGCAAGTCGAAATCATTTGCCCCAAGCAGGGTGGACTGCAGCGAGAGCTTGTTCTTGTCTCTCATACTCATTGTAGCAATGACAGGTTTATTAAATGTTTGTTGTACTTTGATAGCGGAGAGGACACCTGACATCTTAAGTTTGGCAAGAGGATTGTCAGTGCATGAAAAACCGGTAACTTTTTCCTGAAGATTGTTTTTTTTGATGTCTTCTAAAATACCATCTATAGATGCACCATGAGGAGGATTGATCTCAACAGTGATGAATTTCTTATCATTACATAAAATGTCACAAAATTTTTCAAACATGAGTTTACTCTTTTATATACGTATTTGGGTTTATTGGTTATAATTCTACCAAAATAATACATAGAGGTATATAGAATGTCCAAACTAGCCGTATTTGATTTTGATTCAACACTGATGGATGGTGAGACCATTGACTTTTTGGCAACACCATTAGGATTGGAAGAACAGGTAGCAGCCATTACAGAGAGAGCGATGGCAGGTGAATTGGACTTTTTTAAATCACTTATTGCCAGAGTGGCTCTTTTGGAAGGTTTGGAAAAAACCAAAGTAGATGCGATCTGCGCAGATCTTCCTATGATGCCGGGAGCTTCAGCAGTGGTAGCAGGATTAAAAGAACGCGGGTATAAAGTTGTTTGTTTTTCCGGCGGTTTTAGAAATGCAACGAAACCGGCCTGTGACAAACTGGGTATTGATGCAGACTTTTCAAACTTTTTGCATGACGAGAACGGCATACTTACAGGCAGAGTAGGTGGAGAGATGATGTATTCTGATGCCAAGGGGGACATGATCGTACGTATGCAGGGCTTACTGGGTATTTCCCGTGAAGATACGCTGGTAGTAGGCGATGGAGCCAATGATCTCAGTATGTTCGCTTATGCGGATACCCGTGTAGCATTCTGCGCAAAGCCTGTACTCAAAGAGGCAGCAACACACAGTATAGATGTAAAGGATTTACGAGAAATCCTAAAAATTGTGTAGGTTTGGCCATGCCAAATATCAGATTCCAATCTGCATGGTTTAAAAGCCGATATTTTATGAAAAAAAAACGGATATGAATGAAAAACCAATGTAGTATAAAAGGTATTGTCCGACAATTGCTACAGCATAAAAAAGAGCTCATATTTGGAAATATGATCGCTGTTCTTGCTACGCTTCTTATAGTGATCATTCCACTTTTTATCCCTATCATGGTGGATGAACTTCTTCTGGGAAAAGACCACCATTTCATCTCTTTTATTTCTGAGTATATCTGGAGGACAGACACGAAAGGGTATGTACTTGGTATTTTGGTTTTTATCCTCTTCCTACGTTTTTTAAGTACGCTTTTATCGATAGTACAGAGCAAAGTATTTGTTTCCATATCAAAAAATATTACTTTTAAAATGAGGGAATCTCTGCTACGTTATCTCAAAAAAGTTTCACTCAAAGAATATGAGATGATACGTGTAGGCGCAGTGACCTCGAAATTGGTAACTGATGTGGAAACGATTGACGGTTTCGTAAGCTCAACGATCTCAAAACTTATTGTTGCTGTGCTGATACTGCTTTTTTCCGCAGTGGTACTCCTCTGGATACATTGGCAACTGGCACTGTTTATCTTGATCACCAATCCTATTGTCGTACTTTTTACCGTAAAGTTGTCCCGCAATATCGGTAAGCTTAAAAAAGAAGAGAACAAAGCAGTGGAGATGTTCCAATCTGCTTTAACGGAAACTTTGGAACTTTTTCATCAGATACGTGCAGCCAATAAAGAAGATTACTTCTTCAAACAGAGTGAAAATAAAGCAAAAGAATTAAAGGAACGCTCCATTAACTACGGTTATAAGAGTGATGCTGCCATCAAGTTCTCTTATCTGGTCTTCCTTGCAGGTTATGAGATCTTTAGGGCAGTCAGTATTTTGGCTGTTGCCTACAGTGACCTGAGTGTGGGGCTTATGCTTGCCATTTTCTCTTATCTTTGGGTCATGGTTTCCCCTACACAGGATATTATTAATTTCCAGTATGTCCTTGCTACAGCCAAAGCAGCCTGCAAGCGGATCAATACTGTATTTGAGATGGAGCAGGAACCTCAGATAGAACAGAAAGAAGATCCGTTCGATACACCGGATTCAATAGGGCTTGAAGTAAAAGATCTTTCCTTCTCGTACATACAAGATAAACGTATATTAAAAAATATTAATATAAAGGTAAAAAAGTCCTCCAAGGTCGCTATAGTCGGTGCCAGTGGGAGTGGAAAAACGACTTTGGCAAATATATTGGTAGGTTTTTATCCTCCGGATGAAGGTGAGATATTTTATGGGAATATCTCGAACAGAGTGTTGAAACTTTCAACGATCCGGGAAAATATTCATCTTATCTTGCAACATCCTAAACTCTTTAATGATACAATGCGTTTTAATCTAACGCTTGGAAAAGTTTATAGTGATGGACAGATCAGAGAGGCTCTGCATATCGCACAGCTTGATGATGTTATCCGGCGTTTAGATAAAGGTCTTGATACCCTTGTAGGAAAAGATGGTATTAAGCTTAGTGGAGGACAGAGACAAAGAGTCGCGATCGCAAGAATGGTACTTTCAGATCCGAAAGTGGTTATCTTTGATGAATCCACGTCGGCTCTTGATGTTCATACGGAAGCAAAGCTTTTTGAAGCCTTACATGGTTTCCTGGCAGATAAAACGGTTATTACTATTGCACACAGACTCAGCACCATTAAAAGTGCAGAATTTATCTATGTACTGGAAGATGGCAAGATAGTTGACAGCGGTACACCGCATGCCCTGTTGACAAAAGATGAGAGCTACTTCAGCTCAATGATATAAAGGAGAGTTAGGGATTAAGAGTTTAAGAGTTAAGGTAGATGATGCACTATTCTTAATACTTAGCACTTAATGCTTAGCACTCAATTCTAAGGAATTAATTTGGATATTTTTCAAGCGATAATCATCGGGATTATCGAAGGATTTACAGAGTTTTTGCCTATTTCATCAACAGGGCATATGATCGTGGCATCGAAATTCATCGGTGTTGCTGAAACGGATCTTACCAAAGCGTATGAAGTCATCATCCAGTTTGCGGCGATCATGGCAGTGATGCTGATCTACAGAGAAAAGATTACATTCAAAAAGATCAATCTTTGGATGAAACTGCTGTTCGCTTTCCTTCCTCTTGCCATTGTGGGTTTTATCTTCAAAGACCAGATCAAAACACTTTTCAATGTACAGACCGTTGCCTGGATGTTCATCATTGGAGGTATTATTTTCCTGATCGTGGAATATTTTTACAAAGAAAAGGAATACCATGTCAAAGATGTAGAGAAAGTGACCTGGATACAGGCATGGTGGGTCGGTTTTGCGCAGATATTCTCTCTCGTTCCCGGCACGAGCCGTGCAGGTGCGACGATCATCGGAGGGTTGCTGGCCGGAATGGATAGAAAGACTTCTGCTGAGTTCTCGTTCCTGCTTGCGATCCCTGTTATGGCTGCGGTCAGCGGATATGACCTGCTCAAGCACTATCAGGATTTTGCCGGTGCAAACTGGGGTGCCTTTATAGTCGGGTTCATTGTTGCTTTTGCGGTAGCGTATGCGACAATCAAGCTTTTTCTGGCTTTTTTGCAGCATTTTACCTTTGTTCCTTTCGGTATCTACCGTATTGTTTTCGGGGTCATTTTGCTGATGATATTGTAGAGTGGTTGGTTTACCCACCACAATAAAAATTTGAATTTATAGAGTCTCATTGAGAGCTTCCATTAAGTTCAAAAAGTATTTTGGACAAATTTTATGTAAAGGCAGGCCCGTGTGTCTGCTGATGGCCGGTCGATCGGCCATTATGAAGGAAAAAAATGAAATTTAATGAATTTGATTTTCACCGTGATATAGCTAAAGGGGTGAAGATAGCAGGTTTTAGGGAGCCAAGCCCTATACAGAAGATGGCCATACCTATTATTGCAAGCGGCAGTGATATGGTGGGTCAGGCACATACAGGTACAGGGAAAACCGCAGCATTTGGTCTGCCGATGATGGATAAACTTGCCAAAGGTGAGATAGAGAGAGCTTTGGTTATTACACCAACAAGAGAATTGGCGACACAGGTAGCGGATGAACTTTATCATCTTGGCCGTTTTGCAGGCATCAGAACACTTACGGTGTACGGTGGTGTAGGATATGGCCGTCAGATCGCTCTGATCCATAAAGGGGTACAGATCGTAGTGGCAACTCCAGGAAGGCTTAAAGACCTTTATCGAAAAGGGAAGATAGATGTTTTGAATCCTGAGATAGTAGTACTTGATGAAGCAGATGAAATGTTAGATATGGGATTTCTCGAAGAGATAAAAGAGATCTTTGAATATATTCCTCAAAATAGACAGACATTGCTCTTTTCCGCAACTATGCCGGAGCCTATTAAAGAACTTGCGAATCATATTTTATACCGGCCGGAATTTATTTCTGTGGTCGGGGATGAAGAGACGACAAATAATGTGATCGAACAGCGTTATTATGTGATCAATGAGAACCAGAGAGATGAAGCGATCGTGAAACTTCTTGAAACAGAAGATACCAATAAGTGTATTATCTTTTGTCGTATGAAAAGAGAGGTAGACCGGCTGGCCGAGTATTTGCAAGCTTTAGGCTTCAATGCAGCCGGTTTGCACGGTGATCTGGAGCAGATGGATAGGGAAGTGATCATCAAAGCATACAGAAGAGGAGAGATAAAGATCATGGTTGCAACAGATGTGGCTGCACGAGGCCTGGATGTAAAAGGTGTAACACATGTATTTAACTATCATATTCCTTTTGATCCGCAGAGTTATGTGCACCGCATCGGGCGCACAGGACGTGCCGGCAGAAGTGGCCAGGCTATCACTTTGGTAACGACTGAAGAGTTCAGAGAATTGCAGCGCATACAAAAAGAGGTAGGAGCAGAGATGCGTCTGGCTACTATCGATGGAGGGGAAAGTATAGATGAATCAGGACTAGAGTACTTGGCAGATCAGGTCAGGGATATGTCTGTTCACAGTGAAGCCCAGAGACTCATAAAATATCTGGGTGATATAGATAAGAATCTGCTTTTAGAGAAGCTTATTTCCTGTTTTATAGAGAAAGAACAGCACAATGTAAGTTCTCAGATAGGTTTTGATCAAAATACTGTAGATGAGATGTTGCAGGGATATGTAAGTGAACAAAAAGCTACGCGAAATAACAATCGTAGAAAAAAGAGAAGATAATTCTTCTTTTTTAACAAACAGCAAGCAAAACTATTTTAAAATTTGTAAACTATAATTAAAGGTATCCGTATGGAAATTCATTTAGTAGGTGAAAGCCTAAAGTTTATGGTATTGGGGATGCTGATTGTCTTTGTATTCCTTATTGTACTTGTTCAGGTAATGAAGTTTCAGGCTAAAATTATCAATAAATATTTTCCAAAGAAAGCACCGGTAGTGCCTACTCCACAAAAAGAGAGTGATGAAGAATCACGTCATGTTGCAGCTATAATCGCAGCTGTTACAGAATTTCGTAAAAATCAATCATAAATAAGGTATTATAAATGGCTAAAAAATATATTGATGTAATGGATACAACTTTTAGGGACGGATTTCAGTCTGTTTTTGGCGGTCGTGTTCTTATGGATGACTTTTTTCCTGCAGTAGAAGCGGCAAAAAAGGCAGGTATTACTCACTTTGAGTTTGGCGGCGGAGCAAGATTTCAGTCTCTTTTCTTTTATCTTCAGGAAAATGCATTTGAAATGATGGATGGTTTTAGAGAGATCGTCGGTCCTGACGCAAACCTGCAGGTGCTTTCGCGCGGTATTAATACAGTAATGCTTGATACCACTAGCCGTGAGATGATCGATCTTTTTGCAAAAACGTTTAAAGGACATGGTACAACAACAGTACGTAACTTTGATGCACTTAACGATGTGCATAATCTTGCATATAGTGCAGAGTGCATTAAGAGACATGGTTTGAGTCATGAAGTGGTTGTAACTATGATGGACCTTCCTCCAGGCTGCAAGGGTGCACAGGATGTGGCTTTTTATGAAAAAACGCTGAGAAATATTTTGGACAGCGGCATCATATTTGACAGTGTCTGTTTTAAAGATGCATCCGGTACTGCAAACCCTCATAAAGTGTATGAAACGATAGCTATGGCAAGAAAACTTCTTGGCGACAGTGTTCATCTTAGACTTCATACACATGAAACAGCGGGTGTATCCGTAGCCTCGTATCTTGCAGCACTGGAAGCAGGGGTAAACGGTATAGATATGGCAGCCTCACCTGTAAGTGGCGGTACCTCACAGCCGGATATCCTTACAATGCTTCATGCAACGAAAGGAAGCAACTATAATCTTGGTGACTTAAAACTGGACAAGATACTTAAATATGAATCCAGACTTAAAGAGTGTCTTGCAGAGTACATGATCCCACCTGAAGCGACACAGGTTTCTCCGCTTATTCCATTCTCACCTATGCCTGGCGGTGCACTGACAGCCAATACGCAAATGATGAGGGATAATGGCGAGTTGGATAAATTTGATGAAGTGATCGCTGCAATGAAAGAAGTAGTAGAGCGCGGTGGTTACGGTACATCCGTAACACCTGTAAGTCAATTCTACTGGCAACAGGCTTATGCAAATGTGATGTTCGGTCCATGGAAGCAGATCGCTCCTGGGTATGGTCGTATGGTATTGGGTTATTTTGGTAAAACACCGGTCCAAGCGGATGATGAGATCATTAAGCTTGCAAGTGAAAAACTAGATCTTGAACCGACAACTGAAAATCCTCTCGATATAGCAGATAGAGATGAAAAGAAATCCATAGCATATTGGAAAAAAGTACTTGAAGATGAAGGTTTGGAAACCACAGATGAAAATATTTTTATTGCAGGTGCATGTGATCAAAAAGGTATTGCGTTCTTGAAGGGTGAAGGCCCTCTCATGGTAAGAAAAGGTAAAAATAAAAGTGGAGAAGCAGAAATGGCAGGAAATTATACAGTAGTGGTAGATGGTAAACAATATAGCGTTCAAGTAGCAGAGGGTGAAGGCGATATCCAAATTGCTCCTGCGGTAACACCTGCAGCATCCCCAACACCAACACCGGCACCGGCGACGGCACCAGTGACAAAAGCTGCGGGAAGTATAGAAATACATTCACAAACTCCGGGTAATGTATGGAAGATCATTAAAAATCCAGGTGATACTGTAGCAGAAGGTGAAGTGATCATGATCCTTGAAGCAATGAAGATGGAGATCGATATAGCAGCACCTCAAGCAGGAAAAATCGCTTCTATCAATGTAAATGTTAACGATGCGGTCGCTGACGGACAACTTCTAGCCACAATGGAGTAAGCATGAAGATTAAAAATCTTTTACTTTCGATGTTCTTCGCCTTTTTTGCGCTGACATCGGTTGTACAGGCTAGTGGGCATGAAGCCCCTGCAGTACAGACACAATCAGAAGAAAAGACCTATGAAGCCAAAAGTGTTCCTCAGCTTTTGGTAAGTTTTTTTGAAACAACGGGACTTAATGCGATCATCAATCCTTCGCATGAAAAGATTGATGTTGCAGGAGAAAAGATAGATGGGGCATGGTATAAAAGCTATGGTACAGTAATTATGTTTGGTATCATCTTTCTTCTTTTCTATCTAGCTGTAGCTAAAGGGTTTGAACCACTTCTTCTCCTGCCTATTGCATTTGGCGGACTTTTAGCCAATATACCTATAGCACATATGACAGGTCCAGATGGTATGCTTGGTATCATCTATGATATGGGTATAGCCAACGAGTTCTTCCCCCTGCTCATTTTTATGGGTGTTGGTGCCATGACGGATTTTGGCCCGCTTCTTTCCAACCCTAAAACAGCGCTATTGGGTGGAGCTGCACAATTCGGTATCTTCGGTTCATTGGTCGGTGCAGCACTACTTTCACAATATACAGGCATGGTTGATTTTACACTCAAGCAGTGTTCAGCGATCAGTATCATCGGTGGTGCCGATGGCCCGACCTCTATCTTCATTGCTACAGCATTGGCACCTGAGCTTCTTGGTACGATCGCAGTTGCCGCCTATTCTTATATGGCATTGGTTCCGGTCATACAGCCGCCGATAATGAGAGCTTTGACAAACAAAGAAGAGCGTCAGATCGTGATGAAAACGAAACGAAATGTCAATAAGCTGGAAAAACTTATTTTCCCTCTGGTTGTTATTATGATGATCGCATTGATCCTTCCTGATGCTGCTCCATTAATGGGAGCATTCGCTTTTGGTAACTTTGCCAAAGAATCAGGTGTAGTTGACAGACTTTCGAATGAAATGCAAAATTCTTTGATCAATATAGTTACCATATTCCTGGGTCTTGGTGTTGGTTCCAAATTGCAGGCAGATTCATTTTTGGTTGCAGAAACACTGGGAATCATGATCATCGGTCTTCTTGCTTTTGCAGCAGGTACAGCTGCAGGTGTACTTATGGCTAAGATCATGAATAAATTCTCTAAAGAACCTATCAATCCATTGATCGGAGCAGCAGGGGTTTCTGCTGTACCGATGGCGGCAAGGGTTGTAAGTAAAGTAGGGGCTGAAGAAAAACCGGGTAATATTTTACTCATGCATGCTATGGGTCCAAATGTGGCCGGAGTTATCGGTTCAGCAGTTGCAGCAGGTATATTATTGTCAATTTTTAAATAACGAAAAGGATAGAGTAAGGTTTCTTGCTCTATCATTCGCATTTTAAAGCATACGTTAGAAAAAATGTTTTTTTCTAACGTATGCTTTAGCATACACTTTAAATGAAATACAAAGAGGATACTATGAGTACCAGAACGCCCAACGGACTTGACAAACTAGGACTGAAAGATATAGGTGATGTCTATTACAATTTAAGTTATGACGAGTTGCAAGCGCATGAAATAAATGCCAGAGAGTGCAAGATCTCTACATCAGGCACAGCAATGTGTGATACAGGTATCTTTACAGGAAGAAGCCCAAAAGACAAATATTTTGTCGATGAGGAACCGTCCAATAAATATATTGCCTGGGGTGATGTCAATAAACCGATGAAAAAAGAGATCTATGAGGAACTTCTGGATATTACATTAACACAGCTTTCCGGTAAGAATATCTATATTACAGATGTTTATTCAGGAGCAAGTGCTACAAGTAGAAGATCAATCAGATTTATTACAGAAGTGGCATGGCAGGCACACTTCGTTAAAAACATGTTCATCCGCCCAACAGAAGAAGAATTGGAAACCTTTGAACCGGATTTCACTGTTTACAATGCTTGTAGAGCAGTAGATGAAAACTATAAGGAACATGGACTTCATTCTGATGTATATGTTGTATTTAATATTGAAGACAATATTTCTATCATTGGTGGTACCTGGTATGGCGGAGAGATGAAAAAAGGTATCTTCTCTATGATGAACTACTGGTTACCGCTTGAAGGAAAACTCTCTATGCACTGTTCTGCAAATGTGGGCAAGGATGATGATGTATGTCTTTTCTTCGGTTTGTCGGGTACAGGGAAAACAACTCTTTCAACAGATCCTAAGCGTGCACTGATCGGTGATGATGAACATGGTTGGGATGATAACGGTGTCTTTAACTTTGAAGGCGGATGCTATGCAAAAGTCATCAATCTTGACCCTAGGTCCGAACCGGAAATCTATGGCGCTATTGTTAAAGATGCACTTTTGGAAAATGTAGTTGCTGATACAACAGGCAAAGTAGATTATAGCGATGATTCCAAAACAGAAAATACACGTGTTTCCTATCCGATAGAACATATAGAAAATCATAAATCTGATCTACAGGCAGGGCACCCACGTAATATTATTTTCCTTACAGCAGATGCATTCGGTGTACTTCCGCCGGTAAGTAAACTGACCAAAGAGCAGGCAATGTATTATTTCCTTAGCGGTTATACTGCCAAAGTGGCAGGTACCGAAAGAGGGATCACTGAACCGGTGGCAACATTCTCTGCATGTTTCGGTGAAGCATTTTTACCATTGCACCCAACGGTTTATGCTGAACTTCTTGGTAAAAAGATCGATGAACATGGTGTAAATGTCTATCTTGTCAATACAGGTTGGACAGGAGGACCATATGGTACAGGCAAGCGTATGAGTATTAAAGATACCCGGGCATGTATTGATGGAATTCTAAACGGTTCTATTAACAATGCAACATTTGAAACACTGGATACATTTAATCTTCAAATTCCTACAACATTGGAAGGTGTAAAAGACAATACTGTACTTAACCCAAGAAATACATGGACTGATAAAACAGAGTACGATGCAATGTTAGCGAAACTGGCTAAAATGTTCCAAGAAAATTTTCACCGTTATGATGATAAGGGTGGAGAGTTTGATTTCTCTTCAGCAGGTCCGCAACTTTAATATTACATTATTGAAAGAGCCCTCTTTGAATAGAAAGAGGACTCTTTTCCTCTTATTTTAATCTAAGTAATTTATACTACAATATCAAAAATCATTTCAGTGGAGCAATTTATGAATGTAAATAAAATCAGAGCAGTATGCAGACCGATCAGGATTGTTGTAGGGCTTACACTGATCGGTATAGGCGTTTATACCGGTATTAAGTGGTTCTATCTGGGGGTTATCCCATTGATCGCAGGACTTTCAAACTTCTGTCCATTATGTATCATTACTAAAAAATGTGACATGCCGGAAAAATGATAATCCAAGTCAAGGGCTAATCTTTCCTTTGGCTTTTTTTGGAGATTTTTTCTAATTCTTTTATTCAATAAATTCAAGTATAATTCAATAACTCAATCATTATTATAAGGGGGAACAGTATGGATAAACTTACCGAATATTTAAATGCACATCCATATGATGAACTTCACCCCGCTGAAATAGCTAAACTTCTTAAAGATCTTGATGAAAAAAGTTTTGATAAAGCGGTACAGGCTATTCCCAAAGAGCTGATCGCAGATGTAGCGCTTGAACTCCCCGACAGATATTTTGAGGATGTGGTTGAGTCTTTTACTCCGGAAGAGATCGCTGAGTCTGTAGCTGAACTTGAATCAGATGATCAGACAGACTTTATCCAGGAACTTGAAGAGGTTGATCACAGTATCGCCAAAGAGGTTTTTGAGAAACTTCATGAAGATGACCAGGCAGATATCTTACAGCTAAAAAAGTATGATGAGGATGAAGCCGGAGCATATATGCAGGTGGAGGTCTATACGGCTAATTTGCATCATACCGTACATGATGTCATTCGAGAGTTTGCAAAATTAAGAAGAAAAGACGAACTTGAGAATGTTAACTACCTTTTTGTGACAGATGAAAACAATATTTTACGTTACGGTGTCGGACTGGACAATCTTCTTGTATTTGATTTTGATAAAACGCTGCAGGAGAATATTGAAGAAAATCCGGAAAAATACAAACCTGTAGTAGGGCATGATCATGATGATATTCGTGATGTTGTTCAAAAATTCCAGGAATATGATCTGAATTCCATGCCTATCCTGGATGACAGAGATGTATTGCTAGGGCGTATCACTTCAGATGATATCTATGATATTATGAACGAACATGCAACAGACCAAATATATAATCTTGCAGGGGTGAATGAGGATGCGGAAGATGTTGATGATCTTCTTAAAGCAGGAAAAGCACGTGCTGTCTGGCTGGGTATCAATCTTGTTACAGCTATTGCTGCATCAATGGTTATCGGTATCTTTGAAGGAACGATACAGACTTATGTTGCACTGGCTGTACTAATGCCTATTGTAGCTTCGATGGGCGGAAATGCAGGTACACAAAGTCTTACGGTTGTTGTACGTCAGCTTGCTCTGGGTGAGATCGCAAAGCATGATGCATACAGAACCATTAAAAAGGAGGTGATCCTCTCACTTGCAAACGGTATGCTTTTTGCTATAATCATAGGTGTAATTGCTGCTATATGGTTTGATAAAGGAATGTTAGGTATAGTCATAGCACTTTCTATGGTCATTAACCTGCTTAGCGCGGGTTTTTTTGGCTCGATGATCCCATTAATGCTTAAAAAAATGGATATTGATCCGGCTATCGGCAGTACGGTAATTCTTACAACGATCACTGATGTTGTAGGTTTTTTCAGTTTTCTGGGGCTTGCAACCCTCATTTTATTATAAAGGATAGTTTCACTTAAATGGACTTGTTAATTTTATATTTTTTAGCTGCGGTGGTCATTTCATTTATCTGCTCCGTATTGGAGTCAGTACTGCTTACGGTCAATATGCCCTATATTTCTGTATTAGAAAAAGAACGCCCTAAAGTAGGGGAGCTTCTTAAGTCACATAAAACCAATATCCATAAATCGATCGCTTCCATACTTATTTTAAATACCATTGCCAATACTTTGGGTGCAGCAGCTGTAGGCGCACAGGCAGAACATGTATTTGGTTCAAGTGCAGTCTTTTGGGTTTCTGTTGTATTGACCTTTGCCATATTGTTTTTTGCAGAGATCATTCCTAAGACCATAGGTGCCACATACTGGAAAGCACTTGCGCCTTTTGCAGCCTACTTGATACGATTTTTTATCTGGATCACGTATCCTATCATTCTTTTGACACTCTTTGTAACCAACCGTATTAAAAAAGATGATGAGGGTATGAGTCTTACACGAGAAGAACTTATTGAGAGTACACTGATGAGTGAAGATGAAGGGGTACTGGATGAGCAGGAATCGGATGTGATCGAGAATATTCTTTTACTTGACAAGATCAAAATACATGAGATACTCACACCCAGAACAGTGGTATTTGCTTTGGATGGCAATCGTACCATTAAAGATATTGTGGAAAATGAATCCGCTATCTTCAAGTTTTCAAGGGTACCTGTATTTGACGGTACGATCGAACAGATCACCGGTATTGTTATGACGAAGAAGATTTTCAAGCAGGCACTAAAAGATGATGGTGTTACACTCAATACGATCCAAAAAGATATTTTCAAGATCAATGAAAATATCCCTGTATCTATGGCACTGGACCTATTTATCAAGAAAAAAGAGCATATGTTCCTGGTGCAGGATTCTTATGATCAGACAGAGGGGATCGTAACGCTTGAAGATTGTGTCGAGACCATACTTGGAGTAGAGATCGTAGATGAAAGTGATTCCGATGCAGATATGCGTGAGGTTGCAAAACGAAAAATGCGTCTGAAACGCAAACTTGAAAATACCGAGTTGACACTGGACTGATGTCACTGGAAACACTCGGGCTCTCCGCGGAGATCATCAAAGCACTTAAAGAAAAAGGCTATGAGTCAGCCACCCCAATACAAAAAGAACTTATACCTGCAATGTTCACACACCGTGATATCATGGCAGGAGCACAGACTGGTACAGGGAAAACTGCAGGGTTTTCTTTGCCTATACTCCAGGAACTCTCTAAAAGATATGTGGAAGGAAAACACTACCCTAAAGCAATTATTTTGGTACCTACGCGTGAATTAGCCAGACAGGTACATGCAAGTATTGAAATGTATGGTAAGTATCTGCCTTTAAAGAGTACGGTACTTTATGGTGGTGCAAATCTTACAGCACAGGCCAACAGACTTAAAGCCGGTGTGGATATCATCGTGGCAACAAGCGGACGTCTTTTGGAACATATAGGACAAAAAAATGTTAATCTTGAGAGTGTGGAGTATCTGGTACTTGATGAAGCCGATACCATTTTAGATATGGGCTTTGTACAGGAGGTAAACAAGATACTCCAACATCTTCCGTCAAGAAGGCAAAATGTACTTATTTCCGCAACACTCTCTGGATCAGTGAAACGACTGGCAGAGCAGATACTTCACAAACCAAAACTCATAGAAGTAGACAGTATGGGTACAGCGGCAGGATCAGTAACCCAGGTTGTATATCCGGTAATGGCTGAGAAAAAAACCGAGCTGCTCTCCTATCTCATAGGATCCCGCAATTATCAACAGGTTCTTGTTTTTGTACGTAAAAAAGAGGTGGCTGATGAAGTAGCCAAAGAGTTAAATCTTTCCGGGCTTAAAACAGCAGTCATACACGGTGACAAAAGTTCAGGTGAACGCAGTCGTGCACTTGAAGGTTTTAAAGAGGGCAAAGTACGTGTACTTGTTGCCACTGACATTGCAGCGCGTGGACTGGATATCCCTACACTGAGAGTGGTCATGAATTATGATATTCCTCATGTCACAGGTGACTATATTCACCGTATAGGACGAACCGGCAGAGCAGGGAAAAAAGGGTTGGCGATCACTCTTGTTTCATCTAATGAAATGGTAGCACTCAAAGATGTAGAACGTCTGATGGGCAAGGCATTACCACAGGAAAAGATGGAAGGATATGCTCCAAAAGCAAGTATGGAACAACGAGGGGCAAGAAAAAGTAGTGAAAATAAAAAAGTGGATGGGGCGTTTGGTAAAAAAAGAAAGTCAAGTTCTTCCCCTACGAAGAAAAAACGCAAGACTACCAAGCGTGATGGATTTAAGAGTTTTGATGCAGCCAAACCAAAGTCAGATAAAAAATATAAGAAGGGACGGCGAGGAAAGAGGTAGCAGCTTAATAGTAAATTTAGGCTAACAATGTATAATTTTGAATTAATGCAAAAATAATAAATCACTATATCTGGAGTTCTCATGAAAGCAATATTCCTTCCTCTTTTCTTACTTACGTATTTCTTGTCTGCAAATCAGACTTTTGAACCCAGTGAAACCTGTAAAAAGTGCCATCCGGCTATTTATAAAGAATTCCAATCAACACAGCACTCCAAGGCATCTATCTTTGATGATGAAATCCATGCAGCCGTGTGGAAGAAACACCCTAAGAACAGAGAACTTCAGTCCTATACCTGTGCCAAATGCCATACTCCTGCCGCCTCCAACATAGACGAACTGGTGAAAATAAATAACGGTGTTGTGCCTGATGTCAACAGCAGTACCCAGAGAGAGGGAATCTCCTGTGCGTACTGCCACAGAATAGAGTCCATCAAGCATGACAGAATGATGAATATCAATGTGATCTCAAAAGAGGAGAAATCTTATTTTGGTTCACTTCAAAAGCATATAAAGTCACCGTTTCACAAGATCAAAACAAACAGTGCACATTTTAATAATGGAAATGCCTGCATAGGCTGCCATTCCCATAAGAAGAACAAGTTCGATATGAATGTCTGTTCCACCAATGTAAACAATGAACTCGAGAAGGCAAACTGTGTAAGCTGTCATATGCCAAAAGTGGAAGGAAGTATTTCAACACTTCATGAAACAAAAGAACATACTTTTCATGGGTTCCCTGGTACACACTCACATCAAGATATGTTAAGTAAATATGCAGCATTATCATTGCAGGAAAATGATAATGGTTTTGATCTGCTTATTGAAAATAAAAGTTCGCATGCCTTGTCACTGCATCCTATGCGGGTGATGCAAATAAGGGTAAAAGTGACAAGAGCAGGGAAAATAGTAGAACTGGAACGTAAAAATCTTGCAAAGATCATTGGTGCAGATGGCAAACCGACACCTCCGTGGCTGGCAAAAGAGGTAGTAAAAGACACAGCGATCAAAGGTAATGAAAAAAGAATTTTAAGCTACGGCTACACATTAGAAAAAGATGATAAAGTGGATGTAACTATCGGGTATTACTTGGTCAATCCTAAAATGCTTAAAGGCTTAGGCTTGAAAAAAAGTAAAGTAGCAACGAAATTTAACATTTTTAAAACAAAAAGTTTTGAAATTAAAAAATAAATAAAACTATAGTTAATGCATGATGAATTCAGTATTGATCAAATAGAAACGATGCTCTCCTTTTTCAGAAGCATTTTCCTATTATAAAAGTTCAGATCATAAAGTATTGGGAATTATGAATGATGTGGTACATTCCATTAATATTCATATTGAACGTGATGGAGAAATCAATGAGCAAAAACTCTCCAGTCGTATTAATAAAACACCATACAAGATAGGAGACTATTACTATCCAAAAGATGCCCTCAAAGCGATGATATGACACTGTAAATTTATTTAGAAAAAGTTATATTAATGCATAAAACCCTAGCCTATAAGTGGAAAAACTCTCATCTGGAGATGCTGGAGAAGTATGAAAGCAAAATGACTGATAAGTCCAAAGTCCTGCTTATGGTACAAAAAGGCGATGAAGTGCTGGACTACAATGAAGCAGTAGAAAAATTACCCAATGCCAGGCTGATTGTGGAAGAGGGTGGTGATAATGGTTTTGTGGGGATCGAGGGGCATTTTGAGATGATCGATGATTTTTTAAATGAGCCAAAAGTAGATTCAAAACTGTAGGGTGGGTTTTGTCTGTGGAAAGTCGAGCATATGATCAAGCACATGGCAATCACTCAATCTGCTTTAGCTTCGAGTGTATTAAAGCCTTTAGATAAGGGAGCCGTTTACCCAGAAACCTTCGAAGACGCATATAATTATTGGCAAGAAGAAAATTCAGGCAAGGGTGGATTTGTTTGTACTTCTCGTTTAAGTGATTGTATGCAAGAAATATTGCATAACAATGCTAATCCAGCTAACTCAAAAAACCGTGCGACTGATTAGACCCCGTTGTACGTTCCCGCTTTGCGCAAAAACGTACAACGGCGAAAGGAGAGAAGAAAAACTTTGGAGAGGAATAGTTGACCTTTCGGGCACAACTATTTCTCAAGTCCAACGTTATACTCAAAAAATCAAAAATGGAATAAGCCGTGCAGAAAATGGTGAGACTTCATCCCATCAAGATGCAAAACAAAGAATGGCTAACCCTGGTAGAACTATATCTCCAATACCTCGCTTCATCTACATAACCTCGCTTTACAGGGTTTTTCATGTATGTACCTGGAATGATCCCTATTTTGTATCGGCTTCTGCACATAGTTTTATCTTTTTTCTGTATTATAGTTTAGAAAAACAAGAGAGTGGGAAAATATGACATATGTGCAAGTGTGGCTTCCGTTTCACTCCATGTCATGTTTGTAGATTGCAGTATGCGTTCCCATCGAGGACGGATGGGAACGAGGAAAGGAAACAAAAATTATGAAAAAATTAAAAAAACCAATTATTATTACGACTCTTGTAATTTTTATTATTTATCTGTTCGGCTTGTTTGTTGATTATTATGGCGATTGGCTTTGGTTTAAAAACATGGGATATGATTCCGTCTTTGATACTATTATCCTGACCAAAATTTTATCATTCATCCTATTTTTTCTCATTTTCATTTTGTTTTCAGGCATCCACATTCATTTTGCATATCACAAGGGAAGCCAAAGCAGGAACAACATGCCCCTTGCGGATGATGACCCGAGACAAGAGATCTTACCGCTGTATCAGGGAAAAGCAGTTTCCTGGTTATGGGCTGTTATTATCTTATCCTTTGCCATTGTTATGGGTTCTTACGCCTCCGCATATTGGGATGACTTTTTAAAGTTTATTCATCCGTCTTCTTTTGATTTGAAAGAACCTATTTTTGGGAAAGATGCAGGGTTTTATATTTTCAGTCTTCCGGTGTATCAATTTGTTGTAAGTTGGTATCTTTTTATGGTTGTCATTACCTTTATTGCTGTTTTATCCTCTTATTACATTGATACTGCATTTAACTATTCTAGTAGAAAATTTCACATTACCGGGAAGGCAAAAAGCCATTTAACCCAACTGGCCGCCTTTTTTGCACTGGGAGTTTCTGCACACTATTTTATAAAATTATATAGTCAACCCTGAAAAACCCACTTTCAACTAAATTGACTATTCTATACCATCTATTCTACCACAATCTTAAAAGTATCAGATAAAGGTCAGCATATTTTCCTCTCTGATCTCTCTCAATTTGTGTCAATAAATATATAACAAGTGCTATT
>JQIX01000029.1 GCA_003934925.1 Epsilonproteobacteria bacterium (ex Lamellibrachia satsuma)
TATAGCTAAAAGCCCCGTATACAGGGCTTTATTAAGATGTTATGTGTGAAAAATATTGCTTATAGAAATTGATGTCAAGTACTCTAAGGTAGTATCTGTCTACGATAGAAATTAAGGGGTCTTTGGATAGAATTTATTGATTATTTAGGTGCGAAAGTTAAGGTCTTTATCTTAAGCCAATGTATCCGATAGGAAAAGCAAATCTTTATGCCTTACTTGGATATGGTCAAGTAAGTCTTGAACCTTCTGGAGGTCAAGAATACAAAGAAAATGGTTTCCAATGGGGGATAGGCGCAAACTATGCTGTTACGGAAAAGATAGGTGTATTTATAGACTATACAAGACTCTATGACGATACAGGATTTGATACTCTATGGTCTACCGCTGATGTCACAGTTGATGCTGTAAGTGTAGGGCTAACATATACATTCTAGTTAAACTTCTCTATCAGGCTATAAATAGTTTGATAGGGAGTGTTCTCTTTATTTTTTAATATAGTCTCCACTTTAATCAAAAACTAAATCAGTACTTTCTTTTGCTATAATTCTTTTAATAAATTATAAGGCATATATATGATGACAAGTGCTAAAACACCACGCAAACGAGTCACTAAATGACGAGTCGTAAACTTGTTGTTGCAATTACCGGCGCAAGCGGTGTTCAGTTGGGTAAAAAATTTGTCGATTATTTATCACAAGATATCGAAGTTCACGTCATCGTTTCAGACAATGCCATTACTGTTGAATCTTTTGAGAACAAAAAAGTAATTCTGCATAGTTCGGAGAATATCGCAGCATCTATCTCTTCCGGTTCATTCAGAGTCGATGCCACAGCGATCATCCCCTGCAGTATGAATACCTTGGCAAAAGTGGCTTGCGGGATCAGTGACAACCTGGTGACAAGGGTAGCTGCAGTAGCACTCAAAGAACAAAAAAAATTACTGCTTGCACCAAGAGAGCTGCCTTTTTCAGCCATTGCTTTGGAAAATATGCAGAAACTGGCTGCACTTGGAGTGATCATTGCCCCGCCGGTGATGGGCTACTACTCCGAGTCTTCCAGCCTGGAAGATATGGAAAAATTCATCATCGGAAAATGGTATGATGTTTTAGGTATTCCCAACGATCTGTATACTCGTTGGGAGTGAGGAGTTATGGTATGCTTTTCATACTAAAAAGCTTGTATATAAAAGAGGCAAAAATGACTTTATTCAATAAAGGCATTGCAAAGCAATGCAAACCAACACTCTTCACTCTTCACTCTTCACTCTTCACTAAAATTTCCAAAGGATTTTCACTATGAGAAAAGCGATCTACCCGGGAACTTTTGACCCCATAACCAATGGACATTTGGATATCATTAAAAGAGCTTGTCACATGTTTGATGAAATTATCGTAGCTGTTGCAGATTCTGAAACAAAAAAGCCAATGTTCAGCCTTGAACAGCGCATTGAGATGGTTCAGGCTGCTACATTAGATTTTTCCAAGATCAAAGTCATAGGGTTTGACAACCTCCTGGTAAACCTCTCTGATGAATTGGAAGCCAATATCATCATACGCGGACTCAGAGCAGTCAGTGACTTTGAGTATGAACTGCAAATGGGATATGCCAATGCCTCACTTAAAAAAGAGTTGGAGACCATTTACCTCATGCCAAGCCTTGAACATGCTTTTGTAAGTTCATCCGTGGTACGTTCCATACTGCATTTTGACGGAAAAATTGAACATCTGCTTCCGGAAGCTACGTATAAAATGATAGTAGAGTATAGAAAATAATGTATATTTTATTTGAGGGTATCGACACTTGCGGAAAAAGCACACAAATAGAACTATTATCCCGGAAACATCCTGAGGTCATCACGACCAAAGAACCCGGTGGTACTAAATTTGGAGAAAAGGCCAGAGAAATACTTCTTACTGACTCTCTTGCTTCTAAAAGGGCTGAACTTCTCCTCTTCCTGGCAGACAGAGCGGAACACTATCAGGAAGTCATTAAGCCAAATAAACACAAAGTGGTGATCTCCGATAGAGGCTTTCTTTCAGGTATAGGGTATGCCCTTGCCAATGATGATTTTAAATTTGATGAACTTGTAAAGCTTAACAAATTTGCACTGGAAGATCATTTTCCGGATAGAATTATTCTCTTTCTGACCAACATGGAAACTCTCCGGGAGAGAACCTCCCAAAAGAGTCTTGACGGTATAGAATTACGCGGTTTGGAATATCTGCTTGAAGTGCAGGAACATATGAAGCAAAGTATTCTCAAACTCGGTATTCCCCATCTTTTCATAGATGCTACTGATGATATAGAAAGTATTCATCAAACGATACTAACCTACTTGAAGGTATAATTGCGACAATAAAGCACCTCTGTTCCATAACTTACGATATAGAACGCCGATGGTACTATGAATAAAAACCAGATTTATATATCAAAACCAACTGATATATGCATTCCACCTCAGGAGAGGATGGTGCGAGAAAAGGAAAATAGAATGATAAACCCACTCAGAGGCATGAAAGACCTCACTTTTGAAGAGAGCCAGCGTTTTACACATATTATAGATACTGCTACCAAAATCGCACAAAGATATGGCTACAATTATATCGAAACACCTATACTGGAAGAGACTGCTCTGTTCAAACGTTCGGTAGGTGAAAGTTCAGATATCGTAGGAAAAGAAATGTACCAGTTCGAAGATAAAGGAGGCAATGATGTCTGTATGCGTCCGGAAGGTACTGCCGGTGTAGTACGTGCCTTTATCTCTACCAAACTTGACCGTCAGCCTATTAAACAGAAATTTTACTATTATGGCCCGATGTTCCGTTATGAAAGGCCGCAAAAAGGCCGTTTAAGAGAGTTCCATCAGTTTGGCTGTGAAAGTTTTGGAGAAGCTTCGGTCTATGAGGACTTTACTGTTATCACCATGATAAGCCAGATATTTACAGAACTTGGCATAGGTTTTGACCTGAAAATAAACTCTTTAGGATGCAAAGCCTGTATGCCTCTTTACAGGGAAAACCTTGTAGGCTTTTTAACTGGCATCAAAGAGGAACTCTGCAGCGACTGCAATAGACGTATAGAGACAAATCCTATACGTATATTAGACTGTAAGAATGGGACATGTCAGTCACACTTGGTCAGTTCACCAAAACTCATAAATAACCTTTGTGGAGAGTGTGACAGTGACTTCAAAAAACTCACTGCCCTGCTTGATAATGCCTGTATCAGCTATACTGTAGATACAAATCTTGTAAGAGGTCTGGACTACTACGGCAAAACAGCCTTTGAGTTCGTCAGCAATGAGATAGGTGCACAGTCTGCCATTGCAGGCGGTGGACGCTATGACAGACTCGTAGAGTTTCTGGACGGAAAACCTACTCCGGCTGTCGGTTTTGCTATAGGAATAGAGCGGATCATGGAACTGGTACAAATGCCCGAAATTCAAAGAGAAGGCATCTATATGGGTGCGATGACCGACGAGGCGATAGAAGTTCTCTTTCCGCTTGCCGCAGCCAAACGTAAAGAGACTAAAGTCACAGTGGAGTATAACTCAAAAGGTTTCAAAAGCCATATGAAAGGTGCAGACAAGGCCAATGCCCGTTACGCTGTACTAATAGGCGAAGATGAACTTAAAGAGAGTACAATTTGGCTAAAGGATTTGGAGAGCAAAGAAGAAAAAACTGTTTTGCTTAGTGAATTTCAGGATACTAATTAGAAGTGCCTTTAATGCATCCCTTCTTCTATGCCCAATGCGCCATAAACAGAAACTGCATAAATTATAAATCCTATCAGAAGAACATTTAAAGCAACAGCTACCCAGACTGCCCATTGATTATATCCACCAAGCTCTCTAAGGGCTTGCAGTTGTTCACTTGGGTTAGAGATGTTTGCATCGACCTGAGCTTTTATCTTCTTGTATCTTTTATAAACGAAATAAATAAAAATACCTCCCGATGCTATCCAAATGATAAAACTTGCAATAGGCATTCGACTTGACATAATACCAATAAGAAAAAAAACCGCTGCCTCCACATAAAGTTTACGGTAAAGTAGAAAAAAAACACCTCCAAAAAATGCCCACCATGACCAATACCACCTGAATTGTGCTATACCATTGTTCTCATATGCTTTAAATGCATTGATATAATATGCTTCGGATTCCGGTTTGTTAATATAAGCTCGAATAGCCTCTTCTTCATTTGATACCATGAACTATTCCTTTTATTAACGCAGCCATTGCACCAAATCTTTGCTTAACCTGTTTATCGCAACATTGGTAGCTTCCACATATCCTTTGGCATCTATGGTTTTTGTAGGTACTCGGTAACTAAAATATTTTGTTTTTATAAGTCTGCCTGTATTTGTATCTATCAAAGCAAACTGTATAGAAACAAGCGCATGTGACTGTTTCCCTCTTACTTGATGGGAAAAAGCAAAGATGGTGCTCTCAAGTCTGTAATCCTCCCCTGCGGTAGAAGTATAAGGAAGTACAGCTTTAAAGAGCTTGCTTTGTTCTATAGCCTCGATGAATGTACCCTGTAAAAGTTTACCGATATTGTTGGACCATTGGCTGTTTTGATAGGCACCCTCTTCCATACTGTTGTAAGAGTAGTACATTTTTTCACCGATCTTTGATTTCAGACTTTGAGGATAACTTACTTTGATGGTCTTCTGCCTAAACTTACTCTGTGATATTTTCACATCACTCTGTGCATTCAATGTATAAATTTTCAGAGGAGCCTGTTTATTGCTGCATCCGCTTAACCATATAAGCATCAATATCAATACTAGTTGTTTCATTCACCTGGTCCTCTTCTTTGTTTTCTTGATTTAAAAAGCAGATCATTAGGACTCTGTTCCAATTCTTTGGCCAGATCATTGATCTGTGCTGAAATCACATCAATATCTACAAGCATTGGTTCAAGGATATTCTTAAGATTATAATCCCCTCTGTCTAAACTTTTTTCTACTTTTAGAGTTACCCTGTTAAAGTCTTTTACTGTAGTCATCAGTTCCTCTACTGTAGGATTAAAGACGTTTTTCATAGTCCTGAAATCATCTGTTGCCCCTACAAAATGTAGTGTCATTGTATCCATTTTAGTTCTAAAGTGTTCAAGTGTCCTGTTGAACTCATCCAGGGAAATTGCAACTTTTTCTTCAACACCTATAGCATTTGCCGTGAACTTCTCTGCATTTTTAAACGTATTGCTTAAAGCTGCTATATTTTCATTATCAAAAAGTTTTTGGCTTTTTTCCAAAAGTGTATTAAGCCTTTCGGCAAGACCGCCTATCCCTTTCGTTGTTTTTGCAAACCAGGAAGGTGTAGTAGGAATAACCGGAATATGGTTTTTATCAGGCTTTAATGTTTCGGCGCTGTTACTCCCTCCATCAATCTCAATGGATAAAATGCCTGTAATACCAAGCATCTGGGTATGCGCTTCCATATTTTTTTTAATAGGAACACCTTTATTGATCTTGAGAAAAATTTCAATACGTTCTATATTATTTGGATCTATACGTATTTCACTTACACGTCCTATATCAACACCATGCAGCCTTACTATAGAGTCTTTTGAAAGTCCGGAAACAGATTCTGTCATATATAATTTATAGGTATCGAACTCACGGTGAATACCGTATTTTGCAAGCCAAAAAGCAAACCATACCAATCCCGCACCGAACAACAATACAAAAATCCCTACAATCGTATAATTGACTCTACTATACATGTTCCACCTTATTTGCCTCTAGCTTATCCAGATACTTATGTTTTGTATACTCATTTTTAAAAAATTCTTCAACAAAAGGATGCTGTGATTGTAACACATTTTTCAAAGAACCTTCTGCTACCACATGCTTATCTGCCAAAATAGCCATCCTGTCCACGATACTGAAAATACTGTCCAGATCATGAGTGATCATCACAACGGTGATACCCAGCATATCACGCAGATCAACAATAAGTTTATCAAAATTACGTGCACCAATCGGATCCAGTCCGGAAGTAGGTTCATCTAAAAAAAGCAGTTTTGGCTCCATAACCAAAGCACGTGCCAGTGCAGCTCTTTTGATCATGCCTCCACTGAGTTCAGAAGGGTAAAGTGCTCCTACATAACTTCCAAGCCCTACCAGATCGATCTTGGACCGGATAAGCTTATCACGCATTTCTTTTGAGATATTTGTATATTCTTTAAGCTGCACCTCGATATTTTCTGCAATGGTCATGGAAGAATAAAGCGCACCAAACTGAAACAATACTCCCCATTCCCTACGAAGATCCTGTGCTTCTTTAAAACCTATACCCTTAAGTTTGTGTCCCAGAACTGTCATTTCCCCGGCATTTGGTTCCAAAAGCATGATCATCTCTTTCATCAGTACAGATTTTCCAGCACCACTCTCTCCCAAAATCCCATAGATCTCATTTTTATCTACATGTAAAGAAACTCCATCATGAATAATCCGCTCTCCAAATCTTGTAACAATATCTTTTGCTTCTATTACTGTAGCTGAGCCGAATATTTTTTGGACTCTCATACATCAAACTCCGTATAGATAACTGAAAAGAGTGCATCAAACGCGATCACAAGAAAAATAGAGTTCACAACACTGGCAGTGGTATGAAGTCCAATGCTTTCTGTATTGTCTGAGACCTGCAAACCTCTAAAACATCCTACAGCAGCAATCACAAAGCCAAATACAGGCCCTTTTATCATCCCCAGGATATAGTGCTTGACTTCTAAAACCTCATAAAGTCTGTCTATGAATTGACTGAATGAAATACCTAACTGCATATCAGAAGCGACCATGCCTCCAAGTATACCAAGGAGATCGGAAAAAAAGATAAGCAGTGGCACAGCGATCACCAAAGCAAAGATTCGTGGCAAGACCAGAAAATAGTAAGGATTGAATCCCATAGTTTGCATAGCAGCGATCTCTTCGGTGATCTTCATGGCACCTATCTCTGCGGTATATGCGGAACCGCTACGCCCGGCAATGACGATTGCAGTCATCATTGGCCCAAGTTCTCTTACCATAGAGATACTTACTGTATCGACTATGAAAATATCTGCACCAAACTTTGCCAACTGTACAGATCCCTGATAGGCAATGACCATTCCTACCAGAAAAGAAGTGAGCCCTATAATAACAAGTGCATTAAATCCTGAATGGTTGATATGATAGACTATCTCTTTAAAACGTATATTTTTTGGTTTTAAAACTGCATGGAACAATGTAACAAAAAGCTGACCTAAAAAAGCAACAAAGTCTTTAAAATCATTATACAGTTGAAGTGCACTTTTCCCAAGGTTTTCCAAAAATCCTTCTTTTCTCTGGGGAATAACTCCCTTTGTACTCTCTTTCAACAGATCATACATCTCTTTTTGATCTTTGGTATAACCGATCACTTCCACCGTAGTGCTTTGTTTAAAAGACTCATAATATTCTATAAACAATAAAATACCCGCACTATCAAAACTTTTTACTTCAGAGACATCCCAAATGATCTTTTTATCAAAAGACAATCGCTGTAACACTTTTTCTATCTGGGGTACCGTTTCAAGTGTCCATTCACCCCTTGAAACAAGTTCAATATACTGCTTCTGGTCTTCATATGCTATAGATTCTGTAGTATTCATTGGGTTTATTATAGGTAAGATTAGATTAAGTTTTGCTATAATTATCATAATCTACATTGAGGCGGTAAAGTAAAGCAATGAAAAACTTTGGTTTGAACATTTGGGGGGATGATAACTTTATCATAGAAAATGATACGATCAATATTAATTATGCTTCCAATCCTTCACTGCTTGAGATCACGAATGAGATCAGAGAGAAAGGCTATAAAGGACCTCTTTTGCTTCGCTTTCCCCATCTTATAAAAAAACAGATCTCTACACTTTTCAATACCTTCGACAAAGCAAAAAAAACTTTCGATTATCATGGAAATTTCCAGGCAGTTTTCCCACTTAAGGTCAACCAATTCCCTAATTTTGTACATGCCCTCATGGATGTCTCCAAAGAGTACAGCTATGGGCTTGAAGCAGGCAGCAAGGCAGAACTTATTATTGCCATGGCCCAAACCCCTTTAGGCGCACCGATCACTGTTAATGGCTTTAAGGACAAAGAGATGATCTCACTTTGTTTTATTGCAGCAAAAATGGGGCATAACATTACCATAACCATAGAGGGCTTGGGGGAACTTGAAACTATCATAGAAGTAGATAAAGAATTCAACACCGATATAAAAAAACCTATAACTCCCAAGATAGGCGTACGGATCAGGCTGCACAGTTCAGGTATCGGCATCTGGGCTAAAAGCGGGGGATACAGTTCCAAGTTCGGACTTACTTCTACTGAACTTCTGGAAGCCTATGAAATGCTGAAAAAGCATGAACTTCTCAGTCATTTATGGATGATACATTTTCATATCGGATCCCAGATGGGGGACATTGCTCCACTCAAAAAAGCGCTTAGGGAAGCCGGGAATATTTATGCAGAACTTAAAAAGCGGGGCGCAGATTCCCTGGGTGCCATTAACATCGGTGGCGGACTTGCTGTAGAGTACAGCCAACACAGCAACAATCAGGAAAGAAACTACTCACTCGATGAATTTGCAAATGATGTAGTGTATCTTATGCAAGAGATAGCTAAAAGCAAAAAGGTAGCAGAACCTGATATATTTACGGAGTCCGGACGTTATATAGCCGCTTCCCATTCTGTTCTTATAGCACCTGTACTTGAACTTTTTTCACAGGAATACCATGAAAAAGGATTACGTTTAAAGGAAGTGAACCCTCCTCTTATACAGGAACTTTATGACCTGTTTAATACCATTAAACGTAAAAATGCCAGAGAATACCTACATGATGCACTTGACCATATGGAGAGCCTGCTTACACTTTTCGATCTTGGATATATCGACTTGGAAGACCGTTCAAATACTGAACTGCTTGTCAACCTTATCATTAAAAAAGCCATAGCACTGCTAAAAAATGAAGGTACGGATGAACTGAAAAAACTTCAGGACCGAATACAGGAAAAATATTTGGTGAATTTCTCAGCTTTTCAGTCCTTGCCTGACTTTTGGGGGTTGGCACAGCACTTTCCTATTGTCCCGCTTGATAAACTTGATGAAAAGCCGAGCAATCCTGCCAGTATCTGGGATATCACCTGTGACAGTGACGGAGAGATTGGGTTTGATCGTGAACTTCCACTCTATCTGCATGATATTGATGTAAGTAAAGAGGAATATTTTATAGCCTTTTTCCTTACCGGTGCCTATCAGGAAGTTCTGGGGATGAAACACAACCTTTTTACACACCCAACGGAAGCGGTTATAAAGTTTGATGAAAAAGGCAACTATGTCATCGACAAATTGATAGAAGCACAAAATCTTATGGATATTCTGGATGATCTGGATTATGATACAAATCTCATAGACAGATCACTCAAATATAAAATAGAAGATTCTGCACACATAAGCAAAGAAGAAAAAAATGAACTTTTAGGCAAACTTTACCTTTTTTTAAGCGAAAATAGCTATCTTAAAACCATTCAAGCCCAAAATGAAAACAAAAAAGGATAATAAAAGTGAATATATTTAGTCTTATTAAAGAAGATTTTGAAAATGTTAAGCGAAATGATCCTGCTTTACATTCAACTTTTGAACTTTTTTTTAACTATCCCGGATTATGGGCACTCTTTTTTTATCGTTTCGCACATTGGTTCTACAGTAAAGGATTGAGATTCATTCCCCGCTTCATCTCAGCGCTTGGCCTCTTTTTAACCACTATAGACATTCACCCCGCCGCAACTATAGGACGCAGGGTATTTATAGATCATGGTGTAGGTGTGGTTATCGGTGAAACTGCTGTTCTCGGTGATGATGTGATCGTTTATCAACAGGTAACATTGGGCGGGGTGAGTACAAGTAAAGGCAAAAGACACCCGACCCTTGGAAATAATGTTGTTATCGGTGCCGGAGCCAAAGTACTTGGGAACATCACCATAGGTGCGAACTCAAAAGTTGGCGCAAACTCCGTAGTGGTTAAAGATGTACCTGCTGATTCTACCGCCATCGGTATCCCGGCACGTGTACTCAAAAGAGGTTTTGACAAAACACCACTCAGTCACAACAAGATACCTGATGTCAACAAAGAGATCTTTGAGTACCTTCTTAAACGTATTGAACTTCTTGAAGATGCACTGCCTAAAGGAAAACAGGACGGTATCAAAGAAAAAGACAATAAACTTGAAGAGCTTTATAATAACTTTATTCACAGTATGGATTGACAATATTACCTCAATAGCACATTTCTAAACCACTTTTGGATATAATATTTAAATTTTTTCTAAGGGTTTTTTATGTTATCAGAACGTATTCAGACACTATCACCATCACTCACGATTGCTATCACTATGCTTGCTCAGGATCTCAAGAAGTCAGGTAAAGACATTCTCAGTTTCTCAGCAGGTGAACCGGATTTCGGTACACCAAGACGTATCAAAGATGAAGCGATCAAAGCGATCAATGAAGGATTTACCAAATACACGGCTGTACCTGGCATAATAGAAGTTCGTGAAGCGATCGCCGGAAAGCTCAAAAGAGACAATGGACTTGACTATGAAGCATCTGACATCATAGTAAGCAATGGGGCAAAACACTCTCTATTCAACCTTTTTCAAGCTGTCATTGATAGAGGAGATGAAGTCATCATCCCCGCTCCATACTGGGTAACCTATCCTGAACTTGTCAAGTATGCTTTCGGTATTCCTGTGATCATTGAAACACATGATACCAGCGGTTTTAAGATCACTCCTGAACAGCTCAAAGCAGCGATCACTCCAAAAACAAAAATGCTTGTACTCACCACCCCTTCCAACCCTACCGGTTCTATCTATAGTAAAGAGGAACTTGAAGCACTGGGAGAAGTACTCAAGGGTACGGACATTCTTATTGCCAGTGATGAAATGTATGAAAAACTCGTTTATGGTGTGGATTTCGTGGCTACGGCAAGTATTTCAGAAGATATGTTCCAAAGAACCGTAACGATCAATGGCCTGAGCAAATCCGTTGCCATGACAGGATGGCGTTTTGGTTATCTTGCTTCACCGAACAAAGAGCTGATCTCAGTGATGAACAAATTACAAAGCCAAAGTACTTCCAATATCAACTCCATTACCCAAAAAGCAGCGATCCCCGCACTGAACGGTGAAGTCGATGATGAGATAGAGATGATGAGAAAAGCGTTTGAAGGGCGGGCAAAAGAGGCTGTGGAACTGATGAATAAGATCGAGGGTATCAGCGTAATAAAGCCGCACGGAGCCTTCTATCTCTTCGTGAATATCAAAGAGATCAGTAATGACTCTATCGCATTCTGCAAGGAACTTCTGCAAGAGACCGGTGTGGCAGTTGTACCGGGCATAGGCTTTGGATCAGAAGGCTACTTCAGATTTTCATTTGCTACCGACATGACAACGATCCGTGAAGGTATCAGACGTATAGAAAAGTTTGTTCAAGGTAAACGAAGTTAGCATTTATACATGAGGGCAGATGCAGCCTTCATGTTTCTCCTCTGTCTATGCGAAAGGTTCACTCATGAAATCTTTTTTTAAAGTCTCTCTACTTCTTTTATTGTTCGATATCCCCCTTTATGCAAAAGCAAAAGAGGTCGATTTTTCTATGGTCATCAGCGGAGGGATAAGTCTAGGTGCTTATGAAGCAGGATATAACTGGGCAATGATCAAAATGCTCAGCCATATGCACAATACAGATAAGCAGATCAGACCCAAACTGCGTTCTGTGGCAGGTGCTTCAGCAGGATCCATCAATGCCCTGCTCTCTGCAATGTACTGGTGTCAGAAACCTTCTGAGCAAGAACACAATAATACGATCGATGATAATCTTTTTTATAATACCTGGGTTGGTCTTGGACTTGATGACCTTATGATCAAAGGTAAAGATAATGAGAACAAGAGTACCCTGTTCACCCGTAAAATACTCAAAAAAAAGGCTGATGCGATCATAGCACACCTTCAAGAACCTATTTACCGCAAAGAATGTAAAGTTCCATTGGGTTTTTCCCTTACCAAAGCCAAACCGATGATCGAAACCTTTCAGGGAATAGAGATCAAGAATCAACATTTTTCTGCTCCTTTTACCTTGAAAGAAAAAGAAGGCAAGCTACAGATCCTCAACAAACAAATGCCCAAAAGCAGTGATTTTTATCTTTCGATCCCAGGTATTGAAAAAGATATCAACAAAATAGTACCTGTTCTCTTTGCTTCTTCTGCATTCCCAGGTGCTTTCGAGCAGGTAAAACTGAATTATATCTATAACAAAAAAAAGTATTCAAGCTATTTCATTGACGGCGGCGCTTATGCAAATCTGCCACTCCAATTGGCCATAGAACTGGACAAAAGAGCCAAGAAATTCCTCTTTATCGATCCTAACAATGTCAGAGGTGAAGAATATACAAGCACAGAAGAGGAAACAGAGGAGATGCCCCTTGGCTTTTTTCATTCCAACGGCCTGCCTCTGCTCAGCAGTCTTGATATTTTTCAATCCATGAAACTTTACGAGGCGATCAACCGCTATTTCAAGAATGATCCTTCTTACTCACTCATACTCTCTTCCCGGCATCATCCTATCACCGGCGAATTTTTAGGTCATTTTGGTGCTTTTCTCGATAAGAATTTCCGTATCTATGACTATCATGTCGGTGTCTATGATGCCATATACCATCTTGCAAAGACACTGAAAAGCAAAGGCTACGCAGCAGAATATACCTCACAGGTTGCTTTAATGGATCATCTCAAACAGATATTGGGAATAGATGAAAATCCTCAGGCAAAAGATGCTTATGATCTTTTTCTACAAACAGAGTACTATCACAAAATACCCTCAAAACCCAGTATGTTTCTCGCTATCTATAAGGCATTTAACCTGCAAAAGAGTGATAAAAAGAGATATACATTAAAAGAGTTCGAGAATTTTCTTAAAAAACTTGATCTGAAACAGCTTTCTCCCTCAGAGGATAGTTTTTTGCACTATGCAAAAAAAGACATCAAGCATTGGTATAAACGTCCTATGAGGCAGATAATTACACGCATTGCAACCCTGGAGAACGAACGGGCAAGAATATTAACAGAACGCAATGAAGATGACAGTAATGCCGGAACTGCACGTATCATTTCTAATGCAACGAATATCGCAGCATGGAGCGGCACTAGCCTGGTCAAAGAAAAACAGGGGTTCCATTTTCTTCCTCTGAATGCGCCTGAAGAGGAAAAGGAAGATCCTCTCTATATAGCATTAAGATTCTTACCCAGTGAAGTGGCATTTGACAATACCTTAAGTACCGGTATCAGCCTTGGCTACAGTGCCTTCTGGTACAGTAACCTTGGACTGTCCGATGGATTGGAAGCTAAACTTTCTTTCGTCCATGAAAAGCGGGAAAATGATTTTTTACATCTGGATATCAATACATTCTATGATTATAATGAGTTCATAACATTTGGGGGCGGATTGACCTTATTCGGCAATACACAGGGACGATTCTATCGGGTTAAGGATCTTTACGGTTTCAATGCCTATATTGATCTGCTTGAGATCCTCCGATTAACCTACATGAAACGTTATGCTCAAGAGGGTAACAGTGATTATCTTTTTTTAGGTATCGAGAATATCCCAAGCCTCATATATTGGCTCAACAGATAAAGAAAAAGAAGTGTTTTCTACTTCTTTTTCTTCGTCATCTTCTCCAAACCAAACCAGACCAGACCAACTATAGTCAGCAATACTACCGGTGCGATCCACGGACGCTCTTTGATCACAGTAAAGAATGCAATGATATACTCACTTGCATAGTATGCTGTCAGGCCAATGACCGTTACAAATATAATAGAAGCAAAGATATTGAAAAAAACAAACTTTTTAAAATCATACTTTGCCAAAGCCATAGAAAGAGGCACGATCGTCTTTACCCCATAAATGAATTTCTGTATGAAAATTGCCAATACCCCGTACTTACGCATGATAAGCGTTGCCAGAGCCAATTTCCGTTTATGTTTGGCAAAATAAGGCTGTATCTCCTTTTTCTGATATTTCCCCAGGTAAAAAAGAAAATTATCCCCCATAAAGTTCGCTACAGCTGCCACAACTAAAGCTGTGGTCAGGTCCATATGCCCCATAAAAGAAAAAACACCCGCAGCCGCTACGATAAAGAACGAACCGCCGAAAGAAAAAAAAGCTACTGCCAGATAACCCCAGGTTTCCAGTGAAGAAAAATCCATAAATATATCCTAAGTTTTAAGTAAAGAATCATACCAAAACATTATTAATAGGCAACCACAAGGGATTGTCCCTGCAATGATATGCTATAATTTCATTTATGATAAGTACCCTTCTATCCATTATCTTTGTGTATGTCTTTATCATACTTGGTTATCTATCCAAACGCATTTTTAATGAAGATATGAGTACCAGGACACTGACACTGATGTCTGTTTACTTTCTACAGCCCTTTGTGACCGTCTGGGGCTTCAGTACGGCAAAACTGCATGCGGAACACATCTATGTACCCCTCCTCTATCTAAGTATCATATTTATCCTGCTTATTCCTAGCATTCTCATGAGCAAAATACTTTTTGATGATCCAAAGAACCGCGCGATCTTCTCCATTGCCGGCTTTGTAGGGAACACTGGTAATATCGGTATTCCTCTTGGTATTGCCCTGTTTGGGGAAGCATCCGTGATCTACACAACACTCATCAATATCGCCAATGTCTTTGTAGTGTACATCATCGGAGTCTACATCTACTCACGCGGCTCCTTCAGTATCAGAAATTCTCTTTTCAACATCATCAAGATCCCTATCATCCCTGCTTCTGTAGTTGCTATATTCATCAATATTTACGACATCCCTCTAAATCCTCAAATAGAAGAATTCTTAAAAATGGGAGCCTATGCAGGTATTGTTCTGCAACTTTTTCTACTGGGTACTTTCCTGCAAGGTATTCGGATCAGAGAGCTTCATCCAAAAATCTTTATAGGGACCATTACACAAAAGTTCATCATAGTACCGCTTGCCACAGCTGTAATACTCAGTTTTACTTCCCTTCCTCTGTTCATACAGGGTGTTATACTCATGGAGATGATCACCCCGCTTGCCATTGCCAACATCAATCTGGCTTCCCTCTATAACTGTAAGCCCAAGGATGTGACTTCGTTGATCCTCTTGAGTACACTCCTTTTCATACCCATACTTTTTGTCTTGAGCTATGTCATAAATCACTATTATTTGTGATAAAATAATTCAATCTTTTTTCAGGAGTCAAATATGATGTCTAAAAAAACCCTTATCATCGGCGCAGGCGGTGTCGGAAATGTGGTTGCTTTCAAGTGTGCCATGAATGCAAATACCTTTGGAGAGATCACTTTGGCAAGCCGTACACTCAGCAAATGTGATGCCATTGCAGCCAATGTCAAAGCAAAAACCGGCGTAGAGATCAAAACGGCACAGGTAGATGCTGATTCCGTACCTGAGCTTATAGAGCTTATTACCCATACAGGTGCAAATATCGTTATCAATGTTGCCCTTCCGTACCAGGACCTTAGCATCATGGATGCCTGCCAGGAAATGCAGGTGGATTACCTCGATACCGCCAATTATGAACATCCTGATACAGCCAAGTTTGAGTACAAAGAGCAGTGGGCAAGAGATGAGGAGTTCAGAAAAACGAATATTATGGGATTGCTTGGAAGCGGTTTTGACCCGGGCGTGACCAATGTTTTCTGTGCCTATGCGCAAAAACACTACTTTGATGAGATCCACACCATAGACATCCTCGACTGTAACGCCGGAGACCATGGCTATCCCTTTGCTACCAATTTCAATCCGGAGATCAACCTTCGTGAAGTTTCAGCAAAAGGAAGATATTGGCAAAAAGACAACAATGGACAAGGAAAGTGGATAGAGACCGAACCCATGGAAATCAAACAGGTATGGGACTACCCGGAAATAGGGGCGAAAGACAGCTACCTCCTCTACCACGAGGAGATGGAGAGCCTTGTCAAGCATATAAAAGGATTGAAGCGTATCAGATTTTTCATGACCTTCTCAGAGAGTTATCTTACCCATATGAAATGCCTTGAAAATGTAGGCATGCTTGGCATCGAGCCTGTAGAACACAAAGGGATGAAGATCATTCCCATAGAGTTCCTCTCTACACTGCTTCCCGATCCTGCAAGTTTGGGGCCGCGTACCAAAGGCAAAACAAATATCGGTATTTTTGCCAAAGGTATCAAAGACGGTAAAGCACGTACTGTTTACATCTACCAGGTAAGTGACCATGAAAAGTGCTATGAAGAGGTTATGAGCCAAGCAGTAAGCTACACGACCGGTGTTCCTGCAATGATAGGTGCCAAACTGATGCTTGAAGGAACCTGGCAGGGCAAAGGGGTCTTCAACATGGAGCAGTTCGACCCCGATCCGTTCATGGATGAGCTGAACAAACAGGGATTACCGTGGAAGGTTATGGAACTGGGAGCAGATGAAACAAGAGAAGTGGGCTAGGTTCTCAGGGGTAATTCATAGGTAATAGAGTCATATTATAATCTCAGAAAAAGAGGATATTTCTATGTATAAAAAGATTATTTTTCTACTCTCTTTATCTGTATTTTTGCATGCAGATTTTTTGACAAATCCCCTTCCTGTCTCCTCTTCGACAGAAACAAACACGACCCGATCTCAGGCAGCTCTGGATCAGGAGATCGAAACCTATCAGACTCTTGTGGAAAAATCCCTCACTATAAGAGTAAAAGCATTGCATCTCTTTGAAGATCTGGTAGGGAAAGAACAACTTAGCGGTGCCGATCTTGACAGAATACATCATGCGATCCTGGACTATCTCAGTGTCAAAGAGCCTATCAATGATATGATCGACAGATACCAATACCTTACAGAAGAAGCTGACAACTACAGTTCCAAAGAACGTTTGGAACGTTTGATGATAAGTCTGTCTGCAATGCTTCTACGCTATGATGATTATCTGCTTGTCTATGCATATTATGAAAATGATTCCAAACTAAGAAACGTTTTCAATAGTGAAGATAGTGCCTATGGAATTGAAGAAAATACACTTAGTGACATGACAGATACATACAATGACTATTTCGACAGAGAAGATATAAAAGATATGATCTCTTTCTATCAGGAACATATCACTGCTTTTGAAGAGACAAAAGAAGATTCCTTTGCGTACCTCAAAACAATGATCGAACAGAGTCCATCCTACCGGAAAGGTTTTGATGATGATCTTGTCTATGCCCAAAGCAATGTTGAAGACCTTACCCATTCCGTAGCAGATGAAGGAGACGGTTCTCTTTCAGACATGACCAATGAACTCAGCAAAACGTTTGGGAACAGTGCAGGTCTGGTCGAAACGAGAAAAGGGAAACTCTATGAAGATGAAGCTGTCCTGCAGAATGTACGTTCTGTCATCAAAGCAGGTGACATTTTACTTGAAAAAACACCTTTCAGACTGACAGACAAACTCATCCCCGGACATTGGGGACATGCTGCTGTCTATATCGGAACAGCCGACGAGCTAAAAGATCTGGGTATTTGGGATCATCCGGTTGTCGTACCTTTTCATCAGGACATACTTGATGGCAAACTGATCGATGAAGCGCTTAGAGACGGTGTTCAGCTCAATACGATTGAACATTTTATGAATATAGATGATCTTGCTATCCTTCGAGATCATACGGAATCTTCAGAAGACAGGGCAGACCGTATCATACTCACCCTTCGCCAACTAGGAAAAGAATATGATTTCAATTTTGATATTGAAACCAGTGACAAGATCGTATGTTCCGAACTCATCTATGCAACAGCTATACTGATAGACTGGGAAACTGAAGAGCTTTTAGGCAGACATACCATCAGCCCTGACAATGTAGCGGTAAAATCCATCGAAGAAGATTCAATACTTGACATTGCCCTCTTCTATCATGATGGAGAAGAGATAAAAACAGATAAAAAAGAGATGATGAGAACTCTGATTGAAGAGGATGAGGAAGAAGCATAAATATCATTCTGCTACAATACTGCTACAACAAATAGAGAGCAGGATGGAACAATGCACTTTACCGGTTTCCCAAAAGAGGGATTGGATTTTTTAAGCAAGATCATCATCAATAATTCAAAAGAATGGCTTGATGCCAACAGAGATGAGTATGAACGTTATATCGTAACACCCAACAAGGCATACGTGGAAGAGATGGGAGAGCATCTGCAAATACTTGTCCCCACCATCAACGCCATCCCCAATACAAACAAATCCCTCTTCCGTATCTACCGCGATGCACGCTTTCATCTGGCTGACCCCATCAAGACACGCATCGGGATCATCCTGTGGCAGGGAGGCGGTCACCGTATGCATAGCAGCTCTTTCTATATGCACTACGATCCTCAGGAAGTCTTCGTAGCTACAGGTATACGCAACTTCAAGCCTACACTTTTAAAAACCTACCGGGAGTATATACAAAATGAAGAGAGGCGAACAGAACTTCACAGTATTCTTAAAGATCTAAAAGCAAAAGGCTACAAGATTCCGGAACCCAAATACAAACGAATGCCAAGAGGATGCAATGCAGAAGATACCCACAGCTACCTCTACCTTCAGGGAGCCATCTATGCCTATACAACCTTCCCGCCGGATGAAATATTTCATTCAGAGTCGATCATAGACAGAAATTTCAAGATCTATGAAGATATGTTCGCCCTACAGCAGTGGGTCTACGAACTCACACTACACTGCGACACCACGGCGGATGTCTTCAAATAATCCGTAGGGTACCCATATATTCAAAATTCATCATTTTTTAACCCGGATTATGCATTAGAATTACTTGAAATCTGCCAAACGCTTGTGCTGTGGGTATTTCCGGAAAACTTAAGGTGCACCCGTAGGTGCATCGATGGTTTCTCCGTAAGTGGCCACGGTACAATGGTTTGCGTAGCGTTCTGTAATCTCTAATGCATAATCCGGGTTCAATCCTATAAGGCTCATAAAACGCCCGCTGCACCCCTGCTCTTTTCTGTAAGAGAAAAATCGTTCTGATTCACAAGCCGTGCAGATACCGCTCATTTCGATATGTTCCTCTTTTACTCCAGCTTCCAGTAGTTGCTGTTGATTGATATAAGGCAGATCAAGCATATATTTTTCTTTATTTTGGTGAAAAGCTTTAGGCATGTCAAAAAAGTATTTCGCCACATCTTCTCCTACTTCATAACAGCATTGTCCTATGGAAGGAGCGATCCCGGCGATGATATCTGAAGGTTCACTCTTAAAAACATCTATCATTTTCTTTACTGTTTTAACCACGATCTTCTCTTTTGTACCTTTCCAGCCGGCATGGACCGCTGCAACTATTTTTTTCTTTTTATCATACAAAAGTACAGGAACACAGTCTGCTGTCAGAACGGTCAGAACCACACCTTTTCTATCGGTTATGAGTGCATCACAGTCAGCAACTGCATCTTCAGGATCTTCCCACCCTTTTGTCTCTTCTTTTGTAATGACCTTTATATGGTCACTGTGTGTCTGGTTTGCAACAACAAAGTGCAAAGTATCATTTATATCGAGCAAAGAGGAGACTTTTTTACGGTTAGCTATAATGCTCGCCCGGTCTTCTCCCGTATGTAGTGCCAGACTAAATGAAAACGGCTCTTGTGCTATTTTGGTCGTCACGGCATGTATGCATTCGGCGTGATCATCAAACTGTTTAAATCGATAGAGATCAACCATTGTTTCCCTTTGCTTTATAATTCTTTTCGATATAATACCCTAAAAATAAGAAGGGTGGTAGATGGAGTCCTGGTTCAATCTTGACAAACGTATCTTTAAAAATTTTTCTTACCTTCTGATCATCCAGCTTATCCCACTTTTTGTTATCTCCTCCTATCTTGTTTATGAGATCAACATACATCTGTATAATAAACAGATGATCTACTATTTTATTGCAGCCATTGTTTTTTCTATTTCGGTCTTTATCCCATGGAGACGGATCATCTGGTGGTTCGTACCTCTTTTTTACATGGCCAATCTTGGGTTGCTTATAGCAGTCGAGTTTATCGGAAAAAGTATTCTTGGGGCAAAAAGGTGGATAGAACTACCCGGTATCGGTATCACCATACAGCCTTCCGAGTTTATCAAAGTAGCTGTTATCATGATGCTTGCTTACCTGATCAGCAGAAAGCCCCCTTCCCCAAAGGGGTATGGCCTCTTGGACTTCATCAAACTCTCCCTTGTCATTGTCATTCCTTTCATTATTATTGCCAAAGAACCGGATCTTGGTACAGCACTTGTACTTCTTATCGCAGGGTATGGTATTCTTTTTATCGTGGGTATAAACTGGAAGATCTGGCTAACACTTGCCATACTCGCCGGTGCAGGTGCACCACTGGTCTATGAGTATGGACTCAAGCCCTACCAGAAAACACGTATTCAGGATGCATTGAACAAACCAAGCTATCAGGTACGGCAGGCACTGATCGCTATAGGCTCCGGAGGTCTTGAAGGCAAAAGCAAAGAAGAATCTACACAGACACAGCTCAAGTTCCTCCCCGTTTCATCCACAGACTTTATATTTGCCTACCTGGGTGAACGATTTGGCTTTAAAGGCATGCTTACAGTTATTGGGCTCTATATCCTGCTTATCTTCAACCTGCTCTATATTTCTGCCAAATATGCAACTGATTACCTCATCAAAACATTTGCTTCGGGACTTGCATTTCTCCTATTCGTTTACATGGGTGTAAATGTCCTCATGATCATCGGGCTTGCCCCGGTAGTAGGACTTCCCCTGCCCATGTTCAGCCATGGAGGGACTTCATTCATTATTTTTGCTGTAATTTTTGGAATTTTGGAAAATTTAATTGCTTTTAAAGACTACAATCGTTATACTTCCGACGAAAAAATAACCATGCAAACAAAAGGTACGTCAGTACCCTAAACGGGTCTTTAGCTCAGCTGGTTAGAGCACTCGGCTCATAACCGAGTGGTCCGGGGTTCGAGTCCCCGAGGACCCACCACCCACAAACAACGTTCTCACCGAAAACAATCAACAAAAATAGCAAAAATAATATATCCATTAAAGCAATGGGGTACGTCTTGGGGTACACTTTAGTACATAAATATATTGCAATTTGACATACTTTCTTAAGTGTTAGGAACAGTTAGGATATAATTTGGTAGATTTTAAAAGGAGTCACCATGTTATCCAATAAAGAATTTCAAAAACTAAATGACGAAGCATATGAATATGCAAAAAGAGAATATGAAGAAGTGCAATACGATAAAGAGTACTCTCAAAAAGAAGCTATAGCTCTTGGAGCCTTTAATGATGATGCTATAGCAGATGTTATTAATCAGCATTTAGAAGAAGAACAATATATGAATGACCTCCATAATCAATTAGGTGCAGGTGGTATAACAGTGTTCGCCTCACCTGGTCCACTTTCGTGGCAAGGTAAACTTTTGTATTCTCCATTAATAGCATATAATTGGCTAAGAAGCTTTGGAAAGAAATGAATCAATTAAATAATCTTTTATCTAAAACAAATTTTTCAATTACTGAACATTTGGAGATGGCAGACATTATGGTGGGTCTAGAGCCAGATCTAAACTACAAGGAATGGATTGATCTTCTTAGTAAGAACTCTGATCAACTTTATATCCAATCCAAACCCAAAAAACTCCATATAAAAATAGCAGACAGTATTTTTCAACTTTACTTTATTACCAAACTAAATAGAGTAGACTATTTCAAACTTATTGAACTATGCTCTTCTCCTGTAAAAGTAACTTTAGAAAATATACAAGAGCATACCCATACTGAACTTGACAGTTATTTTGGTGTTTCTACTAATATTAAAGCTCTCAATTATGCCAACATGGAACATGATATTTTCTATGTTGAGCCAATAGAATATACTCATACACATTCCCCAGTAAACCCAGAAAAAGTTGACCTAGACCCAATATCAATCATAGAAGAACGAAAAGATTATATATATTTTCACATTGAAGGAATTTGTTTTGAAGCCAAAGAACTTGTTGGTAGTTTTGATCTCTATTGTGGAGACGAAAAAATAACAACTGCTGCCAATAAAAATGAAGTTTTGAAAAAAGCCAAGTCCTATTTAGATATAATTAACCATCACAAAGAGGAAACCCAGTTATGACAATCAGCCTTACAGATCAAACACATACCAATCTACTAAAGACGATTGAGTACAAAGCATCTGTATATGCAAAAACCACTTCTCCCGATCAAAAAAAAGAGCTAGGACAGTTTTTTACTGATTACCACATAGCTGATTATATGGCTAATCTTTTCTCATTCAATATGCCAAAGGCTAAGACCATAGAGATTCTTGATTGTGGTGCAGGTCATGGGATCCTATCAATTTCTCTGCTAAATATACTCATCCAAAAAAGTTATACTAAATTTGATCTTACACTCTATGAGATTGATCCTGGTGTTTTACAAGATCTTCATCAAAATCTATTATCCTACAAAAAGGAGCATCCCCATATTACCCTGAATTACAGAGTAATAGAGAAAAACTTTATATTGGATCCAATCGAAAGTAAGTTTGATCTCATTATCTCCAATCCTCCTTACTTCAAATTAAAAAAAGAGTCACCCGAAGCAAAGGCAATGATACACCTCGTACATGGGCAGCCAAATATTTATATGCTTTTTATGGCTAAGAGTGCTGATCTACTTAAAGAGACTGGGGAAATGGTATTTATTACACCTCGGAGCTTTACCTCTGGAGCTTATTTCAAACGATTTAGAGAGTATCTCCTTGATGCAGTATCATTAGATCATATACACATCTTCAACACCAGAAGAGAACACTTTAAAAATGAAAGTATCCTCCAGGAAACTATCATCACAAAGTTTTCAAAACAAGACAATCCGAATATTACCATTACATCTAGTGAAGATAGCACCTTTAGCTATATAGAGGAACTCTCCACTACCAAAGATCTTGTTGTTGAAAAATACCGCAATATTATCTGCATACCCTCATCTGCAGATGATTTAGAAATATTAGATCTCTTTCATACTGCACCTAGTACATTACAAGATCTTGGATATAAAATCTCTACAGGGAAAGTAGTCACCTTTAGAAATAAAGAGCTGCTCTCTACCACTCCCCAAAGTCTTTTTGATAAAGAAAAAGAGTACTGTCCGCTGCTTTGGATGCATAATTTTAAAAATGATGATCTTCTCTTCCCTTTGGATCACAAAAAAGAGCAATACATAGAGTTTTCTGATAGATCCAAGGCATTACTTATCCCTACACAAAACTACCTGCTTATCAAGCGTTTTAGCTCCAAAGAACAGCATCGCAGGATCAATATAGGGTACCTTTACAAAAAAGATTTATCAAGTAGCTATGTTGGCTTGGAAAATCATTTAAACTATCTCTATAGAAACGATAGAGAACTCACTAGTCAAGAGATGAAAAAGCTTGGATCCTTTTTGATCTCTGCAGAAGTAGATAAATACTTTAGAATACTAAACGGAAATACCCAGGTAAATGCAGCAGATATACTTAACCTGCCTGTACCACCAGAACTATACAAAGGATAGAAGTGTCAAAACTAAATGAAGCCAAACAACTCTTAGCTGATCTGGGAGTACCAGATCAATACAATAGCGATTTAATGCGATATGCTTTTTTGGCTCTTTTAGATATGGCAGATACTTCCTCCTGGGATGAGGCAACCAATGAAAAGCTTATGCGGCTACATGATATTTTTGGCTATATTCAAGACACTTTCGATAAAACTTATGCAGAAAATTCCAGAGAGACACTTCGCAAAAGAGTTGTTAAAGTATTTGAGCAAGCCCATATTGCCCTAAGAAATATTGATGATCCTAGTAGACCTACTAACAGTGGAAAAACAAACTACTCCATATCCAATGAAGCCTTAGCAGTTATTCAAAGCTATGCTACTCCAGACTATAAGACTGCATTAGAAGAATTCAAAAACAATTTTGTAACCCTATCGGAACAGTACGCCAAAAGAAGAGATCTGCATAAGATCCCTTTGATTATTGATGGAAAAGAATTCATACTTTCCTCTGGATCTCATAACCAACTACAAGTAGATATCATCAATGAGTTTGCTCCTCGATTTGCCCATGGTGCAAAACTACTCTATATTGGAGATACAGCAGATAAATATATCTATGTAGATACCGAAACCTTAGAATCTATCGGCATTCCTATATCAGAAGATGATAAGTTGCAATTACCAGATGTAGTGCTTTATGATGCTGAAAAAAATTGGCTTTATCTGGTGGAAGCGGTCACCACACATGGACCAATAGATCAAAAACGCATTAATGACCTTGAAATTATGTTCCAGGATTGTCCTGCATATAAGATCTATGTTACAGCATTTCCAGATAGAGCTACTTTTAGAAAATATGCTGTTGATATAGCATGGGAAACAGAAGTATGGCTCTCTGTTGATCCAGATCACATGATCCATTTTAATGGTGACAAGTTTATGGGTCCGTACAAAGACTAAGTAAAAGGCATAAAGATCCTTTGCATCGCAAAGATTTTAAACGGATAGCTTGTTAAATGTCTCTTATGATTGTATTGTTTTTTTTATAGAGCCTTTTATAATTGGCAATAAAAGTTTTAAGTTATTCTTGTTGGTTTTTAGGCTTCCATTATGTGAAAGTTCAAAAACTGATTTAATATTGTCTAGCTCAAAGCTACACTTGATTTTATTAATTGTATATTTCTTTTTATCTAAGAAAATATCTATATCTTCTGATACATCAGACTGGCTATTTTTTGCTGTCAACTTAACGTCTGTATGTTCTGAAATATGTATATCTTTACATTCAATACCATGTATTGAAAAATTATTAAATCTAGGTCTTAATAATTGAATGAGTTTCGATAAATCTAAACTCAATGGTTTAATGGCAATATTAAATTTTGACATCGATGCAAAGCTATTTAAAATATTTTGAACACCTCTGGGGGGATTAATCAACTCTATCCCTAGTTGATTATTTTCAAGATTAAATAATGTTTTTTCATAAATAATTCTTTGATATATGGTAGCCTCATTCGTTAGAGGGTTTTCAATAGTTTCTTCTATTTCTTTCTTTGATATATAGGATCCCTCCAAAATATCATCTCTTCGTTTGTGTGCAGTAAATCCATAGTATTTTTCTTCTGTATAGACATCTGAAATTATGGCATCAACAACAGTATTGTATTTTGAATTCCAAGTAACATCAAACCATCTAATTCTATACATAAACCTACTCCTCTTGTGATTTTATGTCATTGAAAACCTTAAATGCTGATGTTTCTAAAACTTTAGTATACTTTTCAGATTCTTCAGGGGTTAGAGGTCTCCTAGTTGTTGTATATTTATCTTTTTCCACAAAGCGATATGCACCTTTAACGGCAAAGATAACTTCTTCAGAGTTGGATCCTGAAGATAAGCCCGCTTCAAATTCAATATGATTTCCATTTTTTTTCAATTCTTCTGATTTCCAGATAATGGAAGTAATGAAATAACCATCATCTTTAAGTTTTTGGTATTCAGGAGTAGATAACAATCCTTTACCTTTAAAAGATGCATTTGTAATCATATTCAAAACTTCCTCTTCTACTTCTGGGTTATCTTCATGATTAACACTAACCTTAATGACATCGAACATTTTACATTCATCAATACTATCTATGAGCGTAGTAAAATACTCAATTTTTTGGCTATGATTCCAACCATGTAGGTCTATTTTATCTTCATTTATTTCTTCAGACGTTGTTTGCTCTATGCCACTTAAAATGCTTTCCATGATTTGATCTACCTTATCATTCGATGGCTTGCTAATAGTGCTTTCTCCTTTGTCTTTTGTAATTTCTATGGTACTTTTTTTCCTAATTTTTTGGCGTAATCTAGTCTTAGAAAAATCTATCTCATCATACTCTATTTCAAGAACAGTTTTATTAGGATTATCTGGTTTTGTTGTTACTTGTATTGTCGTATTACCATCATCTATATTTTTAGTAATAGTTTTTAATTGATTATCATCAATTTCTGTGTTAATTTTTGTAACCTTTGACTTCTCTTTTTTATGTGCAGGTGTTATATGCTCAATTAAAACATTTAAATCATAATAATCATAAACCAATGAGGATAAATACTTGATAATATCTTCTCTTGAATCATCTGAAGAAAGCAAAATGCCTTTATCACGAGCCAATTCTAATAATAATGACATCGTCATAGTCCTTTTTGAAGACATTAAGGCATCATATATATCTTTTTCTGTGAAGTATATTCTAGATTCAGTTTGTGCTTTCATTTATTCCATCCCTATCTCAATTTCGCTAAAATCTTTAACGATATTTGTTATTGACTCACATTTAATACTATTGAGTTTTTTGACAATGCCATCATCTTCATCAAATTGCGTTTTGTACTCATCCACTGCACTACTGAAATTTGATGTTGCATATTTATCTGCATTTGCAATTCTTACTATGATTTTAGATGCATGTGAAATAAGTTGATAATGGAATAAATAATCTATAAGATATTGAAATTCTTCCTGACTTTCACCTTTTTTACTATAAAAAACAATAATCCCAAAATCATTGCTCTCTGCATTTTCAGGATTGGTTTTAAACTGAATGATTTGCCATGTTGCAAATAACATTTCAATAGTAGCGGATGATCTCCATGGATTTCTTGTAGGTTTTCGATCTAGTGTAGGATAATAGAATGTATAGTTTGATTTACTTGGTAATATATCATCTCCACGAAGTACCTTAATATCATTAACAATAGTTATTAAGTACTGTATTCGTTTTGGAGAGAAAACAAATATCTTGTTACCCATAGATAATGGGATTTCTCGTTTAGTCGCTTCATATAGTGTTTGTTCAAAATCTTTATCAAAACTATTATCATGATTATATACAAATAAAGCACTTATAATATCTGTATTCATAGTCTTGGACTGGTAGTTTTTTTGCCACTCTGCACTAAGCTGTGTACATTCACTTGCCATTGCCAATGACTCTAAAGCTGTACGCACGCTTGTAGGCGTAATACTTCCTTTCGCATAGCTTTTTAAATCAAAATTAATATTTATGTATTTTTGTTCATAAGGATCTTCATATCTAAAAACAATATCACTAGGATGTGTAGTTTTTTTATGTTTCTCTTGCTTTACACATGTCCAGTTAGTATCCATTGGTCCTACATTTTCCCAAAAAAATTCTGAAAATATTTCCTTTGAAACTTTTTCAGCCATGATTGCTATATTACTTGTTTCTGCCAAATTTATCCCCTTATAAATTTATAATATCATCGTTGAGTCACCCCAGGTGCGAATAAGTTTCAGGACGTTTAGATCCTTGTAAAACTTGTTTTACGAGGCTATAAACCCATCCTGCCTTTCTATTCAACTTCTAATTTATTCGATTGTTTTCGATTATATCGAAAAAGTTCTTTTTAACCTCTACTTTACCTAAAATAGAAAACTATAGAAAAGTATTGTATACTACAGAAAACTTTTGGAGAGATGTATGGCAAAAAGTAGAAAATATGAAGATCGTCTCCCAGTAGGTGAAGCGGTAAGAGAGTTTTATGCTGCACTTGATACGATCGAGGAGTATTACACCAAAAAAGGGTACCGAAAAATGACTATGCTGCATAAAGTTCTCAAAGAGAAATTTAACTGGAAAATGCCCTATGATACATTTAGGTACCACTTCAATAAAGAGTTTGGATCCAAAAGACAATCACCCTTAAAAGAGGATATGCGAAATAAGCCCGTAGAGCAATTTTCTACCCAAGAGGAGCTCTCCATAGCCCCAACTTCTCCAGAGGCTAAAAAGCCCTCTTCTGGACCTATTATCTTGGATCCTGCAAACAATAGTAAAAAAGTGGTGTATCAAGGGAGTACCAAAAATATTAAGAGAGATGAAATTTAGTGAATAACACTAAAAGAGGATATTGACTCTATATCCTCTTTTAAGGGTTATATGTGGTAAAAAGTACGGCGATATGTGGAAAATTCCAAAAGAAAATACCACATATGCAATACGCTATTTTCTCTCTGTAGGTTTCCCATACAGATAAAGTACAGGTGCCGCGATAATCAGACCTACACACGCCCACCATGCAAGTCCAGACCCTCTTAACTGTTTGTAGTAATTTAAAATCATTGTAATTTCTCCTATTTCATAGGCTGACTAAGCCCAAATACGCCAAAGTTTCTAGCTGCTGCCATTGCGGTACGGCATTTGAAGCTTTGAGTAAGTGCATTGGCATCATTCCACTTCATTTTTTTCTGGTATGCTGCCACTTTTGCCGAACACTCGTTAAAGACTTTTTTAAGAGCCTCTTTATCTCCAGAGAGTCTTTTGATAGTATCCTGCTCATCTTTGGCAGTTGCTCCCATTGCCAAGTCACACTCTGCACTTTGGAAGCCTTTCTCTTTACAAGTCTTTTCCCTATACGCTATAAGATCATCGCCCTGGTGTTGAGAGATGAGATCCGCCATTGCCTGATCTTTTCTTTTAAGTCTTAGTTCCTGGTATGCTTTACATTTGGCAGAAACTCTACCGATAGCCAAACCACATGAGTTTTTGATTTTGTAAAATTCTGCATAAGGCATTTTTGTTTGGAGTGCCAGCTGCTCCTTGTAGTCTATTTTGTACTGGGCATCCGCTTTGGCTTGTTTTTCGGCTCTTTCTTTCTGATCTGCTTCGTATTTAGCTTTACGGACAGCCTGACGATGCTCAAAGTAAGATTTTTTAGCTGCTTTACACTCTGCATCTTTATCGTACTTCTCTGCTAGTGCCATGTCACCTTTTCCAAGGGCTACAGCTACAGCCTTATCACAAAGTTTAAATTTTGATTGTGCCTCTTCTGGGTGTTTATCATAGTAGGCTTTATCATGGTCGAAAAAACCTGCATTGGCAGAGATTGCCATAACGGTTAATCCAAATAGTATAGATTTTAATTTCATTCTTCTTCCTCGTTGTAAAATAAGTTAGGATTATATCCTAAGAGTTATGAAAAGTTAGGAAAACTTCCTAAGCAGCCTCTATAGCCTGTAAAATTTTATCAAACTCTTTTTGGACCAATTTAAAATCTTTTTTCAACAATTGATCCAACGATATATCATCGTATGATAAATTCAGTATTGGAGCAGATTCTAACCCATCCTTTGAATTTCCTTTCTGAACTGACATATAAAGTGTCTCTATAATATCTATAAATAATTCTCTTTTTTCTTTAGAGTTTTTATCTGTATGTGCATGATATAGTCTAAATAACATTGTATGTAAGTATGCTTCAACTTTTTGATCCAAGTCTAGGTGATCCATATCAATTTGTATCATTGGATTAAACTCTTGCATGAGATTAGAGTATAGAAATTGGTTGGTGTAGCAGTCAAACTGCCCTAGCCTTTCAAGACCTACTTCAAATTTGGGAATGATCTCATTCTCTGGAGGAGTATACGTAAAATTATTCTTTGTAGAATAAAGCAAACTCGATCTTTGAATATCAAAAGGTTCAAATATTGCTTGATCTTCAACCTTGTTTTTTGCAAAGATAAGGGCATTGAAATAAAAATCCATAAAATCTTTATTGATTGTGTCCCCTAGACTTCCTAAAGGGCTTATAAAAATTGATAAGTACTTATCTCTCGCATAAATATTAATAGCTTTCTGTTCTGAAAGAACTTGAAATCTTGCAGGGATTATCTTATCTTCAACCCATTCTTTTAGCTCAGAAAGTGTAAAGACATTATCTATTAAACCTAAAACTGGTCGTTCTTCTTCATTTTCCCTCCATCTATAAAGTGTAGATGGATTAAATCCAAATAATTTAGAATAAATATCATTTTTAGAAATCTTCACAAGAGCCTCTTTTTATGCAATATGCAATTTATAAATAAAATTATATCTATTTTTTTAACATAATGCAATTTTTATCTTGACTTTTAATTTCTATTGCATTATAATAACTTCGTGATAGAAAATATAACTTATACTTGCATTATGCAATAAAAGGATTAAAAAATGTCAAATTGGATAACACCAAAAGAAGTTGAAAAGGGAATAATGGATATTCCACCAATACCAATCAATACTCAAAATATAGCTAGATCCAAGAGGCAACTAGAATATTTAAAAATAGGTAATAGGGTTTATTACAAATATGAAGATCTGAAAAAGTTTCTTGAAGCCAATATCAGAAAAGCTCAACCAAAGGCTGAATAATGGCACAAATTAAACATTTTCCACACAGCCTTAATGCACGTAACGACAGAAAAATAAAAAAAGGAAGATTACAACTAGGTATAGAATTTGTTGGAATCTACTGGATGACATTAGAGGTATTGGCAGGAGAAAAAGATTTTAAATATCCACTAGACGATATTGATATATTAGCAGACGATTTTGGAACATCGATCCAAAAAGTTAAACTAGTTATTTATGAATATGATCTTTTTAATATTGATCCAGAAGGGCGATTTTTCTCGCCTGCACAAATTAAAGCCTTAAAACCTTATCTTGACAAAGTTGAACATTATCGTCTTATGGGCAAGAAAAGTGGTTTAGCTCGAAAAAAGAAAATGCAAGAGCAGATCTTAGAGCTTGAAAAGTTTAGTCAAAATGACTCAAGTGAACTAGGTTCCAACACAGGTTCAACATACGCTGAACAATTAACTAATACTACTAATAAACTAATTAATAAACCTAATAAACATACACACACAATAGATCAGTGGTTAGAGGAATATTGTTTAGGACAATCTCCTGCTTATAGAGCTCACATGATGAGACAAATTAATGAGCAGGATCCTATTGCTATTAAGACTTACAACGACTGGTATCAAAAACAAATCGAAAAAGATCTCAAAGAAGAGGAACTCGGGAAAATAGATGCCTTTGACTACAACTTACTTGTAGGGCTATCCCTTGGAGATAAAACTATAAAACGAATTGTAGATGCAGGAAGCACTATCCATTTATTCTTTGAGGATGGTACAGATGATTACAGCCAATCAAAAAAATCCTTATATGACTGGTACCAATTAAAACTGGAGGAAACAGCATGACAACACTACAAGCATTCCTAGTGGACTACTGCCATGAAAATTTGTTGGTAGCAGAATATTGGCTAAATGTTGACCAAAATACTCTATCAAACCTACTTGGAGAAGATAACGACTCAACAATAGATGAAAATCTTCTAAAAAGAGTTAAAGAGCTTATGGATGAAGAGATACCAAGCAATGAGGTGGCAGCACTTGAAATGGCTTTTGAGGATCTACAGATCCGCATGGGGCGTTTTCAAAGTGCTGCTTATGAATTAATCAATAACTAAAAGGAAAAATGAATGTCAAAAGAAAAAATAACTACCGAAAAACCAAGAGTTCATTGGGTTATGCAAGGGAAAGGCGGTGTGGGGAAAAGCAGAGTAGCAGCAACTCTTTTGGAGTTTCTAACAGAAAGAAATAGTGGCAATGCTTTAGGATTGGATACAGATCCAAATAACAGATCACTTTCTGATATAAAAAATTTGGATGTAGTATTCCTCAATATCATGCCTGACTCTGATACGGTGGATATAGCAAAGTTTGATGATTTGCTTATGTTTATGATGCAAAACGAAAGAGCAAAAGGTAAAGATCTTGTGATAGATGTTGGTGCAACCACCTATCAGCCACTCTATAGTTACCTTATCAAGAATGATGTATTTAACCTACTCTCTGACTTTGAGCATTTTGTACATATCCCAATAGCTATTGGTGCAGAGGCAGAGGCGGATTGTCTTTTGCAACTTGACAGTATGCTCAATGCTTTTGGAGATACCCCTACTTATGCAGTTTGGGAAAATCAATTTTTCACTACTAAAGCAGATCATGACATAGAAACACTTGAAGCCTACCAGAAAAACAAAGAGAAGATCTTCGCTGTTATCAAGATGACAAAGAGAGATATTTTATTCGAAAGTGCCTTGGAGAAAATGACTAAAAATAAGCAGATATTTGCAGACGTAAATATGGATCCTGAATACAACATTTTAGAAAAATCAAGACTCCAAAAAATCAAGCAGGACTACTGGAATATGCTCGACATTGTTATTCCCACTCAATCTAGCAAAAAGGAAGCTAAATGACAGAAGAACAAAAACAAGAGCTGCTTGATGCAATCCGTAAACAAAATATACAGATAGGTAAAACGGATCCACTTTTTGCCGTGATTACTGCTTTAGAGTTTGTTACCCAAAGATACTTAAAGGAAGTGGATATTTTGATGCTTAAACAATCAGCCAATTATGAGACGACTACCGTCCGCTATTTGGATAAAGCAAAAGAATTGGCAGAAGTCAAGATCTCCAAAGCGGTGGAAGATGTCTATATCAAAATGGACGAGTATAAAACAACTGCCATAGAGGAGATGAAAAAAGAGAAACCAACTCCACAAGTACCAAGCATATATTGGTACCTCCTATCTGTTAGCGTTGTATCGGCTTTAGGTTTTGGGTATTTATTTTCAATGCTCATTTTTACATAAAAACTCATAAAGGAAAAACATGAAAAAAATTACAATCTCAACGATTTTGGTAGCGGCAATTATGACAACTTCACTTAATGCAGGATCCGTTGGTGGATTTGGTGGAAGTTTAGAAACCACACAGTGGGCTAGATTTGGTGCGGAAACAGTAGATAGAGCCAATGCTTACACAGAGCAGCTTAAACAATATGCAACACAGCTACAGCAATATGAACAGCAAATTATGCAATATCAAAATCAATTTGATAGCTATAAAGCAATGCTACAGAACATAGGACAGTTACCACAGCAGCAATGGGATCAATTCTCCCAATCTGTAATGGGATTGAAACAATCCCTTGATTTTGGTCAATCTCTTAACTTCACGGCTTCATCATACGATCAGGACTTTAGTAAACTGTTTAAAGGTTACGATCAATACCTGGCATCTGCAAAAAATGGATCTCTTAATTTTGGAGATACATATAAGCAATTAAACAAAAGTACAAGGGACACCGTAAACGGTGCATTGAAAAGCCTTGGACTCCAAGCATCAGATATGGAAAACGATGAGAGTACCATGAGGCAACTCCAGACATTATCATCATCTGCCACAGGACAAAAAGCAGCTATCCAAGCGGCTAGTGAAATTGCTCTTCACCAAACACACACTCTAAAAAAGCTACAGCAGACAATCATGACACAGGCAAATATGCAAGGGGAGTTCATGGCTAAACAGAATGAAGAAAAAGCACTAAAACAAGCAGCAACAGAAGCGTATCTATCTGATTACGAAGAGCCAAGCAACGCAGATGATAGACCAATGCCATAAGGAGACAGAACAATGAAAAAAACTATTCAAATCATTTTAGCAGCAGCTATTACATTGAGTTTGCAAGCGTGTAGTGACAAAAAGAATGACTATGACTTCAATGTGGACACAACCGATCCTCAATCACCCTATTACATCAACCACGATGATGATAGACCAATGCCATAAGGAGAATGCGTAATGTCTACAAAAGATCAAGCAAAAACGATTAAGAACTATATTGAAGTATTCTTTGCAGCTATTCTGATTGTCTCTTCTCTATCATTCCTGGTGTGGAATCAAGGTAATCACTTTAGCAATACTGGAGCCATTGCATTTTTCATCGCAGGGATACTCATCATTATCAAGATCAAGGCAAACTGGGAATATAAACAGCGTAAACACCAAAAGCAGGAGCCAGAAGAATGAAAAAATTATTCTTGATACTTCTTGGTGTCATACTCTTATCTGATTTTATCTTTGCAGCAGGAAATAATATTGGATCAGATGTAGTTTTAAACTATTCAATCCATACATCAAAATGGTATCCAGTATTTAAAAATGCTGCAACATTCATATTTGCATCACTGGCAGTAATCGAGTTGATATGGATCTTCTCAATCAAAGCAATAGAAGGATCATTAGAATTATCGGGTATTTTTGCCCAGCTAATAAGATTAACTTTTCTTTGGGGTATTTGGAATGTATTTTTTGCACACCCTGAATTTTTTGATACACTCGTTGGGAAAATGACTCCAAGCGGTTTAAAAGGCAGCAGTTTTTCTATGTTGGCAGATCGTGCCAATGCCGCAGCAGGTGTTTCCACCGTTATATCGGTAGATAACTTAACTGATAGTGCCTATCTGATCCTTGGAACCGTTGGGGATAATCAATCAATTTTTCATCCTGTAGACTCTATTATATTAGGTCTTATTGGATTACTAGCGGCAGGTGGTGTTTTGTTTTTGGCTCTTCGCCTAGTTGCTACATATGTAAAGTTTCTTATCACGGTTTATGCATCAGTACTCTTCTTTGCATTTGGAGCAATGGCAGCAACACGACATATAGCGGTTAACGCCATATTTGCCATGCTGAGAGCAGGTACAGAGTATATGCTAATCAAGCTCATTATAGGGCTTTCTATAGCCAATATTATATCTTATGTACCAAAAGCAATGATGCATTATGGATCTCTTGTAGCTTTGCTTATTATGGTACTGCTAATTGGATCACTAGCCCAAATGGTACATGGACTTGTCGAGGGATGGTTTAGCGGTATGGGAGCCCAAACAAGCGATCATGCAGCTTCGGTACTTAAAGGTTCAGCAATGGGAGCGGCAGCAGGTGCAGCAGGTGGAGCAGCGGCAGGACTTTCAAGCGTTAAAGCAGCAGCGGCAGCAGCAGAAACGAAAAGTTCCATGGAAAATGTTAAATCTGCTACTGGTGCAGGTAGTAACACATCAGAACAAAACGGTAAAGGCACAGAGAAAACAGGAAATTTCAAAAAATCCAAAGCATCAACCACAGTTGCAGCCTCAGCAGCAGCAGGAGCGGCTAGCGGTGCATTAAAAGGCTTAACAGGTTTCTCTACCCATGGAGCTGGACGAAAAAGTGGTGCGGCTGTTGCATCAATGCTAACTGGCACTCCTAACAAAGAGCAGGAGAAAAAAAGCTCTGGAGATAACGACTCTGAAAAGGTAGAGGGATCCATAGCCTCTGCCAAGTCAAAATATGTCTCTGGTGTTCCTGGTACAGGAGAAAAGAATGACGCATAATCATAAAAGAGGATATAGATCACCCTTAAAAGGGGATATAGCATATGTGGTAAAAACTACGGTGATATGTGGTGTGAATTACGGAGTTTGTCATGGCTAGACCACGCAAAGCAGAGGAAGATAAGAGAGTTTATCGTACTACCGTATGGGCTAACAGAGAGGAGCATCTACTTATGCAAACAAGAGCTAGGGCTACTGGGCTATCGCTTAGTACCTACCTCCGTAATCTTGGATGTTCGTACCCCATCAAAAGCAGAGCAGATCAATACCTACTCTCTTTATTGGTATCTGCCAAAAATGAATTAGGCAGACAAGGAGGACTCCTAAAAAGTCATTTAAGCAAAACAGACAGAAAAAAAAATTTAGGAAGCAAAACTCCAGAGGATATCGATTACATTCTGGAGAGCATGGAACAAAAACAAAATCACCTGATCTCTATAGCAGAACAGGTACTAATGGAAATAAAAAAATGATAGTCAAACAAATAGACAAAAAACAAGCAGGTAAAGGATCTTTTGGCGGTCTGGCTGACTACATCTTGGATAAAGCCAATGGCGGTGAAAAGGTGGATTGGGTTGAAGCCAATAATCTACCCTTTGAAGATATAGATGCCAATATTGCTTTTGTCCAGGAAGTACAAAAAATGAATGAAACAGCAAAAGGAGATAAAGTATTGCATTTTGTATTTAGTTTTCAAGAGGGAGAAATCCCCAGTAGAGAAGTGCAGCACGATATAGAGAGTGAGTTTATTCGCACTCTTGGACTGGAAGATCATCATAGGATCTCTGTGGCACATAACAATACCAATAATTATCATGTGCATGTAGCGGTGAATATGATTCACCCAGAGACTCATACACTTTCAGACCCCTTTAGAAGCAAATTGAAACTCCAAAAAAAGGGGGCGGAATTGGAAGTGAAACATCATCTCCAAACCGATAATCACATACCAAACTATATCCTTGAAAAGCAAGGCATTAAAAAAGCTGCTGCCACTTCTCCAGTTCCAGAAAAAATCAAAAGCCAAGAGATCCACTCTGGAGTAGATAGCCTCTTAACATGGATCAAAGAGGAAGCCTTAGACGACATCAAAGAGGTACTCAAAGATCCCAAATCATCCCTGGAGGATTTACACCAGGTATTAGCAGATCATAATCTGGAGCTAAAACCTAGAGGTAACGGTATTGTCATTGCAGACAAGACCAGGAAATTATTTGTAAAAGCCTCTGATGTTCACAGAGACTTATCAAAAGGTAAACTGGAGAAACGCTTTGGGGAGTTCAAGACCTCTAAGATTACTACCACTCCAAAAAAGAAATTTGGCAGACCAGTAAATGAGTATTGGAAACGATACCAGGAACTATCAACACAGAAGAGATCCACCAAAATAGAAGAGTTAAGACTTGAAAAATTAGCCAGAACAACGCTTAGAGGACAACTCAAAGAGAAATATGAAGAACGGATTAATAAAATCAACGCAGATCCTCTTATTAATAAACGACATAAAGCGGAGGCACGGAAAAAGGTCTATGCACAGCGTAAGGCAGAATTTAAAGCACTCCAAGAGACATTTTCTAAAAAGCGTAAAGAAATATACTCCAGGACCAAACAGACATCTTACAAAGAGTATCTAATGGAATTGGCACTCTCTGGAGATGAGGGAGCCTTGAAAGAACTCCGAAAACAGAAACAAGAGATCAAACCAGATGATAAGGTACTGATGCACCCTAAGAAAAAAGTATCACACTCCATCTTTAAAAGCTTCATATCCAAGATAACTAAACAGGGTAACGCAGTATATGAAGTTGGGAAAAACTCAACCGTAACGGACAAGGGAGATCATCTTAAACTCTCTTTGGAGTCCAAGAGTGATGAGGCAATGCTACAAGCCCTTAAAATGGCAGTAGCCAAGTATGGTAATACTTTGGATATTCAAGGTAATCTTGAATTTAAAAAGCGTGTACTCATGGTAACACAAAAGTACGATCTAAAAGTGAACTTTGCAGATCCGCAGATGCAGAAGATTAAGAGTGAGATGCAGAAGCAGACACAACCTCAAAATACAACCAAAACCAAAAACTCTAAGAAAGGAATGAGGAGATAAATAATGCAAAAAATATCAAATAAAGCTACACAAAAAGATTGGCTCACTCCTGAAGATGTAGAGCAAGAGTTCGGTATAAAAATCAATAGTCAAGCAAATATGAGATCAAAAAAGAAAATTCCGTACTCCAAAATAGGAAACTTTATCTACTATAGTAGACAAAAGCTCTATAAGTGGTTTGAAGATCATCACCAAGAGGTTATTTCTTGATGACCTGATCTATAAGACCACTTGCCATTTTACTCCCTTTCATATAGTTCATTGTTAAGTATTTTGTTATGGTATTTGGATCTGAATGCCCTAATGCACCACTTAGGTAAATAGCTTCTAGCCCACTCTCTGCCATTGCACTTACAATAACATTTCTTAGGTAGTGCAAACTAAATTCAACACCTAGTTTATCCTTTAGTTTTTTAGTAGTTTTTTCTATATTAACAAGACGTGTTCCAGTACGTCTTGACGTAAACACATACTCTGTATCCATTTTAAATATTTCAAGCTTTTCTTTTATTGCATCAGGAAGAAAAATCTTTTGCTCCTCTCCCGACTTCGTATCTCTCAAGATATAATAGTTCTCCCCTATATCGGTCCATTTTAGATTAAGTATCTCACTTTTTCGCCTACCCTGCAAAGCAAACATATATAAAGAGTAGTAGAATGGGTCTTCTCCAAATTCCTCCTCTATCGCTGTATAAATCCTTACCAATTCCTCACTAGCATTGGATACGATCTTCTTCGTTTTCTCTCTCTTAATTCTCACTCCATCCATAGGATTGTGAACAATAAGTCTATTTGCAATAGCCTCTTTAAAAGCAGGGTTAAGTATCTCTATCGTCTGCTTCACTGTCCTTGCAGATAATCCAAGCTTCTCTTGGTGGGCTATATTGTCCTTAATGTGAAGTTGCCGCAAAGAGACTACGGGTTTTTTACCTATGGATGGGCTGATATATCGCTCATAGTGACTCTTCTTCGCCTTTGTCCAGGTAGTATCTGGCAGCCTGGCAAAATGACTCTCCATAAACTTATCCATTGTGATTTTATCACTAAGCACACCCTCCCTTTTTGCTTTTCGTATCCTTTCTAGCTCGGTTTCGGCAAACCGTATCCGATCACGCTTACCCCACGCTGGCTTATCGGCAGTATCTATAATTCCTTTGTAGCTCTTGCCCTGGTATGAAAATCTATAGTAAAATTTCTTAAAATCTCTATCAGCTTTGAGACCTTGCTTTACTTTATTTGGGTAATCATTTGGATCGATAGCCATATTATTCACCTTTTAAGGGTACGTGCCAGGGTACGTGTAGGGTACGTCTTGGGGTACATTTTTTTAGTGATTAGAATATACCAAAAAGTATTTAAAATGAAGACACTCCCCTAAAATACGGGCTTTAAGGACATATAAGTATTTATAATTATTTTAAGTGAATTGTCTCATAACCGAGTGGTCCGGGGTTCGAGTCCCCGAGGACCCACCACTTATAAAAACACTCTACCAAATCTAATCATTAACACAATATCCATTCCCTGATCTAGATTTATTTAAGCTGCACTCTTTGCATTATTTACAGTAAAAAAGTATAATAGAAAAAAAAGGAATATATGATGCATAAACTTTTGAAGATCACCATCCTTGCCATTGCTATACTGCTGATAGAAGGGTGTGCAACACATACGAATTTTGTAAGAAAATATAACAGTTGGGTAGGTCAGAATATAAGTCATCTTATCGACCAGATAGGCTATCCGGACAATACCTATACCCTACCGAATAAGCATAAGGTCTATGTCTATGATAGATCAAGGGTCTATTCACTTCCTTCAATGCCTGTCATGGGGTATGGATACTATGGTGAATACGGGATGTTCGGGTATGGGAATGATGTGATTCAGGAAAAATGCAAACTCTTTATCGAAACCGATAAAAAAGGCACTATCGTAAACTGGAGAGCACGCGGCAATCACTGCGTATCAGAATAAAGGGTTGACAGTAAATCAATCCTCAAAAATAATGATATCATAATTACTTTTTGTGACCAATGCCTTGCTCACATGCACAGAACCGTTACGGTTGACCCTGCTCAGCTCATCACGCAGCTGATCTATCTCTTGCTGCATTTCATCTATCTGCTGTTTAAGCTGAAGTACGATGTCCACACCGGCAAGATTAACTCCCATCTGGCGTGTTAAACGCAATATCAGTTTCATGCGGTCGATGTCCCGCTGGGAGTAAAGACGCATACGTCCCTGTGTTCGGGAAGGCTCTACAAGCCCTTCCCTTTCATACTGTCTTAGCGTCTGAGGATGGATATCCAACATTGTAGCAACAACCGAAATAAGATAGACCGGCTCATCATAACTATGCATCATTCACTCCTTATAACTTTTCTTCAAGCACTTTTTTTGCATCTGCATCCAGCGTATCCACATCCGGAAGCACTACATTGGCTACAAGGTACAGATCGCCTTTCATAGCTGTTTTTCTGTCTGGCACGCCTTTACCTTTAAGTCTGAACTTTTGACCGTTCTTGGTGTTTTTCGGTACTTTTAGCGACACTTCTTTCTCCGGCGTCTGTACCTGAACCTTACCGCCGAAAAGTGCCTCTTTCAAAGGTACATCAAAGGTCTTGTAGAGGTTGTCGCCTTTTCTTTCATACTCATCGGAAGAAGCTATTCCTACCTTAATAAGCACATCGCCTCTTTGCCCCTGGTATGATTTCCCTTTGCCTCTGACACGAAGTGTTTCTCCGCTTTTGATGCCTGCGGGGATCTTGATATCAAAACTCTCACCTTCGACATTGATCTTGTATTTACCGCCCTGGATAGCTGTCATGAACGGCACAGTGATACGTGCATTCACATCAAGGTTCGGTCCGCCGCCAAAGCCTCCAAAACCGCTGAAGCCACCCTGGGCTCCGCCAAAGCTTCCGGAGAAACCGCCGGCTCCTCCACCGCCGCCGAACATCTGTCTGAGGATCTCATCCAGATCAACACCCGCACCCTGTCCTCGTGCAAAATCCTGGAAGTTCTGTCCACCGAACATTTGGTCACCATACTGGTCATACTGTTGTTTTTTCTCAGGATCGCTCAATACTTCATACGCCGCATTGATCTCTTTGAACTTTTCTACCGCACTTTCATCCTTATTGATATCAGGATGGTATTTTCTTGCCAGTTTTCTATAGGCTTTTTTTATCTCGTCAGCACCGGCATTTTCACTGACTCCTAATGTATCATATAAACTTTTTGACATTGCTCTTTACCTGCTTACTCTTTATTTCTTCTTAAATTTTTAATGTATTATATCAAAAAACTTTAGTCAATGTCAATCAAGTTTATATTTTTTTAGTGTTTTTTTCTTTCATTATTTCAAGTATTTGACAGGTTTGTATCCCATATGCATCATATTCATGATACCACCCTTTAGGTCGATAACGTTATAACCAAGGTCTTTTGCCAAAAATCTTGATACTTCCCCTGTTCTGCTTCCGGTACGGCAAATGAGCGCAAAGACCTCTCCTTTTTTTACCACTTTATCCAATGCTGCTATGAACTGTGGTATATCGTATCGTCCCTGCTCATTGAAGAACATGATGGGTACGGAGTCTTTAACGATCCCTGTCTCTCTCCACTCTCCAGGCGTACGAATATCGATGATATTGATATTAGGGTTCTTCTCCATAAATTCCGGTGTTGCCCAGGCCTGCTTGAGGTCGGCAAAAAGTGATGTACCTAAAAGCAACAAAGCTAATATTGTTTTTTTCATGATCGATTATCCTGTTTCATTTTTTTGCATTGTAGCAAAAAGAAGTAAATATTCTGTACAATACCGTATGAATTTTATAGAAGTGGATGATATCAGCCTTCCGGAAGTACAAATCTACCACCAGCTGCGGGAAAATGCTTTCTCTAAAGACAGCTCTTTTATTGCAGACAGCCCCAAAGTAGTCAACCTGCTGATCGAATCGGGTGTAGAGATCAAAAGTATTTTTGCTACACAGGAATATTACAATACCCATAAAGACTTTCTTGAGAACTATCTGATCCCCGTTGCTTACGTCGCAGACAAAGCTGTACTGGAACAGATCGTAGGACATAGACTGCATCACAATGTGATGATGCACGGCATACGCCCGAAAGAGAGCAGTCTGGAAACATTGGACGAGCATATCATCATGCTCGATGAGATAAGCAATACAGACAATATCGGTGCCATAGCCCGTTCTGCCGCTGCACTGGGTGTAAATTCCTACCTTATCCCCAAACAGGGACCGCATCCCTATGCAAGACGTGCACTGCGTGTCTCCATGGGCTATATAGGAAAACTCAAATTTCACCGTTACAATGACATCAAAGAGACCATACAGGAACTGAAAAACAGGGGGTACCGCATCTTTGCTGCAGAAGTCACAAAAGACTCTACCCCGCTTTCGCAAGTGAAGGTACCGCAAAAATGGGTACTGCTGATGGGCCATGAACAATTGGGGATCTCCGATGAGATACTCTCTTTATGTGATGAAGTGGTGACCATAGAGATGATGGAAGGGATCAAGAGTTTCAATGTAGGAGTTGCTGCATCTATTATGATGTATCAGTTTAAGCAGGTAGCAGGTAGCAGGTAGCAGGTAGCAGGTAGCAATGATGCTATCTCTTACCTAAAGTTCTTCTTAAAAACAAAAGCTTTTCCATGAAAAGCATACATTCACTCTTCATTCTTCACTCTTCACTTTTCACTCACTAAAAAGTAAAACGCTTTTTAGTGCAGGAAGTGTCTCACTGTCGTAAAGTAAAGTGAAATACCGTGTTCATTGGCCGCTTCGATGACTTCATCATCCCTGATGCTTCCACCAGGCTCGATAATGGCTTTGACACCAGCCGTAGCAGCAGCGTCTATACTGTCACGGAACGGGAAGAATGCTTCAGATGCCATCGCTGCACCGCTTACATCAAGCCCCATCTCTTTTGCTTTTTTAAGTGCACACTGGGCTGCATCGACACGAGATGTCATACCCATACCTACGGCTACCATGGCTGAGTCCTTCACATATACAACACAGTTTGATTTCGTAAGCCCTGCTACTTTCCAGGCGATCTCAAGGTCTTTCATCTCCTGCTCTGTAGCAGTAAGTTCAGACTTTTTATGGGCATTGTGTACTTCGTTGTCACAGATACAGTCGGCATTCTGGTAAACAAAACCACCATCTATGTGTTTAAAGTCTGCAGCATCATTTGCAAGTACGAGTTTTTCATTGCCCTGGGAAAAAAGTTTAATACGTTTTTTCTTCTCGAACACGGCAACAGCATCCTCCTCGAAGTCAGCTGCAATGATCACTTCAAGGAAGATCTCATTCATCTTTTCAGCCATCTCTTTCGTTACGATACCGTTAACGGCTACGACACCGCCGAATGCAGAAACAGGATCACATTTAAGCGCTTCGACATAAGACTCTGTCAGAGTGGACTTGATCGCAAAACCACAAGGGTTACCATGTTTGACAATACAGACTGCCGGCTCTTCACCGAAGCTTGCAGCTATTTTTAAAGCACCGTTGACGTCAGTAAGGTTATTGAAGCTCGCTTCACCCTTGATCTGTTTAAAGTTCTCCGTGAAGAAACCGTTAAACTCATAGAGTGCACCCTGTTGGTGCGGGTTCTCTCCGTAACGTGTCTGGAATGCTTTCTTCCCTGCAATGAACTGATATTCACCAAAACCGTCGTTAAAACGGCCGTTCATGTAGTTTGCTATCATACTGTCATAGGCAGCTGTATGCTCGAACGCCTTGATCATAAGGTTACGTCTGAACTCTAAAGTATCTTCTCTGTTTGCAAGTGCTTTGAGCACACCCTCATAGTCATTTACATCCGTAACGATAAGCACATCATTGAAGTTTTTTGCTGCAGATCGTACCATGGTCGGTCCGCCGATATCAATATTTTCTATGATCTCATCAAAGTCATCTGTTCTTTCGATGGTCTCTTTGAAAGGATAAAGATTCACACACACAAGGTCAATGCCTTCTACACCAAGTTCTTTGGCCTGAGCCACATGTGCCTCATCGCCTCTTTTATGCAAAATACCGCCATGAACATAAGGGTTCAGCGTTTTTACACGCCCTTCAAAACATTCAGGAAATTTCGTGACTTCATCGATCTCGATGACCTTTACACCCGCTTCATTCAGCTTTTTATATGTACCGCCTGTCGAGATGATCTCCCACCCCTGACTCTCTAAACCTTTAGCAAATTCAACAATGCCGTTTTTGTCACTTACACTCAGTAATGCTCTCATATGACTTTAACCTTTTGGAATAATTAGGCTGACATTATACCGAATCTAACTGATTATGCGCCTATTAAGAATAATGATAGTTTAGTTGGATAGAATGCAGAAAAATAAGAGATAAATTATCTTAAATAGATAGAAGGAAAAAACATGATCAAAAAAATACTCTTCGGCCTTCTGGGTCTACTTGTTATCGGAGGTGCTGTTTTATTTGCGATAAATGGGAAAGATACCTATGATGCAGCAAAATACAGTGCAAAGGTCAGCAACGGTCTGAATGCAGGTTCGACCATCACTTTCACTCTCCCTGACCAGTTCGACAAAACACACAGCCTCACAGCCGATACAAAAACACTGATCCTGGCATTTGCCAAAGCAACAGGACATACGGTAAAAGCCTTTCTGAAAAAACAGGACAAGAACTACCTGCCGGAAAGAGATGCACTTTTTGTGGCAGACATCAGCCCGATGCCAACGATCATACGTAATACTTTTGCCCTGCCTGATCTTAAAAAGAGTGCATTCTCTGTACTGTTGATCTATGATGAAAATATCGCCAAACAACTTAAAAATGACACAGAGGCAGACAAGATCGCTGTAGTGACTCTGGAGAAGGGTGTGGTAAAAACAGTGAAGTATATCAGTACGGAAGAAGAATTGAAAGCTATGCTTAAATAATTTAAATCGGTGGGAGCTCCCACCGGGTTATCTTACAGATCCTGTTCGATCGTTCTTGTAAATGTATTGAAGTAAATATCTTTTACTTCTTCAAGCGGAAGTTCCACATTATTGACTTTGACTTTATCTCCGCCAACCTGGCCGATCATACTTACACTGATACCAAGATCCATCGCCATCTTTCCGAATGCTTCGATATTCTCTTTGGATACTTCAACCAATGCCCTGCTTTGTGATTCATCGAAGATATCTCTACTCTCTTTTACCGCTACTTCAGCAACAATACCTTTGTTGGAGACAGCAGCCATTTTGGAAAGTGCAATAGCGATACCGCCCACGTTCACATCTTTGGCAGACTTGAGCAATCCTTTTTTGTTCGCTTCGATCACAAGTTCCCAGAGTCTAAGCTCTGCCGAGTAGTCAAAGGAAGGCAGTGTTCCGGATGTTTCGCCGAACAGTTCCTTGATATAAAGAGAGCCGCCGAACTCACCTTTTGTCTCACCAAGAAGGATGATCTGTGAGCCCTCTTCCTGGAAATGACTTGGAAGTACTTTGTTCTCATCATCGTTCAGCCCGACCATCGCTATGGCAGGCGTAGGGTAAACACTCACACCATTTGTTTCATTATAAAGCGATACGTTTCCGCTTACCACCGGTGTGTTAAGTTCCAAACATGCTTCTTTGATACCTTCACATCCCTGGGCGAACTGCCACATCACTTCCGGATTTTCAGGGTTGCCGTAGTTCAGACAGTCGGTAATGGAAAGTGGTCTCGCACCAGACATTGCCACATTTCTGCCACTCTCAACGACTGCAAGTGCCGCACCTTTCTTAGGATCGATATAGCAGTAGCGAGGGTTACAGTCAGAGCTCATAGCAAGTGCTCTGCCATTCTCCTTGATACGGATACAGGAAGCATCGAGACTTCCTGGCTCTTTGGTGGTGTTGGTCTGCACCATTGAATCATACTGATTATAGACCCATGCCTTATCTACCACTTCAAGCGGGGCAAGAAGTTTTTCATACGCTTCCTGGTCATCCACCTTGGCATAGTCATCCACACTTTTGGCATTGACTTCATCCAAATATGCAGGTCTGGCAGTCGGCCTGTCCAAAATAGGTGCTTCCTCGCTTACGGGAGCAATAGGCATGTCACATACCTGCTCACCATGCCATAAGAGTTCCATTCTCTGTGTATCTGTTACTTCACCAATAACGGCAACATCAAGCTCCCATTTTTCAAAAATATCGATGATCGCCTGCTCTGAACCTTTTTTCGCACAGATAAGCATACGCTCCTGAGATTCGGAGAGCATGAAATCATACGGCATCATCCCCTCTTCTCTTGCAGGTACTTTGTCAAGATGCATAATAAGCCCGGCACCTGTCTTACCCGCCATCTCAAAAGCCGAAGAGGTAAGTCCTGCTGCACCCATATCCTGAATACCTACAACATGGTCTGTTTTGAAAAGTTCCAGACATGCTTCAAGAAGCAGCTTTTCCGTAAAAGGATCCCCTACCTGTACGGTCGGGCGAAGAGACTTGGACTCTTCCGTAAAGCTGTCCGAACTCATCACTGCTCCGCCCAGACCGTCACGACCTGTTTTAGACCCCACATACATGACCGGGTTACCTATACCGGATGCTACGCCAAGGAAGATCTCATCCGATTTCACAAGTCCCAAAGAGAACGCATTTACAAGGATATTTCCATTGTAACTCTCATCAAAACTTACTTCACCACCGATCGTAGGGACCCCCATACAGTTACCATAGGAACCGATACCATCCACTACACCGCGAACGAGGTGTCTTTGATACTTGTTGATATCACTGTCACCTCTTACTCTACCGAAACGCAATGCGTTCAGATTGGCTACAGGTCTTGCTCCCATGGTAAAGATATCTCTGAGAATTCCCCCTACACCTGTCGCAGCACCCTGAAAAGGTTCAATGAACGACGGGTGATTATGACTCTCCATTTTAAAGACAGCGGCCATCCCGTCACCAATATCGATAACGCCTGCATTTTCACCCGGTCCCTGAATGACCCATGGTGCCTTTGTCGGGAAACCGTTCAGGTATTTTTTACTTGATTTGTATGAACAATGCTCAGACCACATAGCAGAGAAGATACCGATCTCAACGATATTTGGGTGTCTTCCGTCAAGAATACGCAGAATATCCCGGTACTCTTCTTTACTTAGCTTATGGTTCTTTAAAACTTCATCTAGATTTTCAATAGGTTGTGACATAGCATGTGTCCTTTAGGGCGTAAAATAAGGAGTATATTTTACTTAAAAAGTACTAAATAAGTGTTTAGAAGGTAGAATGTTGAATGTTGATTCTCGTTCCCAACGTCCTCCTTGGGAACGAGAATAAAAATATAGGAACACATATGGACAAAATATTACAAATGCTGCAACTTCAACAGCAACTCAATGACGCGACAAATGGGTACGGTTGGGAAAAAGGAGTCACAAAAAATGGAAAGCTCATCGACTGGAAACGCTGTACTTACCTGGAGTGTGCCGAACTCATAGAGTCCTATCCCTGGAAACACTGGAAAAATATCGATGCCCAGCCTGATTATGATAATATCAAGATCGAAGCGGTAGATATCTGGCATTTTATCATGTCTCAGGGGCTCGAAGATTACAAAATGCAAGAGCTGGGCAGCATTGAAGATCTTGCAATCAGTATCAATGCACTTTCAAATTTCCAATCGTTTTCCAAAGAAGTCATACCTACGAAGAAAAACTATTATGAACAGATCGAAGTGGTAGAGACTTTAATGAGAACACTGTTCTGTGGTGAACCTACAGAGAAACTCATGGAGGCATTCATTGACGTAGCAATGCAATCCGGACTCAATCTTGATGCACTATACAAGCTTTATATCGGTAAAAATATTTTAAATCAGTTCAGACAGGATCATGGATATAAAGAGGGTAGCTATATTAAAACCTGGAACGGTAAAGAAGACAATGTGACCATGCAGCGTATTTTAGAAGAAAAAAGTGATATCAGTCCGGAAGAACTGTACAATGCACTTGAAGAAGCTTACCCTAAAGGGGAGTAGGCCTCTTCTGTCAGTATTGGTCCACCATCCTGTTCAGGTCTTTTTGTACGATCTTATTGCCGTATACGCTTACTTTCGTTGCTATACGTATACTTTTTTGTGTATCATATCCGCATTCTGTTCCACATTTCACTGTACCTATAAGATAATAACTTCCGGACGGCACACCGTAAAATGCAAATTTCCCGTTACTGTTGGCTGCAGTGAATCTTAGGTAATTAAAGAGTCTTGGATCCGCTTTTTGCATCTTGTACCCGCCAAGATAACTTTCCTGATACCACTGATCAGAATAACTGGTTACCGGATTCAGATAAAGTCTTGTTCCGGCACCCACTATTTTTTTGCCGTATGGATCTTCTACATAGATGGTACCCCTGATCGTTCCTTTACCTGCTCTTGGCAATCTATAATATTCAGATACCGGAAAAGCGATGCGTTCCATTCTTTGCTCATCCTCTTCCGTGATCATTGTTTCACTCTCCGTGAGGTTTTCATCAAGATCAGAAGTATTTACATCATTAATATTTGTTTCATTTCCCCAGAAATCCAATCCTGAACCCGGTGAAGAAACAACCAGTTCTCTCTGTACGCATCCGCTAAGAAGCAGAAGCATTACAGAGAGAGTAAAAAGAAATGATAGTTTTTTAGTCATCAATATATTTCCTTATGATTATATAGGGCTATAGAGGTACCCTTATATTTGATAATGCATAATTATACAGTATTAACTTTAGGAAAGTATTCCTTCAACACTTATTTTTTTTATGTTCATCAAAAAAATTCTGCAGATATCCTCTTGCCTCATCATCCCCTGAAAAAGCGGCTTTCTGATACCAAAAGGCAGCTTTTTTGCAATTTTTTTTAACCATCTTTCCTTTCCGATAATGATGCGCAAGACGTCCTTGTGCATCGATTTCACCCTCTTTTGCAAAACGATGCAGGTTTTTGACTTTTCTTTTTTCCCCATGATAATATTTGATCGTATTGGAAATGAACCAAACTGTAAAAATAGACAATCCGAGAATGAAGTATAACTCGATATTTTTAATGGTGATGAAATATTCTGCTATCTCCATTTTATTTCCCCAAACAGAATTCACCAAACATTTTATCCAGTATCTCTTCACTGTCATAAGGCTTGGATATCGAAGAAATAGCTTTCACCGCTTCCTGTAAATGGTATGAAAAAAATTCCAATTCACCATCAAGTAAAGGAATTTTCGCTTCTTTAATAGCAGACCGTGCTTTTGTTACAGCCTCTATCTGGCGTGCTGAAATAAGCATCAGTTCTTCGCCCTCTCCTACACTGTCCAGGATCAATTCAAGTCTCTCTGTAAGTTTGACAAAACCTTTTTTTGCACTCACCTCCAGCGGATCGAATGCTGCTACTCCCGACTTGTCAAAATGCATCTCAAGGTCTGACTTGTTGATAGCAACGATACAATGTTTATCTTTCAACGTCCCAATGATGGAGAGTATCTTTTCATCTTCTCTGTCAAATACTCTTGAACCGTCAAAGAGTGCTATGATCACATCTGCATCCTCAACAGAATCCATTGAGCGCTCTATACCTATTTTTTCTATGGTATCTTCTGATTCACGTATACCGGCAGTATCTACCATTCTGATGATATGCGATCCTATCCGTACCTGCTCTTCGATCGTATCTCTCGTAGTGCCGGCAATATCACTTACTATCGCCCGCTCATAGGAAAGCAGTGCATTCAACAAAGAACTTTTACCTACATTGGGCTTACCTATGATCGCTACTTTAAATCCTTCTATAAGTCCTCTTCGACGATGGCTGGCCTCTACTATTTTCTCCATTTTTTCTGTCAATGTATCGAGTTGACGGATGATATTTTCCATGATATCATCAGGGATATCCTCTTCAGCATAATCAATCATCACTTCAGAGTAGGCCAGAGAGCGAAGCAAAGCATCCCTGCTCTCATCGACAAATGTTCTCAACTCGCCTTTCATCTGTTTTGCCAATATCTTGGCTGCATCCACACTTTTCGCTTCGATGAGTTTGGAGATTGCTTCTGCCTCTGTCAGGTCTATTTTACCATTAAGAAATGCCCGCTTTGAAAATTCTCCGGGTTCTGCCAACCTTACCCCGTAAGAGAGTATGGTATCAAGTATCTCCTGCGCCACGATCATCCCGCCATGACACTGAAATTCCACTATCTCTTCTCCGGTAAAACTGTGAGGGGAGGAAAAGTATATCATGATCGCCTGGTCTATGAGTGTATCATCCGCCGTATAAAGAGAGGTTAAGTGTGCATATCGCGGTGTAATTGTGTCTAAATGTGAGATCTTGTGTGCGATCCTAAGTGCATCTTCTCCGCTTACCCGGATAATAGAAATGGAAGAGACACCATGTGCAGTTGCAATGGCCGCAATAGAGTTATGCATGGCTCTTATTGTTAAATTCGTTTATCACAACAAATTTTTTGCCTTCCCGGCCTGTTTTAACTGCCACATATTTATCAGGAAAGGCTTCACGCAGTTGTTCCAATGCGATCTGTACCAAAATACCGTCAAGCGTACGCGTTTTGCCTCTTCCGTGTTTTTCTACGTTTTCTATAACAGGCTTGATATAATTACGTATCATCTCCTGTTGGGAAGTCAGAAATTCCGCAATTTCGAGTTTGATAAAAAGTTCATATTTTGTATGTAGCCAGTTGAAGAGCATATAAGAAAGTGTGTTATAGCGATATCCTTCTTTTCCTATAAGAAGTGCGGCATCCTCGCCGTCTATGAAGATCAGTGCCGTGTTGTCTCTTACGTCCACTTCCACGATATCTATATCAAAACATGAATGTGAAAGGAGTTCTTTCAGCTGTTCTTCTATAAGAAGTGCCAACTCATCATAAATGATACTCTCTTCAACCAATGCTTCTTCACTCTCTGCATGATGCGGTTCAAAGAAACTATCCAAAACAGCATCCGGTTCACTACTAATGATTTCTTCTTTCTCTGTTTTCTCTAATTCATCTTTGACCGCAGAAATGATCTCGGTAGCAATACTCTCTTCTTCGCTTATTGAAGGGGGGAGATCATTTTTTTCTTTTACTTCTTCTTTGGTACGTTTTTTACATGTAGCGACAATAATAGCTTTTTTCTTTAAAAAACCCAATATACCTTTGGAAGGGTATTGAACGACTTCATATTCTAGATCGGTGATGGAGCAGGCTAATTGTGTTGCAGCTTTTTCATACGCTTCTTCAAGTGTAGGCGCTTCAACCCTTTTCATCAGCTCTCCTTTCCCTTTTTATGTGCAGCAATAGCAGCTGCTTTATGTTTTGCATAGGCATTGTTGATCACATACTGCTGGCCGATCGTAAAGGTGTTGTTGACTACCCAGTAAAGTACCAAACCTGAAGGGAATGGCATGATAATGAACATCAATGCCATACCGACAGGGAACCATTTGAAGATCTTCTCCTGCATAGGATCAGTAAAATTGTTCGGTGTAATTCTTTGCTGGAACCACATAGAAAGACCCATTAAAACCGGTAAGATATAGTACGGATCTGCCGCCGAAAGGTCATTGATCCAAAAGGATAACCATGTTGCTCCCTGAAGTTCATCTGCATTTAAAAGTACGCGGTAAAGCGCAAAAAAGACAGGGATCTGCAAGATCATAGGCAGACATCCGCCCATCGGATTTGCGCCATTCTTTTTATACATCTCCATCATCTGCGCATTTAATTTTGCAGGGTCGCCCTTATGTTTCTCTTTAAGCTCTTTCATCTTTGGTGCCAAGTCTTTAAGCTTCTGCATAGACATCATACCTTTATACGAAAGAGGGAAAAGAATCAATTTTACAAGCAGGGTAAACAGAACAATCGCCCATCCCCAATTACCCACTACATTTTCTATCCATAATAATACTTTATAGAAAGGTCTTGAAAGAAAGGTAAAGAAACCAAACTCGATCGTATCTGTAAGTTCAGGATTAATAGATTTGAGTGTTTTATATTCTTTAGGACCTATATATCCGCCAAGGTGCAGATTTTGGCTTCCTTCTACAAAGACAAGAGGGTTGTCATCTTTCTCTTTAACTATAGAGACATTCATCCCTTTGTTGAAATTATAGAATGTAGAAGCTACATACCTGTCAAAGGCTGAAGCGATCGTAGCATGCTTAAAGACCTCATCCCCGTTTGCTTTTTTATCTTCTATGATGGTCATCGCACCATCTTTTCCTTTGACTAGAGCTCCTCGTACCAACAGGTAGCGTGAACTGTCTGCCATAGGTCTATGCCCCGGAGTAATAAAATAGGGAACCGAAGAAGAGGTGGAAATATCTATACTGTAGGCACCATTGGATTGTACGGTGATCTTTTTTGTAAGGGTGACAGAAGAGAGTTTTTGTGTTAAAGTAATTGTTTTAGGCGCAGATGTTACATCTATACTACTACTTCCGGTATAGCTATATGGTGTCTTAAATGCTTCTTCATTCAATTTTGCATCTGAGAATCTGATCTCTAAAGGTTTGACCTCTCCTGGATTCAATATCTGAAGGTCTTTCCCATCTTTTTGATATTTATTCTCTAAAAGTTCAAATTGCGAAATACGTCCAAATTCATCAATGCTCATTTTAAATGTATCTGATACAACAGTCACTAAGGTCGATGTACTTGAGGAAGCCACAGGGGCATTATTTGTTTTTGCTTCTTTTGTCGGTGCAGGTGCATTTGTGGTGGGAGTAGCTGTTGCAACTTTAGGTGTTTCATGTTTCTTTGCTGTCTGTTCTGCAGGTTGTGCTGTTTTTGGTGTTGAAAAAAGATAACTATATCCTACAAAAACCAAAAATGAGAGAGCAAGTGCGAGAAGGAGTCGTTTGTTTAAATCTTGTTGTTCCAAAATTATACCTTTATTGTATATCAATGTTTAATGCATATATCGATGATAGTATAGTGTTAAATGTGTTAAATTATGTTAATGCAGAACACTTTTTAAGTGCATGAAGATATGATTTACGAATCTCTACAAAGCTTTTGGCTAAAAGAGCGGGTTTCGCAACCAATACATAAGACCCTTTTGTTAAAAGACCGATATTTTCAATGAAATGTGCTCTTAGCAAACGCTTTGCTCTGTTTCGATGAACTGCATTTCCTATTTTCTTACTGGCAACAAAACCTACTTTGTACTCTTCTGTTTTTTTATAAAAAAGTACAAAGTAAGGGGTATGCCATGTCTTGCTGAAGTGATGATACACTCCGCTGAACTCTTTACTGCTTTTAATCCTAGTAAAATGTTTTATATGGCTGATAGCTATATACCGCTATATTATACTGACAATCTTTTTCTGCCTTTGGCTCTTCTTGCAGAGATCACTTTTCTACCATTTTTCGTTTTCATTCTGGTTCTAAAGCCATGTGTTCTTTTTCTTGGTGTATTGTGTGGTTGGTATGTTCTTTTCATCCTGAATTATCCTTAATCTGTTTTACCTGCATTGTTTGCATGGTATTATTTGGACGCGATTTTACCTTAATATGACTTAAAGCATGTTAATCAGTTTAATGTTTTAAAAATAATCTCGCCCTGTTTTTTATTTTGTTTCGTTTTTATAAATGTTTCAAGAAGTTTAAAGATCACATATTTAATATTATGTACTGTTGTTCTTACTTCCAGTTCTGTACAATAGATATTTTCACTTTTATGTACTATCATATTGCGAACCACTCTATCTGCAAAATGGTACCCACCATCTATTTTTGTATCTTGGCATATAATGGCATATAAAGATGCTTCTTTGTCTATCTCAAACAGTATATCAGTATCTCGTTTCTCTTTTTCCAGCAATGCTTTCAGATCTATGCTTTGTCCCGTTACGAGCATAACAACAAAACCACGTTCCTCCCCGTGGTCCATAAGATAATACATAATATCCATTGTAGTTCCGAGTTTATCTACCATTACTGCTGCCAATGCTATATCATTTCCATTAAATCTCACATTGTCTCTATTTATTTCATTTTCTCTTATTATTTCCATTATTATTTTTCTCCTCTCAAAATTTTTTTTCATTATATCAAAATATTTTAGCTTCTATTGCTATAATTTCTCATGAATCATACAGATAAAGATAATTTTCCGTCTCCCTGCTGGGTATTGGAAGAAACATTACTTAAAAAAAACCTGGAACTGATGCAAAAGATCAAGAACAAAACAGATGCAAAAGTTCTCTTGGCCCTTAAGGGCTATGCCTTATGGAAAAGTTTTCCCGTGATCAAGCCTTATCTTGACGGATGCTGTGCCAGCGGCCTGTATGAAGCCAAACTCGCACATGAAACATTCGGCAAAGAAGTACACACTTACTCCCCTGCTTTTAAAGAAGAAGAGATCGAAGAGATTGCGCAGATATCCCATCATCTGGTCTTTAACTCCCCTGCCCAGTTCAAACGGTTCGCCCTGCATGCAAAAAAGATAAACCCTGAACTTTCTCTGGGATTACGCCTCAACCCTGAATATTCTGCATCACCAAAAGAGATCTATAATCCCTGCGGGCTGAATTCAAGACTGGGTACGACAAAAGAGAACTTTGATGAGTCTGTTCTGGAGGAATGTGAGGGTTTCCATTTTCATGCACTGTGTGAACAGGACAGTGATGCACTTGAGCAAGTACTTAAAAATTTTGAAAAAAAGTTTGGTATATATATTCCCCAAATGAAATGGATCAATTTCGGAGGAGGCCATCATATCACCAGAAAAGGATATGATGTAAAAAAGCTCATTACTCTTATCCGTGATTTCAAAGAAAGGTATGATGTAGAAGTCTATCTCGAACCCGGCGAAGCCATAGGCTGGGGGACTGGTACCCTGATCAGCACAGTTCTGGATATCGTCCATAACGGCATGGACATTGCCATTCTTGACTCTTCTGCAGAAGCCCATATGCCCGATACCATCATTATGCCCTATCGTGCCGATGTACGCGGAGCAGGCAGAGCAGGTGAAAAAGCACATACCTACCGTCTCGCAGGCAATACCTGCCTGGCAGGAGATATCATGGGGGACTACAGCTTTGATGCTCCGTTGAATATAGGGGACAAGGTCATCTTTGAAGACCAGATGCACTACACGATGGTCAAAGCCACGACCTTCAACGGTATCAAACTTCCCAGTATTGCCATAAAAAAAGAAGATGGAACAGTGGAAGTAGTACGTGAGTTCGGATATGAGGATTTTAAGAACAGGTTATCCTAGGAGTCTGTCGGACTCCTAGAAATCCTTTTTGTAGAATATATCTCCGGAACTTGATTTGGGACTGACAGTAATGGTCCCTTCAATATGTTGACTATAATCATATTTCAATCTTACACTGGAGACTTCGTCATTGATATAGATGATCGTGATCTTGTCAGTCAGCTTTTTACCCACTTCCACGCTATTCCCCGCACCCAGAACAAGATGATCGATCTTAATACCTGCATTGGAGAGTGCTGATTTCGCCATAGCCCCACCCATCATTTTCATCATATCTTCACCACTGTTGTTTTCCGCACCTACTTCAGAATCAAAAAGGATCACAGAGAGAATCTGTTCTTTTGTCAAATGTGGCACTGAATTAAAAATAATATTCGGTAAAGCCGGTGTACCTGTAACCGAAACCGTGATGAGATATTTAACGGTTTTATATTCCGCCTTGATATCCAGGATCGGTTTATTGATGTCTCCCGTAAAATAAATAAAACTTTTTTTCAAAATGAATTTCTTATCCTGAAAGATATAGCTTCCTCCTGCAGGCAGCTCTACCATACCAAGGAAAAGTACAGGACCCCCCTCCGCTTTTTCTATTCCCATATCTACTTTTGCCAGCATATTCATATCACCCTGTTTATAGACCAAAGGCTTTTTAGTTTTGATCTTGACAGAAATACTGAGCTCCTCCATAAAAGGAGTACTCTGCTTCTCTTTCTTCCTGTCCTGCACAATAACGATATCACTGTCCAAAGCAAAAGTCTTTTGACGAAGATCATAATAAATATTGCCTCCCAGCAGTGTAACTTCACCCCTAATGGAAGTTTTATTGCCATCCAGCAGCGTTTCCAGCCTGACCGCACTGTCCAGGTCAATAAGTCCATGTGCTATATGCAAAGAAGATGCCTCTTCGGACAGTTTTCCTTTTCTGGTTTTCGTATTATAGGTTCCGATTACTTTGAGTTGATCATTCAACCAAAGCGGGGACACTTCTATGATATCTCCTTTCATATTGACAACAGAAGGTTTCGTAGAAAAGAATTTCATTTTATCATATGTCACTTTATACGATTCAAGCAGGACTTTTTGCTTATCAATGTCTGCAACTACTTTCATGTCATTGAGGAGATGTTCAGTATTTTGATCAGGCCGATAGATCATCTTGGGTGAAACAAGGGAAAGACGCAACTTTCTCATCGCTGTAAGCTCTGCAGAAAGGTCCAATGTCCCTTCCAACGGCGGCAGGTCCTCAGCATAAAAAGACCGTATACTGTCCTGCAAAGATTTTATGGAATCCGCTTTAGCGTTAATGGTAATCTTTTTCTGAGCAATCCCTTTTATCTCTGTAGTCAAACCGGCTAACTTTATTTCACCGTCTACCTTTCCGTTATCAAGAAAATATTCCAAATTTGAAGTGAGTGCTTTGGACTTCAGTTCAAGTGTAACATTCTTATCGGCCAATGTCGCATCGATCATAAGAGGATCAATGGCATTCCATTGGATTTTTTTATCGAACGATCTTAAAAGGGAATCTTTGGGTATCATACTTGTTGCTTTTAACCGCAATGTTTTATCATATACGATATCTGCATCTATATTGGCGACATTGGAAACGATCCTTGCTTTGGCTTTTATCGGAGTGATCTTCCTGAGATCCAACGGAGCATCTATGATCACATTAGCCTTGCTTGCATTCAGTTCTTCAGGCAAATTCATCATCTCATTCAGAGCGATCGCTTTGGTCGTTTCCAGATGCAAATGCCCTTTCTCAAGATCAGCTGAATCAAAACTTCCCTTCAGTCCGTCTGATCTCATCTCTATACCGGCATGATCGCTATCACCGGTATATTGAATATTCAAATGGTTTAAAGGTTTCGTAAACTTTGCATTAATGCCGGTCAGCTCTTTTGCTTTTATCTCTCCTTTGTAACTCATCTTACCATCTATTTTAAATATATTGGTGACTGAAATATTTTCTGCATATGGTGTCGTTATCATCAATTTGGAATCTGCAGTAAGCGTATTCCCGTCGATAACATAGACCACATGGCTAAGCAAACTGTTTATATCCAGATCGAACTCACCTTTTTTACTGATCAATACGTGCTTTGCTTTTGCTCTTATATCAGCGGTGATGCGCTCTTTTGTAGCATTGAAATCAACCGCTATATCACCTATGGCTTCTTTGCGCAGCGGCAGGTCATAAAGCTCAAAAAGTTTTTTGTTTGGTGTCAGTTCGATCTTGCCTGTCAATTGGTTGTTCCTGATCTGTCCTCTCTGCTTAACGTTGCTGAGATCCGTTGTTGCATTCAGATCAACAGAGGCATTTTCAACCAAACGTTTTTCTACATTAAATCTAGCGTTTTTGACATTCAGCAGCAGCTTAAGCACATGTACGGGATCATAGGTTACAGGAAGCACATTGGCATGGAGCGATCCAAGGATGATGGTCCTGGGAATAAGAGGACTGGGTTCACTTTGCTTCATTCTGTTCTGATCTGCAGACAGCATCCTGCCCCTCTTATTGTTTTCACTTGCAAAAAACTTTTGTAATACAAGCATATCCATATCTTTCAATACAATATGCTCAAAACGAAGCGTATCGCCGATCAGGGATCCTGAAATATCGATCCCGCCCATATTACTATCCGCCAAAAGTGCAAAATCTTTGATCTGCAGCACATTTGTTGCATAATATATATCTTTCATATCCAGCACAGTTTTGGAGACAAGTATCCCCTGCTCGGTAAAAGGATTCACACTGAAATGTATCTTCCCTACGCTTACAGCAAAATCAAAAGGCTTGGAACTGCTGTTATCATCACTGGGGAAAGATGCGATCAGCCGTTTGAGGACATTTGTATCCAATGCATCGATCTCCAACTCATTGACTGCAATACTTTTATAAAGCAGCCGGGAAGGATCCCATCTGAACTTTATACTTTTTGAAACAGGATCACCTTCGAATTTCAGTTCTTTTATCGTTACACCTGTGAGAATGTTCCCGGTAATATCATCATAAGTGATCTTATATTCAGGGGCAAAATACTCTGCAGCTTTTTTGATCACATAAGAGGAATTTGCCGCAAAAACAATACTCAGGATCAGTACGATAAAAAACAGGAGGAAGCTATAAAATATTTTTTTCAAAATGATTGTCCTATTTGAAATTGAATACCATACTGTGAAGCATCGTGTACATTGAAACCCATATCCAGTTTAAACGGGCCGATAGGTGTCATATATCGTATTCCCACCCCTGCAGAAGTAATGATCTCACCCGAAAAATCATAACTCTCGTTACTCAACATCGTATTGTCTGTAAAGACTGCACCATAAATATCACCCCAGACAGGATAATCTGCTTCAAGGGACAGGTTTGCCATGGTCACTGCCCCTTCTATACTGTATTGAGAAGGAGAAAGAATCACTCCCATTTCATTATATCCATACGCCCTGTTTGAAAATGATCCGCCGGAGAAAAACAGTTTTGATTCGGGAAGCCCTGCAGGATCCCCGTCAATAATACCTGCTTTCCCCACTGCTGCAAGAGTCAAATCACCCAAAGTATGGATTGCCCTCCCCTCTACAGTCATTTTAAGATAGTCGCTTGCCTCTTCATCATAAGACAAACCATATTCCAGATACGTAGAGAAATAAAAACCGTACTTTGGATCGAGTTTAGAATTTCTTCCGTCATAGATGACATTCACATAAGGATAAAAAAGCAGAAAAGTCCCCTCATTGATAGCATGGGACACTGGATTCCCCTGCATATTATCCAAAAGTGAAATATCGATATCCTCCAAGGCTATTCCCGCTTTTACATCAAACTGCTTATCGATATAAGATAAAAAAACTCTTCCATAAGCTTTTTTTTCCATGAAACCTTCATATTCCAAATTTGAATAACCTATTTTGGACCCAAGATCGGTATAATGGCTATAGAGTTCAAAAAATGCCGGTTTGAAAAAGTCTACTTCTACCAACTGCTCTTTACTTGACCAGGCAGTTTTCACTTTCACTTTCTGCGCATTACCCAAAAAATTCTTTTTGATATACTCTGCCTGCACACGCGCTCCCACATAGGTGTCATATCCTGCACCTACACGGTAATGGTTGGGTTTTTTCATCTCGGAAACAGTGATATCAACAGGTACGACATTATAGAATTTACGGTCATAGGTCACCAATACATTATCGAACGCATCAAGATCATAGATCGCGGTATACGTGTTTTTTATCAGTTCTGTATTGAATCTCTCTCCTTCAGCAGCCCTGACCCTGGAAGTTATAACCTTTTTATCAATACTTTCCAACCCTTTTACCGAAAGTGCACCAAAGGTACAAACACCTCCTTTTTTCAGGCTGTATCTCAGATCCACTGTATATTTATCCAGGTCAACATATGCCTTGGTATCAAGATCATAACTGCAATATCCGTCTTTAAGCAATGCCTCAATGATAGTGTTCTTAATATTCACAAAATCTTCGGTCCTGAATATTTCTCCTCTCTTTACCGTAATGAACGTACTGAGGTTATAGTCACTGGAGATATTGATGTCATTTATCTTTACGGGCCTGTTCTCTTTTATGCTTACATCAACTGTAGTATTCGTTTCTTTGATGCTGAACTTTGCGTCGTAAAAGCCTTCTGAATCATAAAAGCTTTTCAGCGAAGAGCCCAGTGTAGGAAGAAGCCTGTCTTTGATCCTGGGGACATTTTCTTTCCAGAACTGAAAAAAACTTTTATGCTCAACACCCAAAGCATCCTGAAGTACCACCTCATCAAAATGTTTCTGTCCCGTAAAATGGATCATATGTGTAGGAAGTTTCAGATCTTCTGAAACAAGAGAGGCAGTAAAGAAAAGCAGTATAACAAATATCTGTTTATAATACATGATATAATACTCTCCTTTTCATCTATATATCTAAGTATTCTGTTGGGGCGGCAACAATAGATCCCTCACGCTTTCGTGGGGATCTTTCCTTTCTTCGATCATAGCATAAACTTCCTGGGCGATAGGCAGATAGATTTCTTTCTCTTCTGCTATCTTATGCAGAGCCATGGCTGTAGGAACACCTTCCGCCACTTCTCCAAGCTCCTGAAGTATCTCATCCATATTTTTTCCTTTGGCCAGTCCCAATCCGACCCTGTAATTCCGTGAAAGCGTGGAACTTGCCGTAAGGAAAAGGTCACCGGCTCCCCCCAAAGAGAGGAACGTCTCCATTTTTGCACCAAAATATACGCCAAAGCGGGACATTTCGACCAATCCTCTTGAAATAAGTGCTGCTCTGGCATTGTTTCCCAGTCCCAGTCCGTCACAGACACCCCCTGCTATGGCAATGACATTTTTATAGGCTCCTGAAACTTCTGCACCTACGACATCATCGCTCACATAACCTTTGATGAAATCCGGAAGATGGTCTGCATATTTTTGTGCCAATGCTGTATTTGTAGAACTTATCATCAATGCCGTAGGGAGGGATCGCTGCACTTCTGCAGCAAAAGAGGGACCGGAAATGAATGCCAGTCTATCATCAGGAACGAATTCACCATAGATCTCATTGAGGAAAGCACCGGTAGAAGTTTCGATCCCTTTGGCAGCAACCAGTATCTTCTGCCCTCTGTCTTCGAAATTTTTCTCCATCCACTCACGCACGAACTGTGCAGGGATCGCCATGACAAGATACTCCCTGTCCAGGGCCTCATCCAGAGAAACGAAATTCTCTATATCGCGTGGTGTACGTGAGTGGATCACCACATCATTGCCCTGAGAGAAAGCATGATAGAGTGCCTGCCCCCATTTTCCAGCTCCTATAATTGCCATTTTCATGCAAGCACTCCCTTAATGTAACTAGTTACATGAGCCGACTGCTGAAGGCGCCCCAGTGGCAACGTAGCTGTCAGGACTTTGTTCTGATAGCGTCCTATAATAATAGCCTGCCCCCATTTACCAGCCCCTATAATTGCCATTTTCATTCTTTCCTCTCCTTTTTCAATGCTTCCTCAAATGCATCAAGCTTCTCTTTAGGTCCGATACAGACAAGTGTATCACCTTCATCGATCCTGTGGTTTATCCCTGTGGTAATAAACATGAAGGTATGCCCCAACTCTTCATCGATCATTCCGATCAGTAAAATACCATAGGGCGCAAGATCCAGATCGTCCGTCATAGTATCCTGAAGAAACGAGCCCTTAGGTACCAGGGTCTCACTAAACGTGATCCCATTTCTATCTATGACGATCCTTTCAAGGATCTTTGTCGATACGGGGCGCTGAAGGATATTGTATATTTTATTGGCACTCACCTCATAAAGGTCGATCACCTTATCCGCACCTGCCATCTTCAGTTTTTTGGTCGTATGAATGGAATCTGAAATGGAAAGGATATAACTCTCTTTGAAAAGAGAACGCAAAGAAAGTGTCAGAAAGACATTGAGATGTTCATCTTCCATCACACAGACAAGCTGTTCAAAATTCTGGGGGTTCAATGCCTGCAGTATACTGTCATTGGTCACATCGATATATTCTACATCAATGTAGCCATCTTCTTTGGCCTGTTCATAGTAATCACTATTAGATTCAACGATCTTGATCTTGAATCCATCTTCATGAAGCCCACCGGCAATGAACCTGCCATGACTACCATATCCAAAAAGCAAAATAGACTGTGCTGCCATCATTAGCCTCCTTCATGCTTCTCATTAAAATAATCCAGACTGATCTGCCGTCCCATAACTAAAAGAATATCATAACTCCGTATCCGCTCGGTTGGCAGTGGATTAAAAAGAAATTCTCCGTCACGCTCAACACCTATCAAAAGAAGCTTGCTGGATTTGAAATTGAGTTCAGCTATACTTTTATCTACGATTGAATGTTTTTCATGCACATGTATCTCATCTATACGGGCCACGCTTTTACCTGTCAAAATAGCATGGATCGCTTTATACATCGTAGGTTGTGTAATGGCTGTACGGATCATGGTATTGGCTACCTGGTTGGGCATGAGAAGATGGTCCGCACCTGCATATTCAAATTTACTGACGATATTCATATCATTCACTCTGGCGATCACTTTGATCTTACGTGAAATACTTTTGGCATTGAGTGTAATATAGATATTTTCAACATCACTTCGCGTCAGACAAAGTATGGTAATATTGGAATGCTCTACATTGAATTTACGCAAGGTCTCAAAGCGGCTTGCATCCTCTACGATCGCCTGGTAACCATCTTTTCGTGCATCTTCTACCAGTTTTGGATCTTTATCGAGAATGATATAATTATCGATCGTCTTTCTTCTCTGTCTGAAAAACATTTTTGTCATTTGTCCATAACCGCAGATGATCAAAAACGAACGGCTTTTATTGATCTGCTCGACGATACGGTTCTCTTTAAGCTCATGCAGTCTTTCCGAAAAGGCAGAAACGATGACCGATGTTGCAAACGAAATCATGGCAATACCACTGATGATGATCAGCATGGAGATCATTCGCCCTGCATCCGTCACAGGGGAGATATCACCATATCCAACAGTAGAAATAGTAATGAGGGCCCAATATATGGAATCAAAAAGCGTCTCAATTTTAGGATTGATATGCTCTTCAAGTATATAGATGGCGATCCCTGCCGTCATGACGATAAAGACAAGTAAAAAGAGTAGTGTCAAAAGCTCAAAACGTTTATTCGAGATCACTTCAACGAACTGATGGATACTTTTAGTATAGCGCAGAAGTTTCAATACCCTGAAGAGTACAAAGATACGCAATACTCTCAACGGTCTATAGGCCGGAAAGATCGCCAAGAGATCAATAATCGCCGCCGGGGTGATCATATATTTGAGTTTTTCTTTTACTCCGTACTTCATTACAGGCCAGAGTTCAAACTCACGATGAAGGAATTGTGAATCATGATACTCATCAACAATATACTTCATAAGATCGGTATGTATCCACAAACGAAGCAGATACTCGACCAAAAAGACAAAAGAGACAAAATAAATATCGTAATTATCCAGCCATTGGGGTACAGGATGTTTCACTTCATAAATAAGAATAAAAACAGAAGTGATGATCAAAAAGATAATAAAGGCATCGAAAAACCTTTTGTAAGGATTGTTCGAATTGGTAAGCATATCCCGTACAGATTCTTTGATCGCACGGTAACGTTTTGATTTGCGTAAAAAGAGGGCCAGTGACAAAATTAACTGTTTCAAAAGTCCCCCCTTCTTTTCTATTTTATGAATTCAAGCGCTGTTTCAGCAACTCATTCACTTTAGCAGGGTTTGCCGACCCTTTACTCGCTTTCATCGTCTGGCCGACAAAAAAACCAAAAAGCTTCTCTTTACCGCTTTTGTACTGTTCTACCTTATCCTGGTTGTTTGCAAGGATCTCATCAATGATCGCCAAAATAGCACCGTCATCACTTACCTGTGCAAGTCCAAGCTCGTCGATCAGTGCATCGATGTCACGATCCTCATGTTCCATCATATGGTCAAGCAGCTCTTTTGCCCCTTTACCGGAGATCGTACCGTCCGTTATTTTAGAAACAAGTATACCTAAAGCTTTTGCATCCACCGGTGATGTTTCTATGGAAAGTCCTGCTTTGTTCAAACGTCCCAGAAGTTCCGAAGTAAGCCATGTCACTGCAGTTTTTGCCACAGCACCGTATTTCAGCATCTCTTCAAAATAGTATGCCATCTCTTTGAGAGCCGTGATCACAAGCGCATCAGCTTTTTTGATGCCAAGCTCTTCCACATACCGTGCCACTTTTGCATCCGGCAGTTCAGGTATCTCTTTTGCTTCTTCTATCATTTCATCGGTCACGACAAGCGGACGAAGATCCGGATCCGGGAAATAACGGTAGTCAGCTGCTTCCTCTTTTCCTCTCATGGATTTCGTTACCCCTTCAGCTACATTCCAGAGTCGGGTCTCCTGATGTACCTCCTGCTCATAGACACCATCTTCATAGGCTTCTGTCTGTCTTTGCACTTCATAGGCAATGGCAGCAGCCACGAATTTAAAGGAGTTGATGTTCTTTATCTCTACTCTGGTACCGAAAGCTTCCTGCCCCTTTGGACGGATGGATACGTTCACGTCACATCTGAACGATCCCTCTTGCATGTTCGCATCGGAAATATCAAGGTAGCGTACCGTTGAGTGCAGTTTTTTCAAATACGCTACAGCTTCATCCGAACTTCGCATATCCGGCTCGGATACGATCTCCATAAGCGGTGTACCCGCACGGTTCAGATCCACTTTGGAATGGTTGCCCTCATGCATATTCTTCCCGGCATCCGCTTCTAGGTGTGCCTGTGTCATACCAATGCGTTTTTGTGATCCATCCTCAAGATCGATGAAAAGTTCACCTTTTTGGACTATCGCTTTGGTCAACTGTGTGATCTGATAGGCAGAAGGACTGTCAGGATAAAAATAGGATTTTCTGTCGAAAGTGGAAACATGATTCACATTCGCATTGATCGCATAGCCAAATCTCATGGCTTTGACAGCAGCTTCCCTGTTCACTACCGGCAAGGCCCCTGGAAGTGCCAGACAGGTAGGACAGGTGTTTTTATTTTGATGCTCTGCAAAGGAGGTGGGACAGGAACAAAAGAGTTTTGTTTTCGTGTTAAGCTGAACATGGACTTCAAGACCGATAACGGTTTCAAACATGATTGTTTTCCTTGTAAATATATGGAAGATATTATATCGTTTTGCTCATTTAAGGGAGTTTAGGGGGGAGAGTTAAGAGTTAAGAACAATAATATAACGAACCTTTCTTAATCCTTAACCTTCTTTCTGATCTGCAAGCTTTTCAAGCAGTTCCGTCTGCCTCTTCAATTCTGACAGCTTCTCTTTATCGGTGATGAAATACTCCATGACAAGTACGCCTATCAACCCCGGTAATGCACCGATCAATGCAGAGATCAAAGCAACAATAAAACTGTCTTGATAAAAAGAGAGGAAAGAAGTCACGGCACCCATGAGCACAAAAGCCCATGCAGCACCTAAGAGAAAGTTGATCACAAAGCCCAGCGGCTTTTCGTTCAATCGCATTTAAAGTTTAAACAGCACCCATAGTATCTGCGACAGGGTTAGGCGCTTTTTCATGTTCTTCATCAATAGCTACGGCACCTGCGAGATACACATAGATAAGGATCATGAAAACGAATGTCTGCAACAATGCCGAGAATGTAAGCAAAAGATAAGCAGGAAGCGGCGCGATAAAAGGCACAAGCATCAAAAGTACCCATAGGAAGAGGTCATCCCCCTTAATGTTACCGAACAGACGGAAAGAAAGAGAGATAATTCTCGAAATATGGGAAACGATCTCGATAGGGAACATCAATGGTGCAAGCAGTTTTACCGGACCGGCAAAGTGGGCAAAGTAATGCACTACTCCCTGTTTTCTGATACCTTCGTAGTTATAGTAGAAAAACACCATAAGCGCCAAAGGCAATGTCACATTGATATTCGAAGTAGGTGATTCAAATCCCGGAATGATACCGATAACATTTGAAACAAAAATAAATAGCCCCACTGCTGCAACAAGCGGGAGATATCTTCTTGACATCTCTTCACCGATCACATCTTTACCCATAGCGATCACACCGCCCAGATAGGATTCCATTACATTCTGCGTACCGTTCGGTACTGCTCTAAGACTTTTTGTTGCCATTTTAGCCACCAACAATACGATAATTGCCACCAATATCAAATGTGCGATCAGTACAACCGAATGGTTATGCTCTCCAAAAATACCACCCAGGTAAGTAAATACACCTTCCATAAAACGTCCTCTTATTAATATTTGCATGTATTTTACAAAAAATGTACTAAAAATCTGGTTAATTATAGAGCTTAAATATCTATTTTTTCCTGTCCAAGACGATAAAGTGCAAAGTCATACTTTACAGGATCATTCCTGTCCCATTGTCTCAGCCTGTCCGTCAATTCCAGAACGGCTTTCATATCATAACTTTTACGTTTGAGCAGAGCAAGTTTTCGCGACATTTTAAAGGTATGTGTATCCAGTGGTATCAACAGGTCTTTTTTATCTATTTTGGACCATAAACCCATATCCAGTTCATCTTTGCGCACCATCCAGCGCAGATACATCATATACCGTTTGTATGTACCTGCACTGTTTATTTTTTTAGGTATGGAACCTACAAGAAAATCATACCCCTGAGTCTGATGAGGATAAATATTTTTCAAAATATCTATGAAATTCCATAATCCATCCAAGATATTCTCTTCTTTTCTATATCCTTCATAAAAGATATTTTCTATACTGTCCACATGCTTTAAACGCTTCAATGCAATAAAAAGTGCTGCAACATCTTCACTCTTCTGAAAACGATAATAGTGGGATGAAAGCCCTTTTTTTATCTTTTTCTCATTTTCATTCAGCAAAGAAAAATCCAGAGTCTCCAGAAATTTCACGATCTGTCCTGCATTTCCATACCCAAACAGCGCACTGACCAGTGCAATGGATTCATCTTTGTATTTTGAAGCGACAAGCAAGGGATCAGATTTATCGTAGGAGAGTTCGGCAAGTGAATTTCGTTGACTCACTTCAGCATCAAGAAGCTGTTTGACTTCAAAAAGTTTCATCTATTTCCCCGACCTACATGCTAAAACGTAAAATGTTCACCGAGGTAATATTTACGTACATTCTCATCATTTGCGATCTCATCGCTTGTTCCGCTGGCAAGCATCTCTCCGGAGCGCATTACATAGGCCCGGTCACAGATACCCAGCGTTTCACGTACATTGTGATCTGTAATGAGAATACCCATATCGAGTTCCACAAGCTGTCTAATGATGTTCTGTATGTCAAGTACGGCGATAGGATCAACTCCGGCAAAAGGTTCGTCAAGCAAAAGGAATTTCGGTTCGCCCACCAGTGCCCTGGCTATTTCGACCCGTCTTCTTTCCCCTCCGCTCAGACGTATTCCCTGACGGTTACGGATAGGTTCGATATTGAAGATCTCCAGCAGTTTTTCAATACGCGGCTGAACGACCTCATCAGGCAGATCCAGAGCCTCTGCGGCGATGAGAAGATTTTCTTCCACCGTAAGGTCTTTAAAAATACTTGATTCCTGGGGCAAATACCCTATACCCAACTGTGCACGTCTGCTCAGCGGGAGTTTTGTGATATTCTCACCGTCCATGAAAACTTCTCCGCTCGTCACTCCGGTCAGGCCGCATACCATATAGAACGATGTGGTCTTCCCTGCACCGTTAGGCCCCAGAAGACCGACGATCTCTTTACTTCTCACTGTTAGAGAAATGTCATGTACGATCTTGGTTTTTTTAATGTTTTTAGAGAGATGCCTGGCTTCTAGTGTGTGCATTATACGTTTATCCTATATATTCGAGCATTATCATATGGTTCTATATCTATGGTTGCAACATTATAGCCTACACCTTCTAAAAATGCTTTAAGCGCATCCGAACCCCACTCTACCATATGCCATCCCGGCTTTTCAAACTCTTCGAAAAGTCCCATCTGCATGAATTCCTCATGTTCAAGACGGTACAGGTCATAATGGTACAGTCCCTCGCCATAACAGTGCTGTAGAGAAAAAGTCGGTGAAGTCACTTCCCCCTCTATACCTCTGGCTTTGGCTATAGCCTGGGTCAGCGTCGTTTTTCCTGCCGCAAGATCTCCCCGGAGGAATATAATGGCGTCGGCAGGAAGTGTTTCTTCCAGGTAACTGACTACTTTATCAAGTTCCGACAGTGATGCTGTGATCTTTTTTACCATTTTTTCTCCGTAGGTCGGGGTGTCCTCACCCCGACATTAATTCACATATTTTGAATTAAAATAAAATATAAACATATTGTCGGGGTGAGGGCACCCCGACCTATATGATCATACCAATTTCTGGCTCACTTCTGCAATTTTATTCAGATGCTCTGCAGCCTTACCACTGTCAAGCCCTTCTTCTGCCATTTGTATAGCTTCCTCAAGATCACGTACATTCCCATCCACAAAAAGTGCAAATGCCGAATTGAGCACAACGATATCTCTTTTGGCACCACGCTCTTTGCCGGAGAAGATGTCCCTGGTGATCTGGGCATTGAACGCCGCATCTCCGCCAAGTATCGCTTCTTTGGGTGCACGGTTGAAGCCTAACGCTTCAGGATTTATCTCTCCTTCTGAAATACGGTTTGATTCAACATAGGCAAAAGAGGTATTGGTAGCCAAAGAGATCTCATCCATCCCGTCATAACTGCTCACTACATAGGCCCTTTGGGTATCAAGCTCAAGCAACGCTTCTGCCATACGTTTGATGTATGAGGGGTCAAATACACCCAGAAGGTATTTTTTTGCACCTGCAGGGTTGGTAAGCGGCCCCAATATATTAAAGATGGTTCTGTGGTCAATGGATTTTCGTATCGGCATGATATGTTTCATGGCAGGATGATGGTTCATCGCAAAGATGAAGCAAAATCCTGTCTCTTCAAGCATCTTGATCTGGTTTTCCACCGAGAGGTTCAGATTGATCCCCAACGCTTCAAGCACATCTGCCGAACCGGAATTGCTTGTAATGCTTCTGTTACCGTGTTTTGCCACCACACAACCCAGAGAAGCCAGCAAAAGCGATACTGTAGTGGAAATATTGAAGCTTCCACTTTTATCTCCGCCTGTACCAACCACATCTATGGCTTTTTCTCTGAGTTCATCAGAAAGAGGCAGCTTTATCGAATGTTCACGCATGACTGAAGCGGCAGCAGCAATATCTTCCGAAGTTTCACCCTTCTCATAAAGACCGATAAGAAATTGACGCGCCTTTTCTTCAGACATTTCGTTGTTAAATAATCTCTCAAATTGTTGTTTAATGTTCATTCTTCCTCTCCGTAGGGTGTGCAATTGCACACCGTCAATCATTTGGAGTGCAATTGCACTCCCTACAATTCCTTCACATATTCCTCTTTTTGGGACTTTGGAATTGTTTTTGTTGTAGGGATCTGAAGTACTTCATAAGACTTCGCTCCTTTAAGATACTCTATCGTGACCTTATCCCCTATTTTAACATCTTTGGAAGCTTTGGCTTTCATTCCATTGACAAATACTACACCGCTTTTAAGCATATCCGTAGCAATAGTACGACGCTTCACCACATTAACAGCACTTAACCATTTATCAACTCTCACAAAAACTCCTTATTAAATCACACTATAGTGTGCCTTGTCTCTATGAACGACCTTGTAAGCGAAGCGATTCGAGAATAGAGACGACTTTTGTTTTACTTTTTTAGAAAAGTAAAGAGAGAAAGCTATTGCTTAAATTCCAACTCTGCCGCTTTAGCTGCAGTAATTCCTTTCAATGTCAACTGCCCATTGGAAAGATACTGCTCTGCCTTAAGCTCTTTGAAGACCTGCTTTGCCTCTTTAAGTTCATACATACCCGTATCTGCCAGCATCAGCATCACATCATTCAGTGTCTCATCCGGCTGTTTTTTTAAAATACCAAGAAGTGTAACCTTCTTGATAATATCTAACTCTTCACTCTTCACTCTTCACTCTTCACTTTCTTAATGCAGATCCGCATTAAGCACAACTTCTCTTGTACTTCTTCTGGCGATGATCTCACCGGTCAATGAATCCTGTCTGAAGTGGATGCCGTTAAGCCCCTGAAGCTCTTCCCCTTTAAAGGTTGTCTTGTTATCCAGTTTTGCGTCAGGATTGGCTGCTTTGATCTTTTCCAACTCTTCAGGAGCGATCTTGATCTTCGTCCCTGCCAATATCGTTACCCCTGCATCAACGATACATGCATCTCCGACAGGAAGCCCTGTGACCGAGTTCGCACCGAGCAGCGTGTTCTCACCGATACTGATAGGATTACCGTCCGTACCGCTCAGTACGCCAAGGATACTCGCACCTCCGCCCACATCTGAACCTGCACCGACAATGGCAGAGGATGAAATACGGCCTTCCACCATCACAGGCCCGAGTGTACCCGCATTGAAGTTGATGTATGATGCACCCGGCATGACAGTCGTACCTGCAGCAAGCTGTGCACCCATCCTTACTTTGGATGCTTCAAGGATACGTGTATTGTCATCAGGGATCACATGCTGAAGGAATCTTGGGAATTTATCTACAGAATCCACTGTCGGGTAAGTACCGTTCAGTTTCATCTCTATTTCATTTTCTCTAAGATAGTCCAGCTCATACGGCGTATTGCCTACCCATGCAACATTGGACAGAATTCCGAATGCACCGTTGAGATTGACCTTTCTAAGCTCCGCTTTTCTCAAAGAGAGTGCATAGAGTTTCAGATAGACCGATTCTACACTTTGGGGATTCGCATCTTCGAACAAGAAAACGATCCTGAAATCTTTGCCGATATCTTCCATATTTGCAAGTGTTTTGATCACCTGTACATTTTTATGTGCCTCTCCTGTCGCTTCCGCAAGGTAAGGGGCAAAAGCTGCTATGGCATTGCTTACAAAATTGTCACTGATCGTTGCCACGAATTCAGTCCCTGAAAAATCTACTTTACATTTTGCCTCTTCGAGTGCTTTGATGAAGACTGCTGCCGAACCGAAGTTCTCTTTCCAGTTGATCAGCCCGAAATTCGCCTGAAGTACTTTCTCCGCATTTTTCTGTCCTCTGTCCACTCTGGCGATACCAAATGCCATAGGCTCCCTGTAACCTGCCTGTGAAGTCACTTCTGCTACCAGTTTTTTAAACTCATCTGTGGATGTAACTGTTTCAATTGCCATCTATAAATCTCCTAAAAAATAATTAAAGTGATTATACTCGGTTTTATTTAAAATCTTAACTTTCGCACCTAAACCCAAGCATTTTCTGAGTGACATCCTGCAACACAGTGATAATACTCACTAAATCCTCATTCCTATTGACTACTTCTTCAATTTTAGCTATTTCATCAAGTATAGAGATAAAGACCTGCATGGCTATTG
>JQIX01000049.1 GCA_003934925.1 Epsilonproteobacteria bacterium (ex Lamellibrachia satsuma)
TAAGTCAGATACCGATTGTTTTCCTCTACCTTTCTTCTCCATGAACCCAAATGCACTTCATAAATACTCATGGGTTTGTCATGACCATTAACTTCAGTCCTCTGTTCCATCCACTGGGCATCCTGCCATCGGTAATCTTCTATATTGTAGGTTACAGAAGCAGATTTGGACGGTTTTTCACAATACTTGGCATACGGATCCGTCTTTTGGTTTACGATGTTGTGGTATTTTGAAACGATATGATATTTATATGTCACATATTCTCTTACATCTTCGATGAAACCTTCCCAGATACCCGATCCATCCTCTCTCACCTTCAGCGGATGTGCCCAGTCATCATAAGTGTTAAAATCTGCAATAACACTGACCCGTTCCGCGTTGGGAGCCCAAACGGCAAAATAGACGCCATTCATGCCCTGCCGCTCCATCAAATGCGAACCCAGTTTGTCATACAGCTTTGTATGTGTCCCCTCTTTAAAAAGATAGATATCCAGTGCTTCAAATCGTGACACGTCATAGTACATTTTATATGACATTATTTATACCTTTGAATTTTTTTATGATAATAGAGCGCCTTGTAGATGTCGAGATACGCACTCCCAGAATCCAGCCAGCTGAAATGTTCTCGCATTGCATTTTTCTGCATATGCAGAAAATCTTCCTGCTCATGATAATAAGTATCCACTGCCCATTTTACCGTATAGTACAGTGCATCCGGTGTTGCATAGTCAAATTTGAAGCCGTTACCTTCTCTGGTTTGGGGGTCGTAGTTCACGATCGTATCGTCAAGTCCGCCCGTAGCCCGGACAATAGGCAGAGTACCGTATCGCAGGGAATAAATCTGGTTCAGACCGCATGGTTCAAAAATCGACGGCATTAGAAAAAGATCGCTGCCTGCCTCAATTTTGTGGGCCAGTTCATTGCTATACCCGATATAGCATCCGAATTTCTGCGGATGCCTTGCCGCCACCTGACTGAAAAAATCTTCAGCCCAGAACTCTCCGTTACCCAGCATCACAACCTGTATATCCATATCAAGCAATCCCTCAATGACCGTTGCGATCAGTTCAATGCCTTTCTGTGTGACAAATCGGCCTACAAATCCGATCAGGGGGACATCCTCTCTCTGAGGGAGGTCAAATCTTTTTTGAAGATCCTGTTTACACTTTTTCTTTTTTGAAAGTGTATCTACATCGTAGTTGGCAGCGATATATTGGTCTATTGAAGGATTCCATTCCGTGTAGTCGATCCCGTTGAGTATACCGTACAGTTTATGGGCATGGGCTCTAAGATGCCCGTCCAGACCAAAGCCGAATTCCACTGTCTGTATCTCTCTGGCATATTTTTTACTGACCGTCGTCAGCGCATCACAAAAAGCGATACCTCCTTTTAAGAGGTTGACATTATCCATCGCTTCGAGTTCCATAGGAATAAAGTATTTCCAGTCTATTCCAAGGATATTCATTAGTTCTTTGCCGAAAACACCCTGATGTTGCAAATTATGCAGGGTCAATACAGAAGCACTCTCTTTAAAAAAATCATCATCTTTCAAAGAAGTTTTCAAAAGTATTGGAAGTGTGGCACTGTGCCAGTCATTGGCATGAACAATATCCGGTTTGAAATTGAGTGCCCGGCTTAGCTGCAACGCGGCTTTTGACAAAAAGACAAATCTTCTGTCATTGTCTTCAAATGACTTACTGTCATGATAAAGACCACTCCGGCCATAAAATGCTTCATGGTCAATAAAATAGATTTCTACTTCGCTGTCTGGCAGATAACTTCTGTAAACACCGGCCCACAGTTCCCCCATCACACCCATGTCGACACCAAGTGCCATCGGTATATGCTCAAGACTGTTTCTGTCTATGGTGTAATATCTCGGCATAACCACTTTTATATCTGTACCGAGCTTGGCTAAAGCCTTTGGCAATGCACCGCTAACGTCAGCCAGTCCGCCTGTTTTTGCAAAGGGTACGACTTCACTCGCCACAAAAAGTGTCCTGATCTTCCTTTTCATAATAGTTTCGCTCCTTCCATTGATGCATTTTTAAATTGACTTAAAGCTATATCCAGTCCTTCAAGGTTTGAGGAAAGGGCATATTTTCTGATCTTTTTTTCCACTTTCTCTTTCAAAAAAGGGTTTGATATGATGATCCCGCCGCCAAGTATCAGAACTTTCGGATTTGAGAGCGTAACAATAGTGGCACTTGCCCTTAAAATACCCTCTAAAAAGTTTTTATAGATCTTCTTGGCATGTTTGTCTCCGGAGCACTTCAGCTCCTCTATGGTCATTGGGGGAAGTCCATAGTATGCATACCATTTTTCCAACCCGCTGCCGCTGCTGAAGAGTTCCAGACAGTTGTCTTTGCCGCAGCCGCACTTGAACGGTGCTTTTTTAAAAGGTACATGCCCGATCTCATACGCCAGATTTCGCTCACCTCTTACAACGTTACCCTGCTCCAGAACGGCAGACCCCATCCCGGTTCCTATGTATAAAAGTGCCATGTTTTTTTCTTCTGTATGCTGTTTTTCTGCCAGTAAAGCACAATTGAGATCGTTATCTATCTTCAATACTACCCCATATTTTTTCTCAATATAACGTTTAATATCAGCTTTCTCAACGGTGATATTCGGGGCAGAGAGTATCTTTCCGTGATCTACCTGCCCGGCAAACGAGATACCGATCAATGTAATATCCGGATATCTCTTTAATCTTTTTTCCAGATATTCATTCAGGGAGACCCTGTGACTCAATATCTTTTCTTTATGGACTTTCCCTTTTTCCAACAGTTCACTTCTGAGGTAAGTCCCGCCTATATCGATATACAGTTTACTCATAACAGCTCTCTATATATCTTCATATAGGCTTTCGCACTTCTTTTAAATGACACATCACATTCCATATCGAATTTCACCATACTTTGATATGTTTTTTTATTCCGATACAAAACCAAAGCTCTCATGACAGCACCAAGACATCCCTCTTTTGAAAAATCATCAAATACGATACCCTGTATACACTTTTCTATCTGCTCAAACACACTGTCTTTTAATCCTCCGGTACTATGGACTATCGGTACAGTTCCATATCGCGCCGCGATCATCTGATTGAGTCCACACGGCTCGAAAAGAGAAGGCATCAGCAAAAAGTCTGCTGATGCATACAGCTGATGGGAAAGTGCCTCATCGTATCCCTGTATGTAGTGGATATTTTGATATTTTTTTGACAGCTTCAAGAGCTTCTTTTCTGTCTCTTTTTCCCCTTCACCCAGTATCACAAACTCCAACAGTTCTTTTGAAAGATTTTTGAGCATCTCCATCATGACAGAAATTCCCTTTTGTTCCACCAGCCGGCCTATAAAAATGAACAGAGGCTTGTCGTTCTCTTCGATACCCAGCGTCCGATAATACTGCCGTTTGTTCTCAGCTTTTTTCTCCAGATGCACTGCATCGAAATTCACGCCAATGGTACGGTCTTTCTCCGGGTTGAAAAATAAAGTGTCTATACCATTCAGTATTCCTTTGAGCCGTGCTTCATGCTTTTTAAGGAACCCGTCCAGTCCGCATCCGAACTGATCAGTAAGTATCTCTTTTGCATAGGTAGGGCTTACAGTAGTGATAATATTGCTATAGGCGATCCCGGCTTTCAAGAAATTGACTTTCCCGTAAAATTCCAAACCCTCCATAGTGAAATATCTTTTATCTATAGCCAGTTTTCTCAAAGTTTTTTTATTGAATATTCCCTGATAGGCAAGGTTGTGTATGCTAAAAACGGTTTTGATAGCAGCGGGTTTTAAAAGCAGTGCGGCCAAAGCCGTATGCCAGTCATTCAGGTGCACGATATCAGCATTGATCCTTTCAGCGACCGCAGCGATCATATAGGAAAAGAGACCGAAGCGCAGCGCATCATTATCATATCCGTAAAGTGCTTCTGTTTCACATAAAATGTCGTTATAGACAAACAGTGTATCGCTTCCTTTTGCCTGAAAAAGTTCGTAGGTATAGGTCTTTTCAGCAATCTGCAAAGTGTAGGTGGTGCCAAGAGAATGGAGATTGAATTTTTTTCTGTCTATAAACCGATAGAGCGGCGTGATACTGACCATCCGGCATCTCTTTTTCAGTGCAAGAGGCAGAGAGTGTGCCACATCTCCCAACCCACCGCTTTTGGAGTACGGATAGATCTCACTGCTGGCAAAAAGCACTTTCATCGCAGTAATCCTGCAGCTTTTTCAGGGGCTAACGGGTTGATCGTCATACTGCTTTGCAATTCGAAGCCTCCTGTCTGGTACAACCGTGGGATCACCCGTATATAAAATCTGTAAAAATCTTTCATATCATCAAAAAATGCTTCTGTTTCATATACTTTCTGAAAAGGTGGATTTTGTATATAGACATTATAGTCAATCTCTTTCAGCTCTCTCCTTAAACCCGATAATACTTTTTTAAGCAGAGAGGCTGTCTCTTCGAGCAGATCATCATGGCATGAACCTATATCAGATAGTTCGATTTTGGGCATAATGATGACTTCAAAAGCGAACTGGCTGCCATAAGGAGTATATGCCAGGAAATTCTCACTTTCATCCACCACTCTGACTTTTTGTTCCCGTTCATAGTCTACAATATCCTTGAACACACTTCGTCCATGCTGTCTGTAATAGGCATGAAGATGTGTCAAAACCTGAAGCTCTTTTCTGGGGACAACTGGCAGAGCAATAAGCTGTGTATGTATATGAGGAAGGGTTGAACCGGCATTTCCTCCTTGGTTTTTAAAGGTTGTAAAATAGAGTAACCGGCTGTCTTTTTTTAGATCATTGATCCTTTGTTTGATCGTTTGGAACCAGTCAGTCATCTGTCCCACGCTCAGTGCATCAAAGTTTGTGATATGTTCCGGAGTATCTATAATGATCTCATGGGCACCAAAACCGTCTATCTTTTCATATATGCCCTCTTCTTTTCTCTCATCGGTCGCTTCTATCGCTACGGCTTTATACAGGTTGGGGACAACCCTTGTTTTCCATCTGCCTTTGGCATCTTTCAATACAAATATTTCAGGCGGTGTCATCGTCTCATGGCCGGCACAGAAAGGGCAAATAGTCTCATCTTTCAGGACTGCCGAATGCTCTGGGAACAGGTTGGGCCGGGTCAGTCTGTTAGGTGCGATGACAACATACGCATCATGCAGAGGGTCGTAACGTATCTCAGACATCTTTTACCTCCAGAGAACCCTGAAGGTCCAAACTTTCCGAAAAAGGGAAGATCAGAATAAAACTGACCCCCTGTACCATCAGGTCAAATCCTTTTTCACTTTTGGAAACGGTACAAAGCGGCGTTACCAGAAGTGTGAACGTATGGTCAAGCGTAAAAATGATCTCTTTTTTGGGTATAGCTGTCTTTTAAAGAAAAAAGTTTGATCCTGTCAAGTGTAATATCCTCATTAAGCTTTTGGCCATTCAATAGTACATTGTCAAGATCAGCATAATGCTGATTGAATTCCAGTCCGTACAGATATTCTTCAGGACTCTGTGTTGTTATTTCTACAGAAAAGTGTATGCTCTGAGCATCACAGCTATAACTTTTTACCAGTGTCGACTCATATGTCCTGTCATGATATATTCCGCCGTCACGCTTGAATATCAGCTTTGTTTTATCGATATCATATGAAAACGGCTGATTAGCGAAATCCCCATATTCTTTAAACTGGCACTTTTTAAAACTGTCAAGTGTCAGGCTTTTGTCACTGATATGGTCAATAAAAGAGTTTTTGATATACCAGTCAAAATATAAAGCTTCCCTGATGCTTCTGTCTGCACTTACCTTCAATGTATGTATGCTAGGAATTTTCCGCTTTTTCTGAGGTTCTTCCACCATTGGCTGTGTCTCTTCCAACAGCTTTTGATGATAGGCTTCTTCCCGCCGTGTCAGCATGTTCTGGTAATTGAACTTTTTGTCTCTTTGCAAAAACTCCACCATCTGTCCACCCTGCCTGCTGTCAAATCTAGCTATGAAGTTTTTGGTGACAATTTTTACCTCATCATATCCATCAAGGTTTATATCTTTAGCCTCTATCTTGTGCCTCACTTTGTGATACCGTATATTTTCACATTCACAAAGATAGCGGTAGGCATTATCTCTAAGATTCGGCAGATAAAGCCCTCCGAAAATACCGTGCCAAAAGACATCATTGGTCTGCAGTTTGTAGAGTGCATCAAGGTATTTTTTGTTATCTGTCTGATGCTTTGAAACCTCTACCATTCTTTTGTGGAGCCTGTTTGATTCTTCATATTTGACAAAAAAGTTTTTCCAGGAAGCACCTTTGACAAATTTGTCGACATCCTGTGGATACTGTTTTGAAACTTCTTCTTTTATAGCTTTGAGCTTCAACGTATCCTGCGCCTTCAGGCTCCATTCTCCCATCTCTTCATAGGAGACATTATCGAGATAGACCAGACCTTTTGCTCTATGTGTTTCATGGAATTCCCCAAAATGCAGATTTTCAATATTCTCCTCTTTTTCAATTGCACTCAAAAATGCCTCAAGCCACCCTCTTTCGTAGACCCATTCATAGGTTTCCGGCCAAAGTCCGAATTTTTCGGCATCATCAAAAATAATAGCGGCACCACCGTCATGGGCACTGTTTTTGACAGCTTCCACCGCCTCCTCGACATCTTTAAAAGGGAGGGCATATCTCAATGCCTGGCTAATAGGGAAAAGAGAGATTTTTTCACCACTGTTTTCCGTAAAGAAGTACCCATCAAGCACCTCTTCGTCAAATCCGCTTGCCCTGAAATGATAATCATCTACCATTACATAGGAGATACCACACTCTCTAAGACTGCTTATGATGTCATCTTCCCAGACTCTCTCCGTCAGCCAAAGTCCTTTGGGAACCTGTTTAAAATGTTTTTTGACCGCTTTATTCAGTTTTTTTATCTGGGCTGTTCTGTCGCAGGCAGGAACGGCACTCAGAACAGGTTCATAAAAGCCGGCACTGAAAAACTCTATACTTCCTCTTTGGATACAATCCTGTATATCATCAAACACTGTTTTATGGTGTTTTTTGATCTCTTCCATAAGCCATCCGCTGCAATGCAGGGAAAATTTAAAAAAAGAGAACTTTTTAACTGTTTGGAAAAAAGGCTTATAACATTTTTCTACAGCTTCGTCCACTGCTTCTTTGAAGTTATCTACCGGCTGATGCATATGTATACCAAAGAGCAACTTTACTTTTTTATCCATCTCTTTTCCTATATAAACCAGTTTTTACTGTAATCATTGAGGCACACTTCTATTTCACCAAAGATCGGCACAAATTCACTGCTATTTTGCTTATCTGTGATTTCCAGCTGAAGATGAAGATTGCTTTTTTTCCGACAGTATTTTTTGTCTATGGAGAATTCTACCACATCTTTGCATACCAATATTAAACCGTCCTGCTGATAGTGGGTGGCTACAGGCAGAACAATGGCATCAGGCGATTCTTTGAAATGTAATTTTATCTCTTTGTACGTTTTCAGGAACTGCTTCATATTCACATCAAGCCTGAAATACATAAATGTTTCATTTTCTCCGTAATAGAGTTTTTGCACGATCCTTTTTGCGCCGTCCATGGTAGAAAAGACTTTGCTCTCATCGATCATACCGGCACCAAGCCACTCATAAAATGAACTCTCTTTGCCATCAATTTCTACAGATAACGGGAATTGCGGTTTAACCTGGCTTAAAAAAGCGTTCCGTTTATTGAAAATATTAAGATAAAGGTTAGAAGGTACAGGTATACGGCACAGTTCATAGATCGCTATAAGGTGCGAACGGAAAAGGGTGTCGAACTCTTCAAGGAAATCACTGAAATGATCTTCTCCGTACCACCAGAACCAGTCCGAGCATTCACTGGCTAAAAAGTGTTCATCCACCAATGCGCGGGTCTTTTGGTCGAGTCTACGGTACGAAGCAGCAGTCTCTTTTTTTGTCTGGTAGATCAGCTCCCACGCCCTGTTCTTTTCACTCTGCCCTACCCAGGTATCAAAGGTACCATATATCCAGCTGCCCGGATGCAGGGAGCTTAGCTCCCGTCTCTTTTCTTTAGCTGCTTCATCAAATCTCTGCATGGAAACAGTCCGGCTTTTATTGACAGCATCGTACAGCTTCAGGAAAAAATCCATGGCATTGTTCCGGTAGAATTCCCAGGCATTCTCCCCGTCGACGACAACAAAAACATTGGCATCCTGATTTTGCTGTCCGATCTCATCCAATCGTTTCATAAAGTCTTCTACGGCATCTTTCTCCTTCATAAAACGATAACGAAACCCTATGCTGTCACTCAGTGCATGGTCCCGAAAAGCAATAAAAACACTATCATATTCATACCGCTGATAACAGAGCTTTCTTTCATTGCTTTTGAATGTTTTCAACAGGATCGCTTCATCTGTTGCAACCCACTGAATACCTCTTTCCCTGTAAAGGTGCAGACTTTTTTCATCCACTGCCCCTTCAGCCGGCCACAGACCGGTAGGCTTCTGCCCAAACACTTCTACATAGAGTTCGATGGCTTTGTCCACCTGCTTGCGTGCATCCTCTTCCAGAGAAAGAGGATTTTGAGGCAGTACGGTCCTTGGATTTGAGGCTATTGCCGTCTGCATGTCGATAAGAAGCGGAAGAATCGGATGGTTGTAGGGCGTAGTAGAGAGTGAGATCTGACCGCTCTGCAAAAGGGTTGCATAAAAAGGCAGGATCTGTGGGATGAATTCCAACAGTGCATCGAGAAGTTCCACTTTGTCACTCTGTATATATGGTGTTTCTTTTCCGATCAACATCTGTACAACCGTACTGTTCTGTCTCAGATAATTGCCGCACCACGACAGCAGGAACAAAACTTCAAGGTCTATCAGTTCATCCTCGTTAAAATTCTCATTATGATACAGTGCAGCATATCTTTTAAGCGGTTTGGCCATCGTATCGAATGGGGTAGATTTACATATTTTTATCAGATATTTTTTTTCTTCTTCTTTCAGCCTCGATACTTCCCGGATCCAAATCATAAGAAATTTATCTTTTTCATAGCCATATGCTTCATAAAGTTTGATCTGCTTTATCAGGGTCGGGGTAAGGTTGAAAGTCGCTTTCAGTCTCGGAAACCTAGACAGCAGCCAGGGCATTTCATAATAGTCCTTGATCGCGTGCAAAAAAACCCACGGCATACACATAATACCGTTTTCATCCACATAGTTCGGCTGATGCATATGCCAGAGAAATGAGAGTTTCAGACTCACATCCACTCTTTGATATTTTCTTCGTATCTCGATACCAGAGCCTCTCCACTTTTTTTGCTTTTTGCCTGCACGTACAGATGCAGCAGGTCTTCGACTTGATCGGGGATCATCAGGATCCAGTCGGTATCATTTTCCCATATCTTTACCCCATCGACTGTAGAAGATCTTTTGTCTTTTGCCTCCTGAAAAAAGTGTTTCATCATCTTTCCCTTTTGGGACTGGGAACACTCTATTTTGATATGCTTATAATAAAATGCTTCAAATTTTTTGGAAATATCCGAAATTTTCACATTATGGCGGGAAAGCATCTCCATGATCTTCAAACTAGCATATACCGCATCCCTGTGCAAAGAAAATTCAGTAAAGGAAAAATTGCCGCCGATAGTCGCGATGAGATCATACTTGCTTAGTCTATCCGCCTTGAAGTTGGCATATTTACCTCTTTCTATCAAAAGATTTTCAAACATTTCATCCGTCAGATCCGGTGCCCAGGTAGGCAGGAATACACTGAGCTTTTTATCTTTTGCTTCAAGATCTAAAAGCGAAAGTACAACAAAAAGTCCTTTTATTTTATTGAGAACTTCTCCGTCATCACTGACAATACCAAGCTGCTGGCCATTCGGATACATTAAAAAGCCAACGTTGAATTTCAGATTTCTGACAATCGCAGAGACATCCTCTTTTGATCTTTTCTCAACATGTGCCATATTTGCCATTTTATGGTAGTCTGTATAGCTGTTCAATATAATATTCTCTATCTGCAGCTCAGACATGATTTCTGGAAAAATATCTTTGGTACCGCCGTACATCAGATCTACGGCAACTCTAAATCCGCGGGTTTTGATGATCCTGTGATCGATCGATGTTTCTACCGCATTTTTATAAGTAATACATTCTTCCATATAAGGCATATGATTTTCTTTTATTCTCCCGATCTTATTGTAGTCGACTCTGCGGTATTTTTGCTGGAAAAAAGCTTTTTCGACAGATTTTGCCATCTCATTGTCTATACGCAGTCCTTCTTCGCTGAAAAAAGTAAATTCTATACTTGTAGGATCGAAAATATTTTGTCTGAAATAGACCCCTGCAATCAGCTCATTTTTCATACTGAGATTGTATCTGACTACTGCCGGAGGCATCGCTTTGAGATCCAGAACATTGATTCCGCCGGAGAGTATACCTCCCAGAAAAGCCCTTTTAAGCATTCTTGCGCTTTTACTATGGTCTCTTCCCACAATGACCGTACTCCCCAAAGGGAGGTTGGCTGCAAATGATTCCGCAAGCTGACAGGCCATTTCACACGATATTTCAATATTGCTCTTCCCTATCACCCTGCCATTCTCAAAAATAGAGTTTTTATATTTGTTCCCCCAGATGACATTGTTGTTCACAATGGATGCAGGTTCTATGGTTTTGTACGGCCATACAGTGACATCCTGGTCAAATACTGCCAGTTTGCCAATATCACATCCTTCTGCCAAAATAACACCGGCTTTTGCACTGACCATATCACCTATCACATTATCATTGCAAATGATGCTATTATCCAGTATACATTTTTTACCTATGGTGATGTCATGCCATAAAACAGTGTTTCTTATTTTTGTTTCAGGCATGATCGTCACATTATCCCCTATGGAAACATCGTGAAGCCGTACATTTTTTCCTATTTTTACATTGGAACCGATGATCACCGTATCGATGATCTCTACTGATGCATCGATCTTACTCTCTCCGCTCAGATACAGCACACCATCCGGATATTCTATTCTTTTGCCCGGAAAACTGACATCGATCTTATGTTTGAATATATCACCATATACTTCTCTGTAACTGTCAGGATTCCCCACATCACGCCAATATCCTCTGGCATCATAGGACATCAACTCAATCCCCTTACTCATCAGCAAAGGAAAAAGATCTTTTGCAAAGTCAAAACTGTCTTCTCCCGGTATTGATAGTGTCACTGAATACTTCTCCCCAGCTTGGTTTTTCCAAAAATTTTTCAATTTTCCCGTTTTCATCGGTGATTACCACACCGAACTGCAGCGGGTTTTCTACAGAAGTGAGCGTAATTGTCAATTTGGAGTCAATGGAAAAATGGTGCTGGATGATCTTTTCAAAATCAAAATCACTGACGAGATCACCGCTGACTATAATAAAAGTCGTATCTAAAAATTCTTTCGCTGCTCTCACAGCTCCTGCTGTTCCAAAGTCTTCTTCCGGCAGCACATACTCGATTTTCGCACCGATCCTGCTGCCGTCTCCAAAATGATTTTTAATGATTTCCGGTTTGAAATAGAGCAGAACAATAATTTCAGTAATACCGATATCCACCAGTTTTCTCATAGTATGTTCCATCATAGGGACATTGCATATAGGCAACATAGGCTTCGGCATAGAGTGTGTAAGAGGCTGTATCCTGGTCCCGAACCCGCCTGCCATCATGACTGCTTTGATCTTTTTGGGCATTATTTATCCTTTTTATATGTCTATTACGGAATTCATACTGCCGAACACATTTTCTGTCTGCATAGCATCGACATCATTCACCCATTCGCTTCCATTGAGCAAATATTTAAATTCATACATTTGATCCAGAGGCAAAACCTTGGTAATATAAAAACTGCCGTCTTTTTTCTGTTTCATCTTCTCTTTTTTCCAGTCATTCCAGGAACCAATTATCTCAACGTACTCATGTTCTGTTTCAGGCACCACTGTAAATGTCACCCAGACTTTTTTTTCATTTTTTTTGATTTTAAGCATTCTGTCTCCTTTCTTCATCTGTTTGCTCTTCACTTTGAAATTTCTTCACCAATATTTTTTTACCAAGCTCGACACCGGGCTGATCGTAAGTATCGATATTCATCATAATACCACAGGCCGAAGTCAGCATCTCATAATACATAATAAGTTCACCGATATTCTCTTCATTCATATTATCCAGGACGATCATATCGACCGGTATGTTTTTTGCCATCAGACTCTCTTTGGTCGCATCACACTCTATATCTATAAGCTCGTTGAAGGTATGCATGTTGATATAATCGACTTTTTCAATATGCTTTAATGATATGTCCGGTATTTTCAGATTGGTTTCGAAATTTTCTATCTTTACGAATGTAACGGTTTTGTCCCTCAGTCCGTCAATGATAAGCTGTAAAAAAGAGTGCTGGTCAACCGAACCTATATGGCCAACCGGTGTCAATCCTGTATGTCTGCCGTTCTCGGCTATTTTTCCAAGCGATTCACCCCAAAGCTGTACAAACCATTTTGTAAAGTTCTCCAGACTGTCAGCGTACGAGAAAAGTACCGTGACAGGGTAATCGTTGCGGTAATGTGTCAGAAAACTGGCTTTTCTGAGCAGATGCTCCTCTCCTCCCTCAAAAAAACTTTTGGAAAAATGCTCTGCCCCCTTGAGTATAGCTTGTACATCATAACCTGCAAGCATCAGAGGTACAATCCCTACACTGCTTAGAACAGAAAAACGGCCTCCCACATTGGTAGGGATATTAAAGCTTTTAATACCGTAAAAATCTGCAAACTGGTCAAGGGGTGAATTTTTGTCCGTGATCACCATAATTCTTTGGGTATCTCTGCCTTGAAGATCCAGGTCAAAATGATCGATAACAGCTTTAAAAATAGAAGTGGTCTCTATGGTGGAACCGGATTTTGAAACTACGATAAAAAGTGTTTTGTCTCTATCGATCCCGGCAAATTGTTTGAGTAGCGTTACCGGGTCCGGATTTTCAAGAAAGAGAATGCTTTTTGCATCTGTATATCTGCTTTCAAGTGCAGAGCGTACTGCTTTGGTACCCAAAGATGAACCACCGATCCCCAGAACTGCAATAGTTTCAAGAGTATTGAAAAAGTCAGGCTCACGGTCTATATATGCTTCCAGCTCTTTTATGATCACTTTTGAATCTTCAGGAAGGGTATAGTACCCGCTGACCCCTTCTTTTACTTCTTTCTCGATGGCATGGAACACATCCATCATCTCTACTGAGCCGGGTTCATCCCTTTGCACGCTAAAATCTTTTTCATACGTAATCATACAGCTCCCTCCCTTTTTTCGTTTAATTCGTTATTGCATCAACGATCTCTTTTGCCTCTTTCTGCAGTGCCTTTAAATGCTCAGGAGAGAGAAAACTTTCAGCATATATCTTGTAAATGTCTTCTGTACCTGACGGTCTGAGCGCAACCCATCCGTTTTCTGTAACAATCTTCACTCCGCCGATATCGGCATCATTTCCCGGTGCTTTGGCATAGATACATTTTATCTTTTCTCCTGCAAGAATATCTTGATGTATATCATGGGGTTTGATATTTTTCAGTTTTTCTTTCTCTGCTTTGCTTGCCGGAGCATCTATTCTTTCATAATACGCTTTGCCGAACTTTTGTTCAAAACCGGCATAGATCAGTGCCGGATCCTTTTTTTCTTTCGCCAAAATCTCCGCAGCAAGAAGGTTCAAAATAATACCGTCTTTGTCCGTTGTCCAGACACTTCCGTCAAATCGAAGGAACGAAGCACCCGCACTCTCTTCTCCGCCAAAACCGATTTCACCGTCCATCAGTCCGGCTGCAAACCATTTAAAACCGACCGGCACTTCATATACCGTCTTGTTGAGAGATTGCGCGACCCTGTCTATCATGGAACTGGAAACCAGCGTTTTGCCTATTTTCAGATCTTCACGCCAGTTCTTTCTCGATGTGTAGAGATACCATATCGCCACGCTCAGATAATGGTTCGGGTTCATCAGCCCGCCTTTGGGCGTGACGATACCATGCCTGTCCGAATCCACATCGTTGGCAAACGCAATGTCATATCTGTCTTTGAGCTCGATCAGCCCTGCCATGGCATAGGGTGAAGAGCAGTCCATGCGTATCTTTCCGTCATGGTCCAGATGCATAAAAGAAAAAGTCGGATCCACATAGGGGTCGAGTATATCCATACCAATCCCGTACATTTCATTGATCTTTTGGTAGACAGCAATACTGGCTCCGCCGAGAGGATTTACTCCTATCCTGAGACCAGCCTTTTTGATGGCATCCATATCGATGATCTCTTTGAGCGCAGCGACATAGGGGGTCATAAAATCATATGCAGTGATATAGCCCGAACGCATGGCTTCTTTCAAGGTACACAACTTCACCTCTTTTAAGCCGTTCTCCAATATCTCATTGGCTCTTTTTTCTATCTGTGAAGTGACATCCGTATCTGCCGGACCGCCGTTGGGTGGGTTGTACTTGTATCCTCCATCAGCCGGTGGATTGTGTGAGGGGGTGATGACAATACCGTCACAAATACTGCCGCCTTTTTTATTGGCTTCGATAATGGCAAAGGAAACAAGCGGTGTCGGGGTATAGCCGTCATCTTTGGCAATACATATGCTAACTTTGTTGGCAGCAAAGACTTCTATGGCCGTCAGCTGAGCGGGGGTGGAAAGCGCATGTGTATCTTTGCCTATGAACAAAGTACCATCGATCCCCTTTGCATTCCTGTAGTCACAGATCGCCTGGCTTATAGCTTTGACATGGGCTTCATTGAAACTTTTTTTGTAAGCACTGCCCCGGTGCCCGGATGTTCCGAAAGCAACCCGCTGTTCCGTCTGCTCAATGTCGGGAGCAAGCGTGTAGTATGCACTGATCAGTTTGGGAATATTTTCAAGCTGACCTTTGGGAACTTTCTGTCCTGCCAATGCACTCAGATTTGATTTTGACATATTTACTCCTTTATTTTCTTGCTGATAGGGACATAGAACATATCCAGATAGTCTTTCATCATTCTTCTCGCACTGAATTGCGCTGAGATGCTCATCATGGCTTTTTTCATTTTTTGGGCCCATTCTTTGGGAAATGCTTCGTTGTCGATGTTGTAAAAAAGAGGAACAATCTCACTTTCAAGTATATCATAAATGTCATTGGCATCCTGGGCATCATCGGATGTTTCTTTTCCGATTTTCCAGCCATTCTCTCCATTGTAGGCTTCCGGCCACCAGCCGTCCAACCCGGAAAAGTGCAGTGTTCCGTTGATACTGGCTTTCATACCGCTGGTTCCGCAGGCTTCCATAGGGATTTTCGGATTGTTCAGCCATATATCCACCCCTCTTACAAGATATTTTGCCACTTCTTCCCCATAATCTTCAATGAAAGCGATTCTGCCTTTGAAACTGGGGCTTTGAGCCACCTTGAAAATATTCTGTATCATTTTTTTTCCCGGGTTGTCGGAGGGGTGTGCTTTACCGGCAAATATGATCTGTACAGGTTTATCACAGTCATTTACGATCTTTGCCAGTCTCTCCAGATCATGCAAGATCAGAGTTGGCCGTTTGTAACTTGTCATTCTTCTTGCAAAGCCTATGGTTAGAACATCAGGATCAAGCATCACGCCTTCAGCCATAGCCACCAAAGGATCGATACCCTCATTAGACCATTTCTGTCTTACCCGCTCCCTTACAAAATTGACAAGCCGGACCTTGTTGGCATAGTGCATATTCCAGATCTTCTCTTCATCGATTTCATTTACTCTGCACCAAACTGATTCTTCATCTTCCAGATGCTGCCACTGCTCACCCAGCACTTTGTCATAAGTTCGGGTCAGATCATCACTCAGCCAGGTAGGAATATGTACACCGTTAGTAACACATTCTATAGGCACCTTCTCTTTGGAGTCCATAGCAAAGACATTCTTCCATATCTCTTTTGTCACTTCCGAGTGTTTTTTACTGACAGCATTTCTCTGATAGCACATTTTTAGCCCCAAAACGGTCATATTGAAACCGTCATTTGGCGCATCCGGATTGATGCCGAAACTAAAAAACTGGTCTTTGTTCAAACCAAGTCTTTGCCAGTAATCTCTGAAATAGTTACTCATCATATCAAAACTGTACACATCCGTGGCAGCCTGAAGCGATGTATGCGTCGTAAAAATAGAAGTTTCTCTTACTTTTTGCACAGCATCTTCCAAATTCATTTTTTCATTTTCAATAAAACTTCTGACTCTTTCAAAAAGTGCAAATGCCGGATGTCCTTCGTTAAGATGAAGAATGGAGTATTTGATACCAAGTTCTTCTAACACTCTGTACCCACCTATGCCAAGAACGATCTGCTGTCTTAGACGCTGATTCATGTCGGGTACATAAAGATGGGAGCTTATGCCTCTGTCCCAGGGATCATTCTGTTCTACATCCGTATCAAGCAGATAGAGTGTGACCCTGCCAACATTGATCTTCCACACTGAGGTATAGACCGGAGGGTCGATAAAAGGAACCTGTATGGTAAAATGATTTCCATCCTGGTCCATAACCCTTTCAATAGGAGCACTGTCTTTGTCTATGGTTTCATTTGTCCCGTTCTGCCAGCCGTCACTGCCAATTATTTGTCTTACATAGCCCTGTGCATACATGAAGCCTATACCCACAAGCGGGAGCCCCATATCGCTGGATTCTTTGAGAATATCCCCCGCAAGAAAACCAAGCCCTCCAGAATAAATAGGCAGAGAGTGGTGTAATCCGTACTCTGCACAAAAATAGGCAACAGGCAGCGGTTCCTCTTCGACATAGACTCTACTGTCCTGCATATAATCTTTAAACAGGGCATGAACATATTTGTATTCATTCATAAATGTTTCATCTTGCACCAAGGCAGTAAGCTCTTTCTTGGATAAAGCATTTAATATTTTTATAGGGTTTTGGCTGCTCTCTTTCCATAAATAGGGATTGATGAGTTTGAAAAGATTCTTTCCTCTCGGATTCCATGTCCACCAGAGATTGAGCGCTATATCACTTAGAAATTCTATCTCTTTGGGCAGCTTTGGTATGACGATATTTTTTGAAGGATCACTGTTTAACATTTTTGTTTCCATAGTTGATTAGTTGGTGGAATTATAATACCATACAAAGGTAATAAAAAGATAATAGAAATCTTTTCCGGACTACACTAAAAAGTACTCCTATTACCCTTTGATACCGCTAATGAGGATACATTAATACCCTATGTTCTTTCTTCAGTTTTGTTCCCCTCAACTGTTACAAAAGAGATACCCTCTTCAATAGAGCGGATATGGAGATCTCTCTGAGGGAACGGAATCTCAATATTGTGCGCATTGAGCGCATTGTAGATGAGTATCAAAAAGCGGGATGTTGTACGCTTTGGATATAAAATACCTTTTCCTATGACCCAGACAAAAAGTTCAAAGTTTATACTACTGTCACCCATCTCTGTCATAACGACATGTGGATAACGTGTTCTTGATGTGTAAATATCTGTAAAACCGCTCTCTTTGAGTGCTTTGAGAATCACATCGATCACCTGTTGGGGATTCGTGCCGTACTTAACACCAAAAGGGATCTCGAAACGTCTGATATTGTCTTCCATTGTCCAGTTGACCACATTGTTCTGTATAAAGTTCTGGTTGGGGATGATCACGTCGATATTGGCATTTGTCTTTATGGTTGTCGATCGCATACGTATGTCGGTCACACGTCCTCTCAGTGTTTCGTTAAGCTGTATGTAGTCTCCGATCTTGATACTGCGTTCAAACATCAAAATAAGTCCTGAAACAAAATTGGAGACGATATTTTGCAAACCAAATCCAATACCCACAGAGAGTGCTCCGGCAACAACGGCCAAAGAAGAGAGGTTAAGTCCCAATACTTTCAAAGCGCTGAAAAACGCAATGATCAAAATGAGATAATAACCGATATTGGACAAAAGCATTCTTGAAGAGGCTTCATCACTGTTGATTTCGCTTTCACCTTCTTTGGGTTTTAAAACAGTGTGTTTGAAAAGTCCGCCAAGTAAAAATCCAAAAATAAAAATGATCAGTACTGTAATAAGTTTCCAGATACTTACCGGTGTATTGTTTATCTCGAACAGCGGATTGGAAAGCAAGCTCCAAAAGGAGTGAGCTGTATCTTCAACCTGCTGCACAGTCGTACTGCCCAGCGTATGCATCATCCCCAGATATTCTCTTTCCATTTTTTTAAGAAGTTCTTTGAGGGCATCGTTCTGTGTATCATCCATCTTCTGCTGTAAAATATTATGTTCCCATTTGAATGCGGACTGATCTTTTTTTTGTAATGCATCACAAAAAATAAGGAAATCCGTAGAAAGCTGATCGTGAGATATTTGCCTGTAGTGTTCTTTCTCCTTGTATAGTTTTTTTGTAAAAGCATCAAGCTCTTCGGTATTTCCCAAAAGGTCCAAGCGCTCTTTTTTGATCTGGAGTGTTTTAAGTTTTTTCTCTTCTATGGCAAGTTTATTGAGCGTATCATGATGTACCATGAACAATGTCTGTTGATTGAGCATGAGTGTTTTAGGAATTTGAAAGAGTATCGTTTCTATCTGCTGTTGCAGGTTCTCGAGAAGTTTTATCTGTTTTTCTGTCAGTTTATCATTTTTAGCATATAGAGCATATTGGAGTTGATAGGTTAAAAGTGCAGTATCTTTTGACTGAATACTTTTTATCTGATTTTTCAAAGTTTCCATTTTATCCTGAATGGAACTTTGTTGTTGTTGAAGCTTGGATTCTTTATCGAGAAGTACAAACCACACTAAAAACAGGTGTTTCGCTTCTTTTTCATCTTTAGGCAGAGAAAATGTTTGCTGTTTCTCGGAGGGTGTCTGAGGAAAAGAGATCAGTTTTTGCAGTAAAGCTTCCTGCAACAGGATTTGTTCATTGTGTGTATCTGATTGTTGAAATTTTTTCAACAAACCTGTATAAAGTGGCTTGCCTGCTGCCACAAGCGTACTGTTGATATCTGCTGCATGCAAGTGCAAAAGCAATAAAAACGGTATTATCAGAAAAAGTTTTACCTTTTTTCCAAGCTTCTTACCAGCCACTTTTTCTTCCTTTTTTTTGATTATTATACAGCAAAACCATAAGGAAAGCTACACTATCTCTTCAATATCCTTTGCCAATTCATCCACTTTACCCTTTTCACGGCTTTTCAGGTGAACCATTGTAGCCCATGCTGCTCCTGCAAAACTCAGTACAATAAATATCCATGGATTTATCATGTCATAGGCATAGTAGTCTATCATCGCAGTTAAAGCGATAAAAAGCACGAAATAGACTGTAAAAAGTGCTATTTTGTGCTTGAGTCTATTCTTCATTTTTGTCATTTTTATCTTTTTCGATTTCATCCAAAAAAGCCCCTCCTGAAAGCAGTGCGATACCATCGAAAAGAAGGCTTATACCGACAAGCAGTCCGACCATAAAAATGGAACTGAACGGCCACCCCACAACAAATATGACACCCAAAGCCAATGAGGTGATGGCATTGACGAGCCATAACCACCATGTTTTCTGTGGCTTGAGTGAAAAGGCAAGGCCGAAACCTGCAAATGCATCCGTAAAGAAGTAGATGGCGAAAAGCAGGCCAAGCGCGGCAATTCCCTGCATTGGATAAAAGATCATGAACGATCCCACCATGATTAGCAGGAAGCTTTTCAGCCATCCCGCCCAATCATTTTTGTTGCTTTGCCAGGTCAGCCAGGCAGCAGAAATTCCGGCAAACAACATCAGGTACGCCACAAATGCCAATGTTGTAAATGACATGAAAGTAGGGAAAACGATCCCTGCTATCCCCAGTACGATAAAAGCGGTCCCACTTATTTTGGCATACTTTTTAAAGTTGTCTACCAGGTTCTTGTTAATGTTCATCTCAGGACTGAGATTGTTGTTCCAGTTCCACATACTACATCCTTTGGTTTATTTTACAGTTTTTTTCTCATCCTGCTGTGCTTCCTGCTTGAATTCACTTTTTTCTTTCACAGCTTTTTTAGCCTCTTTCTTTTCAAAACTATTGACTTTCTTTTCCGCTCTCTGCTCCGGTGTCATTTTTGAAACTTTTGTACTGGAAACAATACGCTTGAAATCATTTTTTAACATATCATACAGTTTTTCTACCTCATTTTTACCTTTGATCTCTTTTTGGATCTTTTCAATGTCACCATTAAGCAGTTTATAGTCAGCTTCATGTGTGGATACATAGCCGAGAAGCTCTGCCCTTTTAAGTTCTTCTTTTGCATCACTGAGCAATTTTTTTACTTCTTCTTTTTTATTTTTATCCAGCTTGGATGCTTCTACAATGATATCCTGTGCTGCCAGCAGCGGTGTCGGAACGATCGCTTTGACTGCAAGCAGACTGTTCATCGCTTCCGCAATGGCTTCAAATGCTGCTTTGTCATTGCCCTTGTTCAATTCATCCAGTGCTTTTTTCGTTGCCACAGGATAGATCTTCATCGGTATGGAGATCACAGAAATATCTAGTTCATCTTTAAGCGGTTCAACAACAGCAATGGCTGTTTGTGTATCATGTGCTTTCAAAAGCTGCTGTGCCAGTTTGAGTCTTGCCGCTATCACATCGGAAGTCCCCATAAAAGCATACGCCTGGAATCTCTCATCAATAGGAATAATGTCGAGTGATGGATCAGCTTTCAGTGCAGCATCGAAACTCTTCGTTGCTGCTTCAAGCGCTTTTTTCGCTTCATCCTTTTTTCCTGCCTGCATCGCTTTGAGCGCTGCAAATGTGTTTTGCATACCTGAGATGATCTCTTTTGGCGCCTGCTTATGGTTCTTGACCTCCTGCTGTATCACATTGTTGACCAGTTCTTTTTTCTCTGTTTTTGCCTGCAGTCCTGTTGCACTCAGGAGCAGTCCGCATGTTAAAGCTGAAAGTAAAAATCTTTTTTTCATTTTCTATCCTTATAATTTTTATTTGTTACACTAAAATTTTAATCCAATTTGTACAACCGATATTTAATGAAAAAATATTCTAATTCACAAAATTTACTGCAAAATCCACGCAATTGTTGCAAGCCCGAGAAAAGCAACACACACTGCGGAACGAATGCCACTTCTTCACTACAGCATTCCTCTCATCATCAGGTCAAAATAGGCACGTCTCATCAGATACAGGTCCATCTCCCACCATATCCATCTCGGAGTAGTCGGATCCAAAGGGAATATCGGCGCAAGTCCTTTGGGCGTATATTCGGCAAGCATCACCCTACCGTATCGTGTCTTAATCGGTGAAACAGAATACCCTTCATAGTTCATTGGCTCTACTTTCCCCTCCATGATGGCAGCGATATTATCCTGAAGTACTATCGCCTGTTCCCTGACGGCACCACCGCTTTTCCCTGAAGAAAGTCCCACTACATCCCCCAGACCGAAAACGTTTCTATATTTGGGGTGACGCAGTGTTTTTTCATCGACATCAAGCCACCCTTTATGCGGTCCATCCTTTATACTAAGTTCAGAATCACGTACGACCTGTGGTGCCTTCATAAGCGGTGTGATATGCAGGTAGTCATAGCTGACATTCACTTCCTCATCCCCATTCGCATAGACCGCTACTTTTTTCTCTTTATCGATACGTTTGAGAACGTACTCATAGGAGACAGAAATATTGTCTGTTTTTTTCATTGTTCTTTTTAGTGCTGCATCGATCTTTGCAGAAGGAAAAAGTACTTTACCCGCTTTGGTCAATGTAAACTTTACTTTATGCTGAAGGTCTTTGCCTTTTATTTTCAGCCCGTTTCCTTTGAGCATATCATTGGCCAAAAAAAGCATGGAGAGAGAAGCTCCTTCCCCTTTGACAGGTATTTGGGGATCGGCGAACAGAACCTTGACCTCCGACCTTTGGGCTTTACGGCGTATGGCTTTAAGCCATAATCGTGATACGATGGCACCTATTGACGTTCCCTTCTCTATATCATTAAGGTGTACACTGGCGATACCGTGTTTTCCTATATCGGAAACATCCAGTCCCTCCACTGCATTGTAATCATATTCACATCCAAGGGCTACAACAAGATAATCGTAGGGGACAGTGTTATGTTTTGCTGTCTGTACTTGGTTTTTATCGGGCTCGAATGCCGTCACTTTGTCCTTCACCCAGATCACATTGTCCGGGAGCAGTTCACTGGTGGGGCGCTTGTTGTCAAATTCACTGAAGAGTCCTGCGGCAACATAGACCTGCCCGCTTTGGTAGAGATGTGTCTCGTTGGGAGCGATCAGCGTGATCTTCGCATTGGGTGCCGACCGTCTCAAACGGGCTGCAACGGTCATTCCTGCCGTCCCGCCTCCGACGATAACAATATCGGCTTTTTTTCTACTTGCGAATGTTGAAAGTTTTGTTTTTGCCGAAGCGGATGTACCGCCGCCGGCCAACAGTGCGGCACCGCCTATTCCCATAAGCTTTAAAGCATTTCTTCTTTCCATAGTACTGCCTTTAGATGATATCTTCATGATATTTCCTTCTGTAGTAACGTAATACACCCATTTTGACAACATCATTGAAAACAAACCACGTTAATGCATAGGCCCACATACTAAGTCCCCATGCCCAACCGATCGGTTCCATCAGGCCGAAGCCGTACACAGCAATAATCGTACCGACCACGCGGCTGAGGAAGGTAGCATTGAAGAGTGTCCAGGACGGCCACGGCCGCTTCCAGAACCAATCATCAATACGGGTATTGTAAATCGTTCCATGTCCGGCAATGACCAATTTGGCAAAGAATGCAGACTGCACAAAATCAAGTGGAAGATGCATAAGAGAGATCAAAATCCAGAAAAGTGTAAACGATGAAAGTACCCCTGCCATACCAAGCCATGAGGCCAAAATAAAGACTTCTTTCATATCCCAGCGTACTGGCTGCTCACGAACCTTGGTATTATCGTAGGCAATGGTCATGATAGGAATATCATTTAGCAATGCAAGTATAATGATCATCAGTGCGGTTATAGGATAAAAATCATAGATGACGATGGCCAATGTCATAAAAATGATGACACGGATCGTTTCTGCTATACGAAAGATCGTATAGCTTTTCATACGTTCAAAGATCTGTCTTGCTTCCTTGATAGCATCGACAATGACGGTCAGACCCGGTGCCATCAGTACGATGTCCGCCGCCGCACGTGCCGCATCGGTTGCACCGCTGACGGCAATACCGCAGTCAGCTTTTTTGAGTGCCGGTGCATCGTTTACTCCATCACCCGTCATTCCCACGATATGGTCCGCTTTTTGTAGCTCATCGACAATGAAATATTTGTCCTCAGGATACACCTGTGCAAAGCCGTTGGCTTCTTCAATCAGTGCAACGATCTCGGATTCATGCTTCTTGACCGCTCCTTTAGGGATGGGCATATTGTAAAGTTCCCTTTGCACCTTTTTCATAATCTCATTTACGATCGCTTCGATCGTCTCTTTACTCTGGTTAGGCTGCATGGATTCGGTAATGGCATGGGAAAGGACCTGAGCGAGGTAGAGATATTCTTCGATCGACTCACCTTTGAGTGTACGTATATCTTCAACCGTATCACCTATATCAAGCAACCCGGCAATATATTTGGCCACGGCGATATTGTCTCCGGTGACCATCTTGACAGAAACACCTTTGGCTTTGGCTTCATTTATCGCCTCTTTGGAATCCGTTCTTGGAGGATCAAAAAGCGGCATCAGCCCAACAAAATGATAGACATCCTCCTCACATTTTCGGTAAGCGACCCCCAGTGTCCTGAATCCTTTATCAGCAAATGCTTCCACCTGCGCATAGGCAGCTTTAACATCAAATTCTTTTTCATTGCTCTGCTCTATGATCACCTGCGGGGCACCTTTGGTAACAACGAGGTCACACTTACTGCCATCATAAACCCCTTCTGTACGCTTATGCACCGGATCAAAAGGAAGGAATTTCTTTAAAGTCCATGCAGAGAGTTTCTTCCGCAGCTGCTTCTCTTCTATGTACCCGAATATCGGTATTTCTATCGGATCATTATTTTCCTCTTTACTCGCCAGTGCAGCATAGACCATCAATTCATCTGTACTGTATCCATCTGCCAGATAAGGTTCTGCCAGGCTCATACTGTTCTGTGTCAGTGTCCCGGTCTTGTCCGAACAGAGAATATCCATTCCGGCTACTTCTTCAATGGCCGCCAAACGGCTGACGATCGCTTCTTTTGCTGCCAATGCACGGGCACCAATCGCCATAGTAACGGTCAATACTGCCGGCATGGCAACAGGAATGGCAGAGATCGTCAAGACCAGTGCAAATACCAACAGTTCAACCGTAGGCTGATGGGTCTTGACCCCATGAAAAATAATGATCGCAATCATGAAAAGGGTTAGGTAAATAAGGAAATTACCGACTTTGATAACCATTTTTTGGAAATGGCTTCGCTCTTCCATCTCAGCTTTGGCAACCAGACCAACCGTTTTACCAAAATAGGTATTTTTTGCAGTTGCAGTAACCTGTGCGATCATTTCACCCTGTTTGATAATGGCGTTGGCGTAGAGATCATCTCCCGATTTTTTATCTACCGGCAGGGATTCACCGGTCAGGGCAGCCTGATCGACCAGAAGAAAATCTCCTCCGCCAAGCAGTTTGGCATCTGCAGGAATAATATCTCCGATCTTAACTTTTATGATATCATCCGGAACGATCTCTCTCGCATTGATATCCTGCCATTTTCCGTCACGCAATACTAGTGCTTTTCTTGCAAGTTTCTTCTTAAGTACTGCAATGGCACTGAGTGCTTTGGATTCCTGATAAAAATCAACGATCGCATTTACAAACAAAAGAATCATGATGATCGTAAAATCCTCCCAGCGCTGAACAGCTGCAGAGAGGATGGCTGCCACTTCAATCATCCAGGGGATCGGTCCCCAGAAACGTTTGAAGAGACGATGCAGCCAACTCTCTTCTTTCGTTTCTATCGCGTTTGGGCCGAATTTTTCAAGACGTTCTTTCGCCTCTTCACTTGTCAATCCTTTGGGAATGATATTTGATGTAGACTCATGATTTTCAAAGCTAGTACTCGTATCAGTACTTTTTTGGCTGTTTGACATCCCGCTTTCCTTTGTTCATTATCAATTATATTTTTATTATACTCTCAAACCTTATACAAAGGTTAATACAGATCAATCATTTTTTACTTTTTCAATGATCTTCAATCCTTCGTCATAACGATAGATCAACGGCATCCCTGTCGGGATCTCGAGTTTAACGACGGCATCGGTACTTAAGCGCTCTATCTCCATTACCAGGGCACGCAGTGAATTTCCGTGTGCGCTGACAAGGACTGTCTTTCCCTTCGCCAACTCGGGTATGAGCACGTCGCGATAATACTCTTTCACTCTTGTATGCGTGTCTTTCAGTGATTCGCTTTTGGGCAGCAGTGCAGGGTCGAGATCTTTATATTTCAAGTCGAACTTTACAGCACGAGGATCGTTCTCTTCCAGGGGAGGCGGTGGTGTATCGTAGCCTCTCCTGACACTCAAAAATGCTTCATCTCCTACTTCCTGTTTTACGACATCTTTGTTTCGCTTCTGCCAGGTACCATAGTGACGTTCATTGAGCTTCCAGCTCTTGATGCAGTCTATGTGTTCCCACACCATTTCTGCCAGGACGATCTGCCCTGTATGGATCGCACGTTTGAGCCATGAGGTATAACAGATATCAGGATAGAGCTTCAATGTTTTCAATTCAGCAGCCGCTTTTTTCGCTTCCTGCCGTCCCTGTTCGCTAAGTTCAACATCTGTCCATCCCGTAAAAAGATTTTCTTGATTATAGACACTCTGTCCATGTCTTAATAGTATCAGTGTTGCATACATCATTTATGCCCCCATATTTTCAAGCTCAAAGAGCTGACTGTCAAATTCATTTTTGACCGCTTTGTAGACTTCAAGACTTATGGTGCCACACTGATACATTTCAAGCAGTGCTTTGGTCTCTTCCATAATCATTCTACGTTTTGTTTTTAGCATCTCTTCTTTAAGTAGGGTCTCTTTGTTCACCTCTGTTTTATCGAGTTCTTCCGTAAGTGCATCAATTTTTTTCTGATATTCTTTTCTCAACGATTCAAGACTATGTACACTGAGAAAACGCCGTTTATGCAATTTTTCCATAGTATCTATCGTATCCTGGTAGAGTGTGATCTCTGTTTTAAGAAGTTCATAGTTTTTCAGTTGGGAAACAGGCGAGAGAATACCCAGAATTTTCATCAGCGGTGACATCGTCATCCCCTGTACGAAGATAGAGATCAGTACCACACCGAAAACAAGTGTCACGATCAGCTCTTTCAATGCAAATGAGTCCGGAATACTGAGCGCCAGAACCATCGAGAGTGCACCGCGAAGCCCACCCCATGTCATAACAGCTGCCCAGGAAAAGGGAAACTTGTGTTTTGTAGGGTAGAAAACCATCCAGGTACCGGTCACGACAAAAAAACGGGCAGCCAAAACTGAACCGTATGCAATCAAAACAATGGGAAAAAGTTCCCAAAGCAGTGTCAGGTTGACAGCAAAGCCCATAAGAAGGAAGATAAGGGAGTTCATGGCAAATGCGATGTATTCCCAAAAGGTTTCCGTAGCAAGACGTATGGAAGGGAAAAGTATTTCCGATAAACCTTTTCCTCCGGTGATCAACCCTGCGGCTACCGTACTCATGACACCTGAAACACCGAGTTTATCTGCAATTAGGAACGAACCATATGCCGCTATGGTCGTTAAGGTGATCGTGATCATTGCATCATCGACATGGTGCATGACTGCCGCTGTGGCAAGCCCGACTATGGCGCCCACAAGCAGTCCAAAACCAACGATCCTGAAGAAATCCACAACGGCATCCTGCGGTGTTCCAAGATGTCCCAGAATATACTGCATGGCAAGAATGAAGATAACGATCGATGTACCGTCATTGAGCAGACTTTCGCTTTCTATGAGAAGTCTCAATCGTCTAGGAGCACCCAGCTTGTTGAAAAGAGAGACAACCGCTACCGGATCGGTTGCAGCAACGGCGGCCCCAAAAAGGATGCCAATAGGCCAGGTGATCGCATCGATCTGGGTAAAATGGATGCTGACTGGCACCATTACGGCAGCAGTAAGCAGTGTCGAGGCGATCACACCGGGAATGACCAGTGTGGCAATGGGCCAACCATCATGCCAAAGTTCCGATGCCCGAAGATGGATCGCTGCTTCAAAAATGAGCGGTGGTAAAAAAACTGCATAAAGGAGTTCCTGTGTCAGAGACGGTGGATGTAGAAAATGTAATGCCCCCAATATCAGTCCAACAGCTACCAGAGCAATGGTATAGGGAAGATTGATACGGCGTGCGATCACCGCAACAGCGGAGGCGATCACGAAAAGTATCAGTATCACCGATTCATAAGACATTTATTTCTCCTATTCAGGCATATCTCAAGCCGCCCACAGGGACTTATCATGACAGGTAGATCACCTCTTCCGGCTCTACGATATGTGCTTTTTCATGCAGTTTTTCACCCATGACTTTTCTAAGGACTTCCTGCTTTTCTTCTTCTCCGTGAATGAGAAAAATACGCTGCAGATCTTCGATATCTTTTACCCACTTGATGATGCCGTTCTGATCGGCATGTGCGGAAAAACCATTGATCGTATACATACTTGCCTTGATACGGATATCTTCATGATAGATCTTGATCCATTTGGCGCCGTCTACAATACGTCGTCCCAATGTCCCTACTGCCTGGTAGCCAACAAAAATCACTGCATTTTTAGGGTTCCACAGACGGTTCTTGAAATGATGCAGTATCCTGCCGCCGTTACACATACCGCTTCCTGCAATGATGATCGCCCGTTCATCAACATCGTTGATTGCTTTGGATTCATCCACAGTAAGTGTATAGTTCAATCCGTCAAAATCAAATACCGTACCGTCACGCTTCTTGATCGTCTGGCACTCGGTACTCAAAAGTTCTTCCGCAAACTCTTTATAGACAGCGGTCGCTCGGGTTGCCATGGGACTGTCAAGAAAGATCTTACATTCGGGCAGTTCGCCTTTGTCATGCATTTCTTTGAAAATACAGAGAATCTCCTGTGTCCGTTCTATGGCAAAAGAAGGGATAATGACATTTCCCCAGTTCTCCAGCGTATCGGTGATCACGGAACGGAATTCTTCTTCACTTTCAAGTGCACTCTTGTGGTTGCGGTCTCCATAGGTGGATTCCACATAAAGAAAATCCGCTGCTTTACACGGGACAAGATTGGGGATGACCATATCGTTATCGTTTCCGATATCTCCGGAGAAAACGATATGGCGTTCTTCGTTCCCTTCTTTGTAACGTATCTCTATATAGGCAGACCCGAGAATATGCCCGGCATTACGGTAAGTGACAGTGACATCTTTACAGAGTTCAAACGGTTTGTCATACTCTGGCATGATATGCGGCAGTGCAAGCGCAGCCTGAACATCTTTCTCCTCATAAAGCGGCAGAAGCACTTTTCCTTCGTTTCCTCTTCTCTGTGCTTTCTTATAGTGGGTATGATAATCCTCTTTCATGATCTTTGCACTGTCAAGCAACACGACTTCCGCCAGAACAAAAGTAGCATCTGTGGCAACAATGGTCCCACTAAAGCCTTCCTTGACCAGCTTGGGTATCCTCCCCACATGATCAAGGTGTGCATGGGTTACCAATAAATAATCAACGCTCTTCGCATCAAAATCAAACAGACCGTAATTGCGATGCTCCTCGCGCCCCTGGAACATCCCACAATCTACAAGAATACGCGTTCCACTGTCAAGTTCCAGCAAGTGACATGAACCGGTCACAACCTCTGCTGCTCCATACGAAATAACTGTTGCCATACATTTTCCTTTTTTGTTTTATTACTTTCTATTATTTATTTAGTATACTCCAAATATCCTTTTTTTAATACCTGCAATGCGTGTAAAATTGTAGAGTACACCAACATGGTATTTAGCTAAAGAAGATGGATATACAGAATCAAACAGATCAAGTAAGCTATTTTAGCCTAAAATTTACATTTTGGCTTATATTCGGAAAAACCCAAATCCCGAAATAGGATTCTTGCAATCTTTGTAATGCTTGTGTTTAAGGGGTTTGTGTCAAATTTAAGTCGCACCCGTAGGTTCGGCGATGATTTTACACGAATTCCTTGAATACAATGATTGTAAGGAATGCTGAATTTCTATTTCGGGATTTGGGGGAAAATACTGAGGATCGAGAAAATGGTTGATCATGTGAAGTTTACAAATGGTCGGAGTGACCGGACTTGAACCGGCGACCTCTATCACCCCAAGATAGCACGCTAGCCAGACTGCGCTACACCCCGATTTTGAAGTGGGATTATAACATATTTTATTTTTATTTCCAGTAAGTATCCAACCGGACATTCCATCCTTTACGCCATCTTTCTTCACCTCTTGCGGGAGGTGAGTTCTTTATGCGTCTTGAAAGCATGCGTTTGGCAGATTCGGCAAAGGCTTTGCATTTGTCCGATTTTTTGTCATCCATATTCCAAAGCACTTGCAGCAGTCCCCAGCCCTGCCCTTTATAGCGTTCGCTTTTGAGTGTGCCTTCACCTTTGAAATTGGTATAATCCAGAAGTACGTAGAGTCCCTGCTCGTTGACTGAGCCATCTGCATTGTGCATGACTTCGTAAAATCGTCTTTTGATCACATCCTGTTTCTTGGGATCATCGATCGTTTCAAGCATCTGCGGAAGAGCCTGACTTAAACGGTTTGCCATGAAGGAAGCCTGCAGAGGGAAGGTGGATCTTAAAAAATTGAACAGCTCCATATACTGCTTTGTTTTGGCTTTTTTTGCTGCAAAAAATGCTGTTTTGGAATTCCAGGGAAGATCTGTTTTGGGTGTGAGCCATGCAGGAAGCTTTGCTCCGTTTTTCTGCATATACTCCACCACCATAGGAAAGACTTCCCTGAAACGCTCAATATGTCCTTTGGAGAACCAGATGAAATGTCCTATACCTAAAGAAGCAAAATCCTCACCTTTGTTCCACCAGATAAGATATTTATCTTTACCGGCACCCTCGTTCTGCCATACTTTTTTGGCAATGAAGTTGGCTTGTTTTTCTGTCAGCCTGATCTCTGAGGAAAAAAGTACCGAAAACAGTAGAATGAACAGTAAAACAGATCTCATTTATACTCCATTGGTCAATCTGCATTATAATATCAAAAATAACCCCTAAGGAAGTTTTTGAATGTTTTGCATACAAATACTTATGATCATCGTATTGACATCTTATATATCAGCCGAAACGATAAATATGAATGAGCTCAACGGGAACTGGCATCTGCGGGTGATGGATAAAATGGATGTACGCAAAGCAAGAGCCATGAACTCTTTTTAAGAAGGATGGGGGAATACTGGTAGGGTGGGTCATTACCCACCAATAAGGTAAGATGCAAGTGATCACATATTTGCCGAAAGCCTATCAATCCTTCTGATCAATAGGAGGAGGCGGATAAATTCGCCCTACGTGAAACATATTACACAAAGCTCGGTGCATCGTTGGCAAAAAGAATAAGATCACCTGGCATTGTCTGCTCCACAAGCATCTTCTCCATTTCAGCTTTGGATGCAAGTTTGACCAGTTTGTCTGCATCAACATGCTCTTTGAAGATCGCATAGTTCAAGTCACCTGTCACTACAACCAGATCGAACACTTCATTGGCTTTTTGGGCTACCTGTACATTAAGTGCATCGTCCACCTCTACAAGACCCGGAGTAATAACCACTTTTCTGCCCTCATAGGTGGAAGCCAGATCAAACGAAGCCATCATCCCGTCTATATTCCCGTTGAAAGAGTCATCAAGAATGACTTTCCCCCCTGCATCGATACGCTGAAGTCGATGATCCACAGGCTTTAGTGTTGAGAGTTGTTTTTGTATCTCTTCATCTCTCAATCCCAATTCTTTTGCCACCAGTACCGCTGCTGCCAGGTTCATAGCATTGAATGCACCCAGAATACTTGCAGAGTAACGTACTCCGTTCAATGTAAAGCTTGTACTATCCAGAGTGGCTTCTACATCTTCAATGATGTATTCCGGTACCGGAAGATTCATTCGCATATCCAAATTCTCTTTCGTACCAAAGGTATGTACATTCGATTCGGGTTTCACCATGGCACTCTCGTGTATCCAAGCCTCTTTAAGTCGGCCTGTTTGAAGTATCTCCATTTTCGTGTTGCGAATATTTTCCAGTGTTTTAAAATACTCGATATGTGCAGGGCCGATCTTTCCCACTACCACATACTGCGGGTTCACAAAAGTCGTAATCTCTGCAATATCGCCTTCTCCCCTTGCACCCATCTCCACTACATAGACTTCCGTATCTTCAGGCAGGTCATCATTGACATCTTTCATCACACCGCCCAGCGTATTGACCGAACGAGGCGTGGCATAGGTTCTGTATTTGGCTTTAAGCAGATGCTCCACGTAGTTCTTGATGCTGGTTTTACCATAACTTGCAGTAATCCCGACGACAATAAGGTCTTTCATCCTTTCAAGCTTCTTTTCTGCTTTACGTTTAAATCCGTTAAAAAGCATTTTCTCAATGAACAAAGAGATGAAATACGCAAGGAAAATAGGAATAACGACAGCAAAATGTTTAAAAGCCGCTGCAATGAAAACAGCAAAAAGAAGCATCGCCGCAAAAAAGCGCTTCACTCTCCCTGTCCATACCAGCGGTTTATCCAGTCCTCTATACCACTGAAACAGCAAAACAAGATAGACTATGACAACAACAAATCCGTAACGATTGTCCGTTGCATAATTTACCAACTCATACACTGCAAAAGGTACTAAGAAGTAGGCAAAATGCCACCATGTTTTGGTATGATGGAACATCACACGATCAAGCTTGTAACTGTACCATTGTAGATTTGTAATGCTATAGTAGCCCATAGCCAAGAGAAAAAGTGTATAAAAAAATAAATTGAGTAATAGCATTAATCGATATCCTTACATTGTTCTGTGATCGTTTGTGCGATGAAGGCAGCATGTTTCAGGAAAAAGAAGTGGTCACCATCCAGGGGATAGAACTGGGAGTTCTTTATGAGTCCTGCTATCTTCTCTCCCGTATAAAGCGGTGTTGCAGTATCTTCTTTGCCCCAGAAACACAGCGCCTTGCTTTTGCTTTTGGCAAAGGAAGCTTCAAAATCCTCATCTACTACATTTTTGAACGTTTCATACATCTCATGGCTCATATCTTTAACATCGGAACTTCTGAACAGATCACGCATTTTTTTGATACCCAGGGGCTTGAGGAGTTTGAACGTTGCGATCTTGATCTTCACTGACCAGGGCTTCTCCGTTACTACTCCCGCCGAAGAAAGCAGTACCAAGCAAGGTGTGTTTAGCAGTGTGCAGACCTTTCCACCGAATGAATGTCCCATCGCTATAAGTGGCTTCACACCAAGTTCATCCAAGAAAAGCTGCACAATGTGGGCATAATCCTCTGTTGTCAGTATCATATCGTTGTTGCTTTTTCCAAAACCAGGCATATCAAGATAGATATGCTTGTACTCCGGTAAAAACCTGCCAAAAGCCTGTTTCATGATCTCTTTGTTACTTCCCCAGCCGTGAAGTATAAGAAGTATCTCCTTGTGCGTAGGGTTCAGCAGTTCATACGCAAGTTTAAAAATATGCTCTTTGTATTGTATCTCTTTAGATGCCATCTTCCACCATTATTTTAAAAATTAAGTTTTTGTGATCTGTCAAATCCATAAATGTCTTTTAACACCAATAATTTACCTGATTCATTCACATATGTGGTTAGATACTCTATATGCACAGGTAACGGTTTATTCAAGCCCAAATGAAAGGTCTTTAAACTTTTATATTTCGTTTTAACCGTCTGAATATCTTGTGCAGTATAATTGGTCGTGATATAGTCTAACATATTGATCGGCTGTTGAAGTCTGATACATCCATGGCTGAAACATCGTATTTTCCTTTTAAAAAGATTCTTTGCCTGTGTATCATGCATATACACTGAATGCATGTTTGGAAAAATGAACTTCACACGCCCAAGTGCGTTTCTTTTGGAAGGTTTTTCTATGATCTTATAAGGAATTTCGTCTCTTCCAGCAAGATACTGTTCCCAGTCTACAGAAGTGGGATCCACTTCTTCAGAATCAATATTATATGATCTTCGTACGACCATATTTTTACGGCGTAAATAATCAGGATTTTTTAAAAGTTTCGGAATGACTTCTTTTCTTGCGATCTTATCTGGCACACCCCATTGAGGGTTGATGGTCGCATATTGCAAAGAGGAAGAGAAGATAGGAGTTTGCCACCTTGGTTTTCCTACAATAACCGGAAACTTCAATGCTGTTTGTCCTTTTTCAACAACACGTACTTCAAACTCAGGTACATTGACACACACATAGTTCTCTCCAAACTTCGGTTGCATCAATTTTATTCTCTCGATATTAAGACGAACTTTATGCAAAAGAGTAGGAGATACAGTATTTTCTGCTTTCAGGCGATGATAGCTGTCAATAAGTTTTTCAAACTGTTTGCCTTCCGGTACATAGGGGGCAAGTATTTGCGTAATTGTCTCTCCTGCTTTGAGCTTCCTCATAACATCAGAAGCTTTTACAGATTGCAGATAGGTTGCATAATAAGTATTAATCTCCCGTTCTTTTTTAGCATCTTGTGATGCTTCAAAACTTTTGAGATCTATACACCCGTTTGCCAGATTCCTCGTATAGGCAATTAACAGTTTGCTCATAAGTCTGGAATCTCTGCTTTCTCTCACCTTTTCATAAAGAGCACCCTGATCACATATCGAAGCATACCTGTCTTCTTTTAGTATATCTAAAAATTCACTTTTTTGTGATGACCTCCACCCCTCGGCATCCGGCGTACTTACACATCCACCCAATACGACAGTAAACAGCACCGCTAGTACGACTCTTATCCCCATCTTTACTCCCTTATACTTTTTGAACACACATAAGCACTTGAAAATGCCCATTGAAAATTATAGCCTCCAAGCCTTCCTGTCACATCCAATACTTCCCCTGTAAAGTAAAGTCCATTCACTTTTTTACTCATCATCGTATGCTCATCCACTTCATCCGTACAAACACCGCCTTTTGTTACTTCCGCTTTTGAATATCCAAAAGTCCCTGCAGGTGCGAATTTATAATGATTTAGTGTTTGAAGCAGCAGCAATTCATCTGCTCTTATTTTGGATCCCATTTTGTCTTCAATACCAAATTGTATCAAAAATGCCTTAGTAACGCGTTTTGGCATCGGCAAAAGTGAAGATATCAGCTTTTTACTCTCCTTTATGCTCTTCCATGAAAATCCGGGCAGAAAATCAATCTCTATTTTTCCTTTTTCCCAATATAGTGATGCATCCAATACTGCAGGTCCGCTCAAGCCTTTATGAGCAAATAGAAGTGAACCTCTGCATAATTCATCTCCTGCTTTTATTTCCACTTCCGTAGAAATACCACTGAGTTCCTTGAAAAAGAACTGTTCTTTTTGAACAGTGAATCCAACCAAAGCAGGTGCCGTCTTAACGATACTATGTCCAAAATGTTCTGCGATCTCATACCCTATCGCAGATGCACCAAGCTTGGGAAAACTCAAACCTCCTGATGCAACAACCACGGAATTTGCCGTCACGGTTCGTTTATCTGTTCTGACATAAAAGGTATCATCTTTTTTTGAAACACCCAATACTTTTTCATTAGTGAATATTTTCTGTTTCCTACTTTGTTTCAAAAAAATATCCAAAAGTTCCTTGGCCGAATTTTTACAGAAATATTGTGTTTCTTTTCGAAGAGCAGGCATAAGATTTTGTCTCTCAAGCCACTTTATAAGTGCTTTTTCATTGAAAGATCCCAATACATATTGCACAAATGTTCTATCCCCGAGATAATACTCTGCTCCCATCCGTTCATTGGTAATATTGCATTTTCCTCCGCCAGAAACCATGATCTTAGCTCCCAGTCCGGCATTGCTTTCTATGATGGTAACGGTATTTTTGGGAAGCAAAGAAGCCAGCATCAAGGCACTTGCCCCTCCTCCTATAATAACGATGTTTTTATTCATAGCAGTATTATATCTTACTTACTCCACGAAAAGTACACATGCTATCAATTATACTGCTGATAAAAAGGTTTATATAGTCAACCCTGAAAAACCCACTTTCAACTAAATTGACTATTCTATACCATCTATTCTACCACAATCTTAAAAGTATCAGATAAAGGTCAGCATATTTTCCTCTCTGATCTCTCTCAATTTGTGTCAATAAATATATAACAAGTGCTATTCTAAGCATAAAAAAGAGA
>JQIX01000023.1 GCA_003934925.1 Epsilonproteobacteria bacterium (ex Lamellibrachia satsuma)
TAGGAGAACGTGGAAGCAATTTTAACACCTATTTCGACCAAGAATTAGTCTGTTTTGTTATGTTTATTGGTTGTTATTATACCCTTAAATCACTTCCAAAGTACCTATTTTTGGGAGGTGTTTGGGTTTTTCAGGGGTGACTATATACATAAAAAGCAGGGTAACTATAACGGCATAATAGACCGAAGTTGAACCGCTTCCTTTGAGGATATCGCCTTTGCCTGTCAGGTACAGTCCTGCAGGAACTGCAAGAACCATCACTAAAATAGGTAGAAGCATAGGGAATGGGGTGGATCTGCCTTCATGTTTGATGTGGTCTGCATGGTAGGGTTTGGCAATGGCATGTTTCATAGGACCAATGTCAAAATTGAAGAAGATGACTGCCAGAACGATGATAAGGGTAAAAATGGAATAAAAATTATAGGGAATGGATGCGATCAGCAGGGAAATACCGTCTCCTGAAATAACATGTGAGTCTATCGCAGTGACAATAAGCCCCAAAAGAAGTGCACCCCAGGCATTCAAGGGAATGAGTGAACAGATAGGTGCAGAGGTGGAGTCGCAGATGTAGGCAAGCTTCTCCCTGCTGACGCCGTTTTTGTCACAAAGCGGTTTGGCAACGGTTCCTGCTACCAGTGAAGTAATAGAAGATTCTATAAAGATCACTACGCCGATCATATATGCCAGAAGCATAGCACCTTTGGGTGAGTCTATCTTCTGGCCCTTTGTACTCAGGTAGGTAACAAAACGATTGACTGCGCCTGAGACAGTGAGCAGTTTGATAATGGCACCGATCATCAATGCAAAAAGAAGGGTTTTAGCTATCCATCCCTCTGATAAGAGATCAATGATCCCATCAAAAAGAGCGATAAATGCACTAAGCGGATCATATCCGTTCAAAACAAGCAGACCGGCAAAGATCCCGCCCATGAGTGAAACGATAACATCTTTTGTTATAATTGCTAAAATGATCGTAAGTAGGGGTATTACTATTGATAATATTCCATATTCCATGAGGAGATTATACCAAAGATGAAAAAGATTTTACTTGGATTTTTATTTACATTGATAATTACATATGCCCAGATTCCAGATACCAAACAACTTTTAGTTGTAACTACCAAAAACTGGTCAGTTCCAAGCGGTGTATTGCAACGTTATGAGAAAGAAGGAAAGCGTTGGTATAAAGTAGGCAAGGCCATTGACATTAAACTGGGAAGAAATGGTGTAGGCTGGGGTAGGGGGTTGCATAAGATTCCCGATGATGCAAAGATCATCAAAAAAGAGGGTGACGGAAAAGCACCGGCAGGGATATTTGAACTCAAACAAGCGTTCGGGTACCAGCCTTTTGCCGTGAAGTACCCCTACAGGATTTATAAAGAGACAGACCATTGTGTGGATGACGTAAACTCAAGATTTTATAACAAGATCGTGGACAGTACCAAGATCAAGATCGACTATAGAAGCAAGGAACGTATGAAATTTCCGAAAAATTACTACAAATACGGTATTGTGGTCAACCATAACCATATTGATGAAAAAGGGGCTGTGCCGGGGGCAGGGTCATGTATATTCATTCACATTAAAAAAGTACCTACGGCAGGATGTACGGTGATGAATGAGCGTGAAATGAAAGAGATCATCAAATGGCTGGATGCCAATAAGCATCCGTTGTTGATACAGGGGACTATGGAGGTAGTTGATCGATTGATGAAAAAAATCTCTTTTAAGTAATTGGGTTTCTTCTTTACTTTTTTAGAAAAAGTAGGCAAAAAGCGTCACGGCTCTCGATGAAACCCCACAGGAACGAGGATAATCGCTCCGCTTTCAAGGGCGTTCGCCGTGACATTGCTTATCGAGATATTTGGTTCTGATATTGCGATAGAATATCTTCTCAGTCAAAAACATATTATCTTCCTCAAGCCAAAGGAGTACATGGAACAAAAGCACTCTGAAATAAGAATTCGTCCCATGAAGGATATTGGAAAGCGGTCAATGCTTTTCTGCAGAAGTTTATAGAGCCTTCCGAATAACTAATAAATACTATACTGCACATAAAAAGTGATCTTTGTTTTTGTCTTTGGCCGTGGATAATCCTTGTAGGCAATGCGTATCACTTCCAGGGTATTTTGATCCAAAGCAGCGTAGCCAATACGCCTTTTGAGTCTGAGTCCTGTGATCCTGCCGTCAGGATGTAGGTAGAAAGAGACCACATTGGTTCCCTGCTGCCGTGTTCTTACCGCAACATCCGGATAGCCGTTGCGGGTAAGGGTATGCTGGGTGATACGGTGGATAGTCCCCAGGTTTTCTTTAATAAATCTTTTCTGTGCAGGACTAAAAGTATTGAACTCACTTCCGTAGAGCTGTTTTATCATTTTCGTAACATAAGTGCCTGAGGATACTGGCAGGCTTGCCGGATACATAGTAGTACCTGAGCCCATAAGCGCATTGGCGAGGGGATCTTTTGATCCTCTCTTTCTTTTTTGTATTTTTCTGCTTCGTGTATGTTTGACCATCCTTTTTTTCTGTATAACCTTTTTGTCTTCATTCTTGCGGGTTTTTATCTTTACTGTTTTTTTAGCTTTCTTCCTGATCTGCTTTTGCTCTTTTTGAGAAAGAACTTTTGTCACATTGTTCTCTGTACGCTCTTTTTTCTCTGCAAAAAGACGCTTCCTGCTATCCAGCAGTTTTTTCTTGATTGCCGGTGTCGGGATAATGATTTTTTTGACAGGTTCTTCCGGTATGATTTTTTCTGTAACAGGCAGGGGTACAGGGGGTTTAATAGGTTTTTGTTTGGATTGGGTGGCCATAGGTTGGGCTGTCAAAGGCGGTAGGAATTGCGAAAGATTGAGACTAATCTTCTTCTCCTCTCCTGCAGGAGGAGGGAGGATCATTTCCTTGAAAGTTACTACAAAAAGAAGTAGTATCAAAAGGTGTAACAATAAAGAAAGCAGTACCCCTTCAACTGTTCTGATAATCCTCTCCTTAGTACCCTTAGTGTATAATCCCTGCAATTATAACAACTAAGTATTATAAAGGGTTAATAGTATGGCATATGATAAAAGCATAGCGGCATTTGAAGAAGCATATAAAGTGATACCGGGGGGTGTCGACTCACCTGTAAGAGCGTTTTCTGGAGTGGAGGGGACACCACCGTTCATAGAAAGGGGAGAGGGCGCGTACCTTTTTGACATCGACGGGAACAGGTATATCGATTATGTACAGAGCTGGGGACCACTGATCTTTGGTCACTGTAATGCAGATATCGAAGTTTCTGTCATTGAAGCAGTGAAGAAAGGTCTCAGTTTTGGTGCACCGACCACAGTAGAGACTGAGTTGGCAGAAGAGATCGTCTCTCTTTTTGAGAGTATTGATAAGGTACGTTTTGTAAGTTCGGGAACTGAAGCCGTCATGTCTGCTATACGTTTGGCCCGCGGGGTAACAGGCAGAGATAATATTTTGAAGTTTACCGGATGTTACCATGGACATTCTGATTCCCTGCTGGTTCAGGCAGGTTCCGGTCTGGCTACATTCGGTACACCTTCAAGCCCAGGAGTCCCGGCTGATCTTACTAAACATACACTGTTAGCCACCTATAACGATATCGAAAGTGTACAGAAATGTTTTGCCGATTCTCCGGATGATATCGCCTGTGTTATCATTGAACCTATTGCAGGGAATATGGGACTTGTACCGGCAGATGAAGAGTTTTTAAAGCAGCTTAGAACGATTTGTACAGAGCATGGGACCCTGCTTATCTTTGATGAGGTAATGAGTGGCTTCAGGGCATCGCTAAAAGGTGCTCAGGGCATCACAACAGTAAAGCCGGATATGGTGACACTCGGAAAGGTTATCGGGGCAGGTATGCCTGTGGGTGCCTTCGGTGCAAAGACGAACATTATGGCACACCTTTCACCGGAAGGTCCGGTCTATCAGGCAGGAACACTCTCGGGTAACCCTGTAGCCATGGCAGCGGGCTTGACCAGTCTTAGAAAACTCAAAGCCAATTCAGCCATCTATGTCGAACTGGGGAACAAAGCGAAGAAACTCATGGAAGGCTTTAAAAAAGCTGCGGATGCAATAAATGTACCTATGGTAACGGATGTCAGAGGTTCCATGTTCGGTTTCTTCTTTTCGGACAAGCCGGTCAAGAATTTTGCCGATGCGATGGAAAACGACCAGAAACTATTTGCCAAATTCCATAAAGGGATGCTTGACAGAGGTATCTACCTTGCCTGCTCCTCTTTCGAGACAGGGTTCATCTCAACAGCGATCACGGATGAGATGGTAGATGAGACGGTCAAAGCGGCCTATGAAACACTCAAAGAGATCAAAGGCTAATGCAACCCATGCAACAATGCTATTGTAAAAGCGGCCTGCCGTTCTCGCAGTGCTGTGAGCCCATCCTGCGTGTACTCGAACCGGCACCCAGCGCGCTGGCACTAATGCGTTCACGCTACTCCGCCTACTGTCTAGGTGACGTCAACTACCTGCAGGCGACCACACATGACCATACCTGGAGCGATGAAGAGCTCAAGTTCATACAGGACTGGGCCGACAACAGCCACTGGCAGCATCTTGAGATCGTCGATCATGACGAAGATATGGTGGAGTTCAAGGCCTATTACATCTACGACGGTGTGCAGCACATGCACCATGAAAAGTCTGCATTTATGAAGGTCAACGATATGTGGAAATATGTGGATGGAGACATTTACGAGGACAAAGTGGACTTTAAACGTAATGAAGTCTGCATCTGCGGAAGCGGCAAGAAGTATAAACGCTGCTGTGCGCAAAAGCTTAAATAGGATTTTTACCTTGTTTTTGTTCTAGAAAACAGTTACATTTGTATATTCAGGGGAGGGTTTTTATACTCTTTTTTAATTTCCTCCAGATAATCGTGCTTCTCTTTTGGTGTAGCTGGTCGTGACAGCTTTATCTTTTCTTTTCTCCTGAGCTCATCGGGCAGATCGATTCCGCCGCATTCCATATTTTGATCGGGAATAAGTGTACCAATGTCTTGGCAATAGCCTAATCCACAGCCACGTAAATCCCCTTTTGTTTTTGCTTTTTTTACACAGTTTTCCTCTTGCTTCAGGTAGTACCTGAGTATGGGCTTGGAGAGCTTGTATATCTCTTTGCTGATAGCCTTTTCTTTTTTCTCCAATGCCTCACTCAAATATGTTCGATCGGCTTGATGTTCAATAGCTCTGTAGCGGGTGTGTAAATGCAGGATTTTTCGCATTCGCTTTGGGTACTTTTTGTAAAGGATACAGTCGAAGCAGTCAAGACAATACCTGTCAGCTCTTGCTATGATATTTGCAGATGGACACTTTTTGATAAATGGATCAACATGTGTTTTTGAACAGGTTTGCTTAAGGGTTTCGTATTGTTCATTATAGTAACTTTTCCCACTGTACTCAGCCATTTTTTTAATCGTTTTATAATAGTACGGCAGCATTTTATCGGTGCAGATAGCCGGATCACTGAGTCTGAGCACTATACCGGCATGCACAAAGTTATAGTAAAAATAGGCTTTTTGTGGATCCTTTTGAATGCCTATTCCCTTCTCGTAAAATGTGGCCAGGTTATACGCGGCCTTGACATTACCCTGCATATACCCCTGAGAGTAAAGGGAAAATGCCTTTTTGTAATGCCCTTTTTTATACTCTTTGTAGGCTTCGTCCGTAATTGAGCCAAAAAGTAAAGCATTTACTATGGCTAACAAAATTAAAATTTTCATTCCTGCTCCTTCTTTTGTTATTATAACCCAAAACAGTACTAAAAATAATATCTATTATTCTTTCCATTGATTTTAACCTTTTCATCCTGTTTTAGTACAATAATTGTAGTATAATTTAAAAAGAGAAAATTGCTAACACAAGTAAAAAGCTCTTGAGAAATTTAAACATATACCATATGTTGTGATAGAGGAGGAGAAAATGATAATTAAACTGTTAGGGTTGCTGATAATAACAATCCAGTTCATGATGGGGGATGCTTCCATTCCTACAAAGGATATAAAAGGGGCGAAAGACCTTCCGTTTTTGGGACGTTATGAAGGTTCGAAGATCGTAGCGTATCAGCATAAAAAATATGACAGGTTCATACTACCGCTTGGAGAGCTGAAGGCAGTGGAAGGGAAAAGGGACGGGCACAACAATATCTATTTTGCGCCTGAAAAAAGTAACAAACTCGAAGGAGAACATACACGTCTTGTCTATCTGCTTCCTGCAGAGCGCAGTCCTCTTGAAGTATTGAAGAACTATGAGGATGAGATCACTCCAAAAGGCGGGAAAGTGCTTTTTGAATGTGAGAAGAACGAGTGTGGTGGTGATGCACACCGAGGCTCTTCGGGAGGAGGAGGAGACATGAGTCTTGCCATGTTTATGCAATCCGAAGAAGATGTAACGGGCTACAATGAAGCGTTCAGTAACGGGTATTGTGCTCTGACAAGCAGGATCAACGATCAGCACTACTTCACAGCTGAGCTTCCTAAACAAAATGCATATGTTTCTGTATTGACCTATACGGTAACCGATGATGCTTTTTGTAAAGCATTCGCCAAACGGACGATCGCCGTGGTGGATGTGGTCCAGATAAAGGAACGCGAACAGAAGATGGTCGTGGTCAAAGCAGATGAGATGAGCAAAAAGATCGAGGCGGATGGCAAGATAGCACTATACGGAATCTATTTCGATACCGACAAAGCCGTTGTCAAAGCAGAGTCCAAACCTACACTCGATGAGATAGCCAAGATGCTCAAAGCGACGCCAGACATGAAGATACTTGTTGTCGGACATACGGACAATCAGGGAAAATTCTCCTATAACCAGAAACTTTCCCAAAGAAGAGCGAAAGCTGTGGTGAAAAAGCTGGTCAATGACTACAAAATAGCTTCGAGACGATTGAAGGGAGTAGGTGTCTCTTACGCCTGTCCTGCAGCGACCAATGCCACCGAAAAAGGACGCGCCAAGAACAGGCGTGTCGTATTGGTCAAAGAGTAAAGGGAACCTCTAAAAGGAGTATGAAAATGAAAAAATCAGTGATAACAGCAGCGGCAGTTCTGCTTGGAATAGCTATTTCAGGTTGCGGTGCATCCGGTGACGCATCAAATGGGAAGAGTGCATCCGAAAGCAGTGCGGTAGCCAAAGAGGATGTCTGTAGCCTGCTGACAACAGCAGAAGTGTCACAGCTGGTGGGGGAAGCAGTCCATAATGGAAAGAGGGATACAAAGCATATCTATCCGAATTCTTCTGCATGCACATGGACCTCAGTCAGTCACGATATGCCCCTTCTGATACTGACCTATAATCTGCATGCTGCCTCACATGATCTTGATTACTATGCTCCACCGGGAAATGCAGTAAAGAAATTGAACAGTTCTCCAAACGAAGCCATTGCAGTTTTGACGTCAAAAGAAGAACTCTTTGAAGTGATAGTCAGAAGCGGAGACAATGCTGTCCTGCTTACAGCACCTTATTTGACAGAGAAAGAGGGAAGTCCAAAGTGGAAAGATGAGGTCAAGTTGACGGAGTTTGCGGCTAAACGTGCTAAGGGAGAATGAAGTCCTTCCAGAAAGAGCTTCCTTATTATCTGATTTTGATCACAAGATGAGACTAAAAAGATCATATGGAGTTGTTCTTGTATTTCTTCCATCCTGTAGGAATTAGAGAGAATCTAAAACAGAAACATCTTTTAGTAAAGATTTTGTTATACTTTCAACACTTAATATAGGATACAAATATGCAAAAAAAAGAAGATGATCCAAAACTTAAAAAAATCGTAGATGCAGCCGATAGTCTAAGCCTTGGTATCTCCATGGTGGTTGCCGTACTCATCGGTGTAGGTATAGGAATTGGTTTGCAAAAACTTACAGGAGCCTGGTGGACACTTTGGATCGGTGTATTCATTGGTATAGGTGCAGCCATACTGAATATCTATAAAGCTTATGCAAAGCAGAAAAAGTCCTTGGATGAACTTGCAAATGATCCAAGATATACCTATAAAAATAGACAAAACAGCAATTATGACGATGAGGACGAGGATGACAAGTATTAATTTACGTATCCTTAAAACACTGGTTTCTATAGATATTTTATTGATATTAGTTTCAGTAATATTTTTTGATATTAAAATAGTCTGGAACACGCAGATCGGTTTTATCTCTGCTACACTGGTCATGATCGCCTCCATGATAAGCTATCGACGTATGGTCAATGCACGGGTAGAACACAATGTGATCACAATGGATGACAGTAAAGATGTCATTGACAAGCTTGAAGATCCTTATGACCTTTACAGTGAAGAGCTTGCAGAGGGAGAAGAGAAAAATTTCAGAGAAACGGTCAAAGAGGAGAAGCAAAAGCTCAAAGAGAACAGGCGCTCACTCTTTCAAATCCTTAAAGATACCAAAGCGGCACTTTCGGTCTATCGTATCGGTGCTTATGCTGTTCTGGTCCTGGGGTTTCTTTATCTTAACAGACACGGGTTGCTCCATATCCCCAGTTATATTTTGGCTTTAAGTATCCCCCCTGTGATCATCGTAACGCTATTGATCAGAGACAAAGAAAACCAAATCCAACATTAGATAGAATAAGTCCATATAAACAGAGGATTTATCTTATGGCAAGATTATTTTTAATTATACTTTCATTTTCTATACTTCTTTTGGCAAACGAATCCAAATCCCTTAAGATCATCGACAAACCCATAGATTTTGGTAAAGAGCGCATCGCCATGACAAAGGCATACATCAAACAGCATTACGGTAAAAATGTAAAAGATATTACGATCAGACCTAAGATCATTGTGCTTCACTGGACAGCTGAGATGGGATTCGACAAGTCATTTAACCGGTTAAAACCGCAAAAATTGCTTACAGACAGAAAAGATATTGCCAAGGCTTCACTGCTCAACGTTTCTGCTCATTTTTTAGTGGCGCGTGACGGGAGGATCTACAGGCTTATGCCTGAGAACTGGATGGCTCGCCATGTCATAGGGCTGAACTACTCAAGTATAGGTATAGAAAATATTGGAGGGAAAGGGAATAAAGCAGAGGATCTTACAGCCGCGCAACTTAGATCTAACATTGCTTTAGTGCGCTATCTCAAAGCAAAATACCCGAGTATTGAGTATATGATAGGGCATTATGAATATACACAAATGGAAAATACACCGCTTTGGCTGGAAAAAGATAAAGGGTACCGGACGATCAAAGCGGACCCCGGTCCTAAATTCATGCATGATGTACGCCATGCCGTGAAAAACCTTCATCTCAAAATGCCGCCTAAGGCAAAAAAATGAATTCAGCTTTTAGTCCGTTAGACTGGGCTGTATTCGCTACATATTTTTTAGTATTAACCCTTACATCCGTCATCTTCAGTCGTATCAAGGTTAAAAATACACGTGATTATTTTGCCGGAGGCAATACGGTACCGATGTTTGCCGCAGCTATTTCTGTGCTGGCAACATCACAGTCTGCTGCTACGTTTTTAGGCGGCCCTGAGTATTCGTATGGGAAAGATCTTACGTTTATAGGTTTTTATTTTTCTGCATTTTTGGCAGTGTTCTTTGTAGCCAGAGTGCTCATTCCACGCTTTTACGCTATCAATGCGATCACCGTATATGAGCTTCTTGAAAAGCGTTACGGTACCTCTGCCAAAAAACAGGCAGGAGTCATGTTTCTTATCGGCCGTCTTTTTGCCAGTGGTGCACGGCTTTATATAGGAGCACTGGCGATCTCAATGATACTCTTTTTGGATATTGCTGCTTCTCACGTAGCTGTCTCTATCACCATTTTGATGCTTGGAGCATTGGCGTATGCCTATTACGGTGGGGTCAAGTCGGTCATTTTTTCAGATATCATACAGGCTGTAACCTACATCGGTGCAGGAATAGCGGTACTGGTTTATCTCTATATCTCGATCAATACGGATCTCACCACTATTGTCTCTACACTGGAGGCAGATAATAAGCTTAAACTGCTTGACTGGTCTATGTCTGGCGGATTTTCGGTCTGGGCACTGCTTGGGGGATGGCTTTTGCTGAATATCGCTGCTTATGGACTTGACCAGGATATGACCCAAAGAGCATTAACCTGCAAAAATGCCAAAGAGGCACAGAACTCACTGATGTTCTCCATCTATCTTACTATCCCTGTGGCTATACTCTTTTTGTGTATAGGCCTGCTGCTCTACCTTTTTTACCAACATCCGGAACTCTCCGGACTGAACACAGAAGTGGTGCAGAAGTTCGATGGGGAGAAGATCACTATTTTTATGTATTATATTTTGCATCAAATGCCTGAGGGAATGAGAGGACTGGTCACGGTAGGTGCCGTAGCTGCTGCACTCTCTAGTTCCAACTCCGTACTTGGAGCGATGTCTTCTGTAGCCATAGAAGACCTTTATAAACCCTGGAAGTTAAAGAGAAGCAATGCAGATGAGATGCATTTTGTCAAAGCAGGGCGTAATGCGGTACTTCTCTTTGCTGTAGCACTCTCAGCTATGGCAATGATAAGTTACTACTGGCAACGCTATACCGAACTGCCGCTGCTCAGTTTTGCCCTTGGTGTCATGGCTTTTGCCTATACAGGGCTTTTGGGTGTGTATGGTGCCGCTATTTTTACGAAGCGAGGTAATGCCGCAACGGTACTGCTTTCACTGATCGGTGGGTTTATGACAGTATTCCTGCTTCAGCCTTATGTTTTGGGTGCCGTATCTGACTTCAAGCTTGGCTTTGCCTGGCAGATACTCATAGGAACAGTGGTCGCTTTTGGGATCATGATGACAGGAAAGGAAGTACAACATGCCTAAAGAACGTTATATAGGTATTATGTCCGGTACATCATTGGATGGTGTTGATGTAGTGTTGTGTGAGATAGATGCAAAAGAATGCATCCTTGTAAGCGCTTTGGAGTATCCTATGCCATTAGAACTCAGGTCAGATATTTTAACGATGATAGAGGATAAAAATTCTTTAGAACAAATAGGACAGATAGATCATCGTTTGGGTCTGTTGTTTACTCAGGCAGTCGATGCTTTGCTCATGCGCGAGAATATAGATGCAAAGAGTATCAAAGCTATAGGCTTGCATGGACAGACAGTATGGCATGATCCGGAAGGTGAATATCCTTTCTCCCTGCAACTGGGAGATCCGAATATTTTGACTGCAAAGACTTCCATACCCGTTGCAGCGGATTTTAGACGTAAAGATATTGCGTTGGGCGGGCAGGGGGCACCTTTTGCTCCGGCTTTTCACGAATTTTTGTTTGGCGGGCTGGAAGCCTCCGTAAGCATCGTAAATATCGGGGGTATGGCAAACATCACTGTTTTGGATAATAAGCTCATAGGCTATGATACAGGCTGTGGGAACGTACTTATGGATATGTGGATAGCAGAGCATCAGGGCATTTCTTATGACAAGAACGGAGAATGGGCAAGAATGGGATCTGTTGATTATGTACTTTTAGATGCCATGATGTCAGATGAGTACTTTGAACAGCCATACCCTAAAAGTACGGGGAGGGAAAAGTTCAACAAAGCCTGGTTGATGGGATATCTTTCAGGTAAAACCCATAACCCTGAAGATGTACAGAGAACGCTTCTTGAACTTACAGCTATGAGTATCAGTAATGAGGTACTGCACTTTAATCGGGATGTGGCACTTCTTTGCGGCGGAGGGGCTAAGAACAGCTTCCTGGTAGAACGTATAAAAGCACTGATGCCAAATGTGGAAGTAGCCATAGCCCAACATGCAGACATGATAGAAGCCATGACCTTCGCCTGGTTGGCATACAAGCGAGTGCATAAAGAGGTTGTGGATCTGAAAGATGTCACTGGAGCAAGTGACAATGCTGTGTTGGGTGGGCTTTATGAGTAGTTCTTTTAATCTTTCATTTAATCACTTTTTTTCTATTAATAATCTCTTTTGTCATCTCGAACGACCGTGTAAGCGAAGCGATTCGAGAGAGATGTCGATTTTGATTACTTTTCTAAAAAGTAATGAGAAAACCTATTGGCAGTCTGGGACTTTATTAGAACTTTTTACAAATTTTATAAAGATATTTAAAACGATTAGAAATCATAAACTGCAAGTGGGTCTCCTCTTCATTTTTTTAAAAAAACGAAGCAAAAAATCGTTGTGGCTCTCGAATCACTTCGCTTTCAAGGGCGTTCACCACAACAGAAAAGAGCAATTTAATGGTTCATAACATACAGATATGGTTAGAAAGCATCAGTTGGGGCGACTGGGAGATAGAAGTTGCTTCAGCCGATGCAAGTTTCAGATCTTACTACAGACTCAGAAAAAGGGATGAAACCTATATCCTTATGGACTCATCACTTTTACTGGAAAGCCTGCTTCCATTTATAGAAATGAATGAAAGATTATCTGCAGTAAACGTCCATGTACCTAGTATCATAGTAAAAAATATTAAATTAGGATATTTGATCCTTGAGGACTTTGGAAGTACCCATTATCTGGATGTTTTAAATGATGATAATTACCATGAACTTTATAGAAAAGCTATCAATGAGATCATCAAAATGCAACAGGCAGATACCACCGGCCTGCCACTTTATGATAAAGACTTTCTGCTTTTTGAAATGTACTTGATGCAGGAGTGGTATCTGGAAAAGTATCTTAATATCGTACTCACAGATGAGCAGAAGAACATTATTAAAACTACATTGGAAAAAATAGCCAATATAGTAATGGAACAACCCCAGGGTGTCTTTGTACACCGTGACTTTCATTCACGAAATATCATGCTCACCCCCAAAGGTGACATAGGCATCATAGACTTCCAGGATGCTAGAGCAGGGGCTATAACCTATGATCTGGTATCATTGCTCAAAGACTGTTATATCGAATGGCCTAAAAAAGAGATAGAACAGTTGGCTTTCTACTACCGTGATCAGGCAGGGATGAAAGTAGATGATGCTACTTTTATCAAGTGGTTTGACTTTATGGGCTTGCAGCGTCATATTAAAGTACTTGGCATCTTCTCTCGGCTTCATCTGAGAGATGGGAAAGATGGGTATTTGAAAGATATACCGCTTACGCTAAAATATGTGTTGGAAACGGGTTCCAAGTACCCTGAGACTCAGGATTTAGTTAAAATATTGAAGACTTTACCTGGATGATAAAATCAACTATTTGTGTTGGTTTATTTGAATTACCCTATAATTTGTATTGTGGTGTTGTTTCTCTTTCATTTTTTTTAAAAAAAACGAAACAAAAAAATCGTCATTTTGCAGGTCTACTTCAGTGTTTCGGCATGTTGCTTCGCAATGTGCACGCCTACACACTGGTACACATAATGCAAAATGACAAAAATGTATAATTAAGAATGTAGGGTGTGCAACAGCACACCAAAAAGGATATGTATGAAAGCCATGATATTAGCTGCAGGCCTTGGTACCCGCATGAGACCTTTGACTAATGTTACACCTAAACCTTTACTAAAAGTAGGAGGCATTCCTCTCATAGTCTGGCATATCGAACGTTTGGCACATGACGGATTCAAAGAGATCGTTATCAACATCGCACATTTGGGCTACCAAATACCCGAGGCTTTGGGTGATGGTTTAGAGTGGAGAGTTCATATCAGCTATTCAGATGAGCAGGAAGAGGGTAGTTTGGAGAGTGCAGGGGGAATAGTAAAAGCTTTGCCATTGTTGGGAAATAAACCATTTTTAGTCGTCAACGGGGATATTTGGACAGACTATGACTTTGAGTATGAGAAGAAGTTAGCGGATGGTGCTTTGGCCCATCTCATACTTGTGCCTAATCCAGAGCATAACCCTGAAGGAGATTTTGCCCTAGATGGCAATCTTGCGGTAGATAGCAAGCAATACACTTTTTCGGGCATAGGCTACTACTCTCCAAAACTCTTTGAAGGCGTACCTTATGGTAAAAGTGCTTTGGCTCCTTTGCTTAGGAAGGCTATGAAAGAAGGGAAGGTTACAGGTGAACTTTTTGAGGGTGAATGGCTTGATATAGGGACACCTGAAAGACTTGAGCTTTTGAATGCACAACTCATCAATCAATACTAGGAATCCGAAAACTCCTAGAGATGGCTTCCTGAAAAAGTAGAGAAGTTTTTCAGTTTAAAAGCCGGTAAAAATCTTTAAGCGCATCTACTTCAAAAGATAAAGGTTTTTTACTTACGAGGTGAATAAAATACTTAATGTTGTTGCCTGAAGTCCTGTAAACGTCCGGGAGCTGCCACAACGATGTCAGTCCCCTATCTCTATATCATCTATCCATTGCTGTTTAAAGAATGAGATAAATTAAGATATGATATCAGTATGAAAAAAATCCTATTGATTGTTATCCAAACATTGTTGTTTGCTGCCGTGCCTGACCCGAGATTGCAAAGCTACCAGGAGAGATACAGTCTGTGTCATGGGAAAAATAATTATCAGATCGTGCAATGTCTGCTGAACGGCAATTTGAACTATTCCCGGTTCAGAGGAGACAGAAATGCCTACAGGAAGGTCAGCAGAAGCAAGATACAGGAAGCCGTGCGTACCGGTCATATTTATGACTTTACCATGGACCATCTTCCCGGGACAAGAAGATATACCGCTTTAAAGGCGTATATTGATTATCTCTATACTATACGAAGAATGTATACTCCACCGAAATTTAAAGGGAATGTGGCAGATGATATCGTAAAGATCAAAAGAGTATTCAATCTACTGCAATTTGCAGGACTGGAAGAAAACCCGGAACGTTCACCGGAGTTTGAAGCGGTATTGCTGGAATATCAGAGGAGACACGGTCTCACGGTTGACGGCAAGATAGGCCCCCATACAAAAAGAATACTTAAGCAGTCTATACACAGCATTATCACCAAGGTCAAAAAAAATTTAGTACTTGAAAGTATTTCACGTGCAAAGGGTTCCAATTATGTTTTGGTGAATATTCCCGAATTCAAAATGCATTATTATGAAAATGGTGAACCTGTATTGAATATGAAGATCATTGTGGGGAAATCCAAAATGAGAACGCCTGTATTTAACAGAAATATGAAATATATCGTACTGAATCCAACATGGATCGTGCCTCCTTCCATTTACAAAAAGGAGTATGCCCACAAATCAGAAAGTCAGTTGAGAAGGCTGGACTTGCGTTACAGCAGTGACGGTAAACTCTATCAGCCTTCCGGAAGTAGAAATTCTTTGGGCCTTGTGAAGTTCCTCTTCCCCAACAGATTCAATGTCTATATGCACGATACGCCTGCCAAATCGCTCTTCAAAAGAACAGTCAGGGCCTATTCCCACGGCTGTATCCGACTGGAAAAACCTTTTGCATTGTTATATGAACTGGGATATACCTACCATAGCGGCAAGACCCAATGGATCACTTTAAAAAAGCAAATACCTGTCTATGTAGAATATCATACAGTCTGGGTGGATGAGGAAGGGATCGTTCAGTTCAGGAAGGATATCTACGGGTATGAAAAAAATTTATTTAGATAGCCAGGTTTATATGTGTATTTTCGTTTGTATCCAAGTATAGGAAGCTCTACCTTCTCCTGCGTCCCCTATACCCGCCACGGTGGGATGACGTACCGGAACCCCGTTTCCCGCTAGTGTGACAGGCATCACAGATACTGAAACGGTAAGAGAAATCCAGCACTTTTCCGCATCTTCGGCACTTCTTCGTAAAGTGTCCTTTTCGTAAGGAGTTCTCTATGAAGTTGTTGAGCCTTACTCTGGCTTCTATGGCTTTTTGGGTGTCTTCAAAAATATCAGGGAATTTGAAGCTCAGCCATAGGTAGAGTGATATCTCTCTGACCCTGTCTTCGGCATTGAGGAGCATATCATTGGTCTGGGCAAAGGCCGGCAGGTCTCTTGGCGGGATGTAAAGTACTTTGCCTCCTGCTTCTATTTGTCGAATATAGCGGTGGAATACAGATTCTATGTAAGGAGATGAAATGCTTGCCGGAGCGCAGGAAAGGAAAAAGCGTGTTTTGAGATCCAAATGATACTCATCAACGATAGCAGCTATCTCTAACATGCTATCAATGTTTGCTGCCATAAAAGGGCCGTCAAATTCCATGTTGTCTGCAAAAAAGCCGAGGATGGTCGTGATATTCTCTGTCTCAAGTATCTCACCTATGAGCATAACATGATCCAAACTTGCCATGACCGAGACAGGCAGTTCTATATCAGGCAAGGGAGAGTGGAAAGTGTTGTTTATGGTTTGCAGAGTAGTTTCATCCAGTGCACCGATATATCCTTTCTCTTCAAAGCCGTAACGTCCGGCACGTCCGGAGATCTGTACGACTTCAGTAGGAAGGAGTTCACGCCGGCGCAGACCGTCAAATTTGTTGTCTTTTGCAAAAAGGATCGTTCTGATAGGGAGGTTGAGTCCCATGGCTATGGCATCGGTAGCTACCAGTATTTCACTCTCTCCTTCCCTGAATCGTCTTGCCTCCTCACGTCTGACTTCAGGAGAGAGGTTGCCGTAAACCACAGAGACATGGTATTTCTCGGAGAGTTGTTGTTTGAGTGAAAGCACATCCCGTCTGGAAAATGCTACAACAGCTGTTTGTGGTGCTATTTTTTTCATGGAAACAGGATAGCGCATCATTTCCAGTTCATTTTTACGTTCAAACTCAATGATCTCAAGCTCTTCATCCAAGTATTCACATAATTCTTTTACCGCCGGAAGGGCATTGCTTGACCCAGTGAGAATGACTTTCTTTGCAGGAGCACCTATGAGGGCATTGGCCCATGCCCATCCCCGGTCACGGTCGCTGATCATCTGTATCTCATCTATGACACAGACATCGACATCGACCGCACTGTTCATCATCTCTATGGTGGAAGAGATATGTGTGGATTCTTCATCGATGATCTCCTCTTCACCGGTGATAAGAGAGACTAATACCCCTTCTTTTTTCAGGTTCTCATAACCCTCAAGGGCCAGCAGGCGCAGTGGTGCGAGGTAATAGCCCGTTGTTGCCCCTTCCAGGGCTTTGAGTGCCTGGTAGGTCTTGCCTGAGTTGGTAGGTCCTACATGAAAGATGATCTTGCGTTTCAACTCACGGGCAAGAGGAAAAAGGTTTTTGAAGTCACGAATGGTCTTGGCCAGAAGTTCTTCCCTTTTTTGCTTGGCAAGCAGGGGTTTGATGTACTCACCAAAGTGAAAGAGTATGCGTCGTTTGCTTTTTTCTTTAAATTTCAGTGTTCTGGAGCTTTGTATCTGAGGGACTATAAAACGTATGATGAATTCATGCAGTATAGATTCTTCTATATCGAGTTTGTCACTAAGTATTCTCATCTCATCAAGGAGATCATTCACAGCTATTTTAAAGTGTACCAGCAGATCATCATTAACACGGTTGATATCCTCTTTGACAGGCAGTTCCTCACCTCTCCAAATGAGGCTGTAAAAGAAAGGTTTTTCATAAGAGACGGAAGTATTATAATAAAGTACAGTACCAAACAGATCATGGTTCTTCTCTTTTTCTATAATGATATGGTCTGTACTTTCAAACAGTTCATACTTATCGCTAATATTAGTTAATATGTCTTCAATGATATTCAGTGCCAAAGGGGCATGGTAGAGTGGACATTCAGGAGGCATTTTTTTAAGTGCACTACTTACTTCCTCTTCACTTAAATAGGGGTGTTCCTGTTTATTGATATGATCAAAAAAAGTTTGGATTTCTGTTCTTCTGCTTTCTATAGTCTCTTCTTTGATCCCTTTTAATCTGCTGATGATCTCATCGTCATTCATTTGCCAGAGCTCATCCATGGATAAAGGAGGCGTTATACATAAAAGCAGTTTGCCAAAATCAAAGTTTTTAAAAGAAAAAGTGAAACTATGATAAAACTCCATTTCATTCAGTGTATTGAACTCCACTTCAAGCGATTTTTCAAGTTTGAGGAGGCGCTCTTTCATACGGAGATAGTGCAGTTTGTTGATGATCTTTTCAGATGTGATCTTTGAACTTTTTACATCAATGAATGCTTCCAGAAGCAGATTCTCTTCATGTTTGCTGTGCTCTACATCTTCCAAAAGCTGGAGGATCTTTTCGACTTTGTCCAAAGGCTGTTTTTCTCTTCCACCTTTGGCAACTGCTTTGTAGCTCTGTGTAAGGTAGGAGACGATCATCTCCCGAGTACCGGCTCCCTCTTCACTCCAGACACGTCTTAAAGCACGTACCATGTCATCATGTTCATAGGCAGGAAGTTTAAGTTCCAGTAATATAACAAGCTCGACCAGCTTCTCCTCGTCAAGTGTAGCTACACCTTCATCAAAGGGGAGCCCGTTAAAGTAGTTTCGTATTTTATTGTTCAGTTTTATAAGATATTTTTTCTTTTTCTTTGCCATTTATTTTCTTACATTTTATTTTTAACCCAAATTAGCGATCTCTCTACATAATCCGGGTTTTTAACTAAGTATAGCATGAAAAATCTAGTCAACTGTCAAAATATCGACCAATTCCACTCCGTCACACTCTTTTTTAATGCGTTTATGTTTACGTGCATCTTCTTCTGCAAGCCCAAGCAAGTCTGCAAAATCATTTTTTCCAGCCATAAATTCATAGACTTCTTTTTGTGTTTTTAAAAAAAGTTCCGTATTTTCTTTGGCTGAAAGAACAAGATTCCTCAAGCCTTTGGCAAATTCACTTTTAATGGCTTTTATTACTTTCTCGTTACTCAGCACTTCAGAAAGATTTAACTCTTTGTTCACATCATTTTTACACATGACAGTGTAACTTACTTTTATCATACCTTCCACCTATGCCTCCTGTTTTATATATGTACAATATTATAGTATTTTTATAGATCATATCCAAAATATTTCAAATTGTCATATTTTTGATCAATTAACAGTTCATTTAACTTTATAGTTTATACTATAGAAAAATTTAGTTTTACATTATCAACATTAGATGAAAAAGGAATAACAAATGTGGAAATATCCTCCTAAAGAAATATTTTTTGATAGTTTTGAAAAGCATGCAAAGACGGCAGGTATCATCTTTATGGTCCTTGGATTTGCAGGTGCGGTTTTTCCTGTAGCCGCATCAATGGCAACCGTAGTATTTGTTTCATGGCTGATGCTTGTTGCCGGACTCTTTGCCGGCTATTTTACCTATATGACAGACCGTAGTGACTGGACAGGTTGGCTTAAAAGCTTTATTTTGATCGGTGTAGCTCTGTATATGCTACTTTCACCTTTGGGTGGTGTGGCAACTTTGGGATTACTCTTCTCTATCTATTTCTTTATGGATGCATTTACCGGTTTTACCCTTGCCTCTACGGCTTATCCCAATAAAGGCTGGGGGCTTTGGGCCTTTAATGCGGTCCTTTCTCTTGTTATTGCGATCCTTTTCGTTATAGACTGGCCATTCAGCTCGATGTATCTGATAGGACTTTTCGTTGGGTTCAGTCTCTTTTTTGATGGTTTGGCACTTTTGATGGGGGCTAAATTTTTTAAAGATATGACCAATAATGAAGAGTAATACAAAAGCCTTTGGGCTATGGAGTGCAGTTTTTTTAGGTATCGGCTCTATGGTGGGTGCCGGTATTTTTGTACTTCTGGGTGAAGCAGGAGCCATTGCCGGAAATCTGGTATGGATCTCTTTTGTTTTTGGTGGGATCATTGCACTTCTGAGTGGTTATTCATTGGCAAAACTTGCAACAGCATACCCCAGCAGGGGAGGGATCGTTGAATATCTGGTTCAATGTTATGGTGAAGGAATCTTCTCCGGGTCTATATCGGTACTTTTTTATCTTGCGGCGATAGTTGCCATAGCAATGGTGGCAAAAACATTTGGTACCTATGCTTCCATGATGACCATAGGGCATGATAGCGGCATGTGGGCAAATATTTATGCAGTAAGTATATTACTGTTTTTTATGTTTATTAACCTTCTCGGAAGCTCTCTCATCGCTAAAAGTGAAAATATCATTGTGGTCATCAAGCTCTCTATTATTTTAATCTTTACGGTAGTTGTGTTTTTTTATATCAAACCTGAACTTTTATCTTTAGAAAATGCACCGCCTGTAATGAATATTTTCTCATCAATTGCTTTAACCTTCTTTGCCTATGAAGGTTTTCGTGTCATTACCAACACAGCTGAAGATATGGATGACCCGGGAAAACTTATGCTGCGCTCTATGACTGTTGCGATCTTGCTTGTCATGGCTCTATACATTGTTGTTACCTTTGCTGTTTTTGGTAATTTGCCTCTGCCGGAGATCATCAAAGCTCAGGATTATGCATTGGCAGAAGCTGCCAAGCCGGCTTTTGGGCAGACAGGTTTCACCATTATGGCGATCGCAGCGCTGATCTCTACAGCATCATCTATTAATGCTAACCTGTATGCCGTGACCAATGTTACCTATCAGATGGCAAAGAACGGTGAACTGCCTGAAGTATATGAAAGAAATGTATGGCATAGCAGTGAGGGGTTGGTGGTCAGTATGGGTATACTCATTGTTTTTGTACTCTTTTTTAACCTTAAGGTGATAGCTGCGATCGGTTCTATTTCCATTTTGTTCATTCATGCTCTGGTACATATTGGGCATTTACTCAAGATCAAAAAAACACAGGCATCAAAAATATTGGTTATTTTTGCTATACTAAGCATAGCAATTGCTATTGTATTGGCACTTGCTTACACTAGTAAACATATTCCGACTGTAGGATATTTCATCGCGGGAGGATTTGTACTTGCTTTCATCATAGAGATAGGACTTCGACTTATAACTAAAAGAGTTGTTAGCAAACAGATACATAACAATGTAATTTATGAAATAGAAGATAAAATAGAGCATATTATAGGAGAATGATCATGGAAGAAAAAAATAAAAAAATAATTATCAGTGGTATTGATATACCTTTTATGGATCTGGTGATATTATTGATTAAACTGGCTTTAGCAGCTATTCCGGCAATGATAGTGATATTTGGGCTATTCGCACTTTTATCCACATTGTTCGGAGGTGCATTTAATATGTTTATGTTCAGAATGTAAAAGGGAGATAGAATGAAAGACACTATGAAAGCAATTGTTTTTGGGTTTAAAGAAATATTGACGTGGAATACTATGAAATATGCACTGGTCAGTGGTATATTGGTCACTGCAGTTTGGATAGGTATCGGATATTTACTTTGGGGTCATATGATAGCTCTTAGTAGCAAGATACTGGAATTGGTACCGTTTTCCATGGTTCGCTCCAACGGTGCATGGATGCTTTCAACCTTTCTCTGGCTTCAATTGGTACTGCTTACATTTGCCTTGATCTTCGCTTTTTTCGGAAACTTTATTTTGCGTCATGTTTCTAAAGAAAAATATACTTCTTTTTCCATCCTGGTTGCTCTGGGGAGTGCTGTTTTCTGGGGGATCATATGGTTTTTTAAAGGCGACTATATGTATCATCAGTTCTTGCAGCTTCTGACCTGGCTTCCTTTTGAAACAGTGGAGAAGGGGATAGCATTTCTGATAGGTTTTTATTTTATCTATAATGCTATAGTTGTCAGTATGGTGTTTGTAACAAGTCTCTTCAGTGAACCTCTTATTGCTTCTATAGAGAAGAGACACTTTAAAGAAGATGAAGTAGTGAGAGATCATGTTTTTAGTTCTGTTAGCTATACCGTCAAAGACAGTTTTATTTTTATAGTGGTATCAGTTATTGCGTTTCCTCTTCTGTTTGTCCCGATTATTAATTTTGGCGTACAGATCACTTTATGGATGTGGCTGATCAAAGATACGGTGAGCTATGATGCTGCTGCATTGGTTTATGAAAAGGTTAAAAAAGAAGAGGTTAAAGAACACCGGGGTGCGATCTGGACAATCAGTTTTATGACAGCACTCTTCAATTTTATACCTGTGTTCAATATCTTTGGACCGTTTTTTGGAGAGATCGCAATGTTCCATTATCTTAAAAGTATTCAAAAATGATCAAATAAACTAAAACGAGAGGGAAACAAGTTGATGATCGGTATTACCTGTTCTGGCCTCTTGTTTATTTAGAAGTGCCCTTTATTTTTTAAAAATGATAAAAATTTCTTGAATAGATTTTGTTTCTTTTCTTTAGGATAAAGATTTGATGCAAATTTTGCGTAACCCCAAGCTCCGAGACTTAAAATAGCATAGATGCCTACGATAAAAAATAACTGATCTGGTTTTGTCTGAAATTCATAATACAAGATCAGTGCAGCACCGATCAATAGGCCAAATATGGATGTTAGAGTAAAAAATGTGGAGGAGTGGGTCTGCTTTCTTATTTTAAAGTTCGCGACTGCCATAAGCAATGAAACCAGCAGGAAAGTAATGCTTCCGAACTCCAGTATGAGCCGCAATCCTCCCGAAAGGATCAAAAGAGATGCTGTCGCAGCCATGGCTGTAATGGCATAAGTGGGGATCCGTTCTTTTCGTATGGTAAGTATATTAGGAAGATATCCGTCATCAGCGATGCGGGCCATCTGTCGTGATGAACCGAACATGGTACCGCTTATGGCTGAACTTGTGGCAAGTATGGCACCGGCAATGACCAGATTTTGCCCTAGATCCCCCATAATATCTCTTGCCCCGGAAGCCAAAGCATACTCTTTATTTTTTATAAGGTCATCTATGGGAATAGCAAGTACGGCACCTAAAGCAATGATGAAGTAGATCAGAGCCACAAGTATTACAGCAGTATAGATAGCTCTGGGGATATTTATATCCGGCTCATCCATTTCGTTAACGGCATTGATAACCAGTTGAAATCCTTCATAGGCAACAAATGTGACAGAAGCAACAATAAGAATATTCATAGTATTACTGTGGTCAAAGTCTTTTATGAATGTTTGTGAAAAAGAGTGAATATCGGTCTTGCCGTAGTAAATAAGTGCAATAGAAATAATCAATAAAATGATGAGTTTTGTATAGACCATGAGATCTTCAATTCTTCCCATGCCTCTTACACTCCAAAGATTGATCAGTGCGAAGAGCCAGATAATAGCTATAGCAACAGCTTTACGTACTATTTCATTATTGGCAAATTCAAATCCGCTGATACTGTAAGAGGAGAAGGTATAGGCATACAGGGCAAGTGTAGAGATATACCCGAAAATGGTAAACCATCCTATAAAGGAGGCTGCCATATGTGAATCAGGGTAAGTTCGTTTGTAAAAAGCATAGGTTGCCCCTTCATCTTTATAATATACACCTAACTGTACATAGGAATAGGCAGCAAAAAATGCAATGATCCCACCCAGCGCAATAGCAAAAGGAGCCAAGAATCCCACTATGGAAACAGAAATTCCAAGTATCGTAAAGATACCGCCGCCAACCATTCCACCTATAGCAATGGCAACTAACTCTTTAAATCCTAGGCTCTTTGATCTCATATTGTTGACTTATTTGTTCGCAACATTACAATTTAAACTTTCTGCTTTAATAACATGTAATTTATTTAAAACGTGCTCAAGTTCCGATATGTCTTCTTCATATCTTTTTTTCAGTGCTTCTCTTTTTTTTTCTATCATATCTATCTGTTTGTCTATATCTTCAGGTTTTGCATAACAGTTCTTTGCTGCATCTGCCTCTTTTTCCAAAACCCAGTCCATAGCTTTTTTCATAAATTCTACCATTTTAAATCCTTTATTATTTTTGTTTAACTATTTTTCCATTTTTAATAATGTAAGTATCCAGTCTGAGCTCTGAAGATCCGTTCTTACTTTTTACTTTATACTGACATGTCGTCGTCCAACCGTCACTTCCGGCTTTAAGTGGAGAACATATATCTTCATAGATCGAATCAGTGTCACCAAGTGTTTTATCCCAATATTCCTGTAAAGGTTCCGGTACCCTTGATTTATATGCGACAGAAGGTTTTTCCCCAAATTTCTCTTCCAACTTTCTTAATTTTTCAGCTTCAGCAGCAAGTAAAGCATTTCTTTCATCTTGTTGTTCTTTAATTTTTTTATCTATTTGGGAAATATCTGCAGTATTGGTATTTGATCGTACTCTCCATAATGGTTCTGTAATATATAAAGCAAGCAGAATTCCGGCAATGAGTAGGTATTTCAATATTTTCATATTTTTCCGATCATTAAAGCAGAGGCTTTATTGTAAACATTTATGGTGTCCCCACGAGGACTCGAACCTCGAGCTAGGCCTTAGGAGGGCCCTGCTTTATCCAGTTAAGCGATGAGGACAACTCTGAATAGAAGAGGAATTATAGCAAAAGGTTGATAAAGGTTTAGGAAAATAGTGTAATTTTCATAGTTGTAAAATTAATAGGCTATAATACAAAAAAAATTATAGGACAGAACAGATGGCAACATATATTTTTGGTCATACGACACCGGATTCCGACTCTATCGTAGGTGCAATTTCGCTTTCATATCTTAAAAACCAACTGGGTGAAGATACCATCCCGGCAAGACAAGGGGAGATCAACCCTGAAACAGCATTCATACTTGACAAATTTGATCATGAAGCACCGGAACTCAAAACAGAATTTGCAGGAGAAGATGTATACCTTGTAGATTTCTCAGATCTTGCACAGGCACCAAAAGACATTAAAGAAGCGAACATACTAGGTATCGTGGATCATCATAAATTGGGTGATATCACGACTGATGCACCGCTGGAGTGCTGGATTAGACCGGTAGGATGTTCCAATACGATCATTAAACAGATGTTCGACTACTACGGAATAGAGATCCCAAAAAAGATCGCTGGTATGATGATGTGTGCCATTTTGAGTGATACAGTTATATTCAAATCGCCGACTTGTACCAAAGAAGATACCAAAGCCTGTAAAGAGTTGGCAAAGATCGCCGGTATCGAGGACTATAAAGCATTAGGTATGGAAATGTTCATTGTCAAATCCGATGTACTCAGTGCAACACCGAGAGAACTTGTAACAAGAGACTTCAAAGACTTCAATATGAATGGCAATCTTATAGGTGTAGGCCAATTGGAAGTAGTGGATCTTTCTGTATTTGACACGATGAAAGCAGATCTTATGGAAGATATGAAAAAACTCAAAGAAGAAGGCGGAAGACACTCTGTACTTCTTTTGCTTACGGATATCATGAAGGTGGGATCGCAGCTGCTTGTGGTCAGTGATGAACCTGAAAAGATCGAAAATGCCTTCAATATAAAACTTGACAGTAATTCTGAAGCATGGCTAGAAGGTGTCATGAGCCGTAAAAAACAGATCATTCCTTTTTTGGAGAAGCAGTTTTAAAAGCATGGTATCATTCTGAATCACGTTCAGGATGATATGAAGCCGGATGGAAATTCAAAGTGTTTCATATTCATCCCATAATTACGCTATAATACCACACTAATTTAAGCGTACATCGGTCAACGACTTTCATTCTTAACCTATTCAGGTTTATAAATCAAACAATTAACTCAGCCTAGGACCGACCTATATATATGGTAGGCTCGTTCAACAAGGTAAACAATACAATGTCATTTAATAATTTGGGGCTTTCAGAGCCTTTACTTAAAGCGGTCAAAGAGCAGGGCTATACTTCTCCTACACCTATTCAGAAACAGGCTATTCCTGTTGTTATAGAAGGCAAGGATGTACTTGCAGCTGCTCAGACCGGCACAGGAAAAACAGCCGGCTTTACGCTTCCGCTGCTTGAGAAACTCTCTCAAACCAAACCTAATATGAAAAAATATCAAATCCGTGCACTTATTCTTACTCCTACGCGTGAGCTTGCTGCGCAGGTGGCTGAGAGTTTTAAAGTATATGGAAAATATATGCCATATACTTCTACGGTTATTTTTGGCGGTGTGGGTATCAATCCCCAACTGGCTACCATCCGGAAAGGGGTGGATATCGTTATAGCTACACCCGGCAGGCTGCTCGATATAGCAGGACAGAAAGGTATAGATTTTTCCGCTTTGGAAACACTTGTGCTTGATGAAGCGGACCGCATGCTGGATATGGGGTTCATACATGATATTAAAAAGCTGATGAAAATGATGCCAAAACAGAAACAGACACTGCTTTTTTCTGCAACATTTTCCAGTGAGATCAAAAAACTTGCATCCGGACTGCTTAAGAACCCTGTACTTGTAGAAGTGGCAAAAGAAAATACTACTGCCGAGCAGATAAGCCAGGTAGTGCATTATGTTGACAAACATAGAAAAAGGGAACTTCTCTCCCAGCTTATAAAAACAAAAAAATGGGAACAGGTACTGGTATTTACCCGTACCAAACACGGAGCGAACCGTTTGACCAAACAGCTTGAAGAAGCAGGTATAAGTGCTGCTGCGATACACGGAAATAAAAGCCAGGGTGCCAGAACCAAGGCACTGGCAAACTTCAAAGCCAATGAAATTCGTGTACTTGTAGCTACGGATATAGCTGCCAGAGGAATAGACATAGACCAGCTTCCGCATGTAGTGAATTATGAACTGCCGAATGTGCCGGAAGACTATGTTCACCGTATCGGCAGGACCGGGCGTGCAGGGCAGAGTGGTGAAGCGGTTTCACTCGTATGTGTCGATGAGCACAAATTACTTTTTGATATAGAAAAGTTCATTAAGTCCGAGATCAAAAAAGTACATATCCCTGCCTTTACACCAGACCCCAATATCAAAGCAGAACCTATCCAAAAAGGAAGAAGCGGAAATGCCAGAAGCAACAGCAGAAACCGTAATCGCAATAGAAATAAATAAAAATAAACAGAATTAAAAATTAAATATCCAACATTAGATAGAAGAGTATTTACACTGCCCAAAAGCTTATAAAACAATATCAGGTTTCAGTGATCTGAATTAATGTAGGATTATTCCTACATTAATTCAGGAGAAAAAATGATATTATAATACAAAAGTCCCAAATTAGTTTCATATTACATAATGTATCAAAAGGCGGAGTATGGCTGATATTATTTTTGATCCAACAGGTTCAATAGAAAGTTTTACCAGCAATATAAATAGTCACCCCTGAAAAACCCAAACACCTCCCAAAAATAGGTACTTTGGAAGTGATTTAAGGGTATAATAACAACCAATAAACATAACAAAACAGACTAATTCTTGGTCGAAATAGGTGTTAAAATTGCTTCCACGTTCTCCTAAAA
>JQIX01000014.1 GCA_003934925.1 Epsilonproteobacteria bacterium (ex Lamellibrachia satsuma)
AGAATAGCACTTGTTATATATTTATTGACACAAATTGAGAGAGATCAGAGAGGAAAATATGCTGACCTTTATCTGATACTTTTAAGATTGTGGTAGAATAGATGGTATAGAATAGTCAATTTAGTTGAAAGTGGGTTTTTCAGGGTTGACTACTTAGTTTGCTCAATCCTGTCATGATGCTTTTCATCGGTGGATTTGTTGGTATTATTATTGCTGCTATGATGCTGCCGATCTTTACTATGTCACAAGGGTTAAAATAAAACACATAAGGGAAAATATGACGAAATTACAAAAATTGGGATACCTGGCACTACTGAGCACAACGGTTGTTTTTGCCGATACCATTGGTGGAGAGATCTCATTGGGAATATATAGCCATTCTCCAAGCGGTTATACTTCTTATGAAACTACTTCTTCTGTGGATCTTGAAGATGATCTAAAATGGAGCACGGAACAAGACATGATGTTCAAAGCTTACATAGAACACCCTCTACCTTTCCTTCCAAATATCAAACTGGGATTCGCAAACCTTTCACATGACGGGAAAGGTAGTGTCACAGCCTTCTCCTGGGGAGACATCATTAATATAAATGGAGATCTTGACTCCGCTCTTGATATGCAAATGTACGATGTAACAGCATACTACGAACTGCTTGACAATACCATAGAAGTTGATGCCGGTATTACATTGAGATATTTGGATGGGACTATAGATGTTACAGTTACACCACTTTTATCTCCAACAGAACATGAGATCGTTGATTTCAACACTTTGGTTCCTATGCTCTACGGAAAGGCAAAATTCAATATCCCAACTACTGATATCAGTCTGCAGTTCGAAGGTAATGCCATCAGCTATGAAGATACCACTTTTTATGACTATGAGATCAGTGCACGCTATACTTTTACTATGGGACTCGGTATCGAAGCAGGTTATAAGGCATTACATCTTGACAGTGAAGATCTTGAAAACGGATTAAGTACAGATATGGACTTTAAAGGACCATATGCGTCACTTGTTTGGGATTTTTAATGGCAAAAAAACGTTTTCGCGACATTAAACAGGGGAAGATAGAAAAATCTGCTATAGAAAAAAGTCCTGCACACAAAAGAGAGTATGCTTCTGCCGGGACAAAAGTAAAAGCTTTTCTGACTGATGCTTTTATGCTCGTGATGCCTATCATGTATATTGTTTTTTATCTTGTAATGGGCGGGCGTGAAGGCTTTGCCGAGCACAAGGCAGTAGGATGGCTTTATATTTTAATACCACTAGTCATCATACAGACCATCTTTATGTTCAAAACAGGTCAAACACCGGGCTACCGTGCTTATGACCTTATGCTTATAGATGACGGTACAGGAGACAAACCCTCTCTTTTTATGATTGTTTTTAGAAATCTATGCGCTATTCTCTCTTTATTCACTCTTTTTGGCTGGATAATGATGTTCTTTAGAAAAGACAGCAAAACCCTGCATGACCTTTTAAGTCGAACCGCTGTCATCTACAAAAAGTGATTTGCAAGGAAATGAAGCCCACACAAGCATCTCTCTCCCCACTTTTAGGTGCATATTACTTTTTTTACTTTGCACTGGTGGGTGTATATCTCATCTTCATGCCCAAGGTTCTGCTTGAATTAGGATATTCTGCCGTTGAAGTAGGTATTGTATATGCAGCTGCACCTTTCATGCGTTTTTTGCTCCCTTTTGTATTTCGCCACTATTTGGTACTTACACCAAAGATCTGTCTTCTCTCTTTGCTGCTTACTTTTGTCGGGACACTTATTTTTTTAGGTACGGTAAAAAGTTTTATCTTTTATCTTTTTGCCAACCTTCTTTTCGGCGCAGCCATGGGCATATCTCTGCCTTATGTAGAGACCATAGCACTTGCTTCTTTATCTAAAAGCCATTACGGGAAAGTACGCCTTTGGGGTTCTTTGGGTTTTATGGGGATCGCCCTGTGGTTAGGGAAAGTATTGGAAATACCCTATCAGGCACTCTATTATTTAAGTGCTATGGCATTTTTAACCCTGTTGTTTGGTGCCCTTATTATAAAGTATGATACCATCTCCCATCGAACAGCACAGGATGATGCCAGTTTTTCTCTTTTAAAATATTGGGCATTTTGGCTTTCTGTATTTCTTATGCAGGTAGGATTTGGAGGATTTTATAATTTTTTTACAATCTATGAAACATCCCACGGTATTTCTCTTGAGATGACAAGCTGGATGTGGAGTTTTGGCGTGGTCTGTGAAATATTTATGCTCTATTTTCAGGGACCACTACTTCAAAGAAACCTACTGAATATCTTACAATTTGCAATACTCATCACTGCCTTACGCTGGATGATGCTTTATCTTTTTCCTGATTCAGTAGTACTTACTTTTGCTTCACAGTCTTTACATGCTGTGAGTTTTGCCCTATACCATACTGCATCGATCACTTATGTCTTTTCCCTCTATAGCCAGAAAAAACTGGCTCAACAATTCTTCTTGGGTATTGCTTTTGGCTTGGGTGGCTCTGTAGGGGCTGTGCTCTCCGGGCAGATCTATGGCGAAAAGATGTTTTTAATAGAGGCTATGATCACTCTTATGGCATTTATGGTATTGTGGGTACATCAACGACGCAAAGCAGGAATTTTAAATGAAGTATAATATCCCCGCTATACTCTTTGCAGGTGGGAAAAGCTCTCGTATGGGTAAAGACAAAGCGCTGCTTCCTTTTGCCGGGCACAACACACTCAGTGAATTTCAGTACAGCAGACTGAGCAATCTGTTTCAAAAAGTCTATCTTTCTGCTAAAGAGGATAAGTTCGATTTTGATGCACTCATCATCCTAGACCGTTATGAAGAGAGTTCACCCTTGGTCGGCATTGTTTCACTCTTTGAAACGCTGAAGGAAGACAGGGTCTTTATACTCAGTGTAGATGCCCCCTTTGTAAATGAAAGAGTGATAGAAGCATTACTGAACTCCAAAGAGAACTTTGATGCTGTTATTGCCCAAAGCAGCAGTGGGACACAGCCATTATGCGGTGTATACAACCGTTCCATCCTGCCTTTGGCCCAAAAGCATTTGAACGAGGGAAAGCATCGGCTAAACCATCTACTTAAGGCTGCAAACACCCAGTTCATATCTTTTGAGAATGATTCACTTTTCATGAATATAAACCATCCCCACGAATATGAGGATGCTTTATTGTTTTGCCAGGCAGACAAATAAAACCTATCTTGCTTTAAAACTCATTTTACTATTATCACTGTCCAACATTTGCATCATGAGCTTCTTGGAGAAGAAGAGGAATTTTTCAAACAATGTGCTATGGTATTTGTCTTTATGATAGATCATCAAAAAGTCTCTTTTGCATTCAAAGTTCTTCACATCTACCTTGTGCAGTTTCCCTTCTGCTATCTCATTTTCTACAGAGATCTTTGAAATACAGGTCAGACATTCACGATTCATCAATATGCTTTTGATAGACTCTGTATGCCCCAATTCAAAGAAGATATTCAGATTATCTACTTTCTCTTTGATATAATCCAAAAAGACTTCCCTAGTACCTGAACCTTCTTCTCTCAGTACCCATCTTTTTTCAGCTAATTCATCGATATAGCAGGGTTTACATAAATTCTTGTCTGAAGTGACAACAAGCAGTTCATCCACCCCTATCTTCTCTCTAATGATATCTGATCCGGAAACAAATCCTTCCACAAACCCAACATCAATACTTCCCTCCTGTATCATCTGCGTGATCTCTTTCGTATTTCCCTCCTTCAGTGTGATCTTCACATCAGGATAGGAACTCATATAGCTACAGATGATGGACGGCATAAGATAATCTACGATCGTTGTACTCGCACCTACCCGGATCATCCCTTTATTTTCAGAATTTTTGAATTCATACTCTATATCTGAGAGCTTTTTATAGATAGGGTCTATCTCTTTATAAAAAGCCCTGCCTACTTCATTAAGTACCAACTTTTTATTGATCCTGTCAAAAACAGGACGCCCTAAAATATTTTCCAACTCTTTAATGGACATAGAGATCGCAGATTGACTCAACTTCATCTCTTTTGCTACATTGGTAAGGTGCCCTGATGCCACAACATTGAGAAAAATTTGCATTTGCCTAAGGGTTAATTTCATATACTCTCTTTTGTTCTATAAAACTTATTATAGTTCTTTATTTGATTGATTTTGTATTGTATCAAAATTATAGTAGAATTTCAAAATAGTTATCAATTTTTTTGATATAATAAAATTAAAAAGGGTTCAATATGGCTTTTTCTCCTGAAAATCGCATGGGAACACTCAGCGGTATTCTTTTTGTTGCGATCTTTGCAGCAGCAGCAACATTCATCTCTGGGTTAGGCCCCGTTAAGGCACTTGGCCTCTCTCCTCTTGTTATCGGTATCGTAATGGGTATCTTTTATGCAAATACATTACATAACAAAATGCCTAAAGAATGGCAGAGCGGTATCACTTTTTCCGGCAAGAAGATCCTGCGTTTTGCAATCGTACTTTATGGTTTCCGTCTTACTTTTCAGGAAATCATTGCCGTCGGTCTAGACGGGTTTCTTGTGTCACTCACCATGCTAACCTCTACACTGATCATAGGCTCATGGCTAGGAACAAAGATCTTTAAGATGGAGAAGGACACCTCCATCTTAACTGCTGCAGGAGCTGCTGTATGTGGTGCCGCGGCAGTACTTGCGACCGAACCTGTTCTTAAAGCAGAAGAATATAAAACAGCTATTGCAGTTTCCATGGTCGTACTTTTCGGTACCATCTCCATGTTCCTCTACCCGGTACTCTATACTGGTATTATCGAACATGCGACAGGCTTCCTGCATATGACTGCCAGAGAGTTCGGTATCTATGTGGGTGGTACCATCCATGAGGTTGCACAGGTCGTTGCCGTTCCTGCATCGGTTCCAGGTTCTCCAAAAGAGATGGCTGACGCTGCCGTTATCGTCAAAATGACCCGTGTAATTATGATCGCTCCTATGCTCATCATACTTGGTCTCTACCTTGCATGGGATGCCAAAAGAAGCGGTGGAGAGCACAGTGGAAAAACGAAGCTTGTTATCCCATGGTTCGCTGTTTACTTCATCATGGTAGCAGGGTTCAACTCATTCCATCTCATACCTCAGAATATCGTTGACGTCATTAACCAAATAGATACCTTCCTGCTTACCATGGCAATGACCGCACTGGGTATGGGAACGATCTTTGCAAAGTTCAAAGGCTTGGGACTTGCACCGGTCTATACAGCGCTTGGTATGTTCGTCTGGCTTGTAGTCGGTGGATTTACTATCACAAAATTGATCGTAGAGGTATTGTAAGCGCGCAAGGTGCGTGATTACGCACCCTACTTTCTTCGTCTGTAGCTCAAGGCTTCCAGGATATCTGATTTCTCTATCTTTTTATGCATATTGAGATCTGCTATCGTTCGTCCTGTCTTTTTCACAGATGCAATACTTCTGTGTGAAAGTCCAAATTTACCTATAGCTCCTTCCAAGATCCTGCTTGCATCTGCATCCAACATACAATACATCTCAATCTCTTCTTCTGTCAATTTGCCATTAAGCCTTTGCTGCCCTCTTTGTTTTTGCATTTTAAAGGCTTTAAGCACCTCTTCATGCATCTGCTTTGAGCTAACATCCCCCCTGTCCGAACTTTGTACTTCCTGCATCACTACAAAAATATCTATACGGTCCAAAAATGGATCAGAGAGCTTATTTTGGTAGCGTTTTATCTCTACTTCACTGCACCTGCATACTTTGGTTTTGGAAAGCAGATTCCCGCAAGGGCAAGGGTTCTGTGCTGCTACGAACATAATATCTGCCTCATACTCGATCTTTGCATTCACCCTTGCAATATGTACTTTTTTATCCTGTAACGGCTCCCTTAGTGCTTCAAGTACATTTTTTGAAAAGTGTGGGAGTTCATCAAAAAAGAGTATCCCTTTATGCGCCAATGCAACTTCCCCGATCTTGGCAGTGGAAGAACCTCCCCCAAATATAGAAGCAGACGTTGCTGTATGATGCGGAGATCTGATGGGACGCAAGGCAGAAAAGTCAGGTGTTATACCATCCAAAAACTGATGCTTTGCTATAGAGAGTATTTCCTCCTCGTAAAGTGGAGGCAAGATATCTTTTATCCGCTTGGCGATCATACTTTTACCGCAGCCGGGATTCCCCTCCATCAAAAAATTATGCATTCCTGCTGCTGCTATGAGTGAGGCTCTCTTGGCTACTGACTGCCCTTTTACATCTAAAAAATCACTTTCATAATTTCGTTCAAAGTAATAAGCTCTATTTTCCAATGTAAAACTTTCAGCCTCATAGGTAAATGCCTGTACGTTAGCTTTAAAATTTTTATTTTTGAGTATCTGTATCGCTTCACTCAACGTATCCACAGCGATAAAATCTACTCCAGAGATATGACTAAGATACGCGATAGATTCTTTTGGAACAATAGCTCTTTTAATAAGCCCTTTCTCTTTAAGTGACAAAACCAAAGGAAAGAGCATAGAACTTGTCTTTACTTTTCCATCCAGTCCCAACTCACCGAACACAAAAAGCCCCTCTTCATCTATAGTTGTTTTATTCAGTGCAATGAGAAGTGCTAAAGAGAGATCAAAATGAGTGCCTGATTTTTTCAAATCTGATGGTGAAAGATTTACCGTTATTTTTAGTGGAGGGAATACGAACTCATTTGTAAGCAGTGCAGATTTTGTACGTTCTTTTGCTTCTTGTATATCACTGCTTGCAAGACCAACTACAGCAAACCCAGGCAAACCCTTTGTAAAAGTAGCTTCAACTTCTATAACCTTGGCATTCACCCCTTCAAGTGTTGCACAAGTCAATCTATTTACAATAACTTGTTTTTTTTCTTTTTGTTTTACTTTAATTTGATTTTTTGGTGGGAGATTACCACTATCTGTTTTTGCATTCATAGTGACAGTTTCACATAAATCAGGAAGAGAAGCTAAAAATATGTCAAATTGTAATATTTTTTTGATTTAACAGAGTGAACATAAAAATATTTTGATTACAAAAAAATATCTCGTAGAAGATGATTGCTTATCGCTCTTTTAGTCGTTTTTTCCACTCTTTTTCAAATTTTTTTCGTTTAATATAGGAGAGCTTCTCAATGAAAACCTTACCATCCAAATGGTCTATTTCATGCTGCATAGCGATAGCAAGAAAATCATCATCTTCGATAATATGCTTTTTGCCATTTCTGTCATAGTACTCTACCTTCACATGCTTTGCGCGTTCTATATCTTCATAGAAACCGGGAATTGAAAGACATCCTTCCTGGAATTTTTCACTACCGTCTTTTTCAATGATAACAGGGTTGATCATCTCTAAAGTATTCTCTTTTGGCTGATCGTTCTCACCCTCTTTATCTTCCAAAGGAACATTAATGATCAATGCTCTTAAATCAACTCCTACCTGAATAGCAGCAAGCCCTACACCTTTTTTAGCGCACATAGTTTCATACATATCATCAAGAAGATCATGTAAAGCTCCATTAAAAGACTCCACCTCTTTAGAGATAAGTTTAAGTCTTTTATCCGGATATACGACTATCTCTCTAATCATTTCAGTACCTTACGAAAAACTTTTAGTTAATACTTTATCGATAAGCCCGTACTCTACCGCCTCTTTTGAAGACATGAAGTTATCACGCTCTGTATCTTTTTCAATTCTTTTGGCTGTTTTGCCTGTTTTCTCTGCCAAGATCTCATTGAGTGTATCTTTGAGTCTCTGTATCTCCTGGGCCTGTATCTGAATATCTGTTGACTGCCCCTGTGCTCCGCCGGAAGGCTGATGTATCATAATGCGTGCATGCGGGAGTGCATATCGTTTGCCCTTTGTCCCGGAAGCTAATAAAAATGCACCCATAGATGCTGCCTGACCTATGCAGATAGTTACGATATCAGGCTTGATGTAATTCATTGTATCAAACATAGAAAGCCCTGAAGTGATCACACCGCCCGGAGAGTTTATATAAAAATAGATGTCTTTATCCGGGTCCTGTGCTTCAAGGAACAGCAGTTGTGCTACGATAGAAGACGCAACCTGGTCATTTACTTCACCGCTTAGCATAATGATCCTGTCTTTAAGTAATCGTGAATAGATGTCGTATGATCTTTCGCCTCTGCCTGTCTGTTCTACAACGTATGGAATATAGCTCATTTTATACCTTTAATAATATATAGTTAAATAGATTTTTAAAATCAACTCAAATATACATTAAAATAATTAACAAAAAAAATCGGGGTATTCTCACCCCGACCTAAATATGCTTACTTATTTATCCAACCCCAAAAGTTTTCCAAATAGTTTATCTTCGATCATTCCCATTTTTACTGCCGGGAGAAGATTGTTGTCCTGGTAATACTTAATCACTTGTTGAGGGTCCTGTCCGCTCATCATCGCTTCATAGTAGATAGCCTGTGATACTTCCTGGTCCTCCACATTTACTTTTTCTTTTTTAGCCAATGCATCTACGATGAATGTAGCTTTCACAGAATTTTGTGCTTCTTCTCTTACCTCATCACGGAGTGCTTCAACTTTCTCAGGATTTTCCTGATACTCTTTAAGCTCTTCCTCTTTCATCTCTCTTGCTTTTGCATTGATCTTCGCATCGATCTCCTGCTCAACAATGTTATTTGGCAGGGCAAAATCAAAATGCTCAACCAATGCTTCGATAAGTTTTGGCTTCAACTCTTCATTATAGAGTTTTGATACTTTTTCATTGGCGATCTGCTCCTTGAGTTTCTCTTTAAGTGTATCGAGTGTCGCTTTTTCATCTTGAAGAAGTTTTTGTGCCAATTCGTCATTAAGCTCAGGCTCTACCTGCTCCTGGATCTCATGAAGTTTCACTTTGAACTCTGCCTCTTTGCCCGCAAGATCTTTTGACTGATATTCTTCAGGAAAAGTGACGGTTACCGTTTTTTCCTCATCATACTTCATACCGATGATCTGCTCTTCAAATCCTGGAATAAACTGCCCTGAACCGATCTTGAGATTGAATTTCTCCGCTTTTCCGCCTTCAAATGCAACACCATCCACAAAGCCTTCAAAATCAATAAGAGTCATATCGCCTTCTCTGACCATTCTTTTTCTTTTGATCTTTTCAAACGGTGCCTGTTGCGCAGCAACTTCTGTAAGTTTCTCTTCTACCTCTTTATCTGTTGCTTCAGGTTTTTCAAATGCAGGAACTGCTTTTTCATGCCCTTCAACATTTACATCAGGTCTTAAAGAAAGCTCTAATTCTACCTCTATTTTGTCATCTTGCTTGTCATACTTCTTGAAAATAGGCTCTCCAATGATGTCTGCTGCATTGATCCCCGCTTCTTTGACACCTTCATCCATAAGAGATTTCAATGCTTCTGATTCTGCATCTTGTCTTAATTTGTCACCATGAAGTTTCTTTACCACATGCGGAGGGACTTTGCCCTGTCTGAATCCATCTACTTTCATCTGCTTACCTGCTTCTTTTGCAAGCCTGTCAATATTCGCTTCGATCACACTGTTTTCAATCGTACCGCTTACCAATACATTGGCATCATTTAGTTTCTTTGCTGTAACTTTCACTACAATCCTTTTATATAAATTGTCGTGATTTTATCTAAAATTTGATAAAAAACGAATATAGGTAAAAATATTGATATAATCCGCCCATGGAACAGACTCACCAAAACATCCAAACTTGGTATAAAGAGCATGGAAGACTTGAGCTTCCGTGGCGTAACACTAAAGACCCTTATCATATCTATATTTCGGAAGTCATGCTTCAGCAAACACAGGTAAAAACTGTTTTGGAGCGATACTATTTTCCTTTTTTAGAAAAGTTCCCAACACTGAAAGTTTTAGGTGAGGCACCTCTTGATAAAATACTTAAAATATGGGAAGGGCTAGGGTATTATAACAGGGCTAAGAACCTGCATAAAACAGCAACTCTTGTAGAGGAGCTCCCTCAAGACATGGAAGAACTCATCAACCTTCCAGGCATTGGCAAAAATACGGCACATGCCGTGGCTGCTTTTGCTTTTAGACAGGCTGTTCCCGTTATGGAAGCCAATGTCAGGCGGATACTCTGCCGTTTACACCAACTCCAAGCTCCCAGAGAAAAAGATCTTTGGCAGATCGCATATGGGATGGTAGATAAAGAAAATCCTTTTGAGTACAATCAGGCGATGATGGATATAGGGGCAACCATCTGTCTGCCCCAAAACCCTAAATGTGAAACCTGTCCTTTGAGTACCGTCTGCCAAGGTCAAAACAACCCTGCACTCTACCCTGCAAAGAAAAAGAGAGTAGTACCTATTCGTAAACAAAATATCATGATATATATCTATGATGATAAATTTTCACTTACACAAAGAAAAGGAAAATTCCTGCATGGCTTGTGGGGTTTCGAAACTGTTGAAACACCTCTGTGTACGGCTGAGTACCTGGGAGAGGTTTCACATGCCTATACACACTTTAAACTTTTATGCAAAATCTATGCCTATTATGAAATGGAGCCTGAACAAATGAGTTATTTCAGCACAGAAGAGATAAAAAAACTTGCTATTTCCAAAGTGGATGAGAAAATAGTAAAATTATTCAAAGATCAATCCATATAATCACAATCCTTTTTATTTACATCAAACTGAAACAACATTCTTTTACTTACTGCACTGGTATATATATAAGAAATATCGATACCACTTTGTAAAAATCTTTTTGATGAATTGCAAATACCTATTGTCACTGCCTTTTTCATACGTGATTTATCTTCTTTAATCACAGCTTCATCACTTTTTGCACCGGTATTGATCTCAAACGTATATGCAAGTGTCTGCTCTTTCGCTTCTATCTTTACAAGCTGGGTATAATCATCCACCTTTTGCGGTAACTGCTTGGACATATCCGATGCAGCCATTTTGATGACATTTTGATTTTGTAAACGAATTTTATCTGCAGTACTATCTGCAAACAGTATTGTGTTCAACAAAAACAAGCTTAAGATAAAAGGAAGTGTTTTTTTCATAATCTACTCTTTGATTTGGATTTGGATATAATTCTACACTAAATTTTATAATATAGGTTAAATGATGAACAAAGAAGAAGAGTTTGAACAGGCTGTCACAAAAATTCTTGAACTTCTAGGAGAAGACCCTAAGCGGGAAGGTTTGCTTAAAACCCCTTCCCGTGTAGCAAAAGCCCTGAAATTTCTTACTGAAGGATATGACCAGAACCCTGAAGAGATACTCAATCAGGCTCTCTTCAGTACAAGCAATGATGAAATGGTTTTGGTACGCGACATAGAATTCTACTCTATGTGCGAACACCATATGCTGCCTATCATTGGACGTGCCCATGTAGCATATATACCTGATGGAAAAGTTGTAGGGCTCTCCAAGATCCCCCGTATAGTCAATGTATATGCAAGACGTTTGCAGATACAGGAACAGATGACCGAACAGATAGCTGATGCTATCTTAGGCACCATTAAACCAAAAGGCGTAGCCGTTGTAGTACATGCCCGACATATGTGCATGGAGATGAGGGGAGTTCAAAAGATCAACTCTACTACTGTCAGTTCTGCACTTCGCGGTCTTTTCAAAAGTGACGAACGTACCCGTAATGAGTTCTATAATCTCATTAATACTCCGACACCTTCGAATTTCTAATTTTTCAATAACCAGGAGAGAGCTTTTTCTCTCTTATTGAAATATTTCGCTTTTCCTTCCATCAAATGACTCATCATTGCGATCGATGCCTCTTCCCACTTTTTATTTCCGATAATCGCCATTTTATCAAAGGCATTACGGTGTTTCACACCAAATTTAAAATCATCCCATGCAGCCACAAATTCCCATCCTTTAAAATCTCTCATATCAACCAAAAGATCTACCGCTGACCCTTTTGTTTCTTTCAGGGCTTTATCGATCATCGGTACAAAAATCCGATAATCTTCATGAGTTAATTTGCCCAACATAGTAATTTCTATAAAAAGTCTCTTTTTGTTTCTTTTCATAGCAATACCGATACCATGCTCTTTGATTATTTTTGCCATCATCCATCCTTTTTCATTATCTTTTTTTATTATAGCATACTTGTATATTGATACAAATCAAGTGAACATAACCCAATTCGGAGTATAATCCTCCTCTTTATAAAAATATTTTATGTTAGTTTAAGAAAATTAGCGTAATATGCAAAAAACCAATTAGGACAAATTTTGTCTTAATTAAAATGAAAATCGTTTTCAAAGGAATACAATGAGAGTCTATTTAGACAACAATGCAACAACGATTGTAGATCCGCATGTTTTTGAGGAGATGGAACCTTATTTTGTACAAAAATACGGTAACCCGAATTCACTTCATAGTTTTGCAAGTGAGACACACCCTGCTTTAAAAGATGCTATGCAGAGAATATATGCCGGTATCCATGCCCCTAAAGAAGATAGTGTTGTTATCACATCATGTGCTACAGAGAGTAATAACTGGATCCTTAAAAGTATTTACTTCCAATACATTTTAACGGGTAGAAAAAATCATATCATTGTAAGTGAAGTGGAACACCCTTCAGTGATCGCTACTGCAAAGTTCATAGAGAGCATGGGATGTCGGGTCACTTACCTGCCTATCAACCATGAAGGTCTTGTTGATGCACAAAGTGTAAGGGACAACATCACTGACAAAACCGCACTTGTTTCTGTCATGTGGGCGAACAATGAAACCGGCGCCATCTTCCCTGTTGAAGAAATCGGTGAGATCTGTAAAGAGCATAATGTACTTTTCCATACAGATGCCGTACAGGCCATAGGTAAACTTCCTGTGGATATACAAAGCTTCAATGTAGATTACCTTACTATGTCGGCACATAAATTTCACGGGCCAAAAGGGGTAGGAGCCCTCTACATCAAAAAAGGTAAAGAGCTTATCCCCCTACTTCACGGTGGTTCACAAATGGGAGGATACCGTTCAGGTACGCTTAATGTTCCTGGTATCGTAGGTATGGGAAAAGCCATGGAACAGGCGGTTGATGCACTTGATTTTGAAATGAGTGATGTCAAGGAGATGAGAGATGCTTTTGAAGATGAGCTTCTCAAGATCAAAGATACCTTTGTTGTGACGCCCAGAGAAAAGAGAACACCGAACACCATCCTTATCTCATTTAGAGGCATCGAAGGTGAATCTATGTTATGGGATCTTAATCGTGCAGGTATCGGCGCCAGTACAGGGTCAGCATGTGCCAGTGAAGACCTTGAGTCCAACCCGGTGATGGAAGCTATAGGTGCAGAAGCGGATCTTGCTCATACAGCTGTCAGATTTTCATTAAGCCGATATACAACTCAGGAAGAGCTTGATTATACGCTTGAAGTGGTCAAGAACGCGGTTGAAAGACTAAGAGGTATCTCCAGTACCTATTCTTATGCTCCAGAGGGTCATGAGAGTGGCTTGGATGCACATCATTAAAAATATAGAATAGATTTATAAAGGATATAAAATGGGAATGGATAGTTTAATCGGCGGTACCATCTGGGATGAGTATAGCCAAAAAGTAACAGACCTTATGAACAACCCAAAAAATATGGGTGAGATCACTGAAGAACAGGCTGAAGCAATGGGTGCAAAGCTCATCGTTGCTGACTTTGGTGCAGAAAGCTGTGGAGATGCGGTAAGACTTTACTGGGCAGTAGATCCTAAAACAGATGTGATCCTGGAATCCAAATTTAAGAGTTTTGGCTGTGGTACAGCCATTGCCTCTTCAGATACTATGGCAGAACTTTGTAAAGGCAAAACGGTAGATGAAGCAGTCAAGATCACCAACATCGATGTAGAAAAAGCGATGCGTGATACACCTGATGTACCTGCTGTTCCTCCTCAAAAAATGCACTGTTCCGTTATGGCATATGATGTCATTAAAAAAGCAGCAGCACAGTATAAAGGTGTTGATATGGAGAGCTTTGAAGAAGAGATCATCGTATGCGAGTGTGCACGTGTTTCCCTTTCTACGCTTAGAGAAGTCATCCGTCTCAATGATCTTACGACAGTGGAAGAGATCACCGACTATACCAAGGCCGGTGCTTTCTGTAAATCATGTATACGCCCTGGCGGGCATGAGGAAAAAGACATTTATCTTGTTGACCTTCTTGAAGAATATGAAAAAGAGAAGATGGCAACTGCCGCTGATGCATCTGCTTCAGGGGCAAACTTAGACTTTGCTCAAATGACAGTTGTACAAAAACTCAAAGCTGTGGATAAAGTGATCGATGAGAATATCCGTCAAATGCTTATCATGGATGGTGGAGATATGGAGATCCTGGATATCAAAGAGAATGGTGCACATTTTGACATCTATATCCGATACCTGGGTGCATGTAACGGATGTGCCAGCTCAAGTACAGGAACTCTCTTCGCTATCGAGAACATTCTTAAAGAAAAACTTGACGAAAACATTAGAGTTTTACCTATCTAATTCTATTTAAGCGTATAAGAGATCTCTTATACGCTCAGAGTATCTCTAAAAATGATGGGCACCTTATCTTAAACTAAAGGCTGTTATTATGTTAAACAAAGAACATATTCAAAACAAACTCACGCAAGTCATCTACCCTGGTTTTACAAAAAATATTATGGATTTTGGTTTTGTCAAAGAGGTCACAGTAAAAGAGAACACTGTTTCGATCCGGTTGGATATTCCTTCAGCTGCACCGGAAATAGAAGCACAACTTCGTGAAGAGATTATGAAGAGAGTTTCTTTTTTAGGAGATTTTCAAATAGATATCTCTATCACTAAACCTAAAATGCCAAGAGAAACAAGTTCCCATGGCAAAAATGTACTTCCAAAAATTCAAAATTTTATTATGGTCAGTTCCGGGAAAGGCGGTGTTGGGAAATCAACTACCACAGTAAACCTTGCCATTGCGCTTGCACAACAAGGCAAACGTGTAGGACTCCTGGATGCAGATATTTATGGACCAAACATCCCTAGAATGATGGGTATTGAAGATAAACAGCCTGTTTTTCTTGGAAAAACGATCAAACCGATTTTGGCACATAACGTTAAAGTAATGTCTATCGGTTCTTTGGTTGAGCGAGGTGCTTCACTCATCTGGAAAGGAGCAATGGTCACCCAGGCCATAGAACAGATGCTTGAAGATATAGATTGGGGCAGTTTGGATGTACTGCTTTTCGATATGCCTCCAGGTACGGGAGATGCCCAGCTTGCACTAGCACAAAGCTTGCCTGTCACTTCCGGAGTCTGTGTCACTACCCCTCAAAAAGTAGCCCTGGATGACACCATACGTAGTATGGATATGTTCACCCAGCTGCATATCCCAATTGCCGGTATTGTAGAAAATATGAGCGGTTTTATCTGCCCAGATAGTGGTAAAGAGTATGATATTTTTGGAAAAGGCACCACGCAGCCTCTTGCGGATGCCTATCATACAGAAGTTCTAGGAGAGATACCTATCGAACCCGCTATCAGAGAAGGTGGGGACAGCGGCCTGCCTATCACTGTTTTAGCACCGAACTGCGAAACATCCAAGCGTTATCAAAATATTGCTGCAAAACTTTGGGAAAAACTGCTTGAGGTGAATGAAGAGGGCGGCGTGAATAATGAAAAGATACAGCCTACGATTTTTTAAAATATAAGAGAGGCTGTTACACCTTTCTTATCTCTACATTTGTTTCATTCATTACCGCTGCACCGTAAACAGGTTCATGAATATCTTCTAGCAGGGTGGCATCATTTGCACCATTTCCATAAGCCATTGTCATATCCTGGCTTAAGCCACCAAAACCATGTACCATAAATACTTGACTGGGGGCTATCTTTTCAGTAGGATACGCTTTAATAGTTACTTTGCCTACCTTGCTTTTAACTTCAAGCATATCACCAAATTTGATACCTTTTTTATCAGCTACTCTTCTGTTAATCCAAAGGTAATTGGTATCAATCAGATCCCTTAACATCATATTATTGGTCGTTGCACTCTGTGTAAATTGTGCATGTCGCCCTGTAATAAGCCTGAATTTTCCTTCCGGAACAGAAAAGATATATTCATCTTTCCAAGTTGGCATAGGATCAACACCTTTTGTAGCCAAATGTTTAAAATTAAATACCAGTTTTATATCTTCTGTGTCTACGCTGTATTTCTTTTTGTTTTCCGGATAGTATTGATACTCATTGGCATTGATTTGTTTATGGTATTTTTCTATATTTGGATAATAAACACCTTTTTCTTCCAGGATTTTCCAGGCATCTTCTCCAAATGCTTTTACAACTCTTTCTCTGTTTCTCTCTTCGACATCTTTCTCCCAGGCATCGGAAAGTATATAACCATCTTCTTTATATACGTTTTTTTCTCCCCGGTTCTTTATCTCTTCCTGTAATTCATTATCATATTTCTTACTGATCTCAAAAAGAGGTTTGGATAATACTTCAGCTAATTCTTTATATATTTGCTCCGGTGTTTTTGTCTCATAAAGTGGTTTGATAGCAGCTTTTCTCTGAACAATAGCCGGCTCCAGTAATCCGTAACTGGCAACAGGAGAAGTTCTTTCCAGATAGGATGCCTCAGGCAGAACAACATCTGCAAACATCATACTGTCGCTTGGCAGGATATCGATCATAACATTCAGATCCATCTGTTTCAAAAACTGAATTGTTTTGGCACTGTTTGGAACACCGGCAATAGGGTTATGCTTTCTCATGAACATTGCCCGTACAGGATAAGGTGATTTTTTTTCAACAACCATATCTCTGAAAACCATCCATGAACCTGCCCGCTGTGACAAGATGGCTATATTGTGTTTATCAAATCTTCCCTGTGCCTGATTATAGATCGGGGTATTGATTTCCTCTTCAGGCAACTTCAAAGGTTCGCCATAAATAATCCCTCCTTTTTTATTTAAATTACCGCTTAAACCCTGAAATATCGCCATAGCCCGACGAAGCTGAAAATCATTTTTGCTAAATACGCTTCTTCTGCCCTGATAATAGATAGGACTTTGGGCACTCATAAATTCTCTGGATGTTTTAATGATCTCTTTTGCAGGAATACTGGTAATGTTTTCAGCCCATTCCGGCGTATACTTATGTGAAATAATATGATTTTTATACTCTTCAAATCCCACACCGTATTTTTCTATAAATGCTTTATCATAAAGCTCTTCTGAAAGTGCTACATAAGTTAAAGCCAAAACAAATGCCAGATCAGTTCCCGGATTTACCGCATACCATCTGTCAGCCTTTGCTGCTGTATTGGTAAATCTGGGGTCCAGCACAATGGTTTTTAATCCTCTGCCTTTACTTCTTTTAAACAGATCCATCGTATCTGGAGTAATGATCGCTTCTGCTCTGTTTGCCCCGGCAATGATAAGATAATCAGCATTGCTCAGATCTGCTTCACCATAAGTTCCTATCGTAGCAAAATAACCTCCAAGTGTTGTCTCCAGACAGATACTTACTTCATCAACATAATTTACTGTACCGATCTCTTCACCCATCAAAACTTCAAATCCCTCTTTTGAGAGTCCTTCTCCATTACAGTAGGCTATGGTGGAACGATTGTCTTTTTCCTCCTCAAGTATTTGGATCAGGCCTTTAAACTTATCGGTTCCATGGAGTATGGCATTGTAGGCTTCTTCCCATGATACCCTTTTATATTTTCCGTCACCTCTTTTGCCAATCCTTATAAGAGGGTATTTTAGTCTATCAGGATCATAAGTGGTCTGAATGCCGGCATTCCCTCTGGCACATAACATATTTCTTGATTTTGGAAAATAGGGATTTGGATTTAGTTTTGTAACAACACCGTCTTCCACTCTTGCAAATCCGGCACATTTGTTGACACAGATACCGCATAGAAAAGGAATTTCTTCGGCTTTTTGTGTTGTTGTTTTGGTGGTGATACTTTCGGGGATTCTGCTCTTTTGTTTTTCTTTAGGGTAAATAAAATCAGTTTTGCACATAGCAGAACTGCCAATGACTGTCAATGCCACGCTACCCTGAAGAAACCTTCTTCGTGATATCTCTTTTTGCATCATATTTTTTCCTAATGTATGCTATTTACTTAAAAACCATGTCATGTTTCTAAGAAAAGAGCATTCATGAGTATACTTCTATTTCAACTAGAAGTATACAAAATGAAGAAGGAGTTTCTGATGTTCCTCTTCTTCATCCGAGTTGAATAGTCTGTTCCTGCATAAAAGTAGGATACATCCCCTCCGCCTGCAACGATTATGACCTCTGAAGCAAAAGGAAAACAGAGAAACCCTTCAAATGAGAGTTTATATTCTCCTTGTCTTGTATATTACATTAATCTGCATGACAAGTGCTTGTCAGATCAAACAACTTAGTTCCCAAATAGTAAAGTACCAAACATAGACCAATTGCTCCAAAACCTATCATCATCTCAGTATTTGACGGAAAATACTCTACAAATCCTGGCATTTCCTGATATACTCTAGTCATAAAATTTTGCATTGGCATAAGTTGAGTATCATGAACCAGATCGTATCTCATAAAGAAAATACCAACCATTCCTATCAACGAAGCCGGAACCATCAATTTTGTAGCTTTTCCTTTACTAAATAGTATAACAATAAAAGGTATAAACATACCACACATAAATTCACCTAGCCAAAAAGTGTTTCCGCTAAGTATATGGGTTATCACATCTGCTCTGCCTGGAACGCCGCCATAATATCCTGTAAGCATTTTCCATGCTTCAAAAAAGATAAGTATAGCTATAAGCAAACCTTGAATCTTTGCAAAGTTTACAAGCATATTGTTTATATTCTCAGGAAAACTTTTACCTCTATAGTAGTATCCATACATTAAAAATGTTAAGTAAATTCCTGTTATAAATGCTGTCAATATAAAATATGTTGGATAAAAAACACCATTTGAAACAAGTCTAGTGTTCAAAAATCCAAAAACTGCTCCCAAGTTTGAGTGAGCAGCTAAACCGACAAGCAAACCTATTAAACCAAATATCTTTGCATTTTTCATATCCTCTCTCATCAAGAAGATAAATTCTATAATCATGAAAGTCAAATATAAACCATAAAGTGTTCCCATCCACCAAATAGCACTTGTGAGACCTGGTGTTAAAACATTGTATATCATCATTCTAACAGGGTGGCCTATCTCAAAAGCTATAACGGCAAAACCTGAAAGTATAGTTACTATCGACCCAAGTATCGCTCTTTTGCTTGATGGTGCAAAAACTTTAAAATCAAACACATCACCAAATGATCCAACGATACAAAGACCTGTACTCGAAACAACAAAAAAGATATACATAGCAATCAAAAGTCCCCAAGGATGATCTTTTGTCACATTATATATCTCATGTCCATGGACCAATACATTAATAACTCCAATAAAAAACAAAGCAGTTAAAACTACTGCTATTAGAGCCATCAGTTTATTGTCTGGAGTTAATAACTCTTTTAGCGACATTTTTTTATACGGGATAATTTTATTTAAATTCATAACGGCTCCTTACATCAAATAAAATAGTTTTGGCTTAGTACCAAGATTTGCTTTTAAGCTAAAATGCTCTCTATTTCTTAACAACTGGCTTATCTCACTGTTTGGATCATCCAAATCTCCAAATGTTCTGACTTTGGTAGGACAAGTATTTTGACAAGCTGTAGTAGTCTCACCGCGAGCCAGTCTCGTATCGCTACAAAATGTACATTTATCCATCGTTACTGTTCTTGGATCTTCATATCTTGCGCCATAAGGGCATGCTTCTACACAATAACTGCATAAGATACATTTGTCAACATCGACTCTAACTACATGATTTTCATCATAGTAAGTTGCATTTGTCGGGCAAACTTCTTGGCAAGGTGCATTATCACAATGTTGACACTGACTTGGCATAAATACTGATGAAGATAGAGCTATATTTGGCCACTCTCCTTCAAGTTCATTTACGCCTACCCAGATACGATGCTTATCTGCACCTAAAAGTACCCCATTTTCTTCTTTACAAGCTACTTCACAAGCTTTGCAATTTATACAATTTTTATAATCTAACGCCATTCCATATCTAGCCATGATTATACCTTCCTTATTTCTACATTTGTTTCATGCATGACTGCTGCACCATATACCGGCTCAATCTTATCTTCGATAAGCAATGCATCATTTGCACCATTTCCGGTAGCAAACTCCATCTGTTCACTACTTCCACCAAAACCATGAAGCATAAAAATTTGATTTGGTGCAATTTTATTAGTTGGATAAGCCATAATAGTTACTTTGCCTATATTACTTTTTACCTCAACTTTATCACCAAATTTAATACCCATTTGTTCACATTTTTTATTATTAATCCAGATATAATTGGTAGGGATAAGATCTCTAAGCATCATATTGTTTGTCGTACCACTTTGTGTAAACTGGGCATGACGTCCTGTTACCAGTCTGAATTTACCTTCTGGTACACTAAATGCCATATCATCACGCCATGTTGGCATAGGATCAACACCTTTTTTAGCCAAATTCTTAAAGTTAACAACTACTTTAAGTGTATCGCCTTTTACACTGTAATTTTTCTTATTTTCAGGGTAATATTGGAATTCATTTGGATTGAGTTGTTGATAGTATTTGTCCATATTTGGATAATATACACCTTTTTCTTCCAATGCTTCCCAAGCTTCTTTACCGAATGCTTCTACAATTTTTTCTTCATTTTGTTCATGTACCGTTTTTTCCCAAGGTTCAGCCAAATCAAAACCATTCTCTTTATAGTACTTTTCAATCTCTTCAGCACTCATACCCTTAGTATCATCCTGAACGTCTTCATCGTACTTTTGAGTGATCTCCCAAAGTGGTTTGGAGAGTTTTTCTGCCAATTCTTTATAGATCTGTTCAGGTACTTTTGTTTCAAATAGAGGCTTAACAGCTGCCTTTCTTTGAACGATAGCAGGCTCCAATCCTCCATAACTTGCAACAGGAGAAGTTCTTTCCAAATAAGAAGCTTCAGGTAACACAACATCAGCAAACATCGTAGTATCACTTGGGAGAATATCGATCATAACATTCAGATCCATTTTTCTTAAAAATGCTTCTGTTTTTTTAGTATTTGGCACACCGCTCATAGGGTTGTGTTTTCTCATAAACATTGCTCTTACCGGATAAGGAGCTTTTCCTTCCAATACCATGTTTCTAAAAACAATCCATGAACCGGTTTTTAAAGAAGGAATAGCAATACCTTCTTTATCGAATCGAGGTTGTACCTGTGCATACATTGGTGAGTTGATATCTTCTTTAGGCAATCCAAGTTTTTTACCATAAACGATTCCGCCTTTTTTATCAAGGTTTCCACTAAGTCCCTGGAAGATTGCCATTGCACGTCTTAATTGGAAATCATTTTTAGAGAAGACACTTCTTCTCCCCTGATAATAGATAGGAGATCTTGCTGCCATAAATTCTCTTGCTGTTTTATAAATCTCTTTTGCAGGAATATTAGTAAATTTTTCAGCCCATTGAGGTGTATATCCTTTTGAAATTATATGTTGTTTATAATCTTCAAAACCATCCATATGTTTAGAAGCGAAATCTTTGTCATATAACTCTTCTGTAAGTACTACATAAGTTAATGCGAGAACAAAAGCCAAATCTGTACCTGGATTTACTGCATACCATCTATCAGCTTTAGCTGCAGTATTGGTAAATCTCGGATCCAAAACAATGGTTTTAAGCCCTCTACCTTTAGTTCTTTTGAAAAGATCCATTGTATCTGGCGTAATAATCGCTTCTGCTCGGTTCGCTCCGGCAATAATCAGATAATCTGCATTATTCAGATCTGCTTCACCATAAGTCCCAATAGTGTTAACATATCCACCCAATGTTGTCTCTAGACAAATACTGATCTCATCCACATAGTTAGGACTTCCTATCTTTTCACCCACTAAAACTTCAAAGCCCTCTTTAGAGAGACCTTCACCATTACAATATCCTATGGTTGCACGGTTATCTTTCTCTTCATCAAGAATTTGTTTGATACCTTTAAATTTATCTGTTCCATTTAAAATAGCATCATAGGCTTCTTCCCAGGAAACTCTTTTATATTTTCCATCACCTCTTTCACCAATTCTGATCATTGGATACTTTAGACGATCCGGATCATACATTGTTTGAATTCCGGCATTACCCCTTGCACAAAGCATGTTTCTCGATTTTGGGAAATATGGATTTGGATTCAGTTTGGTTACGATACCGTCTTCAACCCTTGCAAATCCTGCACACTTGTTTACACATATACCACATAAATAAGGTACATTCTCCGCTTTCTTAGTACTTGTCTTTGTTGTGATTGTACTCGGTATACCACTCTGTGTTGATTTATGTTCACTAGCTTCTTCGCCAGAGAAAAGATTTGTAGTACTAACCGCTGATGCTCCAACAATACTCAGCGTTACACTACCCTGAAGAAATTTTCTTCTAGATACTTCAACCTGCATTAGGTACCCTCCTTCTATAAAAATTATTGCTTAATAAATCGGAGAAAAATACTCCTGTTTATAAGAATACATTATATTCTATAGTAGTTAGGCTTATATAAATATGATTTAAATCAAGAATTAACGTTTTTTATATAAAATTCAAACATTTTTACGTCAAATTTATTTTTTATAAACTAAACTAATATTAATTATAAAAAAAGATAATAATCAATATTATTGAACGATTTTTTCTACCATCAACTGCAAAGTTACATTCCCTCTAAAATGATTTTCATTGATCGTATAAGTTAGAGTCACCTTTTGCCCTATACCAAACACTTCTTTGGTTTTAAACTTCACACCCTGCATTATGATACCATCCTGTACAAAAGAAAAACGCAAATGTTCTCCTTCTTTACCCATCGTATCTGCTTGGAGTATCTCTACATTTTTTGAAATGAATTTAGGCCTGTGATTTCCCTGTCCAAAAGGTTCAAATTTTTTCAGCAATGCAGCCAGATCAAAACTGATATCTGAAAAATGCAGCTCACCTACAATTTCAGGATCACGTTCTTCTTTCATATACATACTATCTGTGCAGTAACGATCTTCTACTTGTGCTTTAAAGGCTTCTAAGCTTTCCTGCTTTAAACTTAACCCTATGGCTGCCTGGTGACCTCCAAACTTCTCTAAATACTCTCTGCAGCCATCCACGATGCCGAAAAGATCACAATCACCAAAACTTCTGCCACTTCCTTTCAATAAACCCTCATCATTTTGTGTCAGTATAATACAAGGCTTCTCACATATGCCCGCTACTCTGGCCGCCACAATACCTACTACACCTTCATGCCATCCTTCACCTGCTACTATAATAACATTATCATTATGATCCACTTGCTTCATTGCTTTTTGTGTTATATCCTGTTCGGTTGCTTTCCTGAGTATATTGAAATCCATAAGACGTTCCAGTCTTACTCTGGCATCATAAATATTTGTCGAACTCAAAAAGTCCACTGCAAAAGAGGCATCTTCCATCCGCCCTGCACTGTTGAGTATCGGTGCAAAAAAGAAAGCGATATCTTCTGAACTTAATTCCGATTTCTGTGTATGTTCCAAATAGGCTTTTATGGCAGGTTTTTTACTCTTGCTAAGTGCTTTTAGACCAGCTAAAACCATTACTCTGTTAATATGCTGAAGAGGCATCATATCTGCTATGATCGCTATAGAGACCAGTTCCATATACTCCATCATATTGATCTGTATACCCAGAGCATTTTTTAAAGAGGCAATAAGGTACCATGCGATCTGTGCCCCGCATACATCAGAATAAGGAAAATCACATGCTTCCTGCTTCTGGTCTATAATAGCATAGGCTTCAGGTACTTCCGGTGCTAAAAGATGGTGATCTGTGATAATGAGTTCTATCCCCTCTTCTTTACAAAGTTGGGCTGCATGCAGTGCTGAGATACCGTTATCCACAGTGATCGCCAGATCAGTACCTTTGATTCGCGGAATGATATTTGCAGAGAGCCCGTATCCATCTTTGAAACGGTTAGGAATGATCCATTCTACCGGGTAGTCTATTTCTTCAAAAAAAAGTTTCATCAATGTGGTAGAGACCACACCATCAACGTCATAATCACCGATAACTGTGATCTTTTCTCTATTTTCAATGGCAGACACTATACGTTGTGTTGCTCTATCCATATCTTTAAAAATAGAAGGTTGGGGAAGGTCTTTTAAAGAGAGAAAACCCTCTTTAAAACGTGAATTTAAAAGTGTTTCCAACGCCTTGAGCGTTATGGCAGGATACATCTATTTTTTATGTTCCATAGATGCTTTTACAAAAGCTAAAATAGCAGGGTTTGCATTTTGTAGTCTCGAAGTGAATTCAGGATGAAATTGTACTCCAAGGAACCATGGATGATCCACTACTTCGACCGCCTCAATGAGCCCATGGGATTCTCCTGTAATATCCATTCCGTTTGCTTCAAAAGCCTCTCTGTATTTCGGATTGGCTTCATAACGGTGTCTGTGTCTCTCATAAATTACAGCGGAACCATAGGCAGCTCTAAGATTTGAACCTTCTTTTGTCTCACACTCATACTCACCGAGCCTAAGTGTCCCACCCATAGGAGAAGTGGTCGTTCTTATCTGTTTTGCTCCAGCCGAATCAATGAATTCATCAATAAGATAGATAATAGGATTTGGAGTATCCGGATCAAATTCTACAGAATTGGCATCTTTAAGCCCAAGTACATTTCTGGCAAATTCTATCATAGAAAGCTGCATACCCAGACAGATGCCAAGGAAAGGTATCTTCTCTTCTCTGGCATACTGTATCGCCTGTATCTTACCTTCAACCCCACGCTCACCAAAGCCGCCTGCAACCAGGATACCGTCACAGTCATTCAAGAATTTTGCTGCACCCTCTTCTTCTACTTTTTCACTATCCACCCATTTGATGTTCACTCTGCTGTCAAGATGTGCCCCTGCATGAATGAGTGCTTCTGTAAGTGATTTATAAGACTCTTTGAGATCCAGGTATTTTCCCACGAATGCTATTTTAACTTCATTGCTAGGCATAATGATCTTATGTACCAGATCGGTCCATTCATCCATCTTTGGCTGACAATCTTTCAGTTCCAATTGTTTACAAATGGGTGTAAGTATATCTTGCCTTAAAAAGTTAAGCGGTACCTGATAGATCGTTGGTGCATCTTCAGCAACGATCACGGATTCTTCATCTACATCACAACTGTAAGCGATCTTTCTTTTAATTTCATTAGGTACCGGTACTTCTGCTCTAAGTACAAGCATATGAGGCGCAATACCGATACGTCTCAGTTCTTGAACTGAGTGCTGCGTCGGTTTTGTCTTAAGTTCACCTGCTGCTTTAATGTAAGGCAAAAGCGTAACATGTACATTCATCACTTGAGATTTTCCAAGTTCATGTTTCATTTGCCTGATCGTTTCTAAAAAAGGCAAACCTTCGATATCACCCGTTGTCCCGCCAAGTTCTACGATAAGAATATCTTTGCCTTCTCCCGCACGAACAATACGTTCTTTGATCTCATTGACGATATGAGGAACCACTTGGATCGTTTTTCCAAGATATTTACCTTTGCGTTCATTTTCAATAACCGTTTTATAGACCAGCCCCGTTGTAAAGTTATTGTTTTGAGTCAGTGATGTATCTAAAAATCTTTCATAGTGTCCCAGATCGAGATCGGTCTCGGCTCCATCTTTGGTTACAAAAACTTCACCATGTTCCAGTGGTGACATTGTTCCGGGATCTACATTAATATAAGGGTCCAATTTTAAAACACCTACTCTTTGACCTGTATGTTTAAGTAAAGTTCCTATACTTGCTGCTGTAATCCCTTTTCCCAATGAACTCAGAACACCACCTGTAACAAAAATATATTTTGTTTTCTTTTCACTCATTTAAATTTTCCCTTTAATTTATGCAACAATCGGCATAATGATCGTAATAAAATTATTGTCTTTTACAATAAACGGCAAACTCGGCTCGTTGAATTCTATAGTAAATTCATTGCTGTCGATCTGTGAAATAAAATCTAAAATATATTTACTGTTAAAGCTTAATTCAAATTTTTCATTCAATCCGGTATTTATTTCAAGTTCTGTTTTTGCTTCTACGTTATCTGCACTTAAAGAGTTGAAAATAATTACATCGGAAAGTAGTGTCATTTTAATTTCTTGAGAAATAGTTGTGATCATTTTAATAGCATCTATCATCTCTTTTTTCGGAAGTATGATCGAATGTTTGACTGTTGAAGGTACAATTCTTTGATAATCAGGAAATTTACCGTTAATAAGACGTGTATAGAAAAAATAATTGTCATTTGTAATAATAAGATTTGTTTCATCAAAATAAATATTGATTTCATCTAAAAAGAGTTTTTGTATTTCTAAAATAGCTTTTTTAGGTACGATAAGGGAGAGTTCTTCACTGTTAGAGCTTGGTATTGTTGCTATAGCTAATCTTCTTGTATCTGTACCTACAAGATCCGTAGAGTCATTTTTAATATTGATAAGTGCACCGTTTAATTCAAATTTTGGATTATTCGTATCTATTGCCGGAGATATTTTTTTAAGGTTTTGAATAAGACTTAGAGAATCCAGAGTGATTTGAGGTTTGTCTTCTATAGTTGGAAAAGAAGGATAGGCATTTGGATCAAAAGTAGGCAATTTGAATTTGGAATGTTTTTGTTTGATCACAAGTGTATTGTCTAATAATTCCAAAACAATTTCATCATCTTTTAATATACGGATAATGTCAAGTAATTTTTTACCGTTAGCTGTAAAGGAACCTTCTGATTCGATGGTAATGTGATCTGTAACGATTTTCAATCCTATCTCTCCGTCTGTTGCCTTAATGATACATTTATCATTTTGTGAGTTGAACAATATATGCGAAGTGATCTGGCTTGCATCTTTTTTTTCTAAAAAAGGTTGCAGATTGATGAGTATTGATTCTATAATTTGTTTTTGTGCTCTTATCTTCATAGACTCTCCTTATTTTTAAAAAATTAGTACGTAGTAGTAGTTTGACATGAAAATGTGAAAAACTATTTTACGATCCCTTTTATCGTTGTTTTGCGAGTGTTTAATGCTTTTTAAACATTCACATTTATTCACTTCTAAAATTATATCTTTTTTTTATTCAAGTTTTTAGAGGTCTTTTTATTTCATTTTTGAATTAACTATCAGATTGTTGAGTATCTGTATGTATTTTGTTTGAAAGTTCTTCTAAAAGTACTTTGAAGTTTTCATCATTTTCTATAATCTCATTGATTTTTTTCATGGCATGTGAAATAGCTGTATGATCTTTCATACCAAAATATAGAGCGATCTGAGGCATAGAATTGGGTGTAAGATTTCGAGCCAGATAAATGGCAGTCCTTCTTGCATTGACGACATTTTTGGTACGTTTTTTTGATTTGATGTCAGAAGGTTTTATATTGAGTTCTTTGGAAACGATCTTGACGATATCATCAATGGTTACATTTTCTTTTTTCTCTTTAAGTTGGTCTTTAATGGCATTTTGTGCAAAATCCAAAGTGATTTCTTGATTAAGCATGGAAGAGAGGGCATTGAGTTTGATAATAGTTCCTTCTATTTCCCGTATATTGTCACCCATATGTGTAGCGATGTAATTAACGATTTCATTTCCAAGTTTGATACCATCCAATTCACATTTTTTTTGGATGATAGCAATTTTTGTTTCAAGCCCGGGAGGCTGAATATCTGCCATGAGACCCCATTCAAAACGGCTTTTAAGTCTATCGACCAATCCGGCGATTTTATTGGGTTGTCTGTCTGAAGTGATAACGATTTGTTTGTTAGCATTATAAAGTTCATTAAAAGTATGAAAAAATTCTTCTTGCGTTTGCTCTTTACGGCTTAAGAATTGGATATCATCGATCAGTAACAGGTCGCACTCTCTGAATTTATCTCTAAATCTGTCCATAGTTTGAGAACGAAGATGAGATGTAAATGAATTCATAAATTGTTCAAGTGTGGTATAAATAACAGTTTTGCCCAGGTTTATATGATAATTACCTATGGCTTGAAGCAAATGTGTTTTACCTAAACCTACACCACCGTATATAAAAAGAGGATTGTATTGTTTACCGGGTTTTTCTGCCACGGATTTTGCTGTGGTATAAGCAAATTGGTTGGAATCTCCTACGATGAAACTCTCAAAGGTAAGTGAAGGGTTTAAATAGGTACTTTTTGAACTGCCTTTTTCACTGTTTTGTTTACTTGCTGCAACAGGCATTTGTTTTGTCTGTTTTCCTACAGTGATCTCTATTTCAGGTTTTATTTCATTCTGTAGTTCAAAAAGATGTATTAATTTATCAGTATATTTTGTTTTAACCCATTTGGCAATGATCATGTTAGGTGCATTAAAATAGGCAATATTACTTCTGGAACGTTTAGTATCGTAGACCAGTTTTTTAATATAACGTTCATATTCTGTTTCACTTATCTCTTTTTTAAGTTCAAAGAGTATTTTTTGTCCAATATTCATTTCATTTAAACCTTGATATTTTTTCTGTGTGAACAAATTTTTCACATTTTAAAAGTGTTTCAATCCTTAATGTGAATAACTTTTGGCATTTTAGCTAATATAAGCTAAAATAAGGCAATTAGACAAAGTTGAATAATTTTATTCACTATGTGAACAAAGGTGTGAATGAATATTTTAGGAATAGACCCCGGAAGTCGTAATTTAGGGTATTGTATACTACATTGGGATGGAAAAAAGTTTTCACTTGTTGAGGCAGGTTTGCTTAAAATCAAGACCAAAGAGCTACAGGAGCAGATCATTGAGCTTGTAGAGGGGATCGATATCATTTTAAAGGCGCATAAAATAGATGAAGTGGCCATAGAAGATATCTTTTTTGCCTATAATCCAAAATCAGTTTTGAAGCTTGCCCAATTCAGGGGCGCACTTTCCCTAAAGATACTTCAGGAGATAGGATATTTTTATGAATATACACCTTTGCAAGTAAAAAAAGCAGTGACAGGAAATGGTAAAGCAGCCAAAGAACAAGTAGCGTTTATGGTGAAAAGACTGCTGGGTATCAAAAAAGAGATCAAGCCGCTTGATATTACAGATGCCATGGCTATTGCATTAACGCATTTGCAAAGAGTGAAAATACGTTAATAGAGCTTACTGTTTTTTTGTTGAAGGTAATTGATTTTGATTTTGTTTTTTTATAGAGATCATACGTTTTTTCGGTACACTGAAAGTCATTTTTTTATGGCCTTCTGTTGATTCTTCTATGATTTTATCATACAGATAGATATCATTTTTAAAATAGGCTAATCCATCCTCTTCATAGACGGTAAAATAGAGAATATGTACAGGAATAGGCTTGCGTAATCTTATGATAGTGGGCTTATCTGTAGTGATGATCTCTTCTATGTCACTGCGGGAGTAACTTTTTTTGGCATGTTCGAGCAGTATATCCATTAACTCAAACGGTTTTTCTACCCTCATGCACCCTGAACTGTAGATCTTGTAGCGTCTTGTAAGCAGGGTTTTGTTGTCTGTATCATGTAGATAAACAGCATATTTGTTCGGGAACATAAATTTGATGCGCCCTAGTGCATTGTTATCTCCGGGAAACTGTACGAAACGAAAAGGTACACGCTCTTCACTTTTTTCATAAGGATCCAACATCTCTTGAGTAATATTGATCTCTTTATTGCCTGAGAAGACATGGATATTGTTCTCTTTCAAATAAGCAGGATTGTCCCGCAGTACATGGATCAGATCTCTTTTAATAAGATTGTCCGGGATGGTCCAGGTAGGGTTAAGTACCATATATTCAATCTTATCATCAAATAGAGGTGTAGGCCTGTCTATACGCCCTACTACGATACCCATTTTCGTGATCTTTTTATCCTCTTTATAGTAACGCAGATTAAAATCCGGAATATTGACTTCAACATATTCTTCTTCAAAGTGATTCGGGTAGAGTTTGGTCTTATCCAGGTTTGTGATAATGGCTTGTATATTTTTCTTTGCAGGCTGGTTGAGATACCAGGTCATTCTCTTGTCCACCATACCGTCCACTTTAAGCAGGTAACGTTTTTGGTAAGTCATCACGGCACTTTGAAGAACAGCATCGAATTTTTTATCCAGTGGAGCAGTTTTTGGATAATCACCGGAAATCTGAAGACGTCTTTTAATCTGCAGGATACGATTGGATCTATCCCCCAATTTTAAAGGGGTATTGCTGTATCTGATCTTTGGAAATTTATCCATAACACGATAGTTTTTCAGTAACGTTACCAGTTTTCTGTATCGTTCTTCCATGGGAAGCAGTGAGGTTAGATATTCACGGATATTTCCATTGACAATAGCAGAAATAAGTTGGTCCTGCTCAGGAAATGCTTTTGGTGACATTTCCCAGTTCACTTGAATGTCATCACTCTCTTTGAGTGCTTCAAACTTTTTTTGTACCAGATCCCAGTCCACATCTCCCTGTACGATAAAACGTACCAAACGTACCATGGAATTTGTAAGCATTAGATCGAGCCTTGCCAGTACGGTAGCTTTTTTGCTTTGGCTTATTTCTCCGTTATCAAGAAAGAAAAAAAGCCTTTTGATCGCTTTTTGGTCAAAGGGTTTGTTTTTATAATTGAAAAGAGGATCTTTAAGTGCCTGTATAAGTTGGCTCATCTTCTTTTCATTTTGATTTCCTATCCATAAAGGTTTATTGCCTGTCTGTGCATAGATATTTTGAACGATCTCTTTGTTCTGCCCTTTTAGATGGGTATGAAGTGAGTTTTGGATGTTGCTACTAATACTTTCTATGCTTAGTGTTTGAGCATAAGCTGAAAATTGAATAGTAATGAAAAATAAAAGTAATTTTATGTTTTTCAAAAAAGTGTTTCCTTAGATATTTCTATATTTTTTATCAATTAATTTGAGGTATTTTTTGGGAGTGACCTCTTTCATAGCCTGTGCAAGCCACTGTATCTGGAACCATGCTGCCCCGGAATCTCTCAGGTCAAAATAATTTTTGAGACTTCGTATATTAAAGGTAATGACCATATCGACTTTCCAGTTGTCTGAGACGATATGCTTAAAAGCATCTCCCACATTCCTTTTTTTCTTCCCGCACTGCAGCGCTTCAAAAAGTGCATGGGCATTTCCTTTATGTTCTTCCAGGAAAGGCAGAGAAGATTTTGCTACAGCATTGTTGATGAATGATACATCTTTATGATACTGAAGCATTAATTTGTCATAAATGGCACGGATCTCTATGGCAAGATAGGCTGTATCACTAATAACGAAAAGATTAAATGCAAGCACTTTGTCTAAAAAGAAATCAAATCCGTCGTTCTCTTCCAATGAAGCAACAAAAGCATTGATGACATTGGACATCGTGTAACGTGTACTTCGTACAGAAATGGCCTGCAGTCTGTGTCTTGCATGCTCCTGGAGTACGCCCCTAGAGGTACCCTGTACCAAATAGCTGAGTGTGGCATGTTCGATGATGGAGTGGTGATGATGTACCCAGGTAAGATTGGCAAGAAGGTCAGAATTTTCTATACAGTTTATTGCATCGATATCTAGATCCTCCATAGCATTTTTTATACACTCATTTTCAGAGTTCTCAAAGCTGTCATAGCAGGTTCTGGCAGCGATCTCTGCAACCCCCAGGCCACTATCCTGCAAAAGTGTGACTTTTGGTTTTTCGTATTCTACGTGATACATTTCTATTTTTTCCATAAAGCACTCCAAAAATATTTAGATACAATTATAGCAATATTATTTAAGGATAAGATGGTGAAACCGACAGAACGTTTTTTTGGATTTGAAGAGGATTTTAGAGATCCCTATGCAAGAGATAGAGACAGGGTATTGCACTGTAGCTCTTTTAGGAGACTCGAATACAAAACGCAGGTTTTTCTAAACCATGAGGGAGACTATTTTCGAACACGGCTAACCCATTCGCTTGAAGTCAGCCAGATCGCACGAACACTTTCACGTATGTTGGAACTCAATGAAACGCTTGCAGAGGTCATTGCCCTTTCACATGATCTTGGGCATACTCCTTTTGGGCATGTTGGTGGTGATGAACTTGATAAACTTCTCAAAGAAGACGGCAGATCTTTAGGATTTGAACATAATTTTCAATCCTTCAGGGTTTTGACCAAACTGGAAAAACGCTATAAAGATTTTGACGGGCTCAATCTGACTTTTGCCACGCTTGAAGGGGTACTTAAGCATTCCTATCCTTATAAAAAACCTTTTCTGAAAGGAATAGATCCCCATTTTGACCTGGAAAAACATCCTTCCCTTGAAGCTATGGTAGTGGACCATGCAGATGAGATCGCCTATACTTCACATGATATAGATGACGGTATAAAGTATGGACTGATCACTTTTAATGATCTGTTGGAAGATGCACTTTGTCTCAGGGTGGATGAAATGGTACAAAAAGAAGGTGTTTCCAGAGATGAAAAACTATACAGGCACCGTTTTGTCGCCGGACTGATCAAGCTGCTTGTGGAAGACTTTATAGAAAATTCCAAAGTGGGAGCAAAAGAATATCGTGACGATGTACCTATCGTTGCAACACTGGATGCCGTTTTGCCTCTGCCTGTAGGTTTTTCAAAGCATACACAAGTAGAGCTTAAAAGATTGAAAAAACGTTTGTTTACAAAGCTTTACAGGCATGAGAAGATCGTACGTAAAATGCATGCAGGCAAACAGTGCATCAAAGGACTGTATAAAGCATTTACGGAAGATGTTGATCTGTTGCCGCCGCATCAGAAGGCACTTTTGGAAATACGGAAGAAGCAGAGGGTCATTGCTGACTATATTGCAAATATGACTGACAGATATGCGATGAAAACCTACCATGAAATTTATGGATTGTCATTATAGGTTTGATAATGTCAAACGTCAAAATAAAATATTTAAAAGTTGATATGTCTAGTTGGTGCGGTAATAAGTTCCATATACGCATATTGAGATTGGTCGTGTGACTTGGTCACACCAACGGTAATATTTGTATTCATACAAGCATAAAAATAAGAAAAATCTCTACTATAGTAAGTTTTGGGTATAATGCGCGAAAATTTATAGAGGGTAAATAACCCTTATGTAGGACATTTTATGCAAAAAATTAAAAATATTGCCGTTATCGCACACGTTGACCATGGTAAAACTACACTGGTAGACGAACTTCTTCAGCAATCCGGTACTTTTGAAGCACATCAGCAGGTAGAAGAGAGAGCAATGGACTCTGATGCTATTGAAAAAGAGAGAGGGATCACCATCCTCTCTAAAAATACTGCTATCACTTATGGTGATCACAAGATCAATATTATTGACACTCCGGGCCATGCCGACTTTGGTGGAGAGGTAGAGCGTGTACTTAAAATGGTAGATGGTGTACTTATGCTTGTGGATGCACAGGAAGGTGTTATGCCGCAGACAAAATTCGTACTTAAAAAAGCGATCGAGCTCGGGCTTATCCCGGTTGTTGTGATTAACAAGATCGATAAAGACGGTGCTGAACCGGATAGAGTACTGGATGAAATGTTTGACCTTCTTGTTGCGTTGGATGCCAATGAAGAGCAACTTGAATTCCCTGTACTTTATGCAGCAGCAAGAGACGGTTATGCAAAATGGGATATGGAAGATGAAAACAAGGATATGACACCGCTTTTTGAGGCTATCTTGGAAAAAGTGCCATATCCGGAAGGTTCACCCGATAATGATACGCAGGCACAAGTGTTTACACTTGATTCAGATAACTTTGTCGGGCGTATCGGTATTACACGTATCTTTAACGGTAAAGTGAAAAAAGGTGATGAATATGCATTGGTAAAAGCTTCAGGTGAAAAGTCAAAAAGCCGTATCTCAAAACTTATCGGATTTAAGGGGCTTGAGCGTATAGAGATCCAGGAAGCAGAAGCAGGGGATATCGTAGCGATCGCAGGATTTAACGACATCGATGTAGGTGATTCTATCTGTGATCCTGTCAATCCTATAGCACTTGACCCTATGCATGTGGAAGAGCCTACGCTTTCGGTTATCATGTCTGTTAATGATGGTCCTTTGGCAGGAACAGAGGGAAAACACGTTACTTCAAACAAGATCCAGGAGAGACTTGAAAAAGAGATGGAGACGAATATTGCTATGCGTATGGAACCTATGGGTGATGCATCATTCAAAGTTTCCGGCCGTGGTGAACTTCAGATCGGTATTCTTGCAGAGAACATGAGGAGAGAAGGATTTGAATTCCTTCTTGCGCGTCCTGAAGTGGTTGTTAAAGAAGTGGACGGTGTTAAAATGGAGCCGTTCGAACATCTTGTAGTAGATGTTCCTGAAGAGTTCCAAGGCGTTGCCATTGAAAAACTCGGTAAGAGAAAAGCAGAGATGACTTCTCTTACACCTATGCCTGACGGTACAGTAAGGATCGAGTTTGAGATCCCTGCACGCGGGCTTATCGGGTTCCGTTCAGAGTTCCTGACTGACACAAAAGGTGAAGGTATCATGAACCACTCGTTCATCGAGTACAGACCTTACACAGGTATAGTAGTAAGCCGTACACCAGGCGCACTGGTCTCTATGGATAACGGTGAAGCAGTTGCCTTTTCCATCTTCAACCTTCAGGCGAGAGGAACACTTTTCATCAAACCACAGGACAAAGTTTACTCCGGTATGGTCATCGGTGAGTCTGCAAGACCTGGAGACCTCGATGTGAATCCGCTTAAAGGAAAGCAGCTTACGAATATGAGAACAAGTGGGGCTGATGATGCCATTAAGCTAGTGCCGCCAAGACCTATTACCCTTGAGAGTGCAATGGAATGGATAGAAGATGATGAGCTTATTGAGATCACACCTGAGAGTGTTAGAATTAGAAAGAAATCTTTGGATCCGGTAGTAAGAAAGAGACAAGCTAGAGATAAAAAGAACGCAAAATAATTTTAATTGTATAAACGTGTTCCCATGATTTGCGCGGGAATGTTTATACTTCAATCCTTTTTCTCTTATTCCCTATAATTTTAAGTGAGCTATTGTCTCTCTTCATTTTTTTAAAAAAAACGAAGCAAAAAAGCGTCTCTATTCTCGAATCGCTTTGCTTACAAGGTCGTTCACAAAGACAGGCATGCGCTGCATGATTAATGGATGAGTGATTTTTAATCATACAGCAAACTAAAAGACTGTTTTTGTAAAAATTCCTAATTCCTGGCTGCCCTCAGACCGCTTACCCAGGCAAAATGAAAATTGAAGCCCCCCCTATCTCCATCGACATCAAGTATTTCACCGGCAAAATAGAGATCTGGTACGAGTTTTGACTCCATTGTTTTTGGGTTGATTTCTGTGGTGTCTATGCCTCCTGTGGCTACTTCTGCACCTTTGAAGCCTTTGGTGTCATTGATGCTTAGTTTTAGGTTTTTGATGGCATATACGAGTTTTCCTATCTCTTTTCTGTTTAACTCATATTCTATCTTGGCCTTGCATTTTGACTGTTTTAAAATAATATTTATGAGTTTTTTATTTAGCACTCCCTGCAGCCATAATGTTATGGGTTTTTCACTCTCTTTTTGTATTCTGTTTAATAGTAAGTTAGCGAGTTTTTCTTTGCTCAGTTCTGGTATAAGATCCAGATTGAGTTCACAGTAGTCAAAGTTGGCTAATCTTGTACTGACTTCACGGCTTAGGTCCAGGATGGCAAGTCCGCTGATGCCATAGTTGGTAAAGAGAAGATCACCTTTTTTTCTGTAATGTACTCGCCATTGGCATAGAGTTTGGCTAATCCTGCTACTTTCACTCCGGCACAGCTTTTGACCCAATTCTCATCAGAACGGAGTTGTACCAAAGACGGATAGCGTGCTATGAGGCTGTGCCCCATCTTGGTAGCAAAAGCATATCCGGAATTAGAACCTCCTAGCTGGGGCGCGGCAGGTGAACCGGAGGCTATGAGAAGTTTTTTACAGGTCCTTGTGCCTTCAGTTGTTTCCAATTTGAAGGTATCACCCTCTTTTGCTATGCCATTTACAGCACAGTTGCAGACTATCTGCACCCCTGCCCTCTTTGCTTCATATTCTAAAAGTTCTACAACGGAGCTTGCCTGTAAAGACATAGGGAACATCTTTCCCTCTTTGCCTTCAATGAGTTCAAGTCCAATGGACGTGAAAAACTTTTTGACTATTTCAAAGTCATAACCCTCTAACACTTCTTTTATAAAATCAGGATTTTGTGAATGAAAACGGTCAGTAGAGATGAATTTGTTATCTATGTTACATTTTCCGTTGCCGGAGACAAGTATCTTTTTGCCGATCTTGCTGTTTTGCTCAAGCAGTGTAACGCTTTGCCCGGCCTTTGCAGCTGTTATGGCTGCAATGAGGCCGCTGGCTCCTCCTCCTATGATAATCATTAACTGGTATCCTTTTAAAAATGTTCATCAACGATGACGAATTTTTTGTTACGAAAATGAAGTGTCGTATGAAAAGGTGTATCTTCCAGTACAGTTAGATTGGAAGCAGTGCTGTTCAACTCTTTTGTACTATTATGAATAGGTACGACCATCGAGTCGAGCTCTTGACATCCACCGTAAAGGAGCGCAATGACAAAAAGGACAAGATAAGTAAAATTCTTTTTTTTCATCTTTTCCCTTCACTATTTCTATCTCTTTGTAAAAATTATACCATGTTTCAGGTTGATGAATAACTTTTTACTGCATAAGGTTTGGTTTTATTCTATAAAAAAGGGCACCTCTAATAACCCTAGATGTTATGAGTATTTAGGGTTATTAGAGGTGCCCTAAAGTATATGATATCTGAAAAATGAAAAAAAGGAGTTTTGATGAGTGCATTAGTAGAGTTCAGTATGTTCCCGACGGAAAAGACCCAAAGTAAAAGTGCTTTTGTAGCCAGGGTTTTGGATATTGTCGATAAAAGTGGATTGGAATATCAACTTACACCTATGGGAACCATTATAGAGGAAGAAACGGTGAAAGAGGTTTTAGCTGTTATAAACAAAGCCTATGAAGAATTGCAGAGGGATTGTGACCGTGTCTATAGTTCAATTAAGATCGATTACCGAAAAGGCCCGTTAGGTAGGTTAAACAAAAAAGTGGGTTCCGTTGAAGTAAAATTAGGGCGGAAGCTTAGAAGTTAATTTTTGTTATAATACCAACAAATTTTCACAAGGATTTTAGATGATGTGTGCTGAAAGAATGCAAAGGATTGTGCAGGCAATAATCTTGGGTTTTATCATGGGATTGGCAGGTGTGCAAATGTTCAAAGTAGCATTTTTGGTGATGATGGCAATGATGATCATGCTTCTTATAGCTGGATTTACAGGATTCTGTCCGGGGCTTATCATTTTAAAAAAGGTTTTTCCTCCTTGTAAATGTGAAGAAAATAAAGGGTTGTAATGTCAAATATATCATATAAAGATGCCGGCGTAGATATCGATGCAGGTAATGAATTCGTAGAAGCGATCAAAAGTGATGTTAAATCAACGTTCGATAAAAATGTTATTGGCGGTATCGGATCTTTTGCAGGTGCATATGCTCTTCCTGCAGGCTATAAAGAGCCGGTGATCCTTTCTGCTACTGATGGTGTAGGAACAAAACTCAGGCTTGCTATAGAAAGTGGCAGACTCGATACTGTAGGTATTGATCTTGTGGCTATGTGTGTCAATGACCTTATTTGCAATAATGGTACGCCAATGTTTTTCTTGGACTACTATGCAACGGGTAAACTATTGCCTGAAAATGCCAAAGATGTCGTCGCAGGTATCGCAGAGGGCTGTCGCCGTTCTGAGTGTGCACTTGTAGGCGGGGAAACGGCTGAAATGCCCGGGATGTACTCTGATGACGATTTTGACCTTGCAGGCTTTGCAGTAGGGATCGCAGAACGTGCGGAGATGGATACTGTAGCCAATGTAAAAGAGGGACAGGTACTTATCGCTATGCCAAGCTCAGGTGTACATTCAAATGGGTATTCGTTAGTAAGAAAACTTTTTTTCGATAAATTGGGTATGAGTCTTGAGACAGAGTTTGAGGGAAAACCGCTTATCGATACATTGCTTGAACCGACACGTATATATGTAAAAGAGTATAAAGCCAATAAACGGTATGTGAAAGCCTTAGCTCACATTACGGGCGGAGGGATAGTAGAAAATCTTCCCAGAGTTCTTCCTGAAGGGATGAGAGCCATTGTGAATAAGGACTCTATCCGTGTATTGCCTATTTTTGAATTTATGGGCCAGCATGTAGATGAAGAGGAGATGTTCAGAGCCTTCAATATGGGTGTGGGTATGGTATGGGTCGTAGAGCCTGAAGATGTAGATGCAGTACTTGCAAATACGGATGGGTATGTTATAGGAGCCTTAGCACACGGCGAAAAAGGTGTAGACCTGGTCTAATTATTTTTACCCCACTTACACTTTAGCGACAGGGGTATCGGCATTTAGTGCCAGAACTGTATCTTCGGCCGAATGGGTTTCATTCCAGTCGGTTACTTGCTATACGTAAGCTCTCTCCTTACACTCAAGCAATTAGACCGAATCTACAGCAAACTAAATAGAAAATCATTCTGAGTGCCAAATGTTATGGACTAATACAAACACTTGACATCTAAGATCAGCTGTGTCATGCTAATGTATTAGCGCTTAGTACTATTTCCGTATTGCTTCCCTGTCCAACTCTCCATTTCTCCATTTCGCCAGATAGGCATTCAGGTTTGCTTTGACATCACCTTGCAGAATATAAAGTCCAATAAGGTTAGGCAGTGCCATGGTCAAGATGAGCAGGTCAGAGAACTCCAACATCGCTGCAGCACTGGTTACAGAGGCCATCACAGTAAATGAGATGAAGATTAGTTTATAGATCAGTGTATATTTCTCGCCGAAGAGATAGGTCCATGAACGCTCACCATAGTATGACCAGGAGATCATTGTAGAGAAAGCAAAAAGAATGATGGAGAAGGAGAGGATAACAGGAAACCAGGAGATCACCGTACCATAGGCTGCTGCGGTAAGCGCTGCACCCTGCTTTGAAGCAACTAGATTTGCAAATTCTCCGGCAGGGTCATAAACCCCGGTTGTGACAATAACAAGAGCTGTCATGGTACAGATAACGATCGTATCGATAAAGGGCTCGTACAAAGCTACCATCCCCTGTCTAACAGGGTATTTTACAGAGGCAGTTGAGTGTACAATGGCTGCTGATCCTATTCCGGCCTCACTTGAGAAGGCGGCACGCTTGAAACCTTGTACGAGTACTCCTATGACTCCCCCTACAGCTGCTGCAGGTGCAAATGCCTCATGGAAGATAGTGGAAATGGCATGTGGTACGGCAGATGCATTTATAATCAGTATCCACAGTGAAGCAGCAAGATAGATCAATACCATCAAAGGAACGATCTTTTCTGCAGTACTGGCAATACGTTTGATCCCGCCAATGATCACAAAACCTACAACGGTCGCCATGATAAGGCCAAAGACAATAGGGTAGGTTTGAAAGAAAGGAACACGGTCGGAGAGGGCACCCATGGCCTGTGAGGTCTGGAAGGCATTTCCTGCACCCAGACTACCGCCAATGGCCAATATTGCAAATAGGACAGCAAGGACTTTACCCAGTTTGGTATGCCCTTTCGAAGCCAAGCCCTTGGAGAGGTACTGCATAGCACCACCCATGATGCGCCCATCCGGCCTCTTTTCACGGTAGATCTGTGCAAGGGTTACTTCGGTGAATTTCAGTGTCATACCGAAAAATCCGGCCAGGATCATCCAAAAGGTAGCTCCCGGACCTCCAACGGCAATAGCAATGGCTACACCGGCAATGTTCCCCAAACCGACTGTAGCAGAGAGTGCAGTGGACAAGGACTGAAACGGAGTGATCTCCCCCACATCGTCAGCAGTTCTATATTTTCCTGTAATGATCTTATACGCGTGTGAGAACATACGAACATTGATAAAGCCGAAACGAAAGGTAAGGAAAACCCCGCCGGCAATAAGCCATGCAACGATGAAAGGCATACTGGTTCCTTTTATGGTGCCAAAAAAGATATCAAAAAAGAAAACTGAAGCCAATATGCTGTTGATCTGTTCAAATATACTATCCATCTATACTCCTGAAAAATTGTATTTATTATACTCATTAACGCCTAAATCACCTCTAAAGTAGGAGATAAATAGACTTTTTTTATTTTTTTTGCAAAATCTATTGACAAATAGAAACCTTTTGACTATAATTGCAGTCCTTTTTCAAGGTAACGGAGTGTAGCGCAGTCTGGTAGCGCACCTGGTTTGGGACCAGGGGGTCGAAGGTTCGAGTCCTTTCACTCCGACCATTTAGATATTTAAAATTGATATAATAATGAAACAATTGATGGTGGACGTAGTTCAGTTGGTAGAGCACCTGTTTGTGGCACAGGTTGTCGCGGGTTCGAGCCCCGTCGTCCACCCCATTGGTAATAGATTGGGAACCTCCCAAATGAAGAAGCGCTAGTGGCTCAACTGGATAGAGCATCAGACTTCGGATCTGAGGGTTAGGGGTTCGAGTCCTCTCTGGCGTACCATTATTAGGTTTCAAAGTTCACGAACAAAGTCCGTAAACTTTTCAATTACTAAAGTCTTACTTTGTAAGAAATAATTTTTATTATATTTATGCACTCATAGCTCAGCTGGATAGAGCATCGCCCTTCTAAGGCGAGGGTCTTAGGTTCGAATCCTAATGGGTGTACCACTACTACTTTTTATTGTTTAGTAAAACAATCACATGCGGATGTGGTGAAATTGGTATACACGCCAGACTTAGGATCTGGTGCTTTACGGCGTGGAGGTTCGAGTCCTCTCATCCGCACCATCTACAAAGCCCTTATTTAAGGCACTTAATCACTTTTTATAACTGTTAGGGGATACTTTAGGGGATACCTTTATGCTAAAAATATCTATTTTACGCACTTTTTAATGTGTTACTTTTTGATATACGTAATGAAACTAGATGTACAAGTTGGTATACTAATTGCAATAACTACCCACAATTCCTCAATCTAGTTTCATCACTCTTGAGTTACACTGGTATTTTAATTATGAGTGCTGTGCTTTCATCAGATTTTTTATAAAACACTTCTCTATGTTCCATCAATAATCACAAAAATATTGGTTCTTAATATGAGCATTATAGTAGCTTCCAATAGATTTTGTAGTTTTAATCTCATCCCATACTTCTTTATCTACCTCACAATACACATAACGTCGTCTGTTGATATTGACTGTAAGCTCATAATTAAAATCATAATAGCAAATACTCTTTATAAAGGAACTATTAGTTTCTTCAATACACTCATCTGCATAATACTCGCCTGTAAATTCATCTTTAAGAAATTCTCCATGAGTTAAGTTGTATAATGAATTTCCATTTAATTCTGCAAAAGTCAATTCGATAGGTTTTGTATGATTTTTTAATGGTTGAACTTTAAAGATAATAATTAAAATTATTACTACAAGTATATACCATCCCAACTCTTTAATTCTTTTCACTAAAATTTCCCATAGTTTGAATTTTTTATAGTATATTCTAAAATGGTTTAAACATTTTATTCTCTCCCTCCATATTAAAGCATCTTTTTCCCGAGTGCAACTTCTGATATACTTGGGAAAAGCCAATCAGAATCTTTTTTTGAAATTTTTCACCTTTTAATATTGTTTCTTTATAATGTTAAAAAAGGCTTTTAAAATTGGCTCATCAAATTAAAAAAGAAGGATTAAAATGAATAAGGGTATAGGTATAACCTCAATTATAATAATACTAGCACTGACTGTAGGCTTCTTTATTGGTCGCACTACATCCAACCGATACTATTTTATGAAACAGAGATATTCCAATGCCTTTGTTGTAATTCGTTGTGACCAGATTACTGGAAATATTGACTATGTAGTTAAATCCAAAAATGGTATTAAAACAATCGAAATGAAATAACACAGCTTATTCTACACTCTCTCTCCACGTATAGTCTGTTGAATTTCTTTTTGCTGCTTCATCAACTGTTTATACTCTCCAATCAAGAAATGAAGCTCAGGACTTATCTTCAAAGCGTTCATCTTTGATATTGCCTTGCCCTCGGGAGTGATTGCACCCTTGGTTTTTAACCAAGGCTTTGTTTTGTGTATCCGTTCACGTTGCATTTGTTTAAACTCTTCACTACTTGTTTTCACACGCTTTTTCCTTTAATGGGCAAAGCTCAGCTTCGGTTATTTGATCTGGTTGCGTTAGCTCTTTCTGTTTTTCGTTTTTACTTTCACCTTTTTTTTCTGAATTTTGATGAAGGTGGTTATGCTGTTCAGCTTTTTTAATAAAAGTAGCACGCTTTGGGTTGATGATCTCATTGATAGCCATAATACTTTTACGTGTCTCTTGCATAACCTTTATTTGCATGTTTGATAGCTTTTCAAAGTTATTAAGCTGCTTCCCTGCTTCCCCCATCAAGTTACCTGCTACTCTGCCATTAAATAACTGTAGTTGCATGATATTTGTAGTAAGTATTGTAATAAGTGCTTCAGTATCCCCTGCTTTTGTTTTTTCTATTATTTTTTCAATATCATCATGTAAAACTTTTTGTGAGATTGGTTCTGCACTTGTTCCATTTTGTGTCATAATATTTACCAACCCACTTATAAGAGGATCACTAAACTGTCTTGTAGCAAGTTTCTTATCGTCTGCTATCTTTTGTTTTGCCTGTTTAATTTCATCACTGTACTTTTCATGCCATAAAGCACATTGGTTAATATTAATTTCAAAATCATCTACAATATCAACATTGCTCATGCCACTTGAAGCCATTGAGATATAAAGCTTTATTAGCCCTTTTTCAAATGCTTGTAGCACTCGTTCATCTTTCATCAGCTTCTTGGAGATATTTAACTCATCAAATGTATCTTCTAGCGTGTATTGATCTTCTGCATAATCTTCAATATCTTGCAGCATTTCATCTGTTAATTTATATCTACTCATATTTTACTACTCCCTATTTGATGATTTTGTGTTGTGTTTTTTATCCCTAAAAATAATCTCTATGGTTGTACCTTTAAGGCTTGTGTCTTTAACCATTATCTCTTTGATCTTTTTTATCACCTGTTCTTTAGTCACCTGCTCTCCTTTGCCATGTCTATGATCTCTTTAAAGTCATGTAGTGGCAGTGCTAAGGCTTTAAAGTTCGGGATGCTAATCTTTGCTTCTGCTCTCCATAAAATTCCCTTTAAATTATTTTTATCTGCCTTGTTGTAGATAGTAATTTTCTCTAGCATAGGAATGGCAGTATCATTAATGTAGCTTGTATCTGTGACAACTCCATCTTTTGTGATGTATGGTTTTAATGTGAAATGCTTACTAAGTGCTTCTAGGTTTGGCTTGTATGGCAAATCTAAGCAAATATCAATGTTTGATACAGTTTTCAAGATTGATAATATTTTAGATATTAACTCTCTTGGCGGCGGCTCTTTATGATATTGCTTCATGCCAAAGATTACAAGTTCAGCTTTACGATATTTGGGTTTGTCTTGTATATTGTAGTAGTAGATATTATGATCTTCTAATCTCCATGCACTTGTTACTTCATCATCCGATAAACGTTTTTTTAGTTTGTGCAGGATATTGGAGTTCTTTTTTATTTTATTCCAGTTGCCTAACTTTTTTAACTCTTCTTGCTTGTACTGTTTTTGAAACTCTACTCTTATGCTGTCTATCTCAAAATCTGCATTATTATCTTGGTTGAACTCGTTGATAAAATCTTCTAATTCTTGTAAGATGTTCATGTGGTTTCTCTCTCTTATATTAAGGAACGCCAAACTTAAACTAAATATTGTACCTATGCCCAATACCCACGTTGTCGGGGGCAGGACATAATTTACAATTTTGGCTTGGAATTGTAAGGAATTGTAATGTATTTAAAAATAAGGGGTATTTTTTTACTCCTTAAGCGATCATTTTCTCCATGTCGTATGTAGTATCTTGGAGTAATTGCCTTACTTCTTTTTTCCAGTTATGAGTTAATCGAAATATACCAATTTTGGCTTTCTTCCCATTCACTTTTATAACTGTTTTACGTTCCGTATAAAGATTGTCCATAGTTGTATCCCATGATACATCAAAATGCTTCTGTAGCTTTTTTCTAAGATGCTGTATAAGATCAGGCAGATAGTGACAATTAAACATATAAGCGTGGTGCTGTTGAAGCCTGTCATCATCTACCAAACACATTTTAAGTATTTTGATTTCTGTTGATGTGAAGTGGGGTCTGCTCATGATGCCACCTCTACTTTATTGTTCTCTATCCATTGATCAATGTCTGTAGTCTTGTACCGTATGTATTTCCCCATACGTGAAAAAGGAATATTGATATTATCCATTCTCCATTTAGCGAGAGTACTCGTGCTAAATCCGTATTGGTCTTGAACTTTTCGTGGGCTAAGCCACTTCTCGTGCATGGTTGTATCCATGTGTTTATCCTTTGTTGTGGAATATTTTTTGATACGCAGAAGTAGAGAAAAATGAGAGTTCGGGTAACATACAAGAGTAATACTTTTTTGTATGTACATTTTTATTGTACATTAAGGTACAAATTTGTATGGTAAGTTATATCAAAAGTTTCCGAGGCTTAATGATATAACTCAGGTACTCAAAAGAACTCAATTCTTTGTATCTGAGTTTATTGTAACTTATTTTTATTCAAGTTTTATATAATACACATCTTTATTAACTAAAAATATCTCAAATTGACATATTTTTTAAAAATTTGCATCATTTATATTTCAATTTGACACGTATATTGCTATTTATAATCTAAATTTATATTTATATTGGACATCTAGGCGGTATTCTCTACCCTCTAAATCTTTCCTAACTACTCCGCCTCTACATCTATAATCTCATCAACTTTATTAAGCCCTATTTGACTACTTTTATAATGATTGATACTTAGGTACTTGTTTATTGTGTTCGGGTCTTTATGCCCCAATATACCGCTTAGGGTGATAGCTTCTACCTGCTGTTCTGCTAAGGCACTTACTAAAATGTTTCTCATGTAGTGCATAGAGAGAGTATCAAGCTCCAGGAACTTTTTGAGCTGCCGCATCTGCCTGTCTATGTTGATGATCTTCTTACCAGTGATCGGACTCTTGAAAACTAAGCCTTTTCTATCGTCCTTGATCTCCTGTAGTGGTTCGATGATGTAGGGCGGTAACTGGTACTTTTGTTGATCGTCCGTTTTGGTATCTTCTATCCAATAGTAGTTATGTGTAAAGTCTATGTTCTCCCATTTGAGAGAGAGTATCTCTCCCTTACGCCTACCAGTGAAGCCAAAGAGAAATAAAGCCTTGTAGTATGGGTTATCATGATAATAGGCGTTAATCCCTGCATAAACCTTTTTAAAGAGGTCTGTAGCGTTGGTGACTATCTTCTTTTGGCTTGGAACTTTTACTGTAATGCCTAAAGTAGGATTATCTCTAATTATTTTATTTTTCACTGCAAAGTTAAACATAGGTTTTAACACTTCAATAATAGTCTTTTGGGTTCTAGGCTTTAATCCCTGTTTGTGCATCTCTCTAAGTATTTTCTCGATGTGCATCTCTTTAATGCTATCTAAACTTCTATGACCTATTTTATTTTTATCAAATATCTTTTGCCTTTTCTGTTCCTCTTCTGTAGGTCTTCGAGTGACTTTTTTTGGTTTTTTATTTTCTTCTTTGTATGTTCCTAAATATCTGTTATAGATATTTTTCTTGGTATCACACCAGTCTGTATCTTTTAGGCTCTCAAAGTAAAGTTTAGAGAGTGCATCAAGCTTTATGGTCTTAGTGGGGGTGTACCCCTCTTCTACCTCTTGCTTGTATGCAGCTGCTTTGAGGTTTGCACTTCTATCTGTGAGATTGTCTTTTTTACTGTAGCCTAATATCTTCTTATGTAGTTTTCCATCTATCTTAGCCCATAAAAGGTATTTAAATCCATTCTTCTCATGTGATTTAATGCTCTTGTATAGATTAGGATATTTTGTCGGTTTAAAGTCTTGTAGGTTAATAGCCATCTTTAAGATCATCCTTTCAAAGCGGATGTTTAGGAAAGTCCTCTCATCCGTGGGGGATACTATGGGGGATACCTCCCTATGGAATTATTATACATTCAAAAGAATTTAAAAGAGATTAGTTCACGCTATACAAGGGGCTATTGGCTATAATAAGAATTATGAAAAATGATAGGATATTTGCTTCGAGTCCTCTCATCCGCACCATCTATATTTAAATCACGTAAATCTCCAACTTTTTGATATTTATAGTATAATTGTATTATCAAATAAAAAATTTAGAGGATCTGTCATGGATAAAAATTTAATTGTCTTTATTGTAATAGGTGCAGGATTTCTTTATTTTATTACTAATTTTGTTGGGGATCTTCAGCAAGAAGATGACAGATATAAAAATAGGGAATATCAGCAAGCACATCAATTTGATCAGTATAAAAGTGTAGATAGTATAGGACGAGAAATTTTAGATCTTACAGGGGCTGATGCCAAAACACAAATATCTGCATGGAATAAAAGTAAATTGAAAAAAGAGTTTATTGAACTTTTCCCGGATTTTGCAGAGTTAAAGCGTTTTGTAAAAGAGAGAACCAGGGGAGATATTCTGCAAGCAAAGCTATTAAAAACAATTGATCATGCTGAAAGTGAATATTTTGCTGGAAGAGCGAGTGCAGAAGATGCCAAGCGGATGCTCAGCACCTTAAAATAATCATGTTAACGGCAAGGATTCGTCATCTGATTTGCATTGCCATAAAGATAAACTTCTACACGTCTGTTGAGTGCTCTGTTTACGCTACTGTCATTTGGTGCAATAGGTTTATTGTATGAGCATCCTTTGATCTTAGGATATCCATTAACTGCAAGAATATTTGCTACAGTACGTGCTCTTCTTTCTGAAAGGTTCTGGTTATACTCATAGCTTCCAACATTGTCTGTAAATCCTGCTACACCTACAACGGTTTGAGGATAGTTTTGCAATAACCTTGCTATTTTTCCTACTTTGTATCGTGCACTTGAACGGAGTTGTGACGAACCAAACGGGAACATCATACGATCTCTGAACATGATCTTAACATAGTTTGGATGTTTAGATACAATAATATCTCTATTAGGATCTAATGCTGCCAGTGGATCATTGTTTACACCAGTTCCCAGTGCACGGGCTATTTCATTGGCTTGTTGATCCATACTATATCCAATAGCACCACCTACCGCTGCTCCTAATAAGCCGCCTATTAGTGCTCTTTGGCCTTTATGGTGTCCTTTGGTGTTATATCCTATCAGTGCACCGGCTACAGCACCTGTAGCTGCACCTGTTTTTGTTCGATCATAACTGGTGTCTTGAACAAGGCCAGGCTGATTATAGCAACCAGCAAGTATAAAAGCAGCTACCGTGGAGGCAAGTACAGGTTTAAGTAATTTGATTTTCATTTTTACTTCCTTTTGATTTATTTTATAATTTTTGATGGAGACTATTGCCATCCACCTGTTTCTTGCGGTTCAGGATTCTGCTCATCTATAGCATTGCCTATCGCTGCTCCTGCTGCCGCACCAACTAGACCGCCTATGACAGCACGCTCCCCTTTATTATGCCCTTTGGTATTATAGCCTATAACAGAACCAGCTACAGCACCTGTTACAGCACCTGTCTGTGTCGCATTGCTAGGCATTGCTTCTTGACCTGTACATCCACTTAACAAGGCAATACTTGCAGTTGAAGCAAGTATGATTCCAACAAAATTCTTTTTCATTTTTGACTCCTTTTATATATTTATATATTGTGATTATAGCACAAAAAAGTGTCAGAATTGTGTTAAGATTTTACAGATCTTATCTTTTCATGCCACTGCCATAAGGTTTTTTCAAATCCAATTTTTTTTGTTTGATAAAAGTGTAAAGGTTTGGATAGATAAGACTGTTCTACCCATCCTCCAAAATCATGCGGATATAGATAGGATTTTACATGGGTCTTTATGTGGGAAGGAATAGGGTAGATTTCACCAGATTTGATAGCTCCCAAGGCTGTATTGATAGCTAAATAGGCACTGTTTGATTTTGGAGAAGAGGCAAGATAGATCACCAGCTGGGAGAGTGATATTCTGGCTTCCGGGTAACCGATATGTTTGACTATATTCAGGGTAGAACTTGCCAGGTTGAGGGCAGGGGGATTGGCATTACCTATATCTTCACTTGCCAAAATAGCCAAACGCCTGGCTATAAACTCAGCAGGTTCTCCTCCATCAATGAGTCTGGCAAGATAGTAGATGGCAGCATCTATATCGCTCCCCCGGATACTTTTGATCATGGCAGACGTAAGCTCATAATGACTTTCACTCTCAGAGCTGCCTGCCTGCATGGCATGAGGCCGTATTTGCTTTAGTGTAGCAAGTTTAATAGGTGTTTGTATGATACGGCTGCTTTCCAACAGGTTTAACATAGCCCTCACATCACCTCCACTGGAGAATACAAGGTATTCTGCTGCATCATCTTCGATGGAAATATCTTCAATTTTGATGATCTTTTGAAGATATTTGTACATTTTGTCCTGGCTCAACGCTGTAAGTTCAAAAAGATGTGAACGTGAGCGCATGGCAGCGGTCAAAGAGTAGTAAGGATTTTCCGTAGAGGCACCTATGACAAGGGCAGCATTGTTTTCCATAAAAGGAAGGAGTACTTCTTGTTGGTTTTTACTGAGTCTATGGACCTCATCTATGAAGATAAGTGGTTTCTGTAAAGCGTTGGTATACTCTTTAAATATTTTACGCAGATCTTCTATTTTGAGGGTAGTGGCATTCATTTCATAAAAAGGCCTGTCCAGTTGTGTGGCGATCACTCTGGCAAGTGTTGTTTTCCCGCATCCTGGGGGTCCATAGAAAAAAGAGTGGGGCAGGGCATTAGCCTCTATAAGCTTTCGCAAGGGAGCGCTTATTCCTAAAAGATGTGTCTGTCCGATGATCTCATCAAGGTTTTCAGGACGATATTTAAGTGCAAGGTTGATCAAAATTTAATCTCTTTTATTGAACTTTTTTTGTTTAAATTCTTTCTTTTTTCTGTTTTCCTCTTCCTGTTTTTGTGCATTAACTCTGTTTTTGATCTCTGCTTTTTCATTTGCTTTCCTGCGCTTCATGAATTTATGAACATCATCATACTCTCTTCGTGAAAAGAAGCGTGTTTTGTTGGTGGGAAGGTTGTTCAGTTCTATACCTCCGAAGGCTACACGCTTGAGATCAAGTACTTTGGCTTCAAAGTGTCCAAAAAAGCGTCTCAGTTCTCTGTTCTTTCCCTCTGTGATAGTAACACGGAGTTTGGTAAAACTTTTCCCTTCGGATCTTATTTCAAAATGTGCAAAAGGAGCAAATTCCATACTGTATATCTTACTTTTTTCATGTGCCCCTGCACGTGCATCATCAAGAACCAATCCCTCTTTCATGGCAGTGATCATCTCTTCTGTGACAGGTTTGTCTATCTTAAGGTTATAAGTACGATCTAAAGCACTCTCCATAATGGCTGTTGCCACTTCTGGAGAGTCTGTAAGAAGCAAAAGTCCCTCAGAGGCATAGTCAAGCCTACCTACAGGTACAAAGTGTCTGAATTTGCCTGGCAGTTTATGGTAGATCGTTGCACGTCCCCTGTCGTCTTTTTTGGTAACAAGTACGCCTTTTGGTTTGTTGTAAGCAATGATCGTGAGCTCTTTGCTGGGTTTCACCTGCCTGCCTTTAACATAAATGTGGTCACCTTCTTCTACTTCATAAGCAAAATCTTTCAACACTTTCTTGTTGAGTGTGACCTCTCCCGCTTCTATGAGTTTATCTGCTTCTCTTCGTGAGTATTTTGTGTTGTGTGAAATATATTTGTTCAATCTCATATCTTATCCGATCTTTATTTACTTTTGAGCCAAAGGGCTACTTTTTAATACCTGCATTAATGAGGTCATGAATATGCAATACGCCAAGGATCTTACCTGAATCGTCAGTAAGAGGCAGAAGTTGTATGCGATCATTTTCTATTATTTCGAGTGCTTCAGAGGCGAGCAGTTCTGTATTATGATGGCTTTTAGGGTTTTTGCAGGCATAATCTATGGCCAACTGGTCCAGACTGAATCCTTTTTTCATCAGTGCACGCCGAAGGTCTCCATCACTAAGTAGGGCAGTGAGCTTATTGGATTCATCAACGATAAGCACTGTACCAAGCTTTCCTTCACTCATTTTCACAATAGCGTCTCTAAGTGTTGTTTTTGTATCAATAATAGGTAAAGATTCAGTTCTCATTAGGTCTTTGATCTTGATAAAAAGTTTTTTACCTAAAGAACCTCCGGGGTGAAAAGAGGCAAAGTCTTCTTTCTTAAAGCCCCTTTCTTTCATAAGTGCTACTGCCAGGGCATCACCTAAAGCCATGGTCAGTGTTGTAGAAGTCGTAGGTGCTATGTTGAGAGGACAAGCTTCCTTTTCAACAGAGATATCAAGAAAAACATCTGCATAGTGTGCAAGTGAAGAATTTTTATTGCCTGTAAATCCAATAAGCGGGATCTCAAAACGTTTGATGTGGGGAAGTATTTTTGTAAGTTCTTCACTCTCGCCACTGCTGCTGATAGCAAGTACGGTATCTTCCTTCCCTATCATCCCCAAATCACCATGTAAAGCTTCTGTCGGGTGCAAAAAGAAACTGGATGTTCCCGTACTTGCAAAAGTAGCAGCCATTTTAGCACCTACCAGGCCGGATTTTCCTACGCCTGTGATGATCAATTTTCCTTTGGTATGCATGATCAATTCAATGGCATCTAAAAAATTCTGATCAAGACGTTCTGCCATTTTATAGAGAGCATCTGCTTCTATGTGAAATGTTTCTTTTGCAATGTTAATAAGATCCATACGTTACCTTTCATGTTTATTTGCTGTTCAAGTATAAGTGCAAACTTTCTTCTGAAGCTTTGATCGATGCCTTAAAGCTTCATTCAAATGAAAATGAATTAGATTATAGCATAGTGAAGGTTAGGGGGTTAAGACCTCTTTACGAGGCCTTAATGATTAGACGATGAAAATAGTAGGAATGATAAGCGGATATCTCTTTTTGGTACGAACTACATGTTTTCTGATCGTACTTCTAATTTCATTCTCAATAATTCTGTGATCTTTAAGTGCATCGGGCTTCATGTGCAATAGCATAGTTTCAAGAAGCGCTTCTATCTCTTTTGCAAATTTTTTATCATCTTTGTCTGCAACAAGCCCATGTGTGTATATGATAGGTTTCCCAACTATTTTTTGGTTGCTTTGTGCAATTTGTGCCACTACAGTAATAATACCGTCTTCAGCCAATTTCTGTCTGTCAAGGACTACATCATTTTCAATGGTCATATTGTTCTGGTTATCAATATATGTTTTACCCGTTTTGACCGTTTTAACCTTTTTCAGGTACTTAGGAGTGATCTCTACCTGGTCCCCATCACTCATGAGAAGAATATTTCTTTCATCTACACCACAGCTTACTGCTGTTTTGGCATGCTGGGCAATGTGATTGTACTCACCGTGTACGGGCAAGAAGAATTTAGGCTGTACCAGTCTTAATATGAGTTTCTGTTCTTCCTGCGCTGCGTGTCCTGAAACGTGGATATCTCCAAACTCTTTATAACGGACGGTTACGCCAGCTTTGATAAGCAGATTCATGAGTTTAGAGACAGAAGCTTCATTTCCGGGAATAGCAGAGGCAGAGATGATAACTGTATCAGATGGCTTAAGTTTGATATGTCTATGCTCATCTGTTGCCATACGGTTCAATGCTGCCATGGTCTCACCCTGAGATCCCGTCGTAACAATGAGTATCTCATGGTCTGCATACTTAGGTACTTCATGTACCTCGATGAAGTGTTTATCATCGATATCTACATATCCCAGGGCTCTGGTTGTTTCAACATTCCGTTCCATAGAACGACCAATGACACAGATCTTTCTACCTGCTTTAACACCTCTTTCCATGGCTTGGTAGATACGGTGCACATTTGAAGAGAAAGTAGACATGATTACTCTTCCTTTTGCAAGGCTAAAGAGTGTATCGAACGTTTTACCTACAACTGCTTCACTCTTTGTAAATCCCTGGTTGTGGGAGTTTGTAGAGTCAGAGAAGAGACAAAGTACACCTTTGGCTCCATAATGTGCAAAGCGCTGCAAGTCTGTTGTATAGCCATCAATAGGTGTATGGTCTATCTTGAAGTCAGCAGTATGGACAAGTGTGCCTGCAGGTGTCTCTATGGCAAGGGAACATGCATCAATGATAGAGTGGGTCATATGCATGAATTCTACTTTAAATTCGCCGATATCATACTGTTTTCGTTTAGTGATAAAGTTAAAGTATTTTGTATCTGCCTTAAGTCCATGCTCATTGAATTTGTTCTCTATCATCGCAAGGGCAAGCGGTGTAGCATAGATAGGGAATTTCAACTCTTTAAAGAGGTAGGGCATAGCACCGATATGGTCTTCATGGCCATGGGTAATGACGATCGCTTTGATCTTGTTCTTGATCGCATGCAGGTACGAGAAATCAGGTACGAGAATATCAACACCATGCATGGTCTCATCCGGGAAACTCATTCCTACATCAATGATTATGGCAGAGTTTTCTGTCTCAAGTACAGCCATATTCCCACCGATTTCGCCAAGACCGCCCAGCGGAGTGAATCTTACTTTCCCTTTGCTGGCTATATCTATCTGCTTCCAAGGATGCATTCTTGCCTCTTGAACACGGTTGTTCTCATTGATAGAAGTTCTCATCTCATCACTTACAGTAGTAACGTTTTTTCTTTTGCCTCTACCCTTTCCTCCTCCGCTGCGGTTTGGATTGTTAGGTTTGCCGCCCGGTTTTTGATTAGGGTTCGGTTTTCTGTTTTGGTTAGGATTGCGGTTGGCATTTCTATTTTGGTTAGTATTCTGGCCTTTAGGATTCTGCCCATCATTTTGGTTTTTGTTTGGGTTATGTTTCCTGTTTTGATTGCTTCTGTTAGGGTTGCTGTTGTCTGCTTTATTGCCCTCTTGCCTGTTTCTGCTCTGTGTATTGGCTTCTTGAGATTTTCTGTTTGGGTTTGGCGTATTATTATTTTGTCTATGAGGGTTGGGTCTTCTGTCTCTCTGCGGCTTTCGCCCTTGATTTTGAGAGTTTTCGTTGTTTTGATCGTTGTTTTCCATCTAAATTATCCTTTAATTCATTATATATGTGATGATAAATAGATGTCTCAGCTTCATGAGGGCGTAAGTTGGAATCCAATCCGAACTTAACAAAAGTTTGATCGACCAGATCTTTGGGAAAAACAGTTGTAAGGTTTTTAGAGAGTTTTTTGCGTGGTTGTGCAAAAGCGATCTTCAAGAACGCTTCAAACTTCTCATCATCCTGTGACTTGTTCTTCTCTATTAAAAGCACGGCAGAAGTGACATTCGGAGGAGGAACAAATGCTTCGGGTTCTACTTCGAAACACAGTGTGGCCTTTCCTACGCTTGCAGCAAGTACAGAAAGAGCAGAAAACTCTTTTTGTTTTACACCTGCTGCAAACTTCACGGCAACTTCTTTTTGAACCATGACCAAAATACTTTGGCACCGTTCATCTTTAAATGCTTTTAAGATGATATTGGTCGCGATATAGTAGGGCAGGTTTGCCACCAGATGATAAGGCTCATCCAGCAGGCTCCCTGACTCCCAACGCTCAAGCACATCTCCGCACCGTAATTCAAAGTTCCCTTGACGGATAGGTTCTTCAAATTCAGTAGTAAGATGCTCACATAATCTTTTATCAACCTCAAATGCTGTGACATTTCGAACTTTTACAAGTTCTTTGGTTAAATCACCTAAGCCAGGCCCAATCTCTGCAACTCTCAAGTTGTCATTGGGCATCGCTTGGATGATTTTATGAAGATAGATATCGTTCTTCAAAAAGTTTTGACCGAACTTCTTGCTTGCAAATTCGGCTAAATTTTCAATAATCATACTATAAAATACCTTCACATTATATGCTAATCCCCTATTTGGGATAATTTTTGTATAATTCTATCATAATTTTAAGAACAATGGACTATTAATGGATTATTTTGCAAAACGAATCATTCCCTGCCTGGATGTTAATAACGGACGAGTGGTTAAAGGTGTGAATTTTGTGGGCTTACGTGATGCAGGCGACCCGGTTGAGGTGGCTAAGCGTTACAATGAAGAGGGTGCCGATGAGATCACCTTTCTTGATATCGGTGCAAGCCACGAAGGTAGAGACACCATTGTTGATGTAGTGAAAAAAGTAGCCCAGGAAGTTTTCATTCCTTTGACGGTAGGCGGAGGTATCCGGGAACTTTCAGATATCTACAATCTTCTGAATGTAGGTTGTGACAAAGTAAGTATCAATTCAGCTGCCATTAAACGACCGGCATTTATAGCAGAAGGTGCAAAGCGTTTTGGTTCCCAGTGTATTGTCGTAGCTATAGATGCCAAAAGGGTTTCAGATGGTAAATGGCATGTCTATACCCATGGCGGGCGTAATGACACAGGTATCGATGCGATGGAATGGGCAAAGGAAGCATATAACAGAGGAGCAGGCGAACTGCTTGTGACTTCTATGGATGCAGATGGAACCAAAGCAGGATTCGATAATGAGCTTAATCGAAAGATAGGTGAACTTGTTAATATCCCGGTGATTGCAAGTGGTGGGGCAGGGACGATGAAGCATATAGAAGAAGCTTTTACTTTGGGGCATGCAGATGCGGCACTGGCAGCATCGATCTTTCACTTTAGGGAGATCGATATTATGGAACTGAAACATTATCTCAAAGGGAAAAATATCCCTGTGAGACTTTAGTATGATAATATGTGCCGGAGAAAGTGAACAGTTTGATTTTGCTATACCTGTAGGTATAGGCATGATAGATGTGGCTATCAACCTCACAAAGTTATGCATGGAAAATCTTCCTGATTCTTTGATCTTTGTCGGAACGGCAGGGAGTTACGGAGATAAAGAGATATTCGATATTATTGAGTCACGGACAGCTGCCAATATAGAGAACAGTTTCTTTGCAGGCGGTTCTTATACTCCTATTGAAAGTAGGGTATCGATGATTGAAGATGTTTCACGTGAAACCTATGAAGCAGACAACAGTTCATCGTGTGTGGGGCTGAAACCGGAGCGGTGGAGCAAATTGACACGCATAAGCAAGGAAACAGTAGTAAATTCTTCAAATTATATTACGACAGATAAGCAGGTGTCAAAATACTATTTGGAAAATAACATTCATTTGGAAAACATGGAATTCTATGCTGTACTGAAAGTGGCGAAGGCATTTGGCATTCCGGCAGAAGGGATATTGATAGTAACTAATTATTGTGATGAAAATGCACATAGTGATTTTCTCAAAAACCATAAAGAAGCAATGAAAAAACTAGATGCATATGTAAAAAATATGATCAAAGAGCAGATGGTAGAAAAATAATGCTGTCGACCATATTTGGGCGATTGCCCCTATGAAGATTGGAATAATGCGGGGGTGCCTCTTATAGGTACCTGATTTTAGAAAATTAAAAAGACAACAATCATGAAAAAAATAATACAAGACCTAACAAAAGAAGAACTAAGTGAAAAGATCAAGCCTGCGTTCAGGGCAAAACAGATCTATAATTGGATCTACCATAAATATGCTACCTCTTTTGAAGAGATGAAAAATCTTCCTAAAGAGATGAGAGAGAAGCTGGATGAAGAGTATACACTCACTCCGCTCAAAACACTGACGGTACAAGACAGTATAGATGGCAGTCGTAAATATCTTTTTGAACTTCATGACGGGCATACGGTAGAAGCCGTATTACTTTTGATGCGCGATAAAGAGTATAACGAAGATGGCTCTGTAAAGCATCAGGAACGCTATACAGTGTGTATCTCCTCTCAGGTAGGGTGTAAGGTAGGATGTGCCTTTTGTTTGACTGCAAAGGGCGGTTTTATGCGTAATTTGACACCAGGAGAAATCGTTGAACAACTGCGTATGATCAAAAAAGATAATGATATTGCTGCCAACCGCCGTGTCAATATCGTTTTCATGGGTATGGGTGAGCCTCTTGACAACCTTGAAGCTGTTACGAAGGCTGTCAAGATCTTTGCAGATGAAGAAGGAATGGCCATCGCACCGCATAGACAGACTATCTCAACATCAGGTCTTAGCAGCAAGATAGAAAAGCTTGGCAAAATGGATCTTGGTATCAATCTTGCCATTTCTCTGCATGCCGTAGACGATGAGCTCAGACAACAGCTGATGCCTATTAACAAAGCTTATAACATTGAGTCGATCATTACGGCTGTGAAAAACTTTCCTGTCAATGCCAGAAAAAGGGTGATGTTTGAGTATCTTGTCATTAAGGATGTCAATGATGACATCTCTGCAGCGAAGAAACTTTTGAGTCTTTTGGACGGCATTAAAGCTAAAGTGAATTTGATCTATTTCAATCCTTACGGCGGTACGGAATTTAAAAGGCCATCTGAAAAAGATATGAAAGTATTTCAGGAATATTTAACCTCAAGAGGACTACACTGCACCATCCGTGAGTCCAAAGGACTCGATATCTCTGCTGCTTGCGGGCAGTTAAGAGAGCAGGAATCGGAAGGAGAACTGTAATGCCTGATATTCAGATATTTCTATTGGTATTTATTGTACTTGTTGTAGGTGTGGGTGGTGGATGGTTCATATATGAATCAAACCGTTCAGACGATTAAAATAGAGAGGCAGAATCTATTTCTGCCCTACGAGTTAAATATCCTCTCTTCTTTTGGACAAATTAAGTTTTTCATCTTTTTGAAATCAACCTTGCTTTCTATATAAAATTGCGGTCCAAAACTAAAATTCAAACTTTGTGCATGAAGCATAAGTCTGCTTGCTCCAGTCTCTGCTTTCCTCTCTTCTAAAGTCAAACTGTCTTCCAGATAATCATTCGCCGTTTTAAAGGTCGTACCGTATATAGGGTCACCCAATATAGGATGTTTCACGTGAAACAAATGTACCCTTATCTGATGTGTCCTTCCTGTATGGGGGTAGCAGGCTACCAGGGTGGCATCCAGCTTGGAATCATACTCCAATGGGATGAAGTCTGTATGGGAAACCTTGCCCTCTGCAGAGATAAAAACTTTATGTTTTGTTTGAGAATAGTCATTGTTTATTTTAACAGGTTCACTGATACTGAAAGGATCGGCCAGTTTGCCGTCTACCCAGGCAAGGTAGGATTTTTTGATACTTCTGTCTTCAAAAGAACACTTTAGATAGGTTTCTGCTTTTTTGTGCTTGCTTGCCAAAAGCAAGCCTGAAGTTTCCATGTCTATACGGTGAACAGCATTGGCATTGTCTCCTGCTATGGTACGAATCTCATCCAGTAAAGAGTAGGGTGTTGACATGGTATTTGGGTGAACCAAAACACCGGAATACTTTTCAAAGATCATAAAGTCCTTAGTATGAAAGAGCGGAGTATTTCCTTTGGAAGAAGGTTTAAAATAGACTATTTCCACTTCCCCTTCTATGGAATCCCCTGTATTGAATATGGATTTGCCATTAATGAGCAGTCTGCCTTTTGCAAGAACCCGTTGTGCCTGTCCCTGTGTAAGGTTAAAGGTACGCATGATGAAAAGAAAGGCAGGCATCTTGTTCGGCACAGTAAACTTCTCTTTGACAAATGGCATATTCTATTACCTCTCTATAACAGCTATTTTGGTAGAATAATACCAAAATTTTATACACATATAGGGGTATGGCATGGTAGAAAGATATTCACGTGAAGAGATGGCAAGTAACTGGACGATGCAGGCAAAATATCAGGCATGGCTTGATGTTGAGGTTGCTGTGGTCAAGGCATGGAATAAACTGGGGCTTATTCCGGATGAAGATGCACAGAAGATCGTTGACAATGCAGGATTCTCTGTAGAGCGGATTGATGAGATAGAAGCGGTTACAAGACATGACCTTATTGCATTTACAACTTCTGTTTCCGAAACACTCGGAGAAGAAAGCCGTTGGTTCCACTACGGTATGACCTCTTCAGATACCGTTGATACAGCTGTTGCCCTTCAAATGAAACGTTCACTCCAGATCATTATAGAAGATGTGAAAATGATGATGGGGTCTATTAAAAAAAGAGCGATGGAACACAAAATGACACTCATGGTGGGAAGAAGCCACGGTATTCATGGTGAGCCTATTACCTTTGGGCTGGTCCTTGCCGTCTGGTATGATGAGATGGCCCGTCACCTTGAGAATCTGGAACAGACCATGAAAGTGATCTCGGTAGGACAGATCAGTGGCGCTATGGGTAACTTTGCCCATGCACCGCTTGAACTCGAAGAGTATGCGATGGAAGAGCTTGGGCTTCAGCCTGCACCGGTATCCAATCAAGTGATCCAGAGAGACAGATATGCAAGACTTGCTACGGCACTGGCACTGCTCGCATCAAGTATTGAAAAATTTGCTGTGCAGGTAAGGCACTGGCAGCGTACTGAAGTATATGAGTGTGAAGAATACTTTGCAAAAGGACAGAAAGGTTCATCTGCTATGCCGCATAAAAGAAATCCTATCCTGACAGAGAATATTACAGGGCTTGCACGTATGATACGAGCGTATGCAGCACCTGCCATGGAGAATGTGGCACTTTGGCATGAGAGAGATATTTCACATTCCTCAACAGAGCGTTTTTGGCTGCCTGATTCTTTTATCACATCAGACTTCATGCTTCACCGTATGAACAATGTGATCGCAAACCTTACGGTCATGCCTGAGAACATGATGAAGAACCTGAATCTTACAGGCGGACTAGTCTTCTCCCAGCGCGTACTTCTTGAGCTTCCTAAAGCAGGTGTGAGCCGTGAAGATGCCTACAGAATTGTACAGCGTAATGCGATGAAAGTATGGGAAGAGATCCAACAGGGAAAACCAACCACAAATGAAAAAGGGGAATCCCTTTATCTTCAGTATCTACTTGCCGATGATGAGCTGAGGAAGTCATTGAGTGAAGAGCAGATCAGAGAGTGTTTTAATTTTGATTATTATACGAAGAACGTAGACAAGATATTTGCACGCGTTTTTAATAAATAAAGTTTCACGGAGAGAGGGCTTACCTCCCCTCCGTGAAAAGTGTTATCTTCCCTCTTTTTTTCTTTATAAAAAAGACTTCATATTTCCAAGAGGTATCGGTACTATCGGTATTTATAAAAATATCACATTTTCTTATAAAAATATTGTCTAAAAATGATACAGGAATTAACAAATATTCAAGCATAATTTGAGTAAAATCAAATTTATTTAACCCGTATAATTGGCGGGATTTTTGTTTTATTTTAGGGAGTAGAAATGATCAGAGTTGTTAAACGGAACGGAAGAGTAGAAACCTTGGATGTATCAAAAATTCAAAAATATACAGCAGCTGCTGTAGCTGGCTTGGACAATGTAAGTCAGAGTGAATTAGAAGTTGATGCCAAGCTGCAGTTTCGTGATATGATCAGCTCAGAAGAGATACAGACAACACTGATCAAAACAGCAGTTGACAAAATCGATATTGACAAGCCTAACTGGACTTTTGTAGCGGCTAGACTGTTCCTCTATGACATTTACCATAAAGCAACAGGATTTACAGGCTATAACCACCTTCGTGATCATTTTGAAAGAGGGGAGAAAGAGGGGCGTATTGTACTTGGGCTTAAAGACAAGTATGACCTCGATGACTTGAATGACTATATCAAGCCGGAGCGTGATTTACAGTTTACATATCTTGGGTTACGTACACTGTACGATAGATATCTTCTGAAAGACCGTAACAGTGTACCTATAGAACTGCCTCAACAGCTTTTCATGGGTGTGGCAATGTTCCTGGCACAAAATGAATTTGATTGTCAAACATGGGCAAAAAAATTCTATGATATTTTGAGTAAATTTGAAGTGATGGCAGCCACACCGACACTCTCCAATGCAAGAACACCCAGACACCAGCTAAGCTCATGCTACATTGGTTCCACTCCGGATAATATTGAAGGTATTTTTGACGGCTATAAAGAGATGGCACTGCTTTCCAAATTTGGTGGGGGTATCGGTTGGGACTGGTCACTGGTCCGTGGTATGGGTTCATATATTGATGGGCATAAGCATGCGGCCGGAGGGATCGTCCCGTTCCTTAAGATCGCCAACGATGTAGCCATTGCTGTTGATCAGTTGGGTACACGTAAAGGAGCCATAGCGGTTTACATTGAGCCTTGGCATGTGGATGTGCGTGATTTTCTTGATCTCAAAAAGAACTCCGGTGAAGAGCGCCGTAGGGCACATGACCTTTTCCCCGCACTCTGGCTCAATGACCTCTTTATGCAAAGAGTAGAAGAAGACAGTACATGGACACTTTTTGATCCTTTCGAAGTGACAGAATTGACAGAACTTTACGGAGAGGATTTTGAAAAACGTTATACAGAACTTGAACATTCTGATGATGATATCACCAGAGAAGTGATCTCTGCAAAAGGGCTTTGGAAAGAGATACTTCGAAGCTACTTTGAGACAGGAAATCCCTTCCTTACCTTTAAAGATGCTGCCAACAGAGCCAACCCGAACAAGCATGTGGGTGTCATCAGATCTTCGAACCTTTGTACGGAGATCTTCCAGAATACAAGACCTAATACCTATAAAACAAGATTCACTTTTACGGACGGCAGTATAGAATCTTATGATGAACATGAAATGTTGACTGTTGACAACGGTACGACCAAGCCGGCAAAGAAAGTAACAGCGCTTGACAGCCTGAACGGTAAACAGATATGGATCGTCGATAAAGAAAAACTGGATGGTGATACAGCTGTATGTAATCTTGCTTCTGTCAACCTCTCCAAAATACACACACAAGAAGATCTGGCTCGTGTCGTACCTACAGCTGTGCGTATGCTTGACAATGTCATAGATCTTAATTTCTATCCTCTTGCAAAAGTAAAGAGAACCAACGAAAAATCAAGATCCATTGGTCTTGGGGTCATGGGTGAAGCACAAATGCTCGCAGAGAATAAGATAGAGTGGGGAAGCTATGAACACTTCACCAAAGTAGATGAAGTGATGGAATCTCTCTCTTATTATGCGATCCGTTCTTCCAGTGACCTGGCATTGGAAAAAGGGAAGTATCCTACTTATGAAGGTTCGGACTGGGCTAAAGGTATCTTTCCTATTGACAAGGCAAATGAGAATGCCTGTAAACTGGTTGACAGAGGCGGACTTTTCGGTTATAGCCATGACTGGCAGGCACTCAAAGATAAGGTTAAAACAGACGGTATGAGGAACGGTTACCTTATGGCGATTGCTCCTACCTCTTCCATTTCTATCCTGACAGGTACGACACAAGCCATTGAACCGGTGTATAAAAGAAAATGGTTCGAAGAGAACCTCTCCGGACTTATTCCTGTAGTGGCACCAAACCTCTCGTCTGAGACATGGCAGTACTATACTCCGAGCTATGACCTCGATCAGAATGTACTTATCAAAGCCGGGGCGATCCGCCAGAAGTGGATAGACCAGGGGCAATCATTGAACATCTTTATTACGCTTGACAAAGCAAGCGGTAAATATTTGAATGAAATCTATATGAATGCCTGGAAGTTTGGATTGAAGTCGACGTATTATTTGAGAAGTCAGTCACCTGAATCTTCTAATGATGTTGAGGATAGATCTCAAGAGTGTGTTGGGTGTCAATAGTTTAACTTTAGAAACAACACAGAAACTTATTTTTTGTTTTTCTAAAGTATTCATAGATGTCGTCTAGCAAAAAATTAGTCAAAATATGTATAATGGTTTGAGAAGTAGATAATCGAGGAAAGTTTCTAGAATATGGGGGGGCTTTCTTGGGTTATCAAGAATGATTGCAGTCATTCTCGATACTCAATCAAAAACGAGGTTTTAAGAGAGAAGATTCTTTTGCTTAAGAAATCAGTGTTATTTTAGCATGAAATTTGTCTTTTGGGCACAAAGTGCATAAAAATAAGTATAAGTTTTATGCAGGTGTTTCTATCTGCTACTGATTAAATCCATTTTCTTTCTTATTCATCAAATATTTATTACATTAAGGAGTCGTAATGACACGTGTTAAGAATGATATTTTAGCTAATGCTAATGAGTTAATAGTAAGGTTTAAAAATGGAGGAAAGTATCGTTTATTAATAGATACTCTACAAGTTGAACTTGTAAAAGATAACTATGGCCAAGATTGTGTATTTATTAATAATAGACTATGGAAAGTAAAGGAGGTATCATAATGGCAGTTAATATTCGAGGAAACAGAGATGGAGACAATGGACATAATGAGTCTTATACAATTCTAGGTAGAGGTACAGTATCTAGACCAAGATTAGTTAGAGAAGTAAAATCTGGTAAACATCCAAATCATACTACTATTAAAATTAGTGGTATTGAATATGTAAAAGCAAAACCAGATAATAAAATGAAAAATAACGTAAATCGATAATTTTTTCTCATTACCACGGTTTCCGTGGTAATGCATCTTCAATATTTTTTCATCCAAAACTTTTATCTCTTTCTCTTTCATTCCTTTTCTTTTTTTTCATGCGCAAAAAAAGAAAACGAAGCCAAAAGAAAAAAGCACAAGCGATTTGAATTTTCATAAAGAAAAGATTAGTGGCTAGTTTGAATTTTTTTAATAATTACTTTTAGTGTTGGCGATAGCTTCGGCATATTAAAAAACAGTGTCGTGGCGAACGACCTTGAAAGCGAAGTGATTCGAGAGCCATGACGATTTTTTTGCTTCGTTTTTTTCTAAAAAAAATGACGAGAGAAACAACGCCTCGAATTGGATAAGAGGAAATAGAAAAAACATTTTAAAAATAAAAAATATAGAATTGCATACAAATTCAAGGTGCATTGGTATACGTACCATATGAAAATCTTCCAATAATACTGAAAATCCAAAATAACCTATCTAAAACGCAAAATAACCCATTTTAAACCCTTTTTTGACCTCAGGTATGGAAAATAAAATAAAAACGCTTATTTTAGCTATAAAAAATGGGTCTTTTATAGGGTGTTGTCAGGAGACAACACCCTACAGAAAATTTATTTACCCGTATATAATTGTCTCGGTCTCGCGATCTTTGAGCTTTTATCTTTTTTAAACTCTATCAACTGGCTTATCCAACCAACGGTCCTCCCTATGACAAAAATGGGAGTAAACATAGATTTTGGTATTTGCAGAGCAGTGAGGATGATGCCTGTATAAAAATCAATATTGGGGTAAAGATTTCGTGAAATAAAATATTCATCACTCAAAGCGATCTCCTCTATCTTTCTTGCGATCGCCATAAGTTCTGTGTTGAGGCCAAGTTCGATCCTCAGTTCATCCTGAAGATGCTTGAGGATCCTGGCACGGGGATCAAAATTTTTATAGACGCGATGTCCAAATCCCATAAGTCTAAAATTATCATTCGGATCCTTCGCTCTGGCGATGAAAGTATCGATATTCTCTACCGAGCCTATCATCTCAAGCTGGGCAATGACAGATTCATTGGCACCCCCATGGGCTCGTCCCCAAAGTGCTGAGATACCCGAAGCAATAGCAACATAAGGGTGTGCTCCCGTGGAGGCTACATTCCTTACTACGGTTGTGGAAGCATTCTGTTCATGATCGGCATGCAGGGTGAAAATAGTATCGAGTGCACGTACTTCTACTTCTTTTATCTCTTCATGCCCATGAAGGCCAAGATGCATCTTTCCTCCCGGGTAGGCTCGCATCATGGTTAAAAAGTTCCTTGTGAAATACAGATCGATATCGGGTTGGATAAAGGGAATACCTAAAGAGTGCCTATAGGAAAAAGCAGCAATTGTAGGGATCTTGGCAATTATACGTCTTGCCATTGCCTGATATTCCTCTTCCGTATCGAGTTCCAGATGTTCACGGTAGAAAGAAGCCAGGGCGGTCACAGCAGCCGAAAGGGTTGCCATAGGGTGGGCATTGTCCGGAAAAGCATTGAAAAGTTGTCGTAAACCTTCATGCAGAAAGGCACGGTGACGCAGTTCCAGATCGAATTCTTTATGTTCATCGATAGATGGCAGCCGTTCGTTTAGCAGCAGGAAACAGGTTTCCATGTAAGTGTGCTCTTTTGCCAGTTTTTCAATGGGGATTCCCCTATAGCGTAATTCGCCTTTCTCGCCATCTATAAAAGTAATAGTAGATTTGCAACTTGCCGTTGAAGTATAGCCCGGATCAAAAGTGAACATACCGGTATCTTGAAAAAAAGTGCGTATATCGACGACCGAAGGCCCTCTTGCTGCATCCAGGATATTATATTCGTATGTTTTGCCTGTCCTGTTGTCGGTTAATGTAACAGTATTTTTTTTCATTGCATCGCTCCTCACATTCTGGTTAATTAGTATAGCACTTTTTTGTAGAATTGATGTGTAATGTTGTTTTGATATAATTCTTTAAAATATGAGAGGTTTAGAATGAAAAAATTTGAAAATGTAAGTGTAGAGCTGGAAGGTAACAGCTATTTTGACGGTGCAGTGACAAGTCGTACCGTTAATTTTCCGGATGGAAGCAAAAAGACTTTGGGTTTCATGTTACCGGGCAAATATGAGTTCGGTACGGTTGCAGCAGAAGTGATGGAGATCACTTCCGGTGAGTTGGATGTGAAACTGCCTGGCAGTGAAGAGTGGATAAGTATTATAGGCGGAGAATCTTTCAGTGTACCGTCTGACAGTAAATTCCAGGTGAATGTCAAAACAATCACGGATTATTGCTGTTCTTACTTGTAGGGTTCACAATCAGTACACAAAAAAAAGATATACTTCTCCTATGAAGATCGCAGAACGTTTCTCCTCCTTTTTAATACGTCCTGCCCCGTCATTATAACGGGATATCTTCTAGGCAGCTTTTCATTCTATTTTGTACCCCCTCCCTCCTTGGTACAATCCCTTTTAAAATTATATATTTAGGAAAAGCTGCTTTTAATTGCCTGTATGACTACATTCTCTGTATTCACTTCGACCATTTCGGTTCCGTAGCTAAAAACAACAAGCAGTTGTTGTTTTCTTAACGCTTTTGCCTTCACGGGTCGCCTTGCTCCACCGCTTCGGTTTCTCTCCTACAAACGTGAAGCAGTTCACATTTGCTTAACGGAGATCACCCCATCCATGCATTTTTTTGGAGATGAGGACATCATAATTTTCAAACAGATCATCTATGGTATTACTCGCTACATAATAATGTTCTTCAAGTAAGGCCATCCAGTTATAACGTTCTTCACGGCTTCCTTTCGGAAGAAAGATGAGTATATTCCCTGCATTTTTAATGATGCCATGGGCTTTTCTAAGAAAGTCACTCCGCATCTCTTCTTCAATGATGCTGGTAACAAAAAGATACTCATAGAGTTTTCCCTGTATCATGTATCTGGGGCGTTCAAGTGTGAATTTGACCGGTTTCACTGTTTTGGTATCTTTATATTTGCTGTACATTGCATCATAAAAAGAAGGATCGGTACAGTTGATCTGGTATTCGTATCCTCTTTCCTGGCAGAAGTTACTTAGTATTTCTGTCATCTTTTCTCCGCTGTCAGAAAAATGTGCTATGCGCAAAGCAGGATAAGACGGAATAATTTCTAACAGCTTTTTCAGTTTGTTTTCTTCTATATTCTTCATAGTTGAAGTGTAGCTAAAAATCAGTCTAAATGTGTATAATGTTTTTAAAATAAATCAGAAAAAATGATGAAGGTATAGAGATGTTACGTAAAAAAATATACAATCCTGAATCGCAGGAAAAAACCAGTGAAAGAAAAATATTCGGAGGGAACCCGACAGGAATATTCGAGCTTAATGATATCAAATACCAATGGGCATACAACCTTTGGGAAATGATGCTGAACAATACATGGTTCCCAAAAGAAGTGGATATGACAAGAGATGTGAATGACTATAAGCATCTTACAGATGCAGAGAAACAGGCTTATGATAAAGTCCTGGCACAGCTCATATTTATGGATTCGCTCCAGACCAACAATATCATTGACAACCTCAACCCGTTCATTACTTCTCCCGAAGTCAATCTTATTTTGGTAAGACAGGCATTTGAAGAGGCGTTGCATTCCCAGAGTTATGCAGTGATGGTAGACAGTATTTCTACAAATTCCCAAGAGATCTATGAACTTTGGCGCAGGGATATGAAACTTAAACATAAAAATGATGCTATTGCAAAAGTATATGAAGATCTTTCTGAAAATCCGACAGATGAAAATATCGTTAAAGCGATGTTCGCGAACCAGATCCTGGAAGGTATTTACTTCTACAGCGGATTTGCCTATCTGTATACGCTGGCACGATCGGACAAGATGCTGGGAACAGCACAGATGATCCGTTTCATCCAAAGAGATGAGGTCACACATCTTCTGCTTTTCCAGAACATGATCAATGCTACAAAAAAAGAGAGACCGGAACTTTTTACCAAAGCATTGCTTGATGAAGTGTATGAAATGTTCAGGTCAGCGGTTAAACTTGAAAGTGAGTGGGGTGCGTACATAACACAGGGTCAGATCCTTGGACTTACAGATGAGATCATTGAGCAGTACATCCAGTATCTTGCAGATAAAAGGCTGCATGCAGTCGGTATGGAGAAACTCTATAATGTGGAGCACCCTATCAAGTGGGTAGACAATTTTTCGCAATTTAATGATCAAAAGACGAACTTCTTTGAGGGGAATGTGACCAATTACTCAAAAGGAAGTCTTGATCTGGATGACTTTTAGGAAATATCATGGTGAAAATACCTAAAAAAATGGAAGCTGCCGTGTTGCAGCTTCCAAGTAAAAAACGCTATCAGGAAAATTTTGACAAACTGCTTGAGCTTCTCAAAATACACCAGGATAAACAGATTATTGTTGCCCCGGAAGTGTATCTTACAGCTTATGATTACGAACATTTGACTACGGCTGCAAAATTTTCGGCCAAAGCACTGAAGATACTTAAACAGGAAGTGGATGATCAGATAGTTGTTCTAACACTGATCCTCGAAGAGGGTGACGAGTTTGTCAATCAGGCAGTGGTCATCCATAAACATAAAGTGGTACATAGACAGGATAAGGTGAAGCTTTTTAAGTTGGGGGATGAGGATATCTATCTTGCTGCAGGGAAAAAGAAGAAGATCAAACCTTTTGAAATAGAGGGTGTCAAGTATGCTCTGCTCATCTGTTTTGAACTGCGTTTTAAAGAATTATGGCAGCAGATAGAGGGTGCGGATGTGGTGTTTATACCTGCACGGTGGGGATTACCCCGGAAAGGACATTTAGATATCCTTTCACGGGCGCTGGCAGTGATGAACCAGTGTTATGTGCTGCTGTCCAACAGTTCCGATGCAGATATGGCAAGTTCCTCGGCGATCATTTCTCCCAACGGTGATGTAATTACAGATGATACGCAAGAAGTCATTGAAGGTACCGTGGATTTCAGAGAGATCAAGAAAATACGTCGCTATATTGTAATGGATTGATTATATAAAATGCAACCAGTTGCGTGAGCCTTCTGCTGAAGAAAACATAGCGTTAGCGTAAGTATATGTGGCTTTGCTGCATATACGGTCTAATAAATAAGAAGAAAATACGTCGCTATATTGTAATGGATTAATGACACTTTAGATAGAATTCACCTTATTATTGGGCAACAAGGAATGAGGGTAGATGATAAAAGCAAGAAACAGACAAAATCTTGTGAATGAGATAGAACAGCATTTTAAATTGGATGCACATGTAAAAGAGGCTTTTTTAAACGTTGACAGAGAAGCTTTTGTACCGAATGAATTCAAACACCTTTCATACAAACTGGATGCACTGCCTCTTGCGGCAAGCCAGTGGATATCTTCACCCCTTACTGTAGCAAAAATGACGCAGCATCTTGAACTCAAAGGAGTAGATTCCGTACTTGAAGTGGGATGCGGAAGTGGGTATCAGGCAGCCATACTCTCTCAGATCTGCCGTCGCATATTTACCATTGAGCGTATCGATGAACTGCTTAAAGAAGCGAAAGTAAAGTTCTCCAATCTTGAAATCCATAATATCTTTACCCGTTTTGATGATGGGCAAAGAGGATGGAAACAGTATGCTCCTTTTGAGCGTATCTTATTCTCTTCCACTGCCAAAGAAGTTCCTGAAGTACTTTTTGAACAGCTCTCTGAAGGTGGAATACTCATTGCTCCCATAGAGCAGAGTAAGGACTATCATGTCATTACCCGTTTTTACAAAAAGAACGGACGTATCACTTCCGAGATGATAGAACCATGCCTGTTTGTCCCGGTCCTTGATGGTACGCAAAAATAAATGCGCTGACATCATTCATAAATAATTTAAAAAATATTTTTAAACAAAATATGATAATTACTTTATCTATTGAAAATCCCATACTGTAAACCTTTCATTAAACTTATGCTATGATTTACAAAATTGTAAACAGGGACAAGGAATGGAAAAGTTAATGAAACCGGCAGAGTATGCCAAAGAGCTTGGCATCTCAAGACAGGCAGTTTATGCGAAGATCAAACGGGGCATCCTTACAGCCAAAAGTGTAGAGGGTAAACTTTACATTATGGTTGACAGTATGGATCAAACACAAAAAAAATCTACTCAAGAGACAAGTATAAAGCCTAAAGCTACAGCTACTCCCAAAAAACCCAATCCTGCATCTACGGCAGAAGCAAAAGACTACAAAGTACTGCTTGCCGCAAAGGATGAGACGATCTCTGTACTTAAAAGCACAGTGAAGGATCTTAAGAAATCCAATAAACAGATATCCACGACACTAAAAGGCGAGATCGATCTGCTCAAAGAAGCTTTTTATGAAATGCGTACACTCTACATGCATCAGTTGGAACAAAAAAAGCCTCAAGAGGCAATAGAGGTCATTAGTGAAGAGGAGAGTGTTGAAATAGTAGAAGAAAGGTGGATAGGGGTCAAAAAATTTTTCAAGCAACTGGGCATCAAAAAAGAGAAACAGCAAGGAAAAATAGTGAAAATGTTCAATAAAGCCTATAAAAAAGGAGATGACCGCTTGATAAAAAAGAATGGAAAGCTCAAACTCAATGCAAACAAAAAATATAAGGACCTCTTGCCATAATGCAGATATTGAAAAAATTTTCAAAAGAATACAGCCTCTTTCTGGCAATCATCGCTTTTTTCAGTATTAGTCATTTTGAACATGCCCTTGTGCATACTACGGCAGGAAATTTGTTTGGTTTCAGTATTCTCTTTGTGGTTATCATTTATTCGGCAATGGCTGTTGCCCATCATGCAGAAATGCTGGCAGAAAAGTTCGGAGAACCTTACGGAACACTCATCTTAACGATCTCTGCAGTAGTTGTTGAGATTGTCATCATTGTGATCATGATGATGCAAGCAGAGAGTCCTACGCTTGCGCGTGATACCATTTATTCAGCTATTATGCTTGATATCAATGGATTATTGGGCCTGGCTGCTATTATCGGTGGGCTGAAGTATGGGGAACAGCCTTATAATATTGATTCTTCAAATTCCTATCTTTCTATGCTTCTTGTTGCCATAGGCATTGCTATGGTGGTGCCGCATTTCATAGATCCCGTATATCATGATACTTTTATGCTGTTCAATGTTGTGATGTTTCTTTTGCTCTATATAGTGTTTACCCGCATTCAGCTTAAGTCTCATAAATATTTTTTTGAATATAAAGTAAAAGAAGAATGTAAAGAAGATGAAGTATGTGAACCTCATCGTGAGATCAATGCCTGGTATCATGCCCTTAATCTGGTCGTTTCCATTATCATTATCGGTGTATTGGCTGAGATACTTTCTGTTTTTATGGGCAATACACTTGAAACTTTTGGATTGCCGCTTGCCATCGGTGCTGTGGGAGTAGCTGTTATTTCTGCCGCCCCGGAGCTTATCACGGCTGTTCGTGCAGCAGTTGACAATCGTATGCAAACGGTAATTAATATTGCTTTGGGAGCATCGTTAGCAACTATTTTACTTACCATTCCGGCAGTGATCGTTGTTTCCAGATACATGGGAATGGAACTGAATCTCTCTGTCACTCCGGTACAGGGAGTCATGTTTGGGTTGACCCTTCTTGTAAGTATTGTCAACTTCAATGACGGTGAAACAAATATGCTTGAAGGCTTTTTGCATGTGATCTTATTTGTTGTTTTTGCATTTTTGGTGTTTGTATAGTACCTTGTCCTCAGGCATTTGGAAAATATACCTTACGTGAATAATGTGATCAGTTTTTCTACGGATTCATCATCCGTAAATATTTTCGTATATCGTATATCATAACGGGAAAAGTGTTCTATGATTTTTTCATCATTCTCCTGTAATCGTGCGATATATCTCTCTACGCTTCTTTGTCCAAAATAGGTATCCATTTTAGCATTACTTTGAGGACTGCTGAGAGTTACTTCTCCAAGCCTTTTTGGATTTTCTTCTGTTCTGTCCCGTATGATGATGGCTATGACTTCATGTTTTTGTGCAAGGAGTGACAGATCTACTTCTTCTAAAAAATCTCCTATAATAAAAACAAGTGAAGGCTTATGAAGCCTTTTGAAAAGGTCTTCTATGGAAGTGTTATAATTTATTTTTGTACCGAGTAAAGAAGTTTCAAAAAGTGTTTTGGAGAACTGCTCTATATGGTAGAGCTGTTTGGTGGGCGGTGTCATATAGGTTTGGTTTTGTGTGTAGTTTATGCCTGTGAAGAGGTCACTGTTTTGCTGTGCTGCATAGCCTAAAAGGGTGGCAAGCTCTGTAAATTTTTCTTGTTTACTGTTTCCTGAGCCAAAATAGAGGCTTCCATCCATCAAAGCAGCAACAACAACGGAAAGTTCACGATTGGCATGCAGCTCCTTTATGTAGGGTTTTCCAAGCTTTGCAGTGATGATCCAGTTTATTTTGCGGATATCATCTCCTATCTGATACTCCCGCAGCTCGGCAAAATCATACCCCTCTCCATGAAGTTTGGAGAGATTGTGTCCGGAAAGCAGGGTGTAGACTTGATGTCTGGCTTTAAGCTGTAAAGATTTTAGGGCAATATTCATGGAATTGGCAATGTCTCAACAATTGCACTGATGACTTCATCCGTACTCACCCCTTTGGCTCTTGCTTCATAGGAAAGTACGATACGGTGACGCAGTACATCATGTATGACATAGCCTATATCAGCAGGGGTAACGAAATCATTGCCCCGTAAAAATGCTTTGGCTTTGGCTGCCTTATAGAGGTCAATGGAAGCTCTTGGACTTGCTCCGAACATAATATTCTGTGCAATATTTTCCAGTCCGAACTTCTCAGGGTCTCTTGTTGCAGAGATGAGCTGTACAATGTACTGTTCCAATTCTTTGTCTATATGCACCTTCGCCACTTTTTCCTGTAAAATATGGAGTTCTTCAATGTTGAGTACTTTTTGTACCTCTGCAAAACTTTTGCTTGCTCCCTTTCGCATGATCTCCAGCTCTTCCTCTTCGGAGTTATGTTTGACCACGATCTTCATCATAAACCGGTCAAGCTGTGCTTCGGGCAGGGCATAAACTCCCTCCTGTTCTATGGGGTTTTGTGTTGCCATAACCAGAAAAGGGAGTTCGAGTTTAAAGGTTTCATCGGCAATAGTAACCTGTCTCTCCTGCATCACTTCCAAAAGGGCTGACTGTACTTTTGCAGGAGCACGGTTGATCTCATCGGCAAGGAGAAGGTGGGTAAAAAGAGGACCTTTTTTAATGCTGAAAGAGTGATCCTGAGGATTGTATATTTGTGCGCCGATAATGTCTGAAGGTAAGAGGTCCGGGGTGAACTGAATACGTTTGAAATCCAGTCCGAGTGCCTTGGAAAGAGCATTGATGGTAGTGGTCTTTGCTAATCCGGGAACACCTTCTACCAGGATATGCCCATCACTAAGCAGCCCTATAAGCAAGCCTTCTATCATTTCCTCTTGGCCGATAACTGCTTTGCCAAGTTCCTGTTTGAGCTGTGTTATCTTTGGGTTCATATTACCTTCTCCTTAGCTTCCTGTTTGACTTTATTCAAATTGATTTTACCATTTTCATATAAATACTTCTCAAGTTTCTCTATACTTGAAGCGAACTTTTTATTGTCAGTCGCCATAAGCAGCTGCAGTAGGGCTTTCTCATCTTTGCATGCTTTTATCTTCTCTTTGAGCGGGTGTGGTTTTGTAACGGTACGCTTCTTCCACTTTAGGCTTAGGGCTGTTAAGTAACCGGCTCCAAAAGCGATAAGGTAACCAAGCAGTGTACTAAGCCAGGACCAGTTGTCCTGTAAAGGTTTCGGGGTGTTTGTTTTGTCAACCAAATTGCTGATATTGACAGGTTTAATATCAAAATGTTGTTTTGGTATGGTCAGTTCGTAACGATTTTTGGTTTTAGGATCAAATGCTTTCAATATGATAGACTTGAGATCAAAACTTTGAGAAGATGAAAGTGCCATAATATAGGAAACTTTGTATTTGATCCCCTGTTGTGTCGGGAGTTTTCTGATAAGGGGTTTTTGGGAAAAGACGGTAATATTATTATCTTCCGGAATGATATGCTTCAGTACCGGCGGATATCCTTGCCCCTCGAGAGTGATCTGTACAGGAATGGGTTCAAAGGCCTCTGCCTGGTGGGTTTTGAACTTGTAAGAAAGTTTGAAATCTCCCATGAGCTGTGTATCTTTGGGTAATGGTTTAACATGAAGTTTAAGGGGAGAAAGGGTGATTTCAGTATCTTCTGTTTCCAGTTTTTTAAAGTCATCACGATCTCCGGAAAAAGAGTACGCAACCTTCTCATCATTGGTAATTCTTTTGACAAGGTCAAATGAAATATTAATATCTCCACTTTTTAGAGGATGAAGAAGATAGAGATAATGAATCTTGGTATGATGCAGTGTATTATCCTGGGAAGAACCTATCTGCTCGATCGTGTATGCAGAACTTGGCCTGATGCGGAAATGAAAGAACAGTACGATATCCGGATTGCTCTGGTTAAGATCGACACTGAGCAGTACAGCTTCTTTTTCATAAGGGTTTTGTGTGTCGACATGAAAATCATAGATGAAATCCTCTGCATGAAGTATAACTGCACTCAAGAAGAAAATAAAAAGTGCTATCCTTTTACCAAGGTTGTGTTTCATGTATATATCCTTTGTTGATGAGCTCATAAACTTTAGAGCTTAGAGGCTGCTTTTCCTGTTTTTTATCCATAATAAGTTTCTTTTTTTCTTTTTTCTTGCCTGCTTTGCTTTCTCCTCCGGACCCCGAGCCGGAACTTGGCTGATCCTCTTCTCTTCCGGACTCCTTGTCGCTCTCCTGTGATTCACTTTTGCTTGATGCGGCGTTTTGTGATTTGGGATGGGCTATACCGAGTCCAGGCCTTTTCTTTTGCAAAAAAGACACAAGTTGAAGATTGTATTGACTGTCCGCATCATACCCCAATTGTAAAGCCTTAGTATAATACAGCTTGGCTTTATCGTATTCTTTCAGCATGGCATAGGCATTGGCAGTATTGTAGTAGAGACGCTGTTTAACGGCAGCAGAAGTGGAACGTATGGAGCTGTAGAGGCGGATCGCTTTTTTGTAAGCATGAAGCTTGTAGTAAATATTGGCAAGCGCAAATTGGCTTTGTAAAGAAGGAATATCCAGCTTATTCAACTGTTTTTTGCTGCTGTTGAAGTCTTGAACTTTATAGCTTTTGTATGCCTGGTCTAAATGATAGGTATCCAATATGGAAGCTTCTGCGTTGATCCCCAGAAGGAGGAAAAAAGGGATAAGGTATTTTACGGCTCTGGTATGCACCATGAAGAAGAGCAGCAGAGCCAGAAAAAGAGGTATCTGGTAAAGCTCCGTATAGAGATACTGCATCTTTGTTACCATCTCTCCTTTTACTTCACTTCTATCTAATTCTTCCTGCAGAGCTTTGGCTGTTGCAGCAGGTGTGGCTGAAGCAGTGATATAGTTGCCATCTACTTCAGAAGCCAGTTTTTCAAGCAGTGGGTTAATACGAGAGACGACAAGATTGTTCTCTTTGTCTTTAAGGCGTGTACCGTCAGGTTTTTCTATGGCCGTACCCTGCTTCGTACCCAATGCAAGAACAGTCAAAGCGATGTCCGCATCCCGGATCTGCTCCGTCAGCAGGTCCAGGTCATTCTCTTCGCCACCATCGGTAATGAGCAGCAGATTTTTATGTGCAGTTTCCATAGAGGCTATTTTTTGAAAAAGTTTTTGAAGCGATGTCCCTTTGGTGAGAATATAGTCCGGGTTAAGACTTTTAAGTGCCATGTTGACAAGTTCATGGTCTGTGGTAGGAGGTGAAAGAAGCAGGGGGTTTGTAGTAAATGCAATAAGCATGATGTTGTCTTTCGGATTCTCCTCAAGAAAAGAACGGATCGTCTCTTTTGCAAATTTGTAACGGGTAGGATGGATGTCTTTGGCTCTCATAGAGTAGGAAACATCCAGTGCGATGATGATATCTTTTGCTTCTATGGAATGTTTTTGTAAGCCATGCTTAACTACAGGACGGCTCAATGCCGTCACTATAAGCATGAGGATAATGAGGTGGATTGTTGTGAGCAGATGCTTCTTTTTTTGGCTTAAAAAAAGGATAAACAGAGGAATGAACAGCCATAAGAAACTGGGATAAAGCAATGTCATGATTCGCTCCTTCTTACATAAAGTACCCAAAAGAAAAGAAGTATGAATACTGTACCCAGAGGAAAGAGGATAAGCAGTTTTTGATTGAGATAATTTTCTCCTCGTATAGGGCTTGGTTCAAGTGCATTGATCTCTTTATATATTTTGGAAAGTGCCTTTGCCGAACTTGCCGCATAGCTTTTTGCTCCTGTCTCCTTGGAGATGGTCTCAAGCAATGCAGCGTCATAATCCGATCTCTTTCCTATACCGATAGTGTATATTTTTATGCCTAAGGTTTTTGCTTTGGACACTGCCTCTTTGGGTGAATGTTTCCCTGCATTATGATATCCGTCTGTAAGAAGAATGATGGCTTTATTCTGTGCTTTGCCAAAAGAGAGCACATGTATGGACTGCATGATCGCATCCCCGATAGCGGTACTTTCTCCTGCCAGTCCGACTGTTGTCATTTCAAGCAGGTGACTCAGGGCTTCCAGATCATAGGTAAGCGGTGAAGCACTGTAGGCGAAGGTGCCGAAAATGACAACACCCATGTTGTCATCAAAGCGGTTCCGGATAAAAGCTTTGGAAAGTTCAATCGTGGTTTCATACTTGGTTTTAAACCTGTCTTTACTGTCAAAGCCGCTTTGTGCCATAGAGCCGCTTGCATCGATGGCCAAGATGAGGTCACGGCCTTTTTTGCGCTGATCAGCAGAACTGTCATAGACAAAAGGCTTGGCAAAAGCAAAGACCATAAGCAAAAAGAGCAGGATTTTAAGCCATGGCTCCCAGCTGAAAAGAGGGCTTTGTCTATTGATCCAGTTCAGTTTGGAAAAATAGTATGTATCGCTGTACGGTTTGCACCATAGAAAGCATGGCAAAAACAGTAATAATAACAGAAAGTAGGGTGAACCGAATGTAAAATGCATAATATGAGTGTATCAGTTAACTGATGAGTTTGGACTTATAGACTACAACACCTCTGCTTTTCTTCTCGTATGATCCAATATTTAGGCAATTAAATGTGCTTTCCATAAAATTTTTTGATATACTATATATAAAAAATTTTCATGGATAAAAAGAGATGACAAGATTAAAAAACAGGGGTATTCATTTACTTATAGGCGCAGGACTTTTTTTGATATTGCTCGTTGGGCAGAATGCATTTGCAAAAACAGGAAGTCTCGAATTCCATGAAGCAGCTTCTGACGTTATAGTGAACTCATTGCAAACGCAGCCTAAAAACAGTTTTTTAAAAAAACTCTATACCCAACTCTTTTTTATTCCAGTCTGGGTAGATAAGGGATCGGTATCCTTTTTTACATATGAACTGTTCACTCAGATCGAAGAAGACAGGACATTAAGCCATACAAGTAGACTGTATCAGGATATGCTCCGTTTAAAACAAAAAGCAATACGGGTATATGGAGACAGAGGTACTTTGGCCCAAAAAATAGATTTGGAATTCAGAATATCGCAACTCTATAAAGGTTATGCGGATTATACACTCTATGGCAGTATTAACTGGGGTGCTTTCAAGGCGAGGCTTTTTAACCTGAAGGCAGAGGATGTCAATGCCGGATGGGATACCTATAGACCAAGGGTATCCCCCCTTTCTCTTATAGAGGATGCTGTGATCAACGGGAGTCTGGCAGATGCATTCAAAAGAGCGGTACCCAAAGAATATCATTATGCATCCTTGGAAAAAGAACTTGTCAGGTATTTGCAGATACAGCAAAGCGGTGGGTGGGTACCGCTGCACCTCAAAGGTCTGCTTAAGCTTGGAAAGCCTTATGAAGTTGTACCTCTTCTTCGTGAAAGATTACGTGCTACAGGGGACTATCTCCCCTGTTCGGGAAATGAGGTGGGGCTTGTTTATGATGAATGTCTGAAAAAAGCAGTGATCCATTTTCAAAAGCGTAACGGGCTTGTGTCCAATGGGGTGATAGGGGAAAATACCCGTACAGCATTGAACCAAACAATTGAACAGCGTATTCTAACGATCCGTTTGAATCTTGACCGCATCAAATGGTTAAATGAACGGCATTCAAAACGGCATATCATTGTCAATATACCGGCATTTACACTTTATTTTGAAGAAGATGGAAAGTTGCGCTTGTCAATGAAAGTGATTACCGGGAAAAGAAAGCACCCTACCCCTGTTTTCAGCAACATGGTACAATTCATTATTCTTAATCCTTATTGGAATGTGCCAAAAAGTATTATTCAAAAAGAGATGATCCCCAAACTGCTTAGAAATCCAAATGCAATGGTAAAAAAGAGGATTGAGATCCATACCGGATGGGGAAAAGATGCAAGGAAAATAGACGGTGGTTCTGTTGATTGGGGGCAGTATCGTTACAGTAAACATATGCCTTTTCGTTTTGCACAGGTACCGGGCTATAAAAATGCCCTTGGAAAAGTAAAATTTCTTTTCCCCAACAAATATTCTGTCTATATGCATGATACGCCGACAAAATATCTTTTTAAAAGAAATGCACGGGCATACAGTCATGGGTGTATCCGCCTTGAGAAACCGATAGAACTACTCAAGACCTTTGCTTCATTCAATGATACGGTCGATTTTGAAAAAGCAGAAAAGATACTTAAAGGAAAAAAGAGAACATATCTTAATTTAAAGGAAAGGGTTCCTCTGGATGTCGTATATCTTACGGCATGGGTGGATTATGACGGTGTGCTTCAGTTTAGGAATGATGCCTACGGTTATGATGAAATGCAACTCAGTTCTTTTAGAAAGTGGTAAGGTAGATTATGATAAAAAAGGGTTTTTATGGCATTTGAGTATGCTGTTGCATTGACCGGGAGTATTGCTACGGGTAAAAGTACTGCGGTGGATATTCTTTCTCGTTACGGCTTTCTTTTTATCGATGCCGATAAAATAGCACATCAGATATTGGATGAACAGCAAACAGCTATTGCTGAAATGTTCGGTATGGAATTCATTGAGAATTCGAGGGTGAACAGAAAAGCGTTGGGGGCTATGGTTTTTTCAGACCCTGTTAAACGAAAAGAACTTGAATCGCTGCTTCACCCTTTTATTTATGATGAGATAGAGAGACAGGCTCTTATTCAGGATGCGGCCAAGGAGCCCTACATCATTGATATTCCCCTTTTTTTTGAAGGAGGACGGTATCCTATAGAAAGATCCCTGGTTGTCTATACTACAAAAGAACAACAGCTCAAAAGACTGATGCAAAGGGATGGATACAATAAAGAAGAGGCACTGAAGCGTATAGGATCGCAGATAGATATTGATGAAAAGAGAGAAAGAGCAACATATACAGTAGACAATACCGGTAATCTTGCACAGCTCCAATATGAATGTGAACAGGTAAAAGAATTAATTTTAGGAGATTTTAAGTGAAAGTGACCAAATATTCGGGGAACGGAAATGATTTCATAATGTTCGTGGCCAAACATAAAGCAGACAGATCAGAACTCGCAAAAAAACTCTGCCATAGACAAAATGGTGTGGGTGCAGACGGATTGGTGGTCTTGCTGCCGCATGAAAAGTATGATTTTGAGTGGGAATTCTACAACTCTGACGGAAGCCGTGCCGATATGTGCGGGAATGCTTCCAGATGTGTGGCACACTTTGCACATGAAAAGGGTATTTCAAAAGACAATACATCGGAGTTTTTGACAGGAGCCGGAGTCATACGTGCAACGATCAATGGAATGTATGTGGTCAGCGATATGGTAAAACCGGATATCCAAAGAACAGATATCCAGGAATATGGGGAGAACTGGTGGCTGATAGATTCAGGTGTACCGCATTTGGTTGTAGTGCGTGATAATATAGATACTTTTGATCTAGTACAGGCAAGGGAACTTCGCCAAAAATACAATGCCAATGTCAATATTTGCAGAGTAGACGGTGATACAATGTATGTACGTACCTACGAACGTGGAGTAGAGGATGAAACATTGGCATGCGGTACAGGGATGGTAGCCTGTTTTATCCGTAATCATCAAGAAGGCAAAGTACCCGATCAGGTCAAAGTACATCCCAAGAGCGGAGATGAACTTTATGTGAGCTATGAAAACGGTGTATATCGTTTTGGCGGAAAAGTGACTAAGACATTTGTTGCAGAAACATTTATTTAGAAGATATAACAAGGGGAAACATGAAAAAATTTATACTATTCATAATGGCAATATCAAGTCTGTTCGCAAGTGATTTTGACAAAGCTGTAGAGGATTACAATAAAGGCAGTTACATCCAGGCATTCAATACTTTTTATCTGTTGGCAAAAAATGGAGATGCCCAGGCACAATACAATGTAGGAATGATGTATGCCAATGGTAAAGGGAGTGAAAAAGATATACCTCAGGCAATACAGTGGTATGAAAAAGCAGCAAAACAGGGAAATACTCCTGCACAATACAATCTAGCCCAACTTTACCATACTATAGGAGAGAGTGATGCTCATGCCTATGAAAAAGCAAAGTATTGGTATGAAAAAGCAGTTGAAGGCGGTATGATGCAAGCATATAATAACCTGGCAGCTCTCTATATGGATGGTAAAGGTGTAGCCAAAGATCGGAAAAAAGCATTTGAACTTTTAAAAAAAGCAGCCCAGCTGGGAGATGCCAATGCCCAGGTTAATGTCGGAGTTATGTATGCATGGGGTGAGGGTGTTGTTCATGATAAGATGAAAGCTTATGAAAATTTCAGGAAGGCACTTCAGGTAGGGAAAAGCGAAGCAAGCGAACATTTGGAGAGACTCTGCAAAGAAAGCGCCTGGGTCTGCCAAAATTAATCCATATATTTTGAGTTTAAGTATCTCTTGGTTATAATCCCATCCAATTTAGTATCTAAACTAAAAAAATATTAGCGTAGTGATCGTAACTTTGTTGTGATTACGTCCCATTAATGATCGCGTAACTCAGTTGGTAGAGTACTTCCTTGACATGGAAGAAGTCGTTGGTTCAAGTCCAATCGTGATCACCACTTAAATCATTAACTGCATCCTCAAAAATTACTTATTTACAATCTTTGTTCCTCTGATACTAAGCTAATCAGCGATCTATACAATTCTACCATAGTGAATTAATGGGTTTCTATGGTAGAATTGTATATTGTAAAAAGAGATGGAGAGTAAAATGCCAATAGACAATATGAGCTACTATAAAGAGAGAATGTCTGCAGGGACAAGACTTGCCGTTTTGTTTGCATTTACCTTTGCAAGCTTTCTTATAAGCCCAGAAATATTTCCTGACATAAAAATGGTACAGCTTATTCTTGGCGGATTAATACTTGTATCTTTGTTGTATTATGCTTTTATTGTTTATCAACCTGGATTACTAGTATCTCTTAGAAAAAATGTGTTGCTTCTGTCGGATATGCTTATACTGATGTTTTTGATTAAAATCCTTGAACAGAAGGGTATCTATTTTCTTCCTGTTTATGTACTTATTGTGGCGCAAAGCAGTATTAATTATGGGTTAAGATATTTTTATAGCAGCAGTTTAATTTGTATCGCTTCTTTGGGCTTGCTGATAAATTATTCTGATTATTGGTTTAAGCATTATGATATTGTAATCGCTTTTGGTGTAACCGCACTGCTAGTTCCCCTTTTGTCTATAAAAATAATGATTCGATCAAATCAGGAGTATGCAGACTCTTCTTTGACCGAAGAAAGCAACAATACATCCGTGCAACCAAAGGCGCAAGTTGCAGGCGTAGTAGACAAGGAGGTCTACAAGCATAAAATCAAAGAGATGATAAAGAAAAAAAAATATTTTGCCTTACTGTTTATTTCCATTCAAGAGATTGCAACTAGCAACGAAAAGGATCAGATGGAGAATGAATTGATACAGGAAGTAGTCAATAAAATAAAGAAAAATCTTGATACTGATGATTTCTTTGCCCGATTGGGGGGTAATGAATTTGTGATTATCAATACAAGGCAGAGGGTATTTTTACGCAAATACCTCAAAAAACTTGAAGATAGGATCGTAGATACTTATAGGATCAACAATAGGAATATCCGTATTGAGCCAAAGATAGGGATTGCGCTTTACCCGGAAGATGGACAAAATGAGATGATTTTGGGTAAATGTGCAGATGAAGCGATGCGTGAGGCACAAAAATCAAATGTAAACCATATGTTCTATCGTGGCATTAAAAGTTAATTTTAGCTATAATAGCCGCATTTTTAACGCGTGACACGGTAAGTTGCGATATATAAAGGCTTAATTTGAGTGAAAATCTAATCGGTTATTTGGATGACCAGGGTAATATTATAGATACACAGAGTGCAGGGGAGAACTGCAGTGCAACACCTATAGAGTATGATAACAGTGACAAAGCGCTTGAGATCATCAGGCACTCTACGGCACACTTGATGGCACAGGCGATCAAGGAGCTTTATCCGGATGCACAGTTCTTTGTCGGACCTGTGGTTGATGAAGGATTCTATTATGACTTCAGAGTAAATGAAAAGATCAGAGAAGACGATCTTAAGACCATTGAAAAGAAGATGAAGGAACTTATCAAGAAAAAGTATAAGATCGAGAAATATGAGATCAGCAAAGCTGAAGCTCTTGAAAAGTTCGCGAACGATGACTTGAAACTGGCTGTACTTTCACGTATACCGGATGAAACGGTCTCCATCTATAAGCAAGGGGAGTTCGAAGATCTTTGCCGCGGCCCTCATGTACCGGCACTCCGTTTTTTAAATAACTTCAAACTTACAAGAGTCGCAGGGGCTTATCTTGGCGGTGATGAGAATGCCGAAATGCTTACACGTATCTATGGTATTGCGTTTGCAGACAAAGCGTCGCTTAAGGCACATATGGCGATGCTGGAAGAAGCTAAGAAACGTGACCACCGCAAGATCGGGACGGAGATGGAACTTTTTATGTTCAATGAAGAGGCAGGAGCAGGATTACCGTTCTGGATGCCAAAAGGTGCCAGACTCCGTAACAAACTTGAAGCTATTCTTCACAAAGCACACAGACTCAGAGGCTATGAGCCCGTACGCGGTCCTGAGATCCTTAAATCGCAGATGTGGCATACCTCCGGACATTATGCCTGTTATGGTGAGAATATGTATCTTACGGAGATAGACGAGCAGGAGTATGGTATCAAGCCGATGAACTGTATCGGGCATATTCAGATATTCAAACAAACAGGGAAGAGCTACCGTGATCTACCGCTTAAATATTATGAATACGGTGTGGTGCACAGACATGAGAAATCCGGAGTACTTCACGGACTTCTACGCGTAAGAGAATTTACGCAGGATGATGCGCATATATTCTGTACACCTGAGCAGATCAAGCTGGTGATCCTGGAAGTGGTTGAATTTGTTGATACCGTGATGAGCCTCTTCGGATTTAACTATACGATGGAAGTAGCGACCAAGCCGGAAAAAGCTATCGGGGATGATGCTGTATGGGAACTTGCAACAGACGGTATAAAAGCAGCCCTTGAAGAGAATAATCTGCCGTATACCATCGATGAGGGCGGCGGAGCATTCTATGGTCCCAAAATAGATGTGAAGATCACGGATGCACTGGGGCGCAAGTGGCAATGCGGTACGGTTCAGGTCGACTTTAACCTGCCGGAACGTTTTGATGCAGAATATGTAGGGGAAGATAATGAACGTCATCACCCGGTAATGATCCACAGAGCGATCCTTGGTTCCTTTGAGCGTTTTATCGCTATCCTGACAGAGCATTATGCCGGCGAATTCCCGTTCTTCCTTTCTCCGGTACAGGTGATCTTCGTTCCGATATCAGACAGCCATGTAATATATGCCGAACAGCTTAAGAAACTTCTGCTTCTTGAAGATATCGATGCTGAAGTCTATGACAAAAACGACAGTCTTAACAAACGTATCCGTACAGCTGAAAAGCAGCGTGTGCCTTATGTTGTGATCATCGGTGATGAAGAAGTAGACAATAAAACAGTGGCGATCCGTGACAGAAGAGCGAAAGAACAGTATAATCTTACACAAGACGAATTTATGGTAAAATTAACCAAACAACTTCAAGAAGGTAAAATTTGAGTAGACAAAACGACAGAAACAGAGGTAGAAAAAAGGGTGATGATGTCATTATGAATGACGCCATCAGAGCAAATGAACTAAGGGTACTGGGTGATGATGGTGAGCAATTCGGCATTATTTCCAGAGCTGAAGCGTTAAAGATATCTGAAGAAAAAGGGCTTGACCTGGTACTTGTATCTCCGGATGCAAAACCTCCTGTTGCCAAAGTGATGGACTACGGAAAACATAAATACGAGCTGGAAAAAAAGAAAAAAGAAGCACGTAAGAACCAAAAAAAGATCGAGGTAAAAGAAGTGAAGTTCTCTTGCAAGATAGCAGAGAACGATATCGCCTATAAAGTCAAACATGCCAGAGAGTTCCTTGAAAAAGGAAAACACGTTAAGTTGCGTGTATTCCTGAGAGGACGTGAAATGGCAAATCCGGAATGGGGTATAGATGTACTTAAAAAAGTATGGCCTATGCTTGAAGATGTCGGACATCTTGAAAAAGATGCACATCAGGAGGGTAGATACATCAATATGTATGTTACCCCTCTGAAAAAATAATAATATACTTTCTTTTTTGCGTCATTCTGAAGAAAATTCAGAATGGTGTAATGCAGAGGCGGCTACTCTTTTGTCTCATAATGCAATTTTAACCCCTCGGATGTCATTACAAAGCCTGAAATAATAATTTTCCCTTCATGTACCATATGGTGATGTTTTTTGCAGAGTGGTATGAGATTGTACTTGTGGTTCTTATGGAAATGGTCTATGTGACCGCCATCATTCGCTTCTTTCTGTGCGGCAATATGATGCACATCTTCTACATTCTCATCACACAGGGCACACTTACTCAAATAAAGATCTTTATGGTACTTGCTGTTTTTTTGTCTGCGCAGTTTTTTAACGTCGCTTTCGGAATGGTTCAGGGCCTCTCTGATGGTCTGTGCCGTTTTCAGGAACTCCTTGTCCATATGAAGAGATTTTGCAAATTCAAGCCCATAAAGGCTATCACCTCTTCCGAGCTGTAAAACCCTGTTGTAAATGAGTGCATCATTTTCTTCATCATATCTAATACCCAAATGCAGGAAGATAAGATGTTTCAGGTTTTGTAACTGCGAGATGCTTCCCAGTTGGTGCAGATGCGTAGCAAAGATAAAGGTCGATCTGAGCGAGATAAGCTTTAAAATGGCACTTGAGACGATGGCAAGGGCAGATTCTGTTTCTGTTCCCTGGCTTATTTCATCGCCGAGTATCAAAGAGCGCTCATCTGCACGGTTAAAGATATTCTTGAGCTCCATCATTTCAACCGAGAAAGTAGATAGTCCTTTATAGAGGTTGTCTTTTGAAACGATACGTGTAAAGAGTTTATCATAAAGTCCAAAACGAAGCTCTACAGCCGGAACGAAAAAGCCTGCTTGTGCTAAAACCACAGAGAGCCCTATACTTTTCATCAAGGAAGACTTTCCTGAAGAGTTTATACCGTAAAGCAATATGCCAAAAATATCTTCTCCGTCACTGGCGTTGAGCGTGATGTGGTTGTGTTCGGTATGATCGTTCTGTCCTAAAAAGATATCATTGGGTACATAGATGCCTCTTTCATCATTTGCCTCTATGATGGGATGACGCAAAGCAATGGCTTCATAAAAGTTCCCTTCTTCTATGAGGGGGCGTGTAAGATTCATGCTTTTGGCACATTTGGCATTAGAGATCGCTACGTCGATGTTGGCAATGAAGGCAATAAGCTTATCGAGCAGAAGTGAAAATCTGTTTTCCAAAACATCAAGACTCTCTGTATACCGCTGTTTGACAAGAGAAACAAGTTTTACCTGGGCGGTCTCGTAGGAGCGAGTGATCTCTTCAAAAAGAGGCGCCTGGACTTTGACGGCATTTTTAAGGTATTTATAGTGGAAATCTTTAAAAAAGTGGTGTTGGTTGTCAATCGTGACAAAAGAGTCTTTTAAAACTTTTTCTATGAGAGTGAACCTGTTTTTGGTCAAATTGATGAAATAGCCTTCACTTTCAAGGTAACCTACGGTCGTGTATTTTGTATGGCCTCCTGAGAAAAGCTTGTTAGAGTCGAAAAGAGATTCCACATGCTCCGCTACGCTTTGCATTTTGTCAACCTCTTTTTTCTGTGCTTTGACAAGGGTGTCAATAGCAGGGTACACTCCGTTTTTAAAAATATTGTCATTGATCTGTTCTATGCGAAAGCGTGCACAGATGTCCAGTTCAAAGGTCTCTTCAAGGACACCCAGCATCTCTTTGGCATCATCAAAAAGTTTGCTTTCTATATCGAGTCCATTGTGCTGTGCATCTTCAAGCAGTTTGAGTATGGATTCCAGGGACATGGCTATATAGGTCAGTTCGACAGGATGCAGCTTTCGCAGTTTGATGCGCCTTGCAATACGCTCAAGATCATAGATCTGCTTCAAGTGGGTTTCAAAACGGTCGATGTTCGGCAAGAGCTTTTCCGTCAGGTCATAACGTTCTTCCAAAAGAGCTTTGTCACAAATGGGATTAAGCAACCGTTCTTTAAGCAGACGTTTCCCAAAAGCGGTAGAAGTCTTGTCTATAAGGTCAAGCAGAGTTATATCCGCAGGATCCCTCGAAATGACAGAGAGCTGTTCCATAGCATTGTTCCCGATATACATATAGCGGTTGGACCCAAGGAACTGGGGTTTGTTCATCTTCTCGATAATACTCTCGTCATGTTCTATGATAAAGTCTATGAGTACTGTCAATGCTTCTGTGGTATAAGGGTAACGCTCAAGATCAAGAAACTCAATAGCAGAGAGAAAGGAGTTGATCTCAAAGATGCGTGTAAAAAGTTCGTTCTGAAAGTTGATCCTGAAACGTTTTGTGTTAACAGAATAGTGCAGAGAATTCAGTTCCAGGTAATGTATGAGCCATTCTCTGTCTATCTCTTTGCCTTCAAGTGTGATGATGACTTCAGAAGTGGTGTAGGTCTGCAGAAGGTTAAAGGCTTCATCCAGGGCATAAGTCCTGTCATCACGGGTAGAGTGTATCTCGTTACAGATGGTTTTACCGGTACTTACATCTATCGCGGCATAGCCTACCGAGTAGATCCCTGCATTTTCATCTATCATCAGGGAAACGATGTTGTTTTCGCTGGGTTCTGAAAGATATTCAAAATTCGTACCCGGAGAGATAATGTTGGAAACATAGCGTTTTACATTAGGCATCTCGCCTTTTTGTTTCACTACGATGATCGTATATTTTTTGGTTGCTATCAGTCTGGAGAGGTACCTGTCAAGAGAAACGGCAGGTACGCCTGCAAGCAGAGGATTTGAAACGGAATTTTCCAGAACAGCTTTGCTTTTTCGTGTGAGCTGGATATTCAGAAGTTCGGCTACCTCTTTGGCTTTGCCGATCTTGAGATCATCGTTGTTTACTTCATAGACTTCAAAAAAAGTGCCTATCTCCATAAGAACGAGAGCATCTTTCCCATATTTTTTCTCAAAATAGCGTTGCAGATCAAAGTAAACCTCTGTTAAAAGTTTCTTTTTTTGAGAAAGTATTTCGCTTGCTTTATCCACTCATGAGACCTCTTGATTTATTATTAGGATTCTATCACAAATAGGGTTAGAATCCTCCTTTGTACCTGTTTTATAAATCTTTTAGAAATTTTGGGTATAATACCGTCCCATTTTATGTCAAGCCATTGGCATGAAAAATCTATCAAGGGAGTAAGCATATGCCAAAAATGAAAAGTGTTAAAGGCGCTGTCAAGCGTTTTAAGATCAAAAAAAGCGGCAAGATCAAAAGAGGAACGGCGTATAGAAGCCACATTCTTACAAAAGTAGATGGTAAACACCATAGACAAATGAGAAGTTCTAAGCATGTTGATGCTGCAGATGCAAAAAACATTAAAGAGATGATCAACTAATTCATTTTAGTTAGATAAACTATATTCCCCCGGTCAGGGGCAAGTTCAAACAGAGAGAATGTTTGACACCTATTTCTAAAAAAAGAAAACGGTAAAGGAAAACCATGAGAGTAAAAACCGGTGTTGTAAGACACAGACGTCATAAAAGACTATTAAAACAAGCTAGAGGGTTCTACAGCGGCAGAAGAAAACACTTCAGAAAAGCGAAAGAACAACTCGAGCGTTCATTAGTATATGCTTACAGAGATAGAAGACAGAAAAAGAGAGATTTCAGAAAACTCTGGATCGTTCGTATTAATGCAGCTGCAAGATTGAATGACATGAACTACTCAAGATTCATGCATGGTCTTAAGCTTGCAAATATCGAACTTGATAGAAAAATTCTTGCTGATATGGCAATGAATGCTCCTGAGAGTTTCACAAAAGTTGCAGATGCTTCTAAAGCGGCACTTGCTAAGTAATTTGTAGCATCTTTTTTTGCTTTAGCAAAAAAGATGTCGGCATTTAGTGCCAGAACTATCTTTTGAGGAGTTTCGGCTCCTCTCCCCTTTTTATTTATCCATTAAATTTATTTTTGTTTGAACTTGGATTAAGCTCCCTTTGTTCCTTTTCTTTTTTTTCGTGCGCAAAAAAAGAGAAACGAACCCAAAAGAAAAAAGCACAACCACTGTCGTGACTACTAATTTCCTTGACAAAACAACTCTATTTTGAAAAAATTTCTAATTTCTAATTTCTAATTTCTAATTTCTAATTTCTAATTTCTAATTTCCATCACCCTCTCTGAATTTCTCCAGCATAAGCAATGATCCCCGGGCGCAGGTTGCTAACATGTTCAAAGCCGAGTGATTTCATCGCATGCTGTACCTGGAAACTACGGCTTCCCGTGTGGCAATATACGATGACAGGAGTTTGTTTCTTGTCATTATGTTCTTCTATCTTGGCATAAAATTGTGAAGTAGGTACCAGTATATCGGTTCCGACAATGTGTCCCATTTGGAATTCCATAAACTCACGAACGTCCATGAGTGTAAAATCTACCATCCCCAGACTTCGTGCCTCTATAAGTGCTTCAAGTTCATCACCGTCAAGCTGCTCTTCATTCAGCAATGCCTGTGCCTGTTCTTTTGTCAATCCTTTGGAGTGTTTGTGTACGATCTCTTCTATTTCATCTTTTTTCTGTTGTGCTGAAGCATACTCCGGGGTACAGAAGATCCCGCAGTGGCAAAGCCCATCTTCAGGGATCTCTTTTTCCAAAGCAGGTTTGCAGGGGCAGATACGGTTATCGGCTGCTTTTTGTTCTTCTTTGGTTTCTCCTATGACCATGAAACAGGGGCAGAACCTTTTACCATAAATGAGTTTGTTCCGTGCAAGTCCCATCGCGACGCCTTCATTGACCTCTTCATTCGGGTTTTGTACAAAACCGAACTGTTTATTGACCTTCTCTACAAATCCCCATGTTTTTTCCAGTTCAGCCTGAAATTCATCCGAATTCATATCTATTTGCTGCATGATTATCCTTTATTGTGTAGTGGTATTGTTGATCTCTTTTGCAATATCATCAAACTCTTTGACGAATCCTTGCATTTTTTTGCCCCAATTGTCAAGAAAACTTTTAGTTTTATTCAAATCTATATTGATATGTGTCTCATCTACCTCAATACCGGCATTTTTGTCTTTGATCATCCCGTTTTCAAAGTCCTTGGAGAGTTTGTTCATTTTATCTTTCATTTTTGTCGCCAACTCTTTGAAAAAGCCTTTTGTTTTATTGGTATCAATGATGATCCTGTTATCTTCCGTGGTAATGCCTATTTTGGATAGTTTACTATTCTTTTGGGCCTCCATTCTTTTACGGGCTTCCTCTTCATTTTTGGCTTTGATCTCTGCAAGAAGTTCTGCCTTTGCTTTTTGTGCTACCTGGGCATCATGCTGTGCCTGTTTTTCTTTGTCACTTTGACAGCCTGAAAAAGAGAATACAAGGATCATTGCCATTATTATTTGTTTCATTTAGGTACCTTTATGAGAATATAAATGTATTATACAATGATTTGTGGAAGAAAAGTGAAGTTGCCATCACCTGAAAAAGGAGATGGCAGTGGAGGGAGATATTTGGAAATCAGTTTTAGTGATTATCCGCATTTGCCTGTACCGCATTTTCCTTTTACAGGTGCTGGTTTTTCCGTTGACGGTTTGGTTGCATTCATCTCTTTTTTCATACCCATACCACCCTTGTTGCATTTACCCGTATTGCATTTCCCGCTTTCGCATTTCATTATGGGTGCTTCATTATTTGCATTGTTGCACTTTGCATTTGCAAGCGTAAGGGTAAGAGCCAACGCGCCAGTCATTATGAGTCCTAATTGAAGTAATTTTTTCATTTTATATCCTTTGTTATTGTTCGTCACCGAATAAAAGGTGATCCAAACTTAATTTTCCGGCTCCGAATGAAGCAAAGATCGCCAGGAACAGCATGTAATAGAGCGGAATTTCAAATCCATTGTTCCCTGCATTGAAACCATTTGGCAAATGTACAGTAACGATCGCTACGACCATCACGACCATAAGCGGAATAGAGATCAGTCGTGTAAAGAGTCCCAGGCTCAGAAGTACGACACCGGTGATCTCTGTAGTCGCCGCCATGTAGGCATTCAGTGTCGGGAAAGGGATCCCTATGGATCCGAACCAGGTAGCAACACTGTCTATATCGGACCATTTTTGCATAGCTGGCTCATAGAACCCGTAAGCTACAGCAAGCCTTGCCAAAAAGAGAGAAAGGCTCTGTCCGTGGCTTAGAATATTTTTTACGAGCGGATATATGTTCTTTAGCATCATATACCTCCTTCATCATATTTGTATCTTTCCTAGAAGATTATTTGCTTCCGCATTTCCCTTCACCGCATTTTCCAGCCTGGCATTTTTTTGCAGGAACTTCGGCTTTTTTTGTATCGGCAGTAACTCCATTTTGATAGCCATTACATCCTGTTAATGATATCAGAGCAAATCCAAGCACTGTGCTAAGAAGTATTTTTTTCATCGTTGTCTCCTATCTTTGATTTAATCCGGATGATGCAATAGAATCGCATCATCCGGCTTTAAGAGTATGAGCTACCCTTTAGACAGATACAAGTATAATCTTATATGTGTGCAACCTCTGTGTAACCTGTTGCACTTAAAGTGCACAAAGTTTGATTATGATTAGAAAAAAAGAAGCAAATTAATGAAAAGAAGAAATTTTTTGATCTTGGGATCACTGTTAGGGATATCTTCTCCTTTAATAGGGAAAAGCAGCAGGGAATTTGGCAAGTCTTTAAAAGAGGTAGAAAAAACGATCCGCTCCGTACAGCAGCATCTTTTTCCCGAAGGAAGTAAACTGCCGTCCGCCCGATCTATGAATACAACACAGTTCCTGCTTGAAACAGTGTCACACCCGACATTCGATAAAGATATCAGAGCATTTGTCATTGAAGGAGCAAAAGAGTTGGAGATCCGTGAAAAAGGACAGTTCTCTTCTTTGTCAAGTGAAGAAAAAGAGAGAGCTTTGAGAAGCTATGAAAAGACCAACTATGGCAGCAATTGGCTTTCGCGTATTATGATCCTCTCAATGGAAGGGATATTGAGCGACCCTGTTTACGGTTCCAATATAAAGGAAGCAGGGTGGAAAGCCCTTGGGTCTTATGGCGGACGCCCAAGACCGACTACAAGGTATATAGAGCTATGAAGTATGATGCGGTTATAGTGGGTTCGGGTGCAAGCGGAGGGGCTGTAGCATATACACTGTGTAAAGCAGGGTATAAAGTAGCCGTTCTGGAAAAGGGCCGGCTCATTAAACGGGATGAATTCTCCAAAGACGAGTTGGCATACTGCCGCAGGGATATAGTGACCCCGAATCTTTTTGATGAATATCATACCATAGAAGAAAAGGTGGATGGTGAGTGGGTAACTACACCTACTTATGAGTCAGGCTGGAGTTTCTGGAACGGCAATATCGTAGGAGGATCCTCCAATCTGATGAGTGGAATGCTGCATCGTATGCATCCGGATGACTTCAGGCTTAAAAGCAAATATGGAAAGATCGAAGGGGCGAATGTCGCAGACTGGCCTATTGGTTATGAAGAACTGGAGCCTTATTATACTTTGGCAGAAGAGCTTATAGGCATTTCCGGAAAATATGAGAAACATCCTTTCGAGCCACCCAGAAGCACCCCTGATTTCCCTCAGCCTCCAACCAAAGAGAATGATGTAGTGAAGCTCATCGATAAAAGCTGTAAAGCACTTGATATAGTTCCGCTGGTGACACCGCGTGCCGTACTTTCGCAGGACAAGGGGCACCGCAATGCCTGTTACTACTCCAATTTCTGCGGAAGCTATGGATGCAGTTCCGGTGCAAAAGGGAGTTCAAGAGAAGCACTCCTGAAGCCTGCTCTTGCTACAGGGAATCTTACACTGATGAGTAATACCTATGTCAAGTACCTTCATGCCGGCAAAAAAGATGAGGTGGAGTATGCGGTTGTTGTAGACACCATTACAGGCAAAGAGAAAAAGATCTTTGCAAAGATGTTCGTAGTTGCAGCACAGGCACATGAAAGTGCAAGACTGCTGCTTAATTCAGCCAATGAACATCATCCTCACGGACTTGCCAACAGCAGTGGGGAATTGGGAAAAAATCTGATCTTTTCAGCAGGAGGGTCAGGACAGGGTGAACTGCATCAGGAAAGTCTCAAAGAGATCAAATTTGAAGATCTGATGAAAACCGGACTGTTCGTCAACCGTTCCATCATGGACTGGTATTTCATAGACGACTGGTGGGATGGAAAATTCAAAGGCGGCTCGGTCGAGTTCATGTTTGAGCATCAGAATATTATCTCCCGTGCACTTAAGCATAATAATGAAGAGGGCAGGCTGGTATGGGGTAAAGCATTGGGACAAAAGCTTGTGAAACAGTTTACCGGGCAAAAGAATATCCGTTTTGAAATATTCAATGACTGGCTTCCCAATGATGACTGTTTTGTAAGTCTTGATGAAACACATAAAGACAAGTACGGTATGCCTGTCGGGAAACTGCGGCTGGGAGCACATCCTCATGACCTGGAAGTTGGAAAATACATTGCAAAGAAATGCGAGAAGGTACTTGAAGAGATGGGAGCTGAAAATATTTACAGTTCGGTCTCTTCGGTTCCTCCTCAAAACCTGATAGCGGGGGGATGCCGTTTCGGAAATGATCCCAAGACTTCTGTGCTGAACAAATATTGCCAAGCGCATGATCTTCCAAATCTTTTTGTTGCAGATGCCAGTTTTATGCCTACAGGCGGGTCGGTTCCCTATACATGGACGATCTATGCCAATGCATTAAGAGTAGGTGAGTATATTGCAAAAGCATTACGACAAAGAAAATAAGACTATGATGGAACAAGAATTTAAGATAAGTTTAACTTCGCATTTATTTTTTATTAATTATATGTAGTTAAAATTACATATATTTTTTAGTATGGATATTAGAATCCATACTTTGAACTTTAAGGGATGAGGAGAACTTATTGAAAAAACTATATGCATTATTGTTGATATTGGCACTTGGTGCTGTCAGTTTGCAGGCATCTGCAAAAACAGTTAAACATACTATTAAAAGTGGCGACACCCTTTCTTCGATCGCCCATAAACATCATACGACCATCGTAAAAATAAGAAAAGCAAACGGTCTTAAAAAAGGTGAAATACTGAAACTGGGGAAAGTCCTGACGGTTCCTAAAGATATGTCTTCTTTAAGCAAAAAGAAGAAAGTAGCGAAGGCTGCCAAACTGAGCAAGCATAAAAAAATTGCTAGAGCAAGCCATAAAAAAGTAAACAACAAAAGATCTTCCAGATCGGCAAAATATATCATAAAAAGCGGCGACACCCTCTCTTCGATCGCCCGCAAGCATCATACGACCATCGCAAAAATAAGAAAAGCCAACGGTCTTAAAAAAGGTAAAATACTTAAACTGGGAAGAGCATTGAAGATTCCTGGCAGTGCTTATGTTAAAAGCAAGAAGATCAAAATAGCCAAAAGTAAAAATAAACAAAATGATAAAAAGTTGGCCAGAGCGCTTATGCATATAAAGTCTAAAAGAACAGTTAAGAAAAAAGCAGCAAAAAATCAAAAATTTGCTTCAAATGATATTTCTTTTCATGGGAAAAGCAGTGTAAAAGGCAAAAAGCTCATAGACCTTGCCAAAAAGAAACTTGGAAGAAGATATGTCTGGGGTGCCGTAGGGCAGAAAAATACTTTTGACTGTTCGGGACTTACTTCTTATGTGTGCAAAAAGAACGGGATCACTATTCCAAGAAGAGCGATCGCTCAGTCAAAATACGGGAAATATGTCAGCAGAAGCCATTTGAAACCAGGGGATCTTATTTTCTTTGATACTTCCAAAAGACGAAGAGGATATGTGAATCATGTAGGTATTTATCTTGGGAACAATAAATTCATTCATGCCAGCTCAGCAAAGCATAAAGTGGTGATTACGAGCCTGAAGAAACCTTTTTACAGCCAACGGTTCAAATGTGGAAGAAGGGTAGCTTCCTGATCCAAATTTTTTCTTCCGGAGAGCTCCTGCTCCCCAATTCTTCTTAAATATCTTCCCTAAATTTTATGATTGATTAAATTTTTATTCCTGTTTTTACAAAAATGATTTCAAAAACTTGACAGAGTTTACAAAGCATGGTAAATTTCAGCACTCAGCACTCAGCACTCAGCACTCAGCACTCAGCAGAATTACTCTGCTTCCAGTACTGCGCCGTTGCTTGCATTTGTGACTAACGCTCTGTATTGTCTAAGCCATCGGCTCTTGAGCGGTTTGACGATCGGTTTGAACCGGTCTTTTCTCTCTGCGATCTCTTCAAACGTAAGGTTTGCCTCCAGGATATAGTTATCTACATCGATATGTATTTCATCTCCATCTTCAAGCAGGCCGATCATACCGCCTTCTGCCGCTTCAGGACTCACATGCCCGATGCTTGCCCCTCTGGTAGCTCCGGAAAATCTACCATCAGTAATAAGCGCTACATCATCCCCGAGACCCATACCCATAATGAGGCTGGTAGGGCTTAGCATCTCTTGCATTCCCGGCCCTCCGCGGGGACCCTCATAGCGTATGACTACGACATTGCCCGCTTTGACTTTGCCGTTAATGATGCCTTTGATAGCTTCATCCTGGGAGTTGAAACATACGGCAGTACCTGTAAATACCCTGTCTCCGGTGATCCCGGCAGTTTTAATGACCGCACCCTGTTCTGCCAGGTTGCCATACAGGATAGCCAGTCCACCCACTTCAGAGTAAGGATTGTCAATAGTATGGATGATATTTGTATCGAGGATCTTTGCATCTTTAACTTTTTCATAAAGTGTTTCACCTGTAATACTGAGATTGTCAAGCAGTACGTCATTGCCCCGCTTCAGCATTTCATGCATTACGGCATTGACACCGCCTGCTTTGTTAATGTCTTCCATATGGACAGTCGTCAATGATGGGGAGATCTTGGCAATATGTGAAACACGCTTACTGATCATATTGATATCTTCAAGGTTGAAGTCAACTTCAGCTTCTTTGGCGATGGCAAGCATATGAAGTACGGTATTTGAAGAACCGCCCATTGCCATATCCACGGCAAAGGCATTGCGAACAGCATTTTCGTTGAGAATGTTTCTCATTCTGTATTTTCCCTGTTCCGCGGCCTTGGATTTGGCGATCTCGCAAATGCGTCTGGCGGCTTTTTTGTAAAGCTCTGTTCGCTCTGGCGTCAATGCAAGGATGGTTCCGTTCCCTGGCAAGGCGATCCCCATGGCTTCCATCAGTGTATTCATGGAGTTTGCAGTAAACATTCCCGAACAGGACCCTCCGCTTGGGCAGGCATTACATTCCATTTCTGTAAGCGTTTCTTCGGTGATCTCCCCGGCTTCAAACTCTCCAACCCCTTCAAATACCGTCGCGAGATCTATAGGGGTACCGTCATTCATATGTCCTGCAGCCATTGGTCCGCCGGAAACAAATACTGTTGGTACATTCACACGCAGGGCACCCATGATCATCCCCGGAACGATCTTGTCACAGTTCGGGATAGCGATCATCGCATCAAGCTTATGTGCGTTCATGACCGTCTCTATGGAATTTGCAATGATCTCACGGCTTGGAAGAGAGTAGAGCATACCGTCATGCCCCATGGCAATACCGTCATCTACACCGATCGTATTGAATTCAAAAGGGATACAGCCGTTCGCTCGTATCTCTGCTTTGATTACTTCGGCTACTTTGTTCAGGAAAAAGTGTCCCGGAATGATCTCGATGAATGAGTTGGCAACACCAATGAATGGTTTATCAAAATCTTCTTCTTTTACACCGGTGGCACGGAGCAGACTTCTGTGAGGTGCTCTACTGAACCCCTGTTTTATTTCGTCACTTCTCATTGAAAAGCCTTTATACTAAAATTTTAGTGATTATAGCACTTTGATTCTCAAAAAAAGGAGGATAATGCCTCTTTTATGTCAAATGCAATGTTTTTCTCTTTACTTTAAAAACTTTTTTGGCTATAATCTCACTCCAATTTTAAGCTAATGCTTGGGATCGGTATGGAAATGCGGGCGTAGCTCAGCGGTAGAGCATAACCTTGCCAAGGTTAGGGTCGACGGTTCGATCCCGTTCGCCCGCTCCATAAATTATTTTATTTTTATTGTATGGAGCCATCGCCAAGCGGTAAGGCCGCAGCCTGCAAAGCTGCTATCCCCGGTTCAAATCCGGGTGGCTCCTCCATAAACATTTAAAAATAAATGGTACCCATAAGCCCGGGTGGTGGAATGGTAGACACAGGGGACTTAAAATCCCCCGGTCATTGTGACCGTGCCGGTTCAAGTCCGGCTCCGGGTACCACTATATCAACTGGAATTTATCTTTTTTAGATAGAATTCTATTCTTCAAAATGTCGGGAGATGTCAGAGTGGTCGAATGTGCCGGTCTTGAAAACCGGTGAGGGTAACACCTCCGGGGGTTCGAATCCCCCTCTCCCGGCCATCAACTCACAATAACTCATTACAAATACCGTTATACTGGGCTTTAGAGGGTTTCTTTAAGGTTTAGAGGCTTCATCAGCTAGGCTGCATCCCTCGTAGCTCACCCTTCTGTCCATCAAAACCGCAAACCACACTCTACTTGCTGTTACCTATGGGAAGAACCACAGAAATACTCCCATGTATTACTTTTTATCCCCTTTTCAGGGCATAGCACTGCAATCCGCGAATAACCCGGATAACTGGTTAATGCAAGAAAATCACTAAAGTGAAGGAAGCAGTATGAAGTATTTTATGAAGATGAATTAGCATCTTCAGCTAAATTAGGTATGATTTTTAATATGAAAATTGCACTTTGGAGTTAAATTAGGGATATCATCAAAGTCAGTAAAGAGAAGGCGAAAGGTATGTTTGAATGAGACGATGGTTCATGAAGTCAGTTATAATTTTGCTTTTGATGCTGCCTGCGTCCACAATTTATGCGAAAGGATCTAAAATGTTTGTACGAAGTCCCGCTTTTGAAAATGGCGATCAGATACCTTCTGAATATGGATGTCACGGGAGTGACATTTCGATTCCTCTGATCTTTGAAAATGTGCCGGAGGGTACGCGTTCTCTGGCTTTGATCATGGATGATCCGGATGCTCCGGCAGGCATCTTTGTACATTGGGTAGCTTACAATATACCCTCTGACCTGCAGGGATTGCCGGAAAATGTTCCCGGCGCACCGGTGCTGGCTGACGGCATCAGACAGGGCATCAACGATTTTGGTAAAACAGGATATGGCGGCCCGTGCCCTCCTGACAGGCCTCACAGGTATTTCATCAAACTTTACGCGCTGGATGTTCCTCTTGAGTTAGATCCGGGTCTCAGCAAAGAGCAGCTGCTTGGGGTCATGAGAGGACATCTGATAGAAGAGGCTGAATTAATGGGTATTTATGCCCGCTAAGGCATATATCGGTACTTCAGGTTTTTACTATCCCCACTGGATCGGGGTATTCTATCCGGAGGGTTTGGCAAAAAACCACTGGCTTGAATATTTTGTGCAGCATTTTAAAACTGTGGAGATGAACAGTACCTTTTACCATCTTCCAAAAGCCAAAACCATAGAACACTGGGTGCAAAGATCACCGGATGATTTTCTTTTTTCTTTCAAAGCCTGGCGCGTCATTACCCATTATAAAAAGTTAAAAAACATAAAAGACGATCTTTACCTCTTTTTGCACCTGATCAAGCCGATCCGTCAAAAGACGGCTGCCATTCTTTTTCAATTGCCGCCTTCTTTACACAAAGATACTGTACTGCTGGAGAGCTTTCTTCAGCTTTTGCCGTCGGGATATAGATTTGCGATAGAGTTTCGCCACGACAGCTGGTACGATGATGAGATCATTGAGATGCTTCGTCGCTACAGAGTGGCATTGTGCCTGCATGATTTTGGGCAGAAAAAGCCTCTTTTGGTTGCAACCGGTGATTTTGTATATATCAGGCTGCATGGCCCTTCAGGCCATTATCAGGGAAGTTACAGCGACGAAGCTCTGCAGGAGTGGGCAGAACATATAAAAGGCTTTACAAAGAACAGCAAAGAGACCTATATTTATTTCAATAACGATATGGAAGGTTACGCCGTGGCAGATGCCAAACGGTTAAAGGTTTTTTTAGCATCCTGAATGATTTTGACTTAACTCTGAAAAGTATGTCATTTTGACATATTTTTATCTTCACACTCTGTTTCTTACTATACTGTCTAAGTATTATTATACGAGGAGTGGTTATGGATGCTTTGATAGTAGAGAGTGAGATAAGTAGCAAGATATTAACGCTGCGTGGACAACAGGTGATGCTCGATAGGGATTTAGCTGTGCTTTATCAGGTGGAAACAAAAAGGCTTAATGAACAGGTTAAAAGAAATTTAGACAGATTTCCGGATGATTTCATGTTTCAACTGACAGAAAAAGAACTGAAAGATTGGAAGTCGCAATTTGCGACATCCAATAAGGAAATCATGGGACTTAGAAAGTTGCCTTATGCGTTTACAGAAGAGGGTATTTATATGTTGGCAACTGTTTTGCGTAGTCCTATTGCAACACAAACAACAATACATATTATTCGTACTTTCAAAAAACTTCGAGAATTTAGTAAGCACTATAATGCTCTGGCCAAACAACTTTTAGAGATTGATAGAAAACATGAGAAGCACTATAAAGAGCTGAAAATACAGCTTGATGAATTGGTAGCTACTTCTGAAGTGGCAGATATAGCCAAAATTGGTTTCATTAAGTGAATATGAACTTGAGGTAGCGGCAATAAAATCCCATTGTGGCTGTTTGTGTTTTTGAATTCGGGAATCTTTTCTATGACAATTTGTCATACAATCAATACTCTCTCCTATTTTTCGTCATACTACCATAAAAGCAAGAGGAAGAGTTATGGATGCGTCGTCAAAATCATACATTGAAACTGTCAGCAGGCATTGCTACTCTCAGCTGACCTACTACCAGTTCAATACCTCTACGCTCAAAGTCAGCGAGCAGTATCGGGCAGGCCGTCTCAGTGCCTTGAAGTATGTGAGCGAACTGACCTTCAGATATCTTCAGGAGGAAAAGCGGCTCAGGGAAGAATTCAGGCAGAAGCTCATTGAACAGATGAAGCTGCATACTGCCCTGCAGGACGGTGAATACAAGAATGGCCTGTATGACGGTCTCAATGAGATGCTGAATGTGAAATCATAAAGCTTTGTTGTCTCAAGAGGTAAATGTCGGCATATGTCCACCTGAAGAGATGATCAAAAAGACCCCAAACTGAAGAAAGAGATGGATGATGAAAGAAAAATATATGAAAAGAGAAGGATTTCTTTACAACGGAGAGCGACAAAAAAAGATAAAGAAGAAGCTGTAAAGAAATTAAAAAAATTACATAACAATAATGTAGATATTTACTATCAATTATCTATGCCTGGAGTTAAGTGGCCAGGTGATACTCTTAATATCTTTATTGCATCAAATAATATTTAGAGATAGAACACTATTGCAATCACCCCAAACTGTTGTATTTATGAGTTGAATTGTTGTTGTCACCTGGAAGCTTTTTGGGTTGAGTATATAGCACATGGTGAGCCATAAAGTGATAAAAGTAGCCTGTCCCCTTTATTTATAAATAGTGAATCGTTGTACTTTTTGACTAAACATAACAAATAATAATGGAATACCTTGTTATAATTTTACCAAAAATAAAAGTTTAGAAAATGTCAAAATGTATTGTTATTGTTGCAACTAAAAATACGAGAGAAACATTTTATGATCGTGCACTCCCATCAATTAAGCAGCAAACTATTCAACCTGAACATATCGTTATTGTAAATGATAGTGTGCCATTTTCAGGTAAACAAGAAGAAGAAATAAAATCTATATTAGAAGACAATGAGTATACAGTCTTATCTAATATTTATACTAAAGGTGTAGCAGGAGCTTGGAACAGTGCTCTTAAATTTATTTGTGAAACTTCGTTTAATGGATTTATTGCAATTTTGGATGATGATGATGAATGGGATACAAATCATCTTGAAGAAAATCTTATAAGAGCAAATCTGGATTCTGCTGATGTTGTTATCTCTGGACTGAGAATAATAAATAAAAATACTTTGTATTCAAGACCATTACCATCCAAATTGGTACCAAAAGATTTTTTAACCGGGAATCCTGGCTGGCAAGGGTCTAATACCTTTGTTTCATTGGAGGTACTTAAGACTGTAAAAGGTTTTAGAAATGGTCTTCTGAGCACCAATGATCGTGATCTGGCATTTAGAATTCTCAGTTTATCAGATTTAAAAATTTCCTATACAAACAAGTGGACATCTTCTTGGTATGTAGATTCAAATGATTTATCTTTATCTTTGCCTAAATCAAAATCAAAAGTAGAAGGGTTACGTTGGTTTTGGTATTTATATCGCACATATTTTGAAGAAAAAGATCGTAATACTTTTTTTGAGAGAGCGTGGAAACTTTTTCAAATCAGTGAAAAAGAAATTACAACAATTAGAAGCAATAAACCTTTACAAAAAAGCCTTTTTGGAGATTTGGATGTTAAATAAACAGAATAACAGTTTTAATAAGTCACCTTATTTTTCAGAGTCTTTATTTCTATATGGAAAATTGAAATATCAGCTTGCTTCGATGTACCGTTTTATAAGAGTTCTTAAACCAGTTTCTTTACTTTTTGGTTCACAGTATACTAGAAGCAGGGATATGATTGAAATAGATATTACTTATGACTGTAATTTAATGTGTTATAACTGTAATCGTTCATCAACACAGGCTCCAGAAAAGCTCCATATATCCCTTGGGCGTATTCAAAATTTTGTAGATGAATCAATTAAATCATCTAAGTACTGGAAACGCATTAGAGTATTAGGTGGAGAACCAACATTGCATCCTCATTTTATTGAAATAGTAGATGAACTACTTCGTTATAAAAATTATTTCCCATCATGTACAATTGAAGTAGTGACCAATGGTTATGGCGAAAAAGTAAAATCTATAATTAAAAAGATACCTAAAGAAATATGGATAGAAAATTCGGAAAAAGACAATAGAATTCAAGTAGATTTCGGTCCCTTTAACTTGGCACCTATTGATGAAAAAAAATATATATTTTCTGACTATTCAAATGGGTGCTCAATTATGAGTGAGTGTGGTATGGGGTTAACTCCATTGGGATACTACCCCTGTGCTGTTGCTGGCGGTATAGATCGTATTCTTGGAGAATCCATAGGCTATAATCATCTCCCTGATGATTCTGATAATATGGAGCAGTTGGCCAAAAAACTTTGTCAATACTGTGGTAGGTTTCGAGACGGACACTTTGTGCCAAAGAATTTAAGAAAACCTCTTATGAAACAAGAGACATCCAAGAGTTGGGAAAATCTTTATGCTGATTGGAAGCAAAATGACTAAGAATAGTACTATGCAAGCACCGGCTCCTAGTAAAATACTTTCTAGATTGGATTGTGCATTGGTGTATACACCTATTGACAAGGATGTGTTTGATAAAAAAATTGTTGTTGGTGTGTGTATGCATAACAGTGTAGATACTATACGAAAATGTTTAATCAGCATCATGGAACAAGATATCTTTTCTTCAGATGTAGCTATTGTTTTGTTGGATGATTCTTCAACAGATAATTGGAAGGAATCCATACAGGACTTTTTATTATTTCCTAATATTTTAGTTATAAGTGCTAATGCAGGTACACCTTCGCGAGCGAGGAATACTATTTTGGATTTTGCTGATATAAACTTTCCAAATCTCCAATGGGTGGCAAGGTTAGATTCTGATGATTATCTTTCTTCTCCTCAAGCATTATCTACAATGTGTCAAGCAGGTGAAAAAAATAATGCAAAATACGTATTGGGTGGAAATAATTTAACTTAACTTTCGCACCTAAATAATCAATAAATTCTATCCAAAGACCCCTTAATTTCTATCGTAGACAGATACTACCTTAGAGTACTTGACATCAATTTCTATAAGCAATATTTTTCACACATAACATCTTAATAAAGCCCTGTATACGGGGCTTTTAGCTATAATATACATT
>JQIX01000045.1 GCA_003934925.1 Epsilonproteobacteria bacterium (ex Lamellibrachia satsuma)
ACTTGTTATATATTTATTGACACAAATTGAGAGAGATCAGAGAGGAAAATATGCTGACCTTTATCTGATACTTTTAAGATTGTGGTAGAATAGATGGTATAGAATAGTCAATTTAGTTGAAAGTGGGTTTTTCAGGGTTGACTATATAGACTATAGAAATGCAAGAGCAGAGTATCTTGAAAAGTGGTGGGATCTTATCAACTGGGATTTTGTTTCAGAAAACCTGGCAAATCATTTATATATTGAATTTCCATGTGATGATTACAGTGGGGAATGTGAATTTAAAGAGGACTGATTATATTTGATAGAAAATTTTTGCAGTGATTCAAAAATTTAAATCTGAAAGAGAATATGGCTTCCCAAAAAGGGAAGAGTTTATTTCTTTTTACTTACTTTTTTGCCTTTTTCACTCTTTTCTTTGTTCTTATAGTCTTTTATATGCTTTTTGATCTCCTGCTTTAACTCTTTTTTGAGCATACTGTCCATTTGCTTTTTAACTTGCTTTTTAATGTATTTTTTTGCTTTATTTTTATTGACCATTTTTTATCCTTTAATTAGTTTAAGCTATTCGCTTATATGATATGATAGAACAAAAAGACTTTATATTGTATGAAATCCTGCTAGATGCACATCTCTTGTTTTAGTTTCTCTTGATTGAGTTTCTTGATGAGTTTGGAAGAAAGCTCACCATAACGTTCTTTATCCAGATTTAATTTTGCCCGGATCTCATCTATTGGTGTTTCTTCAGCCCATGCCTTTAAAAGTTTAAACTCTTTCTTTGTAAGTTTTACCTTGAGTACTTCAAGGAGCACTTCAGTCTCTTTGAGAGGGCGTACCAGTTTTTTAATGTGTTTTTCTATCTCTTGGATTAATGTTGACAATTTATTTCCTATTTATTTTGTAAAATTCAGTATGAAAAAATATCTGATTTATACCGGGAGAAGGGCGGTACCGTCCTCCACCAAATAATCACTAGCGGCTATAATGATTGTTGGTATATTCATCATCTATTACCTTTTGCATATCATCATGCAATTTTTCAAACCAGTCTTTATCTGCTTCCTTTACATCAATTGTAGGAAGATAATGATATTTTATAGTTGAACTATGTGCTGTTCTGTCATGTTCATTAATTAACCATTTACTTCCTGTAATGATGACAGGCTGCACTTTTAAGCCTAATTTCTTGGCTATCATGCTCGTACCTTGTTTAAAAGGCAACAAAGTTTGATCTTTGGCTCTTGTACCTTCAGGGAAAATAGCTATGGCTCTGTTCTTAGATTCTACAGTCTCTTTCGTATCCTTCAACAGTTTGATCAACCCTGCCTTGTTCCCTCGGTCGAGAGATATCATATCACCAAATCTGAGAAGATAACCAAACCATGGCATATTAAAAAGCTCTTTCTTCGCTATCCACCTGAGATGGCTTTTTTGTAAAGCTTCCATACCGATAATATCTACAATACCTTGATGATTCATCACGATCATGTTCGCCTGGGGATCCATCTCTCCTTCCTGCTCAAGTTTTCCACCCACTAAAAAGAGGATCACACGATTAAGATGATGCATAATTGCACCTTTATACTTGGGAAAAATCATGATAAGAGGGATCATTAGTACTCCTACAACAAAAGCAATAACCAATGCTGCCCAATAAAATCTAATTTTCGCAAAGATCTTCATTCTTGATCCATCCAATAATTCCTTTTTTATATTCCACTTTCTTGAATTCACCATGCTCACCCAATAACATCGTGTTGAATTTCTGATCCACTTTCGTACTCATTGTACTTGTCTTCGTAGGCAATATATAGAGTGGGGCTCCCTGTTTGACACATATCTGTTTGTGTGGTATATAAAAGGTCAATAATGTAATAAGCGATACCACTCCCAAAACCAGGTAAAAGAAATCTCTTCTGTATAAAAACATTATAAGGAAAAAGAGTACTAATACCATAAAAGTATATTTCTTCAGTTTATCAAAACTGTCTTCTTTGGGGTTCAGATCTGACTGTGTCGTTACAGATGCATCTTCAAGTTCTACAGGAACTTGGAGAAAAACATACTGTTTTTTGATCGTATTGAAATAAGTGAACTTTAAACGTTTTTGATCCTGGGGAATGACAACATAAAATTCTGCTTCGACCTTGGCATGATCTCTTTTAAGATGTTCTATACCATATTCTTCTACATTGTTTAACTTCATATCTTCAAGATTCGCTTCAAAGGCTTCCAGCGAAAATGTTACCAAATGATGGTTCTCATCATAATTTGAAACCTGATGATTCTTTATTTTCATATCGGCTGCAAGAACAGCACAAAAATCCTCTCTGCTTTTAAGGGGAACCAAAGAGATGATTTGCGGATCAAGTGAAATATCCTGACTATCAGATACGATAAAAAGCCTTGGGATATGCACATCACTCTTGGATGCTTTGAAGTAGAACGTATAAAAACGGTCATTACCATTTCTCACTACCAAAGGCTCTTTAAAAAGTGGATGTATCTCACTGGAAGCATCAAATTTAAACCGAGGATGATCCTCACGGTGTGTAGTATCTATTACTGTTACAGGAAAGAGCTGATTTGTATATACCTTTTTAGGCATATAGCTGTATTCGTATTCATTCTGTGCACTTAGCAGGGTAGTTAGAGCAAAAATGATCACCCATATAAGCCCTACAGAACGAAAAAATGACATTATGCTTCAAACCCTTGAAGCATTTTTATACCGTCTTCCGAACCGAGTATCGCTTCCAATGCACGCTCAGGGTGGGGCATGAGTCCAAATACATTTTTATCTTCATTACATACACCTGCAATGGAAGTGACTGAACCGTTCACAACAACAGGGTTCCCTTCTTTATCAGAATAGCGAAGGAGGATCTGACCATTTGCTTCAAGCTCCTTAAATCCTTCATCATCAATATAATAGTTGCCGTCTGCATGTGCAATAGGAATATTGAGTACTTCACCTTTGCCGCATTTATTTAAAAATGCATTGTCATTGTTGATCACACATAGATTTTGATGCTTGGAGATAAAGTGAAGGTTGTTATTGCGTTTTAACGCACCTGGAAGGAGACCTGCTTCTGTAAGGATCTGAAATCCGTTACAGATACCAAGTACTTTACCACCCTCCTTGGCATAGTCTTGAACTGCTTTCATCACAGAAGAAAATCTGGCAATAGAGCCTGAACGCAGGTAATCACCGTAAGAGAATCCTCCAGGTACTACAACAAGGTCAATACCCTCTGGAAGTTTCTCATCTTCATGCCATACAAGCTGGGTTGTATGTCCTAATTTTTCAAATGCATACTGGGTATCAAATTCACAGTTTGTCCCAGGGAATCTTAATACTGCTACTTTCATCTTAATTGATCTCGATCGTATAATCTTCAATAACCGTGTTCGCAAGAAGTGTTTCACACATCTCTTTTACTTCAGCTTCGGCCTTTGTCTTATCTTCTGTATCTAATTGAAGAATGATCTGTTTTCCTATACGTACATCTTTTACACCTTCAAATCCAAGTGAAGCAAGTGCATGGTGTGCTGCTTTTCCCTGTGGGTCAAGTACACCTTCTTTTAAAAATACATTTACTACTGCTGTCATTATTGTTTTCCCCCCAAAATTCTGTTTAATACTTCTTCATAAGCGACTTTAAGTCCGCCTAAACCTTCTCTAAATCTATCTTTATCCATTTTCTCACCACTTAGGCTGTCCCAAAGCCTGAAATTGTCAGGACTTAGCTCATCGATAAGAATGATATTGTCATTTAAGTCTCTGCCAAATTCCAGTTTAAAGTCTACCAGTGTAAGATTGCGTTCTGCATAAAAAGATTTAAGCAGGGTATTGATCCTTCTGGCCATATAACGGATATAATCCAATTCCGAGCTATCTCTGACCAATTCCAATATCATACAGTGCTGGTCATTCAGTTTCGGGTCACCAAGTTCATCATTCTTGTAGTCAAACTCTACCAGTGTGAACGGAAGTACTTTACCGTCTTCAATACCGAGATTTCTACTTAAGCTGCCTGTGGCAATATTTCTAACGATCACTTCAATAAGGATCACATCTGCTTTCTTATGTAACATATGGTTATCATCAAGCATTTCTACAAAATGGGTAGGGATACCTTTTTCATTAAGGTACTTGAAAAGTTCTGAAGATATCTTGTTGTTCAATGCACCTTTTCCTGCTTCACTTGATTTCTTTTCACCGTTAAAAGCGGTAAGATCATCTTTGAACTCTGAAATATAAAGATCTTCATATTCTGTTGTCCATATCTTCTTGGCCTTACCTTCATAGACCAATGTTTGTTTTGCAAGCATATCTTTCGCCATTATTTCTTTCCTTTGTTTGTGATGATTAATGCTTTTAGGATATCTACACTGCTTTTCAGTTGTGCATCTTTATAAAGTTGTTCTTCTGTAATGATGGTTTTATCATTTTTCGTTTCATTATTTTCAGATGATGTAGTCTTATTATCTGATTTTGAATTATTTTTAGGCTCTATTTTTTCCAATTCGTTCTGCAAATGTTTTTTAAGATCACGTTCTTTAAGAAAAGCAAGATCCTCTTTTTGTGTTATTTCACCTGAATGTACAATAATATCCGGTGTTATACCTATAGCCTGAATGGTACGGCCGCTTGGAAGATAATATCTTGCCACGGTAAGTTTAAGTGCTTCACTTTGACCTACTGGCATAACGATCTGGACAGATCCTTTTCCAAATGTCTTCTCACCCACAATAATGGAGCGATTGAAGTCCTGCAATGCTCCCGATACGATCTCACTGGCACTGGCAGATCCACCATTGACAAGTACGACTATAGGTATTCCGATGTCGCTCTCTTCTTTATGTGCTTTATATTCTATGTTTTCTGCTTTGGTTCTGCCTTTTTGGCTTACTATGGTGCCTTCTTTTACAAAAAGATCGACCAATCCGACTGCTTGGTCAAGCAATCCTCCAGGGTTGTTTCTCAGGTCTAAAACAATACCTTCTGTCTGATTGTGTTCTTTGATGGCTTTTTTCACACCTTCTACTACTTTTTGATCAAAAGAAGCCACCTGAAGGTAAAGTATATTTTTATCTATGGTTTTTACATAGACTGATTGGATCTTGATAATATCTCTTGTGATCTTGATCTCAAGCGGTTTGGGCTCTTTTTTTCTGATAACCGTTAAAACGATATCTGTTTTAGGCTTACCTCTCATCAATTTAACGGACTCATCGATATTCATACCGATCGTTGCTTTATCATCTATCTTCAATATGATGTCTCCAGCCTTTATCCCTGCCTTATAGGCAGGTGTGCCGTCCAACGGCGCTATCACTGTCAAAGCACCATCCTTCATACCTACGGAGATACCCAAGCCGCCAAATTCACCTGTGGTCTGGACAGTGAGCTCTTTATATGATTTTTTATCCATGAAAGAAGAGTGAGAGTCAAGGTTTGCCATAAGCCCTTTGAGAGCCTTATCTACAAGTGTAGTAGTATTTACTTCATCTACATACTCATTTTCTATCACATTAAGTATCTGGGTAAATTTAATATAGGCTTCAAGTTTTTCTTTTGCTGTAGACTTTACAGCTGTACTTTCAGCTTGTGCAAAACTGCCAAAAAGATAGGCAGCAGTTAAAGTGGAGAGAAATCCGCTAAGAATAATTTTTTTACTTTTTTTAATCATAGTACTCTTTCGTAAATAATGAACGTAGAATTAAGTTCATTATTTTATTTAAAAACATCTAAGAGGTTGCTTTTGGCCAGTATACTTTAACAGGGTAAATCCAAGTTAAACATCTGGCAGTAATGACGGTAATAGCTGTTTATTTTTAAATATTCAATAAATTTACGAAAGAAACTTGACAGAAGATGACTAAAGTTGTATAATAAATAAAAATTTAGTAGTGAAGGGAGTCATCATGAGTATATTAGAGAAGTTGACCAATCAAATGCAAGGTACCATAGAATCAGGGGTATCACTTGCGTTACATAATAAAAATCAGGAAGTAGAACCTATTCATCTTGTTTGGGCATTGCTTACAAACAGCAGTTCAATTCTGCATCAGGCACTGAATAAAATGAATGTAGATAAAGCTGCCATTGAACTGGAGGCGAAAAGTGTTGCCAACAAACTGCCGACTGTTTCAACAGTGACAAAAGAGAATATAAAGCTTTCACAGAATCTAGTACGCTCGCTGCAGAATGCCGAAGGTGTCATGACAGCAAATGGCGACCAGTACCTTGCTGTAGATGCATGGCTGTTGGCCAATACCAATGAGAGTTTCATTAGAGATATTTTAGGTAAATATGTAGATATTTCAGAATTCAAAAAAACACTTGAATCTATTCGGGGAGGGAAGCAGATAGACTCCCAATCCGGAGATGAAACACTTGAAGCACTGGCTCAATACGGTATAGACCTGAATCAAAAAGCACTGGATGGTGAATTGGATCCTGTCATTGGCAGAGATGAGGAAGTACAACGAATGATGCAGATACTCATCAGAAAAACCAAGAATAATCCTATTCTTATTGGAGAGCCTGGTACTGGTAAAACTGCCATTGTTGAGGGTCTTGCCCAGCGTATTGTAAATAAAGAAGTACCATTGAGTCTTCAAAATATGCGTGTGATCTCACTTGATATGAGTCGTCTTATTGCCGGTGCAAAATATAGGGGCGAGTTCGAAGATAGATTAAAAGCTATTGTAGATGAAGTCAAAGAAGCTGCCAACGTCATCTTGTTCATTGATGAGATACATACCATAGTAGGTGCAGGAGCATCGGAGGGGAGTATGGATGCAGCGAATATACTCAAACCAGCTCTTGCACGTGGAGAACTTCACACTATAGGGGCAACTACACTTAAAGAGTACAGAAAGTATTTTGAGAAAGATGCTGCCTTACAGAGACGTTTTCAACCAGTGAAAGTGGATGAACCCAGCATCAATGAGGCCTTACAAATTCTTAGAGGTATTAAAAACAGACTTGAGGCACACCATAATGTCATCATTACTGATAGTGCGTTGGTATCTGCAGCAAAGTTGTCTGATCGCTATATCACTGACAGATTCCTTCCGGATAAGGCTATCGACCTTATCGATGAAGCAGCAGCAGAACTCAAAATGCAGATTGAGAGCGAACCAACAGATCTCTCCAAAGCGAAACGTGAAATAAGTACGCTTCAGGTAGAAAAAGAAGCGCTCAAAATGGAAGAGAATGAAAAAAATGCTGCCCGTCTTGATGAAATAGAAAAAGAGTTGGCTGACCTTGAAGAGAAAAAAGTGTCATTGCAGAACCAGTTTGACAATGAAAAAGAGGTCTTTAACCAAATTGCAGAGGTCAAATCTGCGATTGAATCACTTAAAACTCAGGCAGAGCAGGTAAAACGTGAAGGAGACTTCAACAAAGCTGCCGAGATCGAATATGGACAGATCCCTGCTGAACAAGAGAAGCTTAAGAGTTTAGAAGAGAAGTGGGCACAGATGATGTCTGAGGGCACACTACTCAAAAACTCTGTTGATGAAGAGATGATCGCAAGTATCATTAGTCGTTGGACAGGTATTCCTGTCAACAAAATGCTTCAAAGCGAAAAAGACAAGATCTTGCATATAGAAGATGTGCTTAAAGAAGAAGTTGTCGGTCAGGAAGAAGCACTTAAAGCAGTAGCACGTTCAATTAAGCGTAATAAAGCAGGTTTGAGTGATGTAAACCGTCCTATAGGTAGTTTTATGTTCCTTGGACCAACGGGTGTAGGTAAAACGCAAGTGGCAAAAACACTTGCAAAGTTCCTCTTTGACTCTGAAAAGTCACTTATCCGTATCGATATGAGTGAGTATATGGAAAAACATGCAGCCAGTCGTTTAGTGGGGGCACCTCCGGGGTATGTCGGATACGAAGAGGGTGGTCAGCTCACCGAAGCCGTACGCCGCAAACCTTACTCGGTCGTCCTTTTCGATGAGATAGAAAAAGCACACCCGGATGTATTCAACACACTCCTGCAAGTACTAGATGACGGTCGTCTGACAGATAACAAAGGTGTCACTGTGGATTTCAAGAATACGATCATTATCATGACATCGAACATCGCATCAAACAAGATCATGGAGTTCAAAGATCCTGAAGACAGAAGAAAAGCTGTCAATGATGAACTCAAGCTGCACTTTAAGCCGGAGTTCCTCAATCGTCTGGATGATATAGTTATCTTCAATCCACTTGATCTCGAAGCGATCACAAGCATCGTGGATATCCTCTTCAAGAGTATCCAGGCTAAACTTGCAGAACGTGATATTGATATCACGCTTACACCGGCTGCCAAAGCATATATTGCAGAGGCAGGATTTGATCCGGTCTATGGTGCCCGTCCGTTAAAAAGAGCACTCTATGAAGTGGTTGAGGACAGACTTGCAGAGCTGATCCTTGAAGACAAGGTCGTTGAGGGATCAAAAGTGGAATTCGATGTCCAGAACGGTGAGATCAAGGTACACATATTCTAAACCTTCAAGAGCCCCTTTCGGGTCTCTTTACTTACGCCACAGTACTTTCAATGAATCAATTAAACTACTATGTACTGAAAGTGCATAGTTTTGAACTATCGCGTTTAGGACAATAAACAAATAGCATTACCAACACCTTCAATTACCAGAAGGAATAAAGTCCTTGCATAACGCATCATCAATTTGCGTGCCAGGGCATCCCCAGTCATAATGCTCATAGATCCCGGGATGATAGTCACGCATTGATTCATATGCCAGCCATTCCTCGTCACCTCCCACATCCAGCGATACAATACTCCCGTTATTATCTCTATAAGTCGGCTGATAAGTTTGGTATTTTTCCGAGTCGAATTTTAAGCCTGCTTCTTCTATATCCGGGATACCATCATGATCTTTATCCTGTGCATTAATTTGTGCTTTGGATTTTTCCCGGTCCCACCTCATTTCATCGAGATAGTGTTGATACTCATGGATCAAGGAAACAGCATAGGTGTCAATATATTCTGTAGTTTGCCATCCCAATAATGGAGGCTGCTTGCTTCTATCCAGTACAGGGTATGTCGTTTGCATTCTGCCTTTAAATTTTGCACGTGAAAGATCACATAAGTAAAGTACCTTGTTGAAACTTCCGGTTTCATAACAGGCAACGACATCCTCTTTGTTGCAGTTGCAGGCAGTTCTCCCACCATAAAGCAGACGTACGTTATCTCCATGCGGTTTTGCCGCAGGTGTTTGTTTCCAATAATAGAACCAGTTGGGCATACTCTTTTCCTTGCTGTTACGAGAGGGATGATTTGATGCAAACGCCGGATAAAAAAGCTTTAGGATATTTTCTGCTTTTCCTGTACATTGAGCATCAGCTGAACGGTATTTAACTGTTATATGATGTTTCCCAAACTGGCTGTTGTATTCAGGGAGACCTTTGAAGTGAAAAACGACCTGTTTACCACCATTTCCGATGATCTTTACTTCAGTGGACTCTATGGTATCAATACTCCAGGTGTAGCTGCCTTCAGGAAGAGGCTTGGAACTCTTTATTCTGGCTGTAATGGCCGCTACTGCCGGGTTATAAGGACCAAAAATCACATTATTTTCATTATCACTGTCTGGAAAGACGATCTCAATATCACCCTCCGTTCCTTTACTTTTTTTTCCAGTTATAAAGCCGGTAAGAAGAGTCGAAGGGAACTCCTCTCCTTTCTGCTGAAACCTGTAGCCACGTTTTTTCAACTGTTCAGGTTGAAAAAACTGTAAGCTTACCAGATTATCGTATATTTCTCCGATCCAAAGGTTTGTTTTTTTCAAACCAATGCGGTTATTCTCAATATCAAGGTAAAGGTGGGAATTGATCAATGTTTGGACCATTTCATTTCCATGCATACTCATGTGAAATCGCCCATGTAGACCAACACTCTTTGGTACTGTAAAATCATAATCCTGTTCCATATTCACGGTTGTGGGCATAGGCATAGTTGTATGGACAACCCACTTGCTAATCTTCCATCTGCCGTCTATGTCGCCACTTTTATGTACCTTCTCAAGTTCCATATGTTCACTCCACTGTATGGTATATCCGTGGGTCTTATGGTGCATTTGCCCATTCAAGACAATTGTATAGGGTCGTCCACAACTAACCTCACCGGCAAATGAAAAGATACTTGACATGATAATGATCATTAAGACGTAATATTTATTCATCATATTTCTCTCTCGAAAGATTTTTCAACATCATAGATATATTATCACATTCATAATAAATATTATAAATATGCAGTGTGCTCTGTAGGCTATAAAATATTGTAGTATTTGAAGTAATTTTTTAATCTAATAATCTTAGGTACCGACTGATCATGGGTAGTTTCGAGGGTGGTCGAAAAATGCTTTTTACAAAAGGAGGAAGAATAATAAAAAGTGTATATCGATACCTAAGATATGTGAAAGTATATCTAAATAAGATAAAATTTGTCTTAATTAAGAAAATAATTTTTATCTTTTTATAAAATTTAGCATACAAGCCAGTTCTCAAGCTTAAAAATATCTGCTGTAGCGGGCATTCCTTTCCACCCGTTACTTTCAAGATACATCATTTTATTTCCAAAATATCCGACAACATACTTCTCTTTATAAATAGGAAAAGTACCTGAATTGAACATCGCAAAGATATCTTCATGACTTTTTGCCATCTCATAATAAGAAAAATCAAAACTATGCAAGGCACTGAGTGCAGAGTGCAGCATCTCATTTTTATGCATCACAGTACTCAAGACATAATATGAGGGGTAGGGTACTGCAGGGTTGTCCAATAGGTCGTTAATATACAATCTTTCTTTTTTCTTGTTATACATAATGATATTGTAGAGTAAGAATAAAAGAATAGTCAAAAGTATGTCATATTGACATACTTTTTTTAGAGATATGGAGTAAAGGCTACCAGGAGCCTCCACCTCCACCTCCACCACCTCCACCGGAGAAGCCTCCACCTCCGGAGAAACCTCCGCCTCCACTACTGCTTGTGGAAGGCGGGGTTGCAGCACTGTCAAAGTTGGATGTAAAGTCATCTATGTCTGTGATATCTCCATGATACCAATTCGGTGATGCTGCACCCAGTAAAGGAAAAAAGGAGAGCCAGTGTTTTGTTTCATTGAAGAGTACAGCATAAGGCAACGTCTTCTCAAGATAAAGAGGATCCAGCTTCAAGCGTCTTCTGATCTCATCTTCTTTTACCCGCTTTACAAACTCTTTGAAGCCCAAAAGATGTTTATGTGCATAGGCACCTTTCTGTGTATATTTCCCTATTTTTCTGTAGGTATAGAATAATGCCAGGAGCAGCACTATAAAAATACCGAACGGACCTGTCATAAACTCTTTTAGTGACATACTCGAACCCAGCAGGCCTATAGCCGGTCCTGCTCCTGCTCCTGCAAAAACCAATCCAATGATCTTTGAAGTCCATCCTTTCTGTGTAAAGGCTATGGTCAGACCTGCACCGATGAACATGACAGGAAAGAGTATCATAAAGATCGTATTAATACCATATCTGATATAAAAAGTATAAAGTACAAGAGCCAGAACAGGAAGTAGAAATACTATACTTTTCAGCAGAAATATATTACGCACTTTTTTAGGATTCTCGCCCATATAGCCTTCCGCTACAGACCAGGTATAAAGATATTCATCAATATGTTTAAATCCTTTCTGAAGCTTTGTTGCTTTGGATGCTGACCCTCCGGATATAATGAAACTCTTCGTCCCTGTGAACAATACATGCTCAAGCAAATACTTTTGATCTTCAGTAAGATCTTCTGTTGTCTTGTCTGAACGCTGTAATAAAGGATCGACCTTCTTCTCTTCATGGTGTATTTCCAGATATCCCAGCTGTGCCAGTTCCAATACGGCTGCCGCAAAATCTTTATTGTCGGCAAATTTATCGAGTACAAGTCCTGATTGCAACAGACTCAAACCTTTTGGAGGCCCATACTGCACTGCGACCGATCTTTCATCTTCAAATCCAGTATGCCGCTTCAAGGTATGGTAAAAATAGATCAAATAACCTATCAAAGCACCCCAGTGCCAATGAGCCAGGAACCAATCCCAAAGTGATGCTTTCACATTTTCAAGGCCGTTCTGATCCAGAGTATTTGCAGGATATGCCAACTCGACAGTTGCACCCTCATAAGGATTCAGCATCGGTATTTTGATCTGCAAGTGTCCTGGATCGATCCATTTGCTTGTTGCTGTAGACGCTGTACTGCCGTAAGTTCCCGTATAGGTTGAAAGCGCGATCATGTTTTTGTTCAGAGAAGCAGGAAGGGAAAAATATGCCTGTATATTTCTTATAGGTATTTTCCATCCTGTTCCTATAATATTCCAGCGTATGGCATCGTTCTCTTCATTCTGTGCTGCAGGAAGCACACCTTTCTGAACCCGATAAGCGATCCTGTAGAGATGTTTTCCCGTAAGATACCTGTTTGCGGAGCCTATCTTCAGGCGGATCACTTTTCCGGCATTTGTTGAATTCATGGTGGACTTTGACCACTCTACCCATCCATTATCCATCTGTACAGAAAAATCATAAAGCCCCAGGTCCTTAATGATACCATTGACTTTTACGGTAAAGGGGATATCACGAAAGATGCCATGTCTGGAGGCATTTCCAAAATCATATTCTATGGATTCAACAATGGAGAGTTCACCACTTTGCTTTATGGTAACATTGATCTTGTAGGCAGATATGTTCTCAGCCTCAAGAAAAGTGCTGCATCCTAAAAAGAGAAGGATAAGAAGAATTTTTTTCATCATGAAAACTTCTTTAAAAGTCTATTTTAGGCATCTTTTTTACAGCTTCAGCTTCACTTTCCTCCAACTCGAAATAATCACGCAGCTTAAAGTTAAACTTCTGCGCCACAAAAAGGTCCGGGAAAGATTCAAGTTTGGCATTGTAGTCTCTTACGATCGCATTGTAGTAACGTCTTGCATTCTGTATGGAACCTTCAAGGCTGCTCAATTCTCCCTGAAGATGCAAAAAATTCTCATTGGCTTTGAGATCAGGATATGCTTCAGCCAATGCAAAGAGCTTACCCAAAGCACCGGAGAGTGCATTGGCCGCAGCTGCTTTTTCATCCATGCTGCCTGCGCTCAATCCCTGTTGGCGTGCCTGTATCACTTTTTCCAGTGTACCGGCTTCATAGTCCTTATATCCTTTGACAGTATCGACCAATGCAGGTATTAGGTCATAACGGCGTTTAAGCTGTACATCTATGTCGGACCAGGCTGCATCTATTCCGGCTCTGAGTGAGACAAACTTATTGTATATCGCTACAAGGTAGGCACCAATAGCTACTATGATCAGCAGTACTATATTTCCTAAACTCATTTTCTATCCTTTAACTTTGATGTTTGTTCTTATACACCCTAATTATAGCATAAGGGGACTTCTAATAACTTAACTTTCGCACCTAAATAATCAATAAATTCTATCCAAAGACCCCTTAATTCTATCGTAGACAGATACTACCTTAGAGTACTTGACATCAATTTCTATAAGCAATATTTTTCACACATAACATCTTAATAAAGCCCTGTATACGGGGCTTTTAGCTAT
>JQIX01000031.1 GCA_003934925.1 Epsilonproteobacteria bacterium (ex Lamellibrachia satsuma)
TGGAATGTGAACTTCATACACTGGCAATAGCCATGCAGGTCTTTATCTCTATACTTGATGAAATAGCTAAAATTGAAGAAGTAGTCAATAGGAATGAGGATTTAGTGAGTATTATCACTGTGTTGCAGGATGTCACTCAGAAAATGCTTGGGTTTAGGTGCGAAAGTTAAGATACTATACTTAAAAAATTTGCTAAATATTTAAAAGAGTATGCAGAAAAATCATCTTTCAATGTTTACCATACATTTCATAATAATTTTTTACTTATTGTCCCCGTCCTGGAATCATCGGAAGAAGCTATAAGCTTAAGTAAAAAGATACAGAAAGCGTTGTCATCATTTTACAAATTGGGTGATGTCGGATTGCATCTAACTGCATCTGTGGGTATAAGCATATATCCTGAAAGTGGGCCAGCCTCGAATCTTTTTGATAATGCCTATAAAGCTTTGGCAGAGGCAGAAAAAAGTGGGCATGGACGTATCCATATATATGAAACAGATATTTTGGAACATGATTATGATGAGCTGGCACTTTACAATGGTATACATGAAGCAATAGAAAGAAATGAATTCGAAGTTTATTATCAGCCGATTGTTGAAGTTGAAACAAAAGAGATAGTCGCAGCAGAAGCATTGATGCGGTGGAAGCATCCACAGTATGGATTTATACCACCTAATATCTTTATACCTATTATGGAAAAGACAGGTATCATCATTGACTTGGGAAAATATTTACTTGAAGAGGTCCTGAAACAGCAGAAACGTTGGGAACTTTTTAAATTCAAGCAGATTCAGGTATCAATCAATATGTCACTTCTTGAAGTCGAAGCAGAAGGTTTTGTAGATAATATTGAAAAACAATTAGTACATCATCAGGTAGACCCTCAGCTCATTAAATTTGAGATTACAGAAGATTCTGCAATGAGTAGTGAAGAACAGCAGGTATATACACAGCTTATAGCATTGAAAAAACTTGGTGTGGGTATAGCTCTTGATGATTTCGGAACAGGGTACACTTCGTTTTCTTATTTGAAAAAATTTCCTGCTGATATATTAAAAATAGATAAAACATTGGTAGATTATGTGTTGGTAAATAACGAAGATCAAAGAATTATAAAAGCAATGATAGAGTTGGGGCACAATTTAGGGATGAAGATTGTTGTCGAAGGTATAGAAAATGAAAGAATGTTCGATATGATCGCATCTTACGGATGCGATTATATGCAAGGATATTTTTTCGCAAAACCGCTTCCGGTCTTTGAATTTCAAAAATTGTTGAGAAAATAAGAACGGCAAATTTATTACCGTTCTTATTTTTTATTTACATCATACCTGGCATTCCGCCCATTCCCCCCATATCCGGCATAGCAGGAGCAGCAGTTGGCGCTTCTTTGATATCTGAAACAGTTGCTTCAGTCGTAAGGAGTAGGCTTGCTACAGATGTTGCATTTTGGAGGGCGACTCTCTCAACTTTGAGTGGGTCAATGATACCGGCTTCAAGCATATCCACATATTCACCTGTTGCAGCATTGAAACCAAGATTTGCTTCTGTAGTATTGGCGATCTTGTCTGCTACAACACCTGCATCAAACCCTGCATTTTGAGCGATCTGTTTCATAGGTGCATATATTGCTCTTAAGATAATCTCAGCACCTACCGCCTCATCTCCATTGAGGTCAAGGCTGACTGCTTTAGCGGCTTTAATGAGTGCTGCACCGCCACCGATAACGATACCTTCATCTACTGCAGCTTTCGTTGCGGAAAGTGCATCATCTACTCTGTCTTTTTTCTCTTTCATTTCTGTTTCTGTTGCAGCACCAACTTTGATGACTGCTACACCACCAGAGAGTTTTGCCAGTCTTTCCTGAAGTTTTTCTTTGTCATATTCGCTCGTAGTTGACTCAATTTGTGTTTTGATTTCAGAAACTCTTGCTTTGACTGCTTCACTATCACCTTTACCATCTACAATGACTGTGTTATCTTTGTCTATGACCACTCTTGCTGCTTGCCCAAGATCTGTAAGGGTTGCTTTTTCAAGCGAAAGTCCGAGCTCTTCCGTTATAAGTGTTGCACCTGTCAGGATAGAGATGTCTTTAAGCATCTCTTTTTTCCTGTCACCAAAGCCCGGTGCTTTGACTGCTGCGATATTAAGAACACCTTTTAGTCTGTTAAGTACCAGTGTTGCCAATGCTTCACCTTCCAAGTCATCTGAGATGATGAGCAGTGGTCTGCCGCTCTGCTGTATCTGCTCAAGTACAGGTACAAGATCCTTGAGTGAAGTGATCTTTGCATCTGTAATAAGAAGTAAGGGGTTTTCCATTTCACATGTCATTTTCTCTGTATTGGTTACAAAGTATGGTGAGAGGTAGCCTCTGTCAAACTGCATCCCTTCCACTACTTCCAGGTCATCATTGATCCCTTTTGCTTCCTCAACAGTGATCACACCGTCTTTTCCTACTCTATCCATTGCTTCGGCAATGAGATTCCCTATTGTTTCATCGGAATTGGCGGAGATCGTTGCTACCTGAGCGATCTCTTTTTTATCTTTTACTTCTTTTGAGATCATTTTAAGTTCATCGATGATAGCGGCAGATGCTTTATCCATCCCTCTTTTCACTTCTATAGGATTTGCTCCGGCAGTGATGTTTCTTAGGCCTTCTTTAAAGATGGAATGAGCCAGTACAGTTGCCGTAGTTGTACCGTCACCTGCTTCATCAGCTGTGTTGCTTGCTACTTCTTTGACAAGCTGTGCTCCCATGTTTTCAAGAGAGTCATCAAGCTCTATCTCTCTGGCAACACTCACGCCATCTTTGGTGATATGTGGCGCACCAAAACTTTTTTGTATAAGTACATTACGGCCTCTTGGCCCCATTGTGACTTTGACTGCATCTGCCAGTTTGCTTACACCTTCATATAGTCCGTTTCTTGCTTTGTCTGAAAAAAATATTTCTTTTGCCATTATAATGCTCCTTGGTGATTATTTAATAAGACCTAAGATCTCTTTGCTCAATAATATAAGGTACTCTTTACCTTCTATAGTTATTTCCATACCCGAAAAATCAGCAAATACTACAGTATCGCCTTCGCTGATCCCGTCTTCTTTTGCCTCCGGCCCTACTGCAATTACTTTTCCCTGTAAAGGTTTTTCTTTTGCTGTATCAGGAATGATGATACCTGATGCTGTTGTATTTGTTTGTTCTTCACGTTCGACAAGAACTCTGTTTGCTAATGGTATAAATGCCATCTCAGCTCCTTTGATATGTTATTTTTTATGAAGGTATTTTAGTCATTTTTTTAAAAAATGTCAATAGGTTGTTATTAATTATTTAATAAATATGAGTCATAATGACTAAAGAAAAATAGTTCTATAAGCTAAAAATCTTTTTTTGAAACTTTTTTTGGAAAACTATTGACAATAAAGGTAACTTTAGATAAAATTCCGGTCTCTTCATTAGTGGCAAGGTAGCTCAGTTGGTTAGAGCGCTGCTCTCATAAGGCGGAGGTCGAGGATTCGAGTTCCTCTCTTGCTACCACTAAAATTCCCTTATTTAATCCATCTTTTTATACTTTATGACTATAATTTCATAAATATTTCATATTAGGCCACATAGAATGATAGATTTAAAATATCTCCAAAATAATTTCGATGAAGCAAGTACAAAACTCCAAAAAAAAGATGTAGATACAGCTACCCTTAAAAACCTTCAAACACTTTTTGCATCCCTGAAATCTGCCAATGCAGCTCTGGAAGCCTCAAAAGCAGAACAGAACAGCATGTCCAAGCTTTTCGGACAATATATGCGTGAAGGCAAAGATATTACTGAACTTAAAGCAAAAGTAGATGCAAATAAAGAAGCGATGGTACCGCTTCAGGAAAAAGCTAAAGAAGCAGAGGAGGCATTGTACAGCATTGCTCTTGCCATACCCAATTTTCCGGATGATTCTGTGCCGGAAGGTGCAGATGAGGAAGATAATGTTGAACTTATAAAAGTCCTTGAACCCAGAAATTTTGATTTTGAACCTAAAGAACATTGGGACTTGGCAGAGAAAAACGGATGGATAGATTTTGAACGTGGGGTAAAACTTGCCAAGAGCCGTTTTTCTGTACTTCGTGGCGATGCAGCAAGGCTGGAAAGAGCATTGATAAACTTCTTTCTTGATACGAACAGGGAAAGAGGGTTTGAAGAGCTCTGTGTTCCGTTTATGAATAATGCCGCAATGCTTCAGGGTACGGGACAGTTGCCAAAGTTTGAAGATGATCTTTTTAAGATCGAAGATGAAGACCTTTATCTCATCCCTACTGCTGAAGTACCGCTCACCAATATGTATCATGATGAGATACTTGCAGAAATAGATCTGCCTGTACTCATGACAGGGTATACCCCCTGTTTCAGAAAAGAAGCAGGATCGGCAGGACGTGATACGCGTGGAATGATACGTCAGCATCAGTTCGATAAAGTGGAAATGGTAGCTATTGCACACCCGGATAACAGTGATGAAGTGTTTGATATGATGGTGCAGAATGCTTCAGACATACTGACTGCATTAGGATTGCCGCACAGAGTAGTGGAGCTTTGCGGTGGAGACCTTGGCTTCTCTGCGGCTAAAACAATAGACCTGGAAGTATGGCTGCCGGGACAGAATAAATACCGTGAGATTTCTTCTATTTCAAATACCAGGGATTTTCAGGCGAGACGTGCAAAGATCCGTTTTAAAGACGGAAAGAAGAACAGACTGGTTCATACATTGAACGGTTCAGCACTTGCGGTAGGAAGAACACTGATCGCGATCATGGAGAATTATCAGAATGAAGACGGAACGATAGAGATACCAGAGGTTTTGAAGAAGTATATCTAGGGTGTGCAATTGCACACCAATATATGATCAAAAATATAACACCATTATTTATATATGAGGTGTGCTGTTGCACACCCTACAGGGTTATACCGTTTTAGAACTGTCACTGTGACGCGATTTCAATTTCCCCTCCATACTCAAATAGCTGTTTAAAGCTCCAATGTAAGCTCTGGCACTTGCCAACATCGTATCGATATTCAAGCCGTGTCCTATAATGGCCGGTTCACCGTTAAATGAGACTTTAACAGTGACATTCGCCAAAGCATCTTTCCCCTGGCTTACTGATTTGACCTTGTAATCCATTAACTGGCCTTCATATCCTGAAATCCTGTCTATGGTTTTAAATATAGCATCCATAGTACCGTCTCCGATGCTGGCATCTATTATTTCATTATCATCTTTTTTAATGCTCACGGCAGCAGAAGGTACACCATTGGAGCAATCCATCAGCTGCAATGAGATCAGTTCATAAATTTTGGGTGCTGAAGTCATTTCGTTGGTTACCAATGCCCTTAAGTCATCATCATAAATATCTTTCTTTTTATCTGCCAAAATCTTAAAACGTTCGAAGGAAGCATTTAATGCATTATCTGTTAAAGTAAAGCCCAGTTTGCCCAATTTATCTTTAAACGCTGCACGTCCCGAGTGTTTGCCCAAGACCAAAGTATCTTGCATATCCAAGCCGATATCTTCGGGTCTTATGATCTCATAGGTTTCTTTGTTCTTCAACATACCATCCTGGTGTATACCACTCTCATGGGCAAAAGCATTTTTACCCACAATGGCTTTGTTTGGTTGAGGTTCTATACCGGTAATGCTTGCAATCAAGCGGCTTGACGGATAGATCTCTTTTGTATTGATATTGGTTTTTACATTATTAAATACATCTGAACGGGTTTTTAATGCCATGACGATCTCTTCGAGGGCTGCATTACCTGCACGTTCACCTAATCCATTGATCGTACACTCTACCTGTCTTGCCCCGTTCATGACTGCTTCCAAAGAATTGGCTACAGCTAAGCCCAAGTCATTATGGTTATGTACGGAGATGATGGCTCTGCCTTTAGTGTATTCGCTCATCTCTTTGACCATTGCACCGATCTCAAACGGTAATCTGAATCCCACAGTGTCAGGTAAATTGATCGTAGTGGCTCCTGCTTCTATGACCGCATCGCTTATCTCTTTCATAAAGCCTATGTCTGAACGGCCTGCATCTTCACAGGAGAATTCTACATCATCTACAAAAGTACGTGCATATTCTACTGCTCTGACGGCTCTTTTGATGACTTCATCCGGAGACATTTTAAGTTTGTGTTTCATGTGTATAGGGGAAGTTGCGATAAATGTATGTATACGCTTCATTTGGGCTTTTGCTATGGCTTCTCCGGCAGCTTTGACATCAGAGTCTATAGCTCTTGCCAAAGAACACACAGTGGAATTTACAATACGCTGTGCTATTTTTTCTATAGCATCGAAGTCTCCCGGGCTGGCTGCTGCAAAGCCTGCTTCGATGATATCTACACCCAAACGTTCCAACTGCGCAGCGATCTGTATCTTCTCTTCAGTGTTCATGGAGGCACCGGGACTTTGCTCGCCGTCTCTCAATGTTGTATCAAATATTTTAATAGTTTCCATCATAGGTCTCCTCGTCATGCAGCAAAGCCACACTTCAATTTCTCTCACTAAAGCTACACCTGACGGTGAGAGATGTTATATCATACTACTTACCTAAGAGTATGGGTGTAAAAATTGTCTAATTTTACCTAAATATTGGTTAGGGTATCAGAATAGAATGCATTGTTTATGTAAAAGTTTGCGGATCGTTAAACGATTAGAGTACGAGCAGTAGCAGAAGAGAACTGTCTTTAGTGAAAATTGTTTGTATATTTATGATATTTTTCATAATGTTCCCCTGTCTGATTTTCAGAAGTATACAATAAATTAAAATAAATTACAAGGGATAAAAATTATCTTTTAATTTTTATCTTTCTAATATTAAGTGTTCTTAGTGCACGTAATGGACCATAAAGTACATAGGCAAGTATAATAATAGCAAAGCCTTCTGCTGAAAAAAGATAAAGCATGGAAGCAGCTAGTACGAGAATGATCATGGTTTTGAAAACCATAGGTTTATCAAGCCGGATCTTTTTAAAGGATGGATAACGGAAATTGCTTACCATAAGAATACTCACCCCCAAGGCCAGAAATAGAAGAATGATACTGTAAGGCTCCAAAGTATACTTGTGAAAAAGAAGTATCCACATAGAAACAAAGATAGCTGCTGTAGGAATAGGGAGACCTATAAATACATTAGGATCAGTTTTGGCTGTTGAAATGTTGAACCGTGCCAAACGAATCGCTCCAAAAATAACATAGAGGGCAGAGACCAAAATACCGAAACGTCCAAACTCATGTCCTGTAAAAAAGAAAAGCAGCATGGCAGGAGCAATACCGAAAGAGATAATATCTGCTAAAGAATCGAATTCTACACCGAACCTGCTTGTTGTATTGGTCATGCGTGCTACTCGTCCATCGAGTCCGTCAAAGACAAGGGCTAAAAGGATGAGCCAGGAGGCAAGCACAAAATGATTTTTGCTGGCTTCAACAATACTGATGACACCTACAAATATACTGCTTGCTGTAAACAGGTTGGGCAGGATATAGATAAGGTTCGGTCTAAGCATCGTCTGTTCTGTTCTCTTCCGGACTATCATTTTTTTCAGATTCTGCTTTTGCTTCTTCCTCGGTTTTGGCTATTTTGTCTTTGTGAGCCAAACGGCTTTTGAGATGATTTTCTTTTTCATAGTTTTCAATGATCTCACGTACTTTTTTACCTTCGATAACTTCTACATCCAAAAGAACAGCAGCCATTTTTTCAATAGCCTCATGATAATCATTAAGTGTTTTCTTTACATAGGCATAACGCTCATTAAGTGTATTCTTAATATTTTCATCGATCTCTTCAGCCATTTTGTCACTGTAGTCCGTAGAGGCCATACCACCGCCAAGAAAACTGTTCTCGCTTCTTTTAAGTACCATGAGGCCCGCTACATCGCTCATACCATATACCGAGATCATATCTTTCAGGATGGCAGTTGCACGGTCAAGGTCATTTCCTGCTCCGGTACTGATCTCTCCTATAAAGACTTCTTCTGCTGCACGGCCACCCAGAAGTACGTCTATTTCCGCCATAAGTTCATGTTTTTGTTTTAGGAACCTGTCTTCATCCTCGGGAAGGTGAAGTGTGTAGCCCAATGCACCTAATCCTCTAGGTATGATAGATACTTTAGTAACACGGGTTGCACCTTCTGTGAGTTCTGACATCAGTGCATGGCCACTTTCGTGATAGGAAACGATTCTTTTTTCTACATCAGAGATCTTTCTGTTCTTTTTCTCAAGTCCGACAAAAGAACGTTCGATGGCTTCAAGAAGATCAGACTGTTCTATCTCTTTTTTATTGAACCTTCCGGCAAGAAGTGCTGCTTCATTGATAATATTTGCTAGGTCAGCACCAGCCAATCCGGCAGTCTGTTTAGCCACGATCTCAAAGTCAACATTTGAAGCAAATTTAACACCTTTTGAATGCACCTTCAAAATTGCCAGACGTCCTTCGTAATCAGGTTTGTCCACAAGTACCTGTCTGTCAAAACGTCCTGCTCTAAGTAAAGCAGCATCAAGTATTTCAGGTCTGTTGGTCGCGGCAAGTACAATGACAGGCGTATCCGTACCAAAACCATCCATCTCTGCGAGAAGCTGGTTCAGTGTTTGTTCTCTTTCATCATTTCCACCCATTTGTCCACCGGATGCACGGCTCTTCCCGATAGCATCGATCTCATCGATAAATATGATGGAAGGGGCTTCTTTTTTTGCCTGGGCAAACAGGTCACGTACACGACTTGCTCCAACACCTACGAACATTTCAATAAAGGCTGAACCACTTACAGAGAAAAAAGGTACAGATGCTTCACCTGCAACTGCTTTTGCAAGTAAAGTCTTACCTGTTCCAGGAGGTCCTACAAGAAGAACCCCTTTAGGTATTTTTGCTCCAAGTTCAATGTAGCGTTCCGGGAACTTTAGGAAATCGACTATTTCTTTGACTTCATCTTTTGCTTCTTCTACCCCCTGTACATCATCGAAGCGCGTATCCGGTTTTTCTGAGTTGATGAGTTTGTCTGCTTTCCCTGCACCGAGTATGCCTCCACCCATACCCTTGGACATCTTTTTAGCCAGGAAGATCCAGATCGCAAAAAAGATGAGGATAGGAAGCATCATACTGATAAGTTCAGAGAAGAAGCTGTTGCCCATAACACCTTCATAGGTGATTTTTTTCTTTTCTAAAAGGGGGATGAGCGTTTCATCGTAAGTAGGTACATTCTGTGCAACATAGCGTACCTTTTGTCCATTTTCTTCGCCGATGGCTTCTACGCTGGAAGGTGTAAGTTTGGCACTTGTGATATGACCTTTTTCTATCTCTTCTTTGATCTGGGAGTACTTGACCTGTTTGGTCTGTGAGACATTCTGGGTATTGATCATATTGCCCAGTCCTTCTCCCTCGCCGACAAATGATTTGAAGATCAAAATAATGACAATGGAAAATATAGCAAATGCTAATAATGGATTGTCATTAAAAAAATTATTATTCTTGTTGTTTTGATTGTTATTGTTTTGATTATTTTGATTAGCCATGGGCTTCCTTTTTATAAACAAGTGTTACCCACTCGTCTTTCAATATTCTTTTTTCAAGTGTGAGTTCTTTGAATGATTCTTTGACCAGTTCTTCTTTTTTATCCAATATACCTGAAAGTATCAAGTATCCACCTTCTTTTGTGGCAGTTTTTAGATCTTTTGCGATAAATCTTAACACATCCGCGATGATATTTGCGATAACCACATCATACGTTTCTTCTGCTTTATCGATGGAACCTTCCCAAAGTTTATTATATTTCTCTTCATTAAGTCCAAAGTTCTCTTTACAGCTCTCAACTGAAAGCGGGTCTGTATCACACAGCTCTATATTCGCGCCTAGTTTTTTACATGCCAGACCCAAGATACCAGAACCGCAGCCAACATCGATCACTTTGTCATCAGGTTTTACATAAGTACTGATAGCTTCCAGGCAGGAATAGGTAGTCGCATGATGCCCAGAACCAAAAGCCAGGGCAGGGTCTATCTTGATATTGATAAAACCCTTTTTGGGCTTATACCAGCTTGGAAAGATGTAAAATTTGCCGGCTTCTATAGGCTGAATGGATTCCTGATAGGTTTTTATCCAGTCCACATTTTCTTTCTCTTCAAGAGTGAAATCCATTTGGATATTGTCACCCAGAGTATCGGATAATGATACAAGCGCATCTTTAACGGAAGTTAAATCAGATTCACTCCGTATGATGATCTGGCCTTTGCCCAACTCTACACCTTCACTATGAATATTTAAAATAAAATCAGCGATAAAGTCTACAAAATTATCATCTAGAGTAATCGTTAATTCTTGATAAGTTTTATCCATTTGCAGCCCTAAACGCTTCTTCCAGATCTAGTGTACCTTCGTAGAATGCTTTTCCTACGATTGTTCCGTCTATGCCGGCGTCTATAAGTGCCTGGATGTCTGTCATGTCTTTCAAGCCTCCCGAAGCGATGGTCTCCAGACCTGAAACTTCCTGTATCTCTTTGGTAAACTCTATATTTACACCCGTCATCATTCCATCACGACCTACATCGGTACAGATAATGGCTTGCACACCACAAGCTGCAAATTCTTTGGCAAGGTCAGTAGCTTTCATATCTGAAACTTCTCCCCAACCCTCAACAGCGACCATTCCGTCTATAGCATCGATCCCTACGACAATGGGATACTTCGCAGCCATCTCTTTGACGAATTGCGGATCTTTTACGGCAATCGAGCCAAGGATCAGTCTGTCTATGCCAAGATCCAAATACATTTTGATCGTCTCTTCATCACGGATACCGCCGCCAAGTTCCAGCTTGAGGTTGCAGTTTTCCCTGATCTTTCTGATCTGTTCCAAATTCTCAGGTTTCCCTGCAAAGGCACCGTTGAGATCCACAAGATGTACCCACTCGCTGCCCAGTTCTTCGAATCGTTTGGCTACCTGCCATGGCTCATCGGAGTATATCTTCGCTGAATCCATCAGCCCTTTGCTCAGTCTCACGGCTTTACCGTCTTTGAGGTCTATTGCTGGTAAAATTGTCATAGGATGCTCCTATGACAAAGTGATGAGTGATGAGTGATGAGTGATGAGTGTTTGTATGCATTGCTTTGCAATGCTTTTATTGCATGTTTCATGTTTATTTAATTCCTATAATTTTGCAAAATTTTCTATGATTTTAAGTCCATTATCATGGCTTTTTTCAGGGTGTGGCTGGATACCGTAAATATTCCCTTTCTGTACGGCAGAAACAAATTCATAACCGTAATGTGTTTTTCCTATGGCATATTTGTCCTCACATACAGCATGGTAAGAGTGAACAAAATAGAGGTAGAATTCTTTGGGCAGTCCATCGAATATAGGAGTTTCTTTCTGAACAAACAGTTCATTCCAGCCCATATGGGGTACTTTGAGAGGATGGTCGAATTTGCTTTCTTCAAAAGCTACTACTTTTCCCGGGATGAGTCCAAGCCCTACTGTGTTTCCGAATTCTTCCGAGCCTTCAAAGAGTAGCTGCATACCCAGGCAGATACCCATTAGAGGTTTACCGCTTGCCGCAAACTCTTTTACTGCTTTATCCATGCCGTTGGATTTTAAATGTTCCATTGCATCACCAAATGCACCGACTCCGGGCAGGATAAGTTTGTCATATTGCTGAAGGTTGGATGGGTTACTTTCCAACTTTGCCTCTGCACCCACTTTTTTAAAAGCGTTGATGACTGATGCCAAATTTCCCATGTTGTAATCTACAATACCGATCATGAGAATTCCTTGATAATTTTAAGTAAATACAGAGGAATAAAAAATATGGAATTGATCACAGGTTTCACCTTGATTATTTAAGATATTAATAACTGTGATTATATCTAAAATAATTAAAAGAGTCTGTGGGCTTTAGAGTATTGTGGTAAAATATCATAACATAAAACCGGGGTAGATATGAAAATAGCGATCGTAAAGCTTTCAGCATTGGGTGATATCGTTCATGCAATGGTGGTTTTGCAATATATCAAACAATCACTTCCTGACAGTCATATCGATTGGATCGTTGAAGAGCATTTTGCAGGTGTGTTGGAACATAACCCGCATATAGATAATATTTTGGCAGTTAATTTAAAAGCATTAAAGAAAGATAGACTCAAATTCTTTTCCGAATGGAAAAAGGTCAGACAATATGCAAAGAAGGATTATGATATCGTTATCGATCTGCAAGGTTTACTGAAATCTGCATTTGTCTCCCGCCTACTAGGCGTAAGTGCGGGGTTTGACAAAGATTCCATTCGGGAACGTGCCGCTTCTTTTTTATATCATCATTCATTCTATATCCCCTATGAAGAGAATGTTGTTGTACGCAATATAGCACTTGTATCTTCGGCCCTGAATATTGCCATTGATCCTAAAACTGTATCTGAAAAGGAACCTTTTCTTTTTTTTCAGGAGAAAGAGAGAGAGGCAATGGCTTCATTCATAAAAAAAGGGGAAAAGAACATTCTTTATGTTTTGGGTTCAAGTTGGATCAGCAAAGTATATCCCAAAGAGAAATTTATAGAAATTATCAATGGGCTGGAAGGCAACCATCTTTTACTTTGGGGCAGTACCCAGGAATATGAATATGCCAAATACATTGCAGAACACACTAAGGCCACTGTTATGCCAAAGTTGGATCTCAATGATTTGAAAGCTTTGGTCTCACAAGTCGATCTTGTGATCGGGGGAGACAGCGGCCCAACCCATTTTGCCTGGGCAATGAACAGACCGAGTATCATGATCTTTGGACCCACACCAAGTGAAAGAAACACAATGCAAACAGAGATCAATAGAGTGATCAACAGTGGAAAGAAGATAGACCCTTTGAAATTAGATAAAACAGATATGTGCATCCGTAAGATCGATCCGGAAGAGATCATACATTTGGCAAAGGAACTTTTATCGTGAAAGAGATACTCTATATAGTTGCTTTTAATCTGCTCAGATTTTTTATATGGATAGTCCCTGACAGTATGATGAATGTTATGATAAAAGGGCTATCGCAGCTGTTTTATCGTTTAGATAAAAAACATAGAAGAATTGCCAAGGTTAATCTTGATCTGGCCTATGAAGATACTTTATCCGATAAGGGAAAAGAGAAGATCATCAAGGCATGTTATTTGAATCTATTGCACTCGTTGGTGGATTTTGTCAAAAATCAGGGTATCTCCAAAAAAGCATTGCTTGAAAAAGTTCATTTTGAAAATGAATCATTTCTTCAAGATGCATTGGAGAGTGGGAAAAAAGTGATCTTGATCACGGGACATTATGGTAATTGGGAATTAGTGGCACTCTCCATTGCTGCAAAATTTGGCCCTATGACCATCATCGGCAGAAAACTTGATTCTAAGGCAATGGATGTGGTGCTGAAACAAAACAGGGAACAGTTTGGTATAGAGCTTCTCGATAAAAAAGGTGCAATGAAATCGATGATCAATGTACTGAAAGAGGGAAGAATGTTAGGGCTTCTTGTTGATCAAAATACCAATGACAAAGAAGGCATGTTAGTGAGTTTTTTTGGAAAACCGGTTAGACATACCCCCTCAGCCGCTATACTTTCCAGACGTTTTGATGCAGTAATTATCCCGGTTTTTATTACCACAGAAGATCATCAGGCTTATAAAATGACATTTTATAAGCCCATTGTCACTGAAAAAAGTGATGATAAAGAAAAAGACATTCTTGAGTCAGTGCAGAAACAAGCTAAGATTACGGAAGAGGCGATCAGAAAAAAACCGGAAGAGTGGTTTTGGCTGCATCAACGGTGGAAAAATCAATTCGAAGCACATTACAATGTCAAATAAAACACTTTTTATAGATCGTGATGGTATCATCAATATTGATCACGGCTATACTTATAAGATTGGTTCATTTGAATTTATGCCGGGTATTTTTGATTTACTTTCTTTGTTTCAGTCAAAAGGTTATCAAATATTCATCATAACCAATCAATCTGGCATCGGCAGAGGCTATTATACATTGGATGATTTTGAAAAACTGACAGACTGGATGATAAAGGAACTCAAACAAAAAGGAATTTTTATTGAAAAAGTGTTTTATTGCCCTCACAGCCCGGAAGAGAAATGTAGTTGCAGAAAACCGAATATTGGAATGGTGGAGCAGGCATTGGAGGAGTTTGATATTGATTTAAAGCATTCCTGGATGATAGGAGATAAACAGAGTGATATTGATCTGGCACATCATGCTCATATAGCAAACTGTATTGCTATAGGGGATCGTGTAATTCAAAATGCGACTTTGAAATTTAGGACAGTTCAGGAATGTGCAGATTATTTGCAAGAAAATCAGGGTAAAATAATATAAACGGAAGTAAGAGGTAGGTCATATATGAAATATACAGATATCAATTTAAATAACAAAACAATTTTAATAACAGGAGGAGCCGGTTTTATTGGTGCTAATCTGGCATTTTATTTTCAGGAAAATTATCCTGAATGTAAAATAGTCGTATTTGATCTGTTCAGAAATGGTGAAACTTTTTCAAATGGCAATCTTAAGAGTTTCGGACATTTTAAAAATCTTTTAGGATTCAAGGGAGAGGTCATCAGCGGGGATATTAATGACCAAGAAGCACTTAAAAAACTGGAAAGTGATTATACGTTCGATTATATCTTTCATGAGGCGGCCATATCAGATACGACAGTGCTGGAACAGGATTTAATGATCAAAACAAATGTAAATGCGTTTAAAGATCTTCTGGATCTTGCACTAAAACATGAAGCAAACATGATCTATGCTTCCTCGGCGGCAACGTATGGAGATGCACCGAGTCCGCAAAGACTTGGAACAGAAGCACCAAATAATGCTTATGGTTTTTCCAAACTCATGATGGATAATATTGCCAAAGAATATATGGAAAAACAGGATAAGATCTCTATTGTAGGCCTTCGTTATTTTAACGTGTATGGAGCCAGAGAATTCTTTAAAAACAAAACGGCTTCTACAGTGATTCAGTTTGGACACCAGCTTTTGGCAGGGCAAATACCCAAACTTTTTGAAGGGTCCGATAAAATCCTAAGAGATTTTATCTATATTGAAGATGTTTTACAGGCGAATGTCAAAGCAATGCATCCAAAAGAGAGCGGTATTTTCAATGTAGGAACAGGAAAAGCACGTTCTTTCCAGGATATTTGTGACATACTTCAAAAAGAACTGGAGCTTGATCTTGGTACAGAATATATACCAAATCCTTATATAGGCCGGTATCAGTTTCATACAGAAGCAGATATATCAACTACTCGGGATATACTCGGATACTATCCTAATTTTGAATTGGAAGAAGGGATTAAAGCATATATACCTGAAATAAAACGTATCTATAACAGTGAAGTGTCAAATGGATAAAATAAGAGAAAAAAAGCCTAATATCGCCGTAATAGGGGATATTATGCTGGATCATTATATTTGGGGAAGTTGTAACAGGATTTCGCCTGAAGCTCCTGTCCAAGTACTGGAAGTAAATAAAGAGAGTACCGTACTCGGTGGAGCAGGAAATGTTATCAACAACCTTGTATCCTTGGATGCAAAGGTCTCTGTTTATACAGTCTTGGGTAATGATGACAATGCAGTGCTCGTAGAAAACTTGTTAAATAATATAAATGCCACATGCAGAACAATAATTAAACAGGATCAAAGAACTACAAGCAGGAAAAGCCGGGTCATTGCTTCCAGTCAACAAATAATCCGTTTTGATGACGAGAGCAAAGATGATATCTCGCTACATTCCCAATTTGAACTTTTTGAATCACTTTCCAAAAATATTTTTTCTTATGATGCGATTTTGCTTTCAGATTATGGGAAAGGTGTTTTAACTACTACTCTGACCAAAGATATTATTCAACTTGCCAAAGCACATGGTAAGCCTATTTTAGTCGATCCCAAAGGAGAGGATTATAGTAAATATAAAGGTGCAACACTTCTCACTCCCAATAAAAAAGAAGCGAGCCTTGCCACAAAGATCAATATCGAAGATGATGTATCACTGCTGAAAGCAGGAATGAAACTTAAAAATGAAATAGAATTGGAATATGCCATCATTACATTAAGTGAAGATGGTATTGCAATTTTTGATGATACGATCCATATCATTCCTACAGTTGCCAGAGAAGTGTATGACGTGACAGGTGCGGGAGATACTGTACTTGCCTCCCTGGGTATTGCTATAGCATCAGAGTTAGGGATCCATGATGCATGTGAGTTTGCAAATAAAGCAGCTGCTGTTGTCGTCGCAAAAGTGGGAAGTGCCACGGTTACACTTAATGAGATAGAAGAATATGAACACTCTTTGAATAAAGGCCAGGCAGAAAGTAAGATCAAAGATTTCAAAGCGATCGAACGCATTGTTAGGCGTCTTAAGTCCCAAAATCGCAAGATAGTCTTTACCAATGGCTGTTTTGATATTTTGCATAGGGGCCACGCAACATATTTGCAAAAAGCGAAAGAGCAGGGGGATATACTGATTGTAGGTGTCAACAGTGATGAATCCATTAAAAGACTTAAAGGAGAGGATCGGCCCATAAACAGTTTGGAAGACAGAGCATATCTTCTTGCTGCTCTAGAAAGTGTAGATTTTGTTGTACCTTTTTATGAAGATACACCATATGAGCTTATAAAGGTCGTGGAACCACATATTCTTGTCAAGGGAGCAGACTATGAGGGAAAAGAGGTTGTAGGATCTGATATCGCTGATGAGGTACAGCTTATAGAGTTTGTAGATGGTAAAAGTACAAGTGGTATTATAGGGAAAATTTCAAAAGGAAGTTTATGTTAGAAATGATAAGATCAGAACTGGATGCACATAAGAAAACCATAGAGGATACGATTGAAAAATTGATCCCATCTATCGAAGAAGCATCGAGATTGGCTGTCTCTACATTAAAAAACGGCAATAAAATTCTTTTATGCGGAAACGGTGGATCTGCCGCAGATGCACAGCATATAGCAGCAGAACTGACTGGCAGATATAAAACTGAAAGACGGGGACTGCCCGGGATCGCTTTAACAACAGATACTTCAGCATTGACAGCCATAGGGAATGATTACGGCTATGAGAGGGTTTTTGATCGTCAGGTAGAAGCTTTGGCAAACAAAGGTGATCTGCTCATAGGTATTTCCACAAGCGGTAACAGTATCAATATTGTATCTGCATTCAAAGTAGCAAAAGATATGGGCTGCAAAACGCTTGGATTAAGTGGTAGAGATGGAGGGAAGATGAATGAGATCTGTGATATCAATCTAGTGATACCCTCAAATGATACACCAAGGATCCAGGAGATGCATATTTTGATAGGACATACGATATGTCAAGCGATCGATGACGCATTTTGATCCATAGCTTTCAAAACATCTTCTGCCTTGATCAGTTTCATACATTCATGATGTTTGAGTGGACAGGTTCTCTTCATACATGGTGCACAGTCCATCTCTTTTTTTACAATAATACCTTGTGGATTTTTCCATTGATTGGTCTCTTTGTCTTTGGTGGGACCAAAAATCGCAATCGTAGGAATTTTATAGGCTGCTGCTATATGCATGGGCCCGCTGTCATTGGTAATAAATCTTGAAAGACCGGCTATTTTGGAAATAAGTTCCTCTATAGATGTTTTCCCGGCTAGATTTTCTACATTCCCTACTCCGGATTTCCTGATCTGTTTTTCAATATCTTTTGCAATCTCTGTTTCAGTTGGCCCCCCAAATATAATAATGTCGTAATTTTTTGAAAGTGCAATAGCTACTTTGGCAAATTCTTCAGGATACCAGCGCTTTGCACTACCGTATGTGGCTCCCGGATTGATCCCAAGGGTTGGCTTGTCATAATGGAAAGGTTGAACATATAACTTTAGATCAGTCGCAGGATAATCAGTTTGCAAAGCATCATTCATAAAGGTATTGTATTTCTCAACCTGATGCATATTTTTATATTTTTTAGAAAATTGAAATTTTTGTTTGGCATTAATAAAATAAAGAAAAACTTTAGATCGGAAAGAGGATCTAAAAGAAATTGCAAGATCAAAATAATCCAAACTTTTAGCAGTTTTATAGAGCAATCGGTATTTTTTGTCCAAGACCACACTTTTAACTACATTGGGATGATACTTTAATGCTTCCACAGAAACATAAGACCCAACAATAGTAATTTCTACATCTTTATAGTGTTTTATCAGGTTTTCGATAGCAGGTGTGGCCATCACCGCATCTCCCAGCCATGTCGGGATTTCAATGAGTATTTTCATATTTTTTTATTGATCTGTTCAATGACTTCAGCTGTAGTTATTTTCATCATAGCAGTACTTATCTTTCTGCCGTTATGATAAATGATCTCATCATCTGGATGCTGGATAACAATATGCTTGCCATTTGTCTGTAATGCTCTTATATTTGTATATTCCGATTTTTGCGTTTCATTATCCCAGGGGCCCCAAAGCACTGGATTGGAGGGACCAAAAAGAGCAATGATCGGTATATCAAGAGCTGCTGCCATATGCATGGGTGCAGTATCAGCCCCTACAAAAAGAGAAGCTTTAGCGATCAATGCAGAGAGTTCATCTAAAGAAAGTAAGCCTGAAAGATTAAGAGGGGTACTCTTGCAGTTCTGTAGTATGGACTCTACTTTATTAAGCTCTATGGGATCCGGGGATGCAGTAATAACGACTTTCTTTTTTAGAGTGAGTTCAATATAATCTATGACATGGGCAAATTTTTCATCGTCCCAGCATTTAAACATCCAGCGTGATACAGGGTGTATAATGATAAAATCTTTGATCTTATTTTTGCTTAAGATGGTGTTTATTTTTTCTTTTGCTGACTCACTGCTGAAAAGTTGGACTTTCTTTTCAAGAGGTGTAAGCTCAAGTAGCTTCAAAAATTCAAGATCTCGTTCAACAGTATGTACTATAGGTTGTTTTTGAATTGTTCTGGTAAAGGGGCTAAAGAGGTTAATGAAGTAGTTTTTTGTCTGTATTCCTAATCGTGTTTTTGCACGAGACAGTAGGGAAATTAGTGCTCCACGGTCCCCTTCAGTGAGATTTATCACTAGATCATAATGGTTAGATAAAATTTTTTTTGTATAAGCGGTTTCAAGTAAGACTTTGCCCAATACAGAACTGTTCTTGATCTTATTTCTTGGATAAAGGAAGAGTTGATCAATATCGGGGTTGTGCTCGATCATTGCTTTGGTCTCTTCATTTACAGCCATATCAATAGAGGCATCAGGGAAATGAAGTTTAAGGTTTCTGATTAAAGCCGTTGAGAGAAGAACATCGCCAATGTGTCTGAATTTTATAATGAGGATCTTCATATCTTAATCTTTTTGCAATAGAGTATTATATATATGTTGAATATTTTTGGCCATGACTTTTCGTGAAAAGTTATTTACTATATATGCTCTGGCTTTTTGGCTATAGTTTGATCTTAATTCTTTATCTTGAATTAATTTTTCCATTTGTTCAACGAGTATATCAACATTTTTGGGTTCAATGAGTATGAAATTGTCATTATTAAGTAGATCTTTTGTACTACCTACATTCGTTGCAATTACAGGCAGTTGCATCATGAGTGCCTGCATGACAGACTGTGGTACGCCTTCACTGGAGTCGGATGTAAGTGTAAAAATATCCAGGGCAGAGAGAAATCTGGCCGGTTCATCGGTGTGCCCTATCATTCTTACTCTTTCTGTCAGTTTCATATCCTCTATCATTTTTCTGATTCTGGTCTCACCGGGACCGGTCCCTGCAATTAAAAAAGTCGCTTCAGGGTATTTTAAAGTCAGTTTTTTAGCCATTTCTAAAAAAATATCATGTCTTTTAAACCCACGCAAAACAGCTAAAATACCTATGGCTATCTCATTTTCTTTAATTCCCAGTTTTTCTCTCTCTTCAGCTTTGTTATATTTTGATGGATCGAATAGGGTATCATCTATGCCGGTAGGAACAGATTTTATCTTATTTGGATCTACTTTATTTTCTTGGATCATTGCTTGTCTGACACTTTCACCCGTTGTCATAATATAGTCGGCAAGACTATTGATAAAGTTAAGTTTGGAAGCGTTGACAGGGTTAGATAAATGTCTTGTTCTTATGAATTTTGCTCCGGTGAACTTTGCTGCTAATCCTCCTACCCATGTATCTTTCCCGCTATGTGTATTGACAATATCGATTTTTTCTTTTTTGATGATTTTTATTAGTGCAAATAAAGTTTTGAAATCTGTATTGCTTCTAAAGTCCAAAGTAAATACTTTAAATCCTTTTTCTAGAGCTTTTTCTTTTATTTTGGCATTGTCTTTGCATGCAAGAAACAGTTGAACACCTTTTTCCCGTAAGGCTTCCATTTCCCCAATAGTTCTTATTTCCTGGCCGCCCCAACCATCAGACCACTCTGTATGTAAAACTCTAATATTTTTCATTCATTCTTCTTTCGTTGGTGTTGTCTGGTTTTTTTATTATAGTATTTAATTGGATACTTTAAATTAAATATGATTATATCATTTTTCCAATACGTCATCAATAATACGTAAAGTGTTTTCCACATTTCTTTCTATTGAAAATTTTTGTACTTTTTCTATATTTTTCTCTTTTATTAGAGAAAGCCTATCTTCATTAAAAAGTAGATCATCTATCTTTTCTACTATGGAAAAGTCTTTTGGATGCTGCATGATATAAGCCTCATCCAGTATTTCTGCCGCACCATTTTGTCTTGTAGTAATAACCGCATTTGCATAGTTCATCGCTTCAAGTACGACATTTGAAAAAGGCTCATAGTGCGTAGGAAAAAGAAAAATATCTCCAACTGTATAAAAATCTTTTACATCATCTCTGGCACCGGTAAAAATCACTTTATCTTCAAGCTTTAATTCTTTTGCCAGGTTTTTATAATATTGCATTTTCTTTTCTTTCCCAACTACAAAGGCTTTGAAATGAGTATATTGAAGTTTTGAAAGAATAGCTAAAAATTCTTTTACCCCTTTTCTTTTAAATCCACTGCCCACATAGACAATAACTTTTTGACCATTTTGTTTATCTATACCAAACTCATTATGTATCTTTTCAAGAGAGCTATCAAAATCTGGTTTTTCTAATTTAATACCATTGTATACCACTTCGATCTTTTCTGGTTTGATATCATATGTATCGATGATTTGTTGTTTTATCATATGAGAATTTGCTATGATTTTTTTCGCATTTTTGAAACACTTTTCTTCTAAATAGATATAGACTTTATGAAGAGGGTTAAGATGTGATTTCTTTGCTATATTTACAAAGACTTTATGTACACCGTCACCAGCCCGATAGATATCTGCACATGATATCCTCTCTAAAGAAAAATAGAGATCATTTTTTGTTTTAGCTTTACAAACTTTTTTATTGAATAACAGAACCTTTAGCCATGAGGGTAAAAACTTAGGTATACCCGAATGTACTAATTGATGCTTGATATTTTGTTTCTTTAACTCATCCGAAAGACGTGATAGATAAACTTCGGCACCACCATGCTTGCTTTTATTTGCTCGTATAAAGTGTAGTTTTTTCATATTATTAATTTTTTGATTAAGGTGTCAGCTAATTGAAAATCTATTTCTTCATCAATATCAATAGAACTCTCTCTATCCATTTTATAAGCAAAAATATTTTCTTTCAAAAAGAAACTTTTTTCTTCTAAAAGTTTATCTGTCTTACAAATATAAACAGCACCATTAAGTCTATAATACTTTTCTAAATCCTGACTTCGTTTATTTAAAACTTCATCTCTTAAAAACATACTCATATTAGCATCTTCTGGTAAAGTATTACTCCAAAGCGGACTGTGATCCATTTCGCAAACACTTACTACTGCATCAGCACCTTTAGCTTCAAGTAACTCTATAGCCTCATTAATATGATTTTCATCTCTCAATGGACTTGTTGGTTGAAGTAAAACAATATAATCATACTCATTTGTATTTTCTATAGCATGTTTTATAGCATCAAATGTTGTAGCTGTATCACTGGCTAACTCATCCGGTCTTTTTATGACTGAAGCTCCATGCTTTTGTGATATCTTTAATATTTCTTCATCATCACTTGAAACTATAGCTTTGTCTAGATATTTACTTTTTAAACTTGCTTCGATAGTGTGTGCTATGAGTGGCTTACCGTTTAAATCCAATACATTTTTACGAGGCAATCTTTTACTTCCACCCCTTGCAGGGATAACTGCTAAAAAAGTTTTATTTTTGTACATTAAAACACCTCATGGTATTCACTGTTCGCTTTTTCAAACTCTTCAAGCCTACCTATATCCAACCAATACTCTCTTATGGGAAATGATATACTTTTCATCTTACTCTCTATCACTTTTTCAAAAAGTGTTGGCATATCATAAAACTCATTATTTGGGATAAAGTCTAAAACTTTACTATTAAGCATATAAACACCGCCGCTTACAAAAAAGCTGTGTACGGGCTTTTCTACTATACTTAGTATATTTGCGCCATCAACATTGACGACACCATAAGGTACTTGAAAATCATATTCTCTAACTCCCATTGTTGCAACTGCATTATTTGAAAGATGATAATCCATCATATGCTCAAAGTTTATGTTTGTAAGTAGATCCCCATTCATGACAAAAAAAGGCTCATTTAACTTATCTCGCATTAAGCTCAAAGCACCAGCTGTTCCCATTCTTTTATTTTCATGAACATACTCTATATTTATACCAAATTCTTGACCATCTTTAAAATACGCTTCTATGATTTCTGACTTATAACTTACACTTAATATGATGTTTGTAAAGCCATACTTTTTAAAATTGAGCATGATCGTCTCAAGAATAGGCTTATCTCCTACTTTAAGCATTGGTTTGGGAATATGCTCGGTTAGGGGTCTTAGTCGTGTTCCCAGACCTCCAACCATAAGTACAACTTTATTTGTTTTAACAGATGGTTTTAAAAGTTCATTTATCACTTCAATGCCAACTAATTTACCTTCATGGTCTACAATAGGCACTTGGTAGAGTTTTCTCTCTATAGCTACTTCTAAAATATGTTCTTTTGTGTCTTCTATATTGCAAACGGTTGGATTTTTAAAAATAATACTTTCAATGCTGTCATCTAAAGATAGATTATTTAATAATCCCCTTCTTATATCACCATCAGTCAATGTCCCAATCAACTTTTTGTTTTCCTCAATAACTAAAGCAATTTTCATAGCACCGCTATCGATAATCTGTAAAGCCTCTTTTATAGTTGATGTTGGCTTTAGTAGTATATCTTTATAATTTTTCATTTTACGCCTCTATATCATAAAAAGATTTTTTCAATAGATTATCCAATGATACTTTTTTAATGGTATCTTTTATTTTTTTACTTGCCCCACCATCTCCATAGGGATTTTTTGTCTCTGGTAAAACTTTTTGAAATTCGCTTGAATATAATTTTATAAATGCATCTCTTATTGATTCTTTAACTGGAGCACAACATATAACGCTATCAGCCATTATACGGCCTTTTTGTCTATCTCCAATATTGATCGTTCTTATTTTAAATGTAGGTGCTTCTGCTAAACCACTGGAACTGTTTCCGACTACCGCATTTACATACTGTAGAGCACTTAAATATCTAATCTGCCCCAAAGAGGTAAATCCAATGGATTTATAACTATTTTTTGCTACATACGCATCAATCATCTGATTGATAATTCTTCCATCCGTATCACTGTTTGCTTTTGTAAATATTATATTTGTGTCTTCTAGTTCATCTATAGCATCTAGTAAGTTTTGAAATTGTTCTTTTGCCGTAGAGTTCTCTAGGGTTACAGGATGAAAAGTTACTATTATATTTTTTTTATTGAGTTTAAAATCTATTGACTTTTCAAACTCTTCTTTAGTTAACAGTTGAAGCTTTTTAATATTATCAATCCCAAGACCACCAACATTAAAAACTCTTGATGGGTCTTCACCCATCTGTATAACTCTATCTTTGTATTCTTGAGTCGCTGTAAAATGAAGATGACTCATTTTTGTTATAGAGTGGCGAATGGACTCATCAAAAGCACCTTCAGTAGTTTCACCCCCATGAAGATGAGTTATTGGAATGCGAGCTATCATAGCAGCACTAACGGCAGAAAATATCTCATATCTATCGCCAAGGACAACTAATATGTCAGGATTCAACTCTTCATAAGCCTCTGCAAAAGATATTTGAGCCAATCCCATTGATTTTGAGATACCTACTGAAGTATCTGAAGATAATAACATCTCTATTTTTTTATCTATTTTGAAATCTTTTTCTATTGTCTTGTAAGTAAGTCCAAATTCTGGGCTTAAATGCATACCTGTCACTATAAGTTGTAACTCTAAAGCATCATCAGACTCTATCTCTTTCATAAGCCAATACAAAAGACCATATTCAGCACGAGTACCAGTAACTACACAAATTTTTCTTTTAGTCATATCAACTCATCAACTTCATAATTTTTTTGAGCAATAGTTCCAACTACTTCATCCCATCGCATAGGATTTATGCCGTTACCGGGTCTCTTAACAGCTAAATTAGCTTCGCTGAATTTTTCACCTTTTTGTATAGTACAACTTGCCACTATAGACTTGCGTGCTACTTCCATATTTGGCTTTTCACTTTTACTTGGTTTTTTTACACTACTGCCTAAAGCTAATTCAATATTTCGTATAGCTTTTACCATCGCTTTTAATTCATCTGGCTCTAGTGAGGCTTTATGGTCTGGTCCTTCCATAGTTTTATCGAGAGTGAAATGCTTTTCTATTACAGTTGCACCCTGTGCGACAGCAGCTATATCTACTTCTATACCTAGAGTATGGTCACTATAGCCATAAGCTATATCAAATGTATTGCCAATTGTTTGCATCGCTTTCAAATTAACATCTTCCATAGGTGTCGGGTACATTGTATTTGCATGTAGTACTGTAATGTTCTCTTTATTTGTTCCAGCAGCTACTAATACATCCAAAGCATCTTCTATCTCTCCCATATCTGCCATACCTGTTGAGAGAATCACCTTTTTATTTAATTTGCCAATATGTCTTAGATATGGTAAATTTGTTACTTCTCCTGAACCTATTTTAAATATCTCTTGAAGTTCAGACAAAAAATTTGCACTTTCAAATTCATCTGGGGTTGATAGAAACATTATATTTTTGATATCACAGTAGTTTTTTAATTCTCTAAACTCATCATAACTTAATTCAAGTCTCTTTAACATATCAAATTGTGATTCATTTATTCCTGTGTTTTCTGTTTGATATTCAGCCTGATTTGCCTCTTTTGTTACAAGTAGTTCTGTTTTCCAAGTTTGAAATTTAACTGCATCAACGCCAGCTTCTACTGCAACATCAATAAGCTTTTTTGCTAAATTTATATCACCATTATGATTTACACCAGCTTCTGCTATAATAAATACGCCCATTATATCTCCAGTCTATACTTTAAAAAGTATGTTATATCTTCTTTGCTTTGTCTCTTCCATATTTCATTATATTTATCATATATTTCTTTGTTATAGACATTACCACTAATGTAAAATGGTTTTAAATCTTTAGAAAATTTCTTTTTAAATTTTAAAAGAGAATCATCAGCTTCGGAAGTTGTTCCACCTCCAAGCATAAAATACTCTAATCTTAAATCTTGTGCAATCTGAAACACATTATGCAATAAAGCATAATTTGCATTTATCTTATATGAAGTAGGAGTGTTGGCAGATAAGTGATAATGTCCTATTGATTTGCCAAACATAAAAAATCCCATCGCTATAATTTCTTCTTCATACAGAAGCTCATAGAGTTTGACACTTTTATTTTTTAAAAGATTTTTATAATAACTCTCTTCAAAAAAATAAAAATTACTTGCATTGTTTTTCAACATTGTTGCATTATAAAGCTCCATAAACTTAGCTATATTTTCACTCTCTTGAAATAGCACTTTTTCAGTAGCTCTTTTTACTGTATTTCTTACTTTTGCATTGTAAGTTTTGAAAATATCATCTGAAAGTTTTTTTACAACAACATCCCTATCGTATACATTAAAATCTAAAAAATTATTACATTTAATTGGAAAATTATTAAAAGGGTGAAAACGTATAAATTCAGCTATAATTTTTTCTTCATTACATTTAGTTTTATAAGCATTCATAGCTCTTGCAATAAACTCTTGATCTTGACTATTTGTGTAGAAACCACCATATCCATATGCTGTTTCCAAATCATAAAAGCCATCATCAATTTCTATGTTTCCTATTTTTCTAATAGGTCGCTTAATTGTTTTATTGATAAATATATTTTCCTCTTCTTCATATTTAAAACTAAATAGTTCTTCATCTTTTTTTAAATATAAAGATATATACTCATCGTTATAATAAATATCATTTATGAGGTTCATTACACCACTATCCCACTCGAAATATTCACAACTCTCTCTTCTAAATACTTTGCATTTTCCAAATTACTACATTGACAATCTTTAAACATCTCTAGTTCATTCATAAGTTTCCAAATAGGTCTTGTCATAACTCCATTTTTATTTGTATAGTCTAAAAAATTATCTCTTGAGTCGATATCTTTTAAGATAACTGCTTGAAGCCAGTAGTTTGATTTTGAGTTTTGTGGTTCTTTTACAAACTTTATCTCACTGTTACCTTTAAAAAATTCTTCATATTTTGATGCTAAATCTCTTTTATTTTCTAAAAATTTATCTAACTGCTCTAGTTGTGCGACTAAAAGTGCGGCATTTATATTTGGCATTCTATAATTATAGCCTATCTCATCATGTCTGTATTCATAAGGGTGCGCTACTTTTGCAGTGGTTGTAAGATGTTTTGCTCTTTTTGCCAACTTTTCATCATCAGTTACTATAACTCCTCCACCGCCACTTGTGATGATTTTATTTCCATTAAAACTAAACGCTCCAAGTTTACCAAAAGTTCCTGTATGTTTATCTTTATAGTATGAACCCAAACTCTCCGCTGCATCTTCAACTAAAGATATATGCCATTTATCACATATATCTTTTATCTCATCAATTCTGCAGGAATGCCCAAAAGTATGCATAGGAATACAAGCTTTTATGACTTTTTTCGTTGTTTTGTTTATACAACCGTTGTCAATAAGTTCACAGTTTTTCTCCAAAAATCCTTGTAAAGATTTTGGAGAGAGTCCCATAGTGTCTAAATCAACATCCACAAAAACAGGTTTTGCACCGATATAACTTATAGCATTACATGTAGCTATAAAAGTTAAAGGCTGGGTTATAACTTCATCCTCTGCTTTTACATCTGATAGCAGTAGTGATATATGCAAAGCAGAAGTTCCGTTTACTGTAGCTATTGCATATTTACTTCCAACATACGAAGCAAACTCTTTTTCAAATCTATCAACATATTTACCAACACTTGAAACAAAAGTAGAATCTATGCAGTCATTTAGATATTTTTTTTCATTCCCAATAAATTTTGGCTCATGAAGAGGCAGGAACTCTTTTGTATTGTATATCTCTTGAATAAATTCAACTAAATTATTATACATTACATTTTTCCATCAAGGTATTTTCCAGTCTCTTTATGTCCAAAATCTGGAATGAGTTTAAAAAACTCTTTGACTATTTCCTCTTTATTCCAAGAGAGATTCTCTTTCATTGAGTTCATTTTATCCTCAAAAGCATTTAAAAGGTTTTCATCGAAACTAGCTTCATTCTTGATAACTCCAAGATTGGAAAATTTATCCATATCTAAAATCTCGTGCTCTGTAAAAAATTCTTCAAAATCTTTCTCACCTGTTGTATCGCTTTTAGTAAACAGGCAGGGCCATTTTCCCTCTGCTGGTAGAGTTTTAGCCAATTCTCTTGCTTCATCTTCATCTTTGCACAAATAAGGTTCATATCCTTTTTCTTTTAAATACTTAACTGCTATATCTGCAAAAGAGATTAAATGCAGATTTTCACTGAGCTTAGGAAAAAATATATCACGATTTTTGCCAAATACACAAGACATTAGACAAAGTTCTCCACTCTCTTGAGGAGTTACAAAGTAGCGTTTGATGTCATTAGGTGCAACAATTGGTTGATTTTTTTCTAATCGCTGATTAAAGCCATGAAGAAGTGAGCCATCACTAAATGCAACATTGGCAAATCTAGCCATAGAAACATCTATATCTAATGAATTTCTATGTACAAACATCTCCATAATACGTTTACTAGCACCCATCATATTTACAGGGTTTGCAGCTTTATCTGTAGAAACACAGAAATATTTTTTTGCTCCGTTTTCACAAGATTGTTTTATAGTTTTATCAGTATTAAAAATATTTGTTTCACACATTCTCATTAGAGTAAAAGGATCTTTTTCACTTCTTACATGTTTTAAAGCTGATAGATTTAATACATAGTCATATTTACCATCATTTTTTATAAAAGCATCATACTCTAAAGATCCAATATCCAGTGCAAAAGTTTTAAAATCGCCATCTATATAACCAAAAGAACTTCTAATATCACGAACAAGCTCAACCATATTGTTTTCGCTAATATCCACTACATGAAGCTTTTTTGGATTGCGTTTAAATATCTCTTTTGTAACTGCTTGACCGATAGAACCGGCTCCACCTATTACTAAAAACTTAGAATTTGATACAATATTTTTTAATTCATTCTCACTTGAAGTTATATCTTCTCTGAAAAGTTCTTTATCCCTATCTATTAAACTTAAAATATTCATACTTTTATTCTTTATTTGATTTCAGTAAAAATAAATTTTTATCAAGTTCAGTAATTGAATAGTTAACCGCATGAATATTATTTGTATAAATTAAATTATTTAGTCACCCCTGAAAAACCCAAACACCTCCCAAAAATAGGTACTTTGGAAGTGATTTAAGGGTATAATAACAACCAATAAACATAACAAAACAGACTAATTCTTGGTCGAAATAGGTGTTAAAATTGCTTCCACGTTCTCCTAAAAATACCCAAC
>JQIX01000065.1 GCA_003934925.1 Epsilonproteobacteria bacterium (ex Lamellibrachia satsuma)
AGAAGACATTATACTCACAACTATTATCAACAGGGATATAATGACGGGTGCTGGTCTAAACGCCATACCGGCACAAGAAAAAATTATAATCTCTATAGCCATCATAGAAGTTATAGAAATGGTTGGAATGCAGGTTATAATCAGTGCAGAAGACATTATACTCACAACTATTATCAACAGGGATATAATGACGGGTGCTGGTCTAAACGCCATCCGGGTACAAGAAAAAATTATAATCTCTATAGCCACCATAGAAGTTACAGAAATGGTTGGAATAGCGGATATAATCAATGTATAAAAAGGATATATTTCTAATCCTACCAGATATATCGGGCTTATTCCGATATATCCGAAAGTTAAATATTATAAGGTATAAGGTCCACTCTTCCAGCTTCTTTGAAACCTTTTAGTCTCAGTCTGCAGCTATCGCATATCCCACATGCCTTTTCTTCAGCCTGATAGCAACTCCAAGTATCTTCCAAGGGAACACCCAAGTCTAAAGCTTTTTGTACTATCTCACTCTTCTTTAATGTCACAAGAGGCATTTTTATCTCTATATTCGTTTCATCTTTTGTACCCAGATTGATCGCTTTTTGCATCTGTTCGATGTAACTCTCCCTGCAATCCGGATACCCGGAGCTGTCTTCTTCCACCACACCTATATAGAGGGCTTCAGCCCCATGTTTTTCTGCTATAGCCGCGGCAATAGAGAGGAAAATACCGTTTCTAAAAGGAACATACGTTACAGGCACACCATCTTCCAGCCCACCTGTAGGTACATCAATATTTTTATCTGTCAAAGCCGATGCCCCGATCTGTTCAAAAAAAGGCAGGTCTATCTCATAGGTTTCACGGGCTTCTACCGCTGCAGCGATCTTTCTAAAGCACTTTAACTCTTTTTCCTGGGTACGCTGTCCATAATTAAAATGTAAAGCAATGATCTCATATCCGTCTTTTTGTGCTATCTTGGCACTTAAGGCACTATCCATACCGCCTGAAATGATGCAGACTGCTTTTTTACTCATTGCTTGATTTCCTCATAAATATTTACTGCCATTTTACCAAGATTTGGGTAAACTTCAGGCATGAATATTATAGACTTGGAAAACCAAACTGACCTGCCGGTAGATATTAACATACTTGAAAAAATAGCCCAAAGCCTTACAAACAGGGAAATAGAGCTCATCATTACAGACAATAAAACGATTCAGGAGCTCAATCAGGAATACAGGGACAAAGATAAGCCCACAGATGTACTCAGTTTTCCGATGGAAACTCCTTTTACAGAACAATCTGTATTTGATATCCCCTTGGGATCCATCGTGATCTCTGCAGATCTCGTAAGAACAAAAGCAACGGAGTTCGGGCATACTGTACAGGATGAGCTTTCACTGCTTTTTATACATGGACTTCTTCATCTTCTCGGCTATGACCATGAAACAGATAATGGAGAAATGAGAAAAAAAGAAAAAGAGATCATAAAAGCATTTGATCTGCCTTCCAGCCTGATAGTAAGAACAAATGAATCTTCTGATTCAAATGAAGGATGATCATGAATTTTGTCATTTTTGTTATCGCAATGGGCGTTTTGATCTGGGGTGCCGAGCTACTTATCCATCAAAGTGAGCGTATTGCTTTAAAATTCAATATACCGGAATTTATCATTGGAGCAACACTCATCGCTCTGGGGACATCATTACCTGAAATGGCAGCCAGTGTTGCAGCAAGTTATGATGGCAAGGCAGATATTGCCATAGCCAATGTTATAGGTAGCAATATACTTAACATTACTCTTGTACTGGCAGCTGTTTTTCTCATTGCACGAAAGATCGATCCTCAAAGAGATTTTTTTGCGAAAGACAGTACCTGGGCCTTAGTTCCTGTTCTTGTATTTATTCTTATGATACTTGACGGGATAATCTCTAGATTCGATGCTGCACTTCTACTTCTTTTAATGGGGGCTTATCTTATTTTTTTACTTCAAGATATTAAAAATCTTCCTGAAGATGAGCTAGGGGATATTGATATAAGTCATTTTTCATGGTCAAATACCATAATTGTTCTTTTTGCCGGTTTTATTCTGCTCATCATCGGTGCACACTTCACTGTAGAAAGTGCTGCTGAAATCGCTAAAAGTTTTGGTATCAGTGAATGGGTCATCGGTATTATTATGATATCTCTTGGAACATCTCTTCCTGAGTTGGTTGTCAGTATCTCCGCTGCTATGAAAGGGAAGGCAGATATGGCTATAGGGAACATTATCGGTTCAAATCTGGCAAATACTACCATTGTACTCGGTACAGCTGCACTCATAAATCCCATGCCTATCAATGCCCCTGCATATCTTTTTGATATTGCAACAATGATCGTTGCCACATTTCTGCTTGTATTTATCACTGCAAACAAACTTTACAATAAATCAGCAGGTATAAGTTTGATCATCATTTTAGGATTGTTTTTAAATAACACTTTACAAAATATGTAAACAACAGACCTGTTATTTCTTCTTTATTTCTTTTTTGTCTGTAGATATATATTTATTTCTATAAAGCCATTTATAGATATCTGCAGCGATCGGTCCTGCCGTACTTCCTCCATGCCCACCATGTTCCACAAGCACTGTGACCACATATTGCGGTTTTTCATAAGGTGCATAAGTAGTGATCCAGGCATGTGAACGATGATAATAGGCAAGATCTGCTTCTTTGATACGTTTCTTCGTTGACTGGGGAATAGATGTAACCTGTGATGTTCCTGTTTTCCCTGCTACAACAATAGGCAGTTTACTCATTGTTCTATAAGCTGTTCCTTTTCTAACATTACAGACATCATACATCCCTTTGCGTATTTCACTTAAATAATATGGATTAAAATGTATAGGTTGAATCATTCTTTTCGTGAAATTGGTATCAACTTTTTTTGCAATAATAGGTGTAACCAATTTAGAGGTGGCGACCAAAGCCGTATAACGTGCAACCTGTAAAGGGGTCACGAGATCGTACCCTTGACCTATCGCTGCAATAACCGTCTCTCCTTTGTACCATGGCTGTTTATAGCGCTTCATCTTCCATGCTTTATCGGGGATAACACCGCTGTATTCTCTGGGGAGATCAACACCTGTCTTTACACCCAAGCCAAAAGAACGAAGGTTTTTAGCCATTGCATTAATACCGACTTTTAAACTTTTATTATAAAAATAGACATCACAACTTTCTCTTATAGCTTTACGAAGATCAACTTTACCATGCCCCCAACGAGCCCAGCACCTGAACTTATGTTTGCTTTTACCCAATGTAATAAATCCATTACAGAACTCATTAGTATCCAAAACACCCTTCAAAGATTTTGAAAAAGCCAAAGCCATACCTATTTTTATGGTTGAGCCGGGAGGGTACGTTCCGTGTATCAATTTATTGGTGAACGGTTTAGCCAGATCATCCTGTAAAGCTTTCCAATCTTTTTGACTGATACCCCCGACAAAAAGATTCGGATCATATGAAGGATAACTTACGGCAGCAAGTATCTCTCCATTCGTACGCATCACAACAGCGACTCCTACTTCTTTGGATTTCTTAAAATGTTCATAAATCATTTTTTGTAAATTAATATCAATATTCAGTTGAATATTTTTATTATCTTTGGGGGGATTTTTTTCAAGTATGTCTATAGCCTTATTGGTTGCAGTCACTTTACTTACTACGTACCCAAGCTCTCCTTCCAGAACCTTATTATAATACCTTTCCAAACCACTTTTACCTACTTTTCCAACTTCGTTTACTACAGGATCTTTTTTATTTTCTTTTTTATTTGACCTACCTGTATACCCTACTATATGTGCAGCATATTTCCCATAAGGATAATAACGTTTTGTTTCAGCATCTATCTTTATCTCTTTAAGTAAACTGAGTTCAGGATAAGATCCCATCATGTCAGAATAATGAATGAAATCCACTACTTTAATAAATTTGTGATTGTAAGGAGAATTATATTTTTTATAGACCTTCATCATGACTGTTTTATTTAGATCCGGAAATGTATCTACAAGAAAATTCACAACATCATGCAGGCGTTTATCTGTTTGTTTCAAATGCGGCATAATGGAGATAGAGAATCCTATCTGGTTCATAGCAAGGAGATTACCATTAATATCGGTGATCTCTCCTCTGACAGGTTTAATATATTGTTTTCTTTCTATATTATCTTTGGCCAGGCCTTCATAGTAAAAATTGGATTTTATACTCACATGGTAAAGCCTTGCTATTATTATCCCCCAAAAAAGTAAAAATACGGCTATAACAATTTTGTATCTCATAGTATCACCACGACCAGCAGATCAACGATCAATGAATAAAGCAATATATTATCCAGAACAATACTGCTGCATTGAAAGATAAAATCATAAGCTAATAGATTTCCCAAATAAACCATATCTATAAGCAATACGATCAATAGCGGTCCACAGATCTTGCATTTATGAAAATGGATCAAAGAGCGATAAAAAAGAACATACACAAGCAGGGTTGATATAATGATCAGAAAAAACGGTAAAGAGAGATTTGTTTCAAGGTTAATAAAATAGATGATCGCTATAAAAATATAAGATGTTCTTCCCTGCTCGATACCTTGTATCAGGAGATAACCCATTACACCTATAAAAAGCGGTAAAAAAACATAAATGGAAATAAGCATCGGATAAAACACTATAAAAATAAGTATTGACAACCAAAGGAAAGAAGCTATTAAAGATTTATGAAATTTACTCATAGATAACATAAGGTCCCTAAGACAATTTATGGACTAATGCTATTTCATTACATACCGGAAAATGGATGCATTTAATACAGTCGGTCCAAATTTTATGTTCCGGTATTGCCTCTTTATTGATTTCATGAAAACCGAGCTTCTTAAAGAACTCCGGTAAATATGTCAGAACAAGTACATCCTCTTCTACACCTAATGTTCTTGCTTCTTCCAGTGTAAACTCAACCATTCTCTGCCCGATCTTCTGTCCACGATACTTTTCATCTACAATAAGACTTCTTATCTCGGCAAGTCTTTTTGAATGTATATGAAGTGCAGTATAACCTACCAGTTTCTCTCCCTCTTTGGCAAGAACATAAGAACGTATATTGGTTGCAACTTCATCTTCACTTCGGTCGAGTATAATACCCTCTTTCACCTCTGACGATACAAGTGCCTGCATAGCCGGGATATCACTCAGTTTGGCCTTTACAAGCGTGATCAATCTGTATCTCCATTTTTTGAAACATTTTCATCATCTATACCGAAAATAGTCCGAAGTATTTCGTAATGTACTCTGTCATGTCCATTTTTTTTCAGATTTGACACTGTAATGGAACCAGGGAATTCCCGTTTCAGTTTCGCACGTTCTTTTTGATTCAGTTTGTCTATCTTGGTAAAAACCGTCAGGTAGCGCTGATCCGGGCGTATGAACTCAGAAATATACTTTTCCACATCATCGTCGATCTTGGCATGGGGATGCCTTGCATCGCGAAGATGGATAAAGAGACGTATGGAAACACGATGCTGTATGAATTCAACCAAATTCTTCTGCCATACTTCCTTTAATGATTTGGATACTTTTGCATATCCGAATCCGGGAAGATCCACAAAACGTACAGGATAACTTTCTTCATTGTATACATACCGTGTTTCAAAAAAGTTAATAAGCTGTGTCTTGCCCGGAGTTGCCGAACTCTTAGCCAGATTTTTTCTCTGTGTAAGTGAATTCAGCGTAGAACTTTTACCTACATTTGAACGGCCCAGAAAAACCACTTCACTCATATCCTCAGGCAAAGAATCTGCTATACTTTGTGCTGATTTTATAAATGCAGCTTCTACAATACGCGGTGTACTCATTTTGAGTTCTCCATATCAAAGATGAATTTAACCGGTTTTTTCTTATCACCTTTTACAGTGGCATTACCTGTTATCATATCCAATGAAATAAGCTCTCCTTTGACATGACGTTTGTTCACGATATCATCAACCACCGCTTTTCCCGTTAAAATATATTGTGATATTTGTGGATAATAGATCACTTTGTCCGCTTTGCCCTTGTAAAAACTATCTTTCTTTTTAAATTCAAAAGAAACATTACCGATAGCCTCATACATTTTTGTTTCATTATTTTCATCAAAATAAACAATAACCTTGTCTCCATGTAACCAGTTCTTTAACTGCTCAATTTTGACATTCCCGATAAAAAGTACCTGTTTTTGTAAATTCCGTGCTTTCATAGAATCTGAAGTAATTTCTACTTTTTCAGCAAAAAGCGTAATAGAAACAGCAATAAAAAGTATGATCTTTAAAAATTTCAATATAAACCTTTTTTCTTATAACAATATGATTATATCATCATATTACTTTTCAGTCGTATAAACGACTGCTTCAATCTGCTTTCCAAATGCCTCTTTCTTTTGTGTATCATAACGCATTGTATAGCCATGAATTATATTTTTATTCATTTTCCCGGTAAATACTGATGTAATATCAAGAATTTTTGTCTTTTTATCATAAACAGCATGCTCTGCGGTATAATAAAACCCTTTTTTTTGATTGAGTGTAATATTACCATCCAAATATATTCTATCATTTTTATAAGTACCTTGTTTTGCACTTAGCAGTTCGATATTATTTGTATGGTACATAAGATCATATAAGGTTAGAACACCCTGTTCTCTTATACCGTAAGCACTAAAGGCTCTGCCTTGCATAGTTTCAGTATCTACTTCTATAAATGTGGTATCTGTAAATTCAAGTTCCTTTGCATCACGTTTCTCATCAGATACGTTATCGGTGATTTTCACCATGAATGCTGCTGACAGTATCACTATGATCACCAAAGTGATCACTATTTCCAATTTTAATCCCATAGCTCCAGATACTCTTGTTCAAGCCCTTCTTTTATGATAAGATGCTCTATCATCTCTCTTACTGCACCATCCCCACCTCTTTTAGAAAGAACAACGGTTGCTATCTTATCTACATAGGCACTGGCATCCCGAGGTACAAATGAGATCTTTGCTAATTTCAGCATTTGAAGGTCATTAAGATCATCACCGATGGCCGCAACATTTTCCAACGTGAGTTCAAGTTTATCCAAAAGGTCTTCCAGGACCTCTTTTTTATTGTCTACACCTTGATAAAAATATTCTATACGCAACTCTTTGGCACGGCGTGCCACAATACTTGAATGCCTGCCCGTAATAATAGCTACCTGCTTGCCAAGCCTCCTCCAGCTTGCGATCGCCAATCCGTCTTTGACATTGAATGACTTGATTTCATCTCCGGTTTCACTGTAGGTAATATGGCTGTTGGTCATCGTCCCGTCAACATCCAATACGATCAGTTCTATACTCATAGTACACCCTTTGTACTCGGTATACCGGCATTTTCATTAATGGCAACTGCTCTACGCAGTGATACTGCCAATGCTTTAAACGCAGCTTCTATGATATGGTGTTTGTTCTTCCCCCGATTATAAATGAGATGAAGTGTCAAAGGTAAATTAAATGCAAATGCTCTGAAAAATTCTTCTACTAGTTCAACATCGAATTCTCCTACTTTTCCTCCTATAGGAAGTTCATACACAAGAAAACCACGGTTGGAAAGATCAATATCACAGGTAATGCTCGCTTCATCCATTACTACCGTTGCATTTCCAAAACGTTCTATGCTTTTTACGGGATAAATAGCTTGATGAAGTGCCTGTCCGATGACAATACCCACATCTTCTACTGTATGATGGTCATCTATATGCGTATCTCCGGCACAATTGACTTCCAGGTCCATATGTGCATGCTTAGTGAAAGCTTCCAGCATATGATCAAAGAACCCCACTCCCGTATTTATCTTTGCTTCTCCCTTGCCATAAAGATTAAGTTTGACTGAAATTTGTGTTTCTTTGGTTTCTCTTGTTATTTCTATCATCTTCTTTTCCTATTTTTATTTAATTTCTAACTATAAATGCCCCCGCAAGATCATGGCTGTCTTTAAAATCCCTTGCTTCCTGCTCAGACGCAAATCCCATCAGCCATACTCTGTAAAGCGGTGCACCATCTACATCTGAAAAACGTTTAATAACAGGTTTGTAACGACCGAATACTCCGGTATATTTACGCTTATATATTTTTGCCCCCTCATAACGTCTAAAGGCCCCCACTTGCACTCCAAAGTTGGAAAGCCTGATACGTGCCTGTGTATGCAGTCTTTTATTTCTGGCGATCGCAGCGGCAGATTGTACTTTTCCTGCAAACCCGACTACTTCTATGGAAACTTTGGCAATACCCATTCTGTCAAGTCCCAATTCTTTTCCTGCCATATAACTGCAGTCTATGATACGTCCTTTCACAAAAGGTCCTCTGTCATTGATACGTACTATAGTGCTTTTACCATTTTGAAGGTTTTTTACCTTTACCATCGTATCCATAGGCCATGTCTTGTGTGCTGCTGTCCTGGCATACATATTGTAAATTTCACCGTTACTGGTATATTTTCCATGAAAATTCGGTCCATACCAACTGGAAATACCATGCATCTTCTGCCCCACTTCCACATAAGTAGGACTGTAACTTTTACCCAGTACCGTATAACAACGCATGGTTGACCTCTGCCGTGCTGCACTTGTATATTTGGTTGCACATGGATTCTTAACCATTTTACGTTTTTGAGAACATCCGGTAAAAAGCAGGCTTAGGGTAAGTAAAATAATAAGTAATATAAAGGGAGAAAATCTCTTCATAATGCCTCAATTGTATATTGGATTTAGATAGATATTATCTCTTTATTTGACTTTACGTTTGCTTGATGAACGGTGAATGATATTAGCACATCAAAACTCCATCCTTAAAATTTTTAAAACATAGTGAATTCTATTTTTGAAACATTTTTTCCTCAGGTATCAACATGATACATATCATCATTTTGAGACTGCTCTTTTTCATACAGCTACGCTTTAAATACCAAAAAGATTCAGGCAGTTCTGTGTTGTCAATACTTCCATTTCAGCTCTGCTAATACCACTCAATTCAGCCATTTTATCTGCAATGAACGTTGTAAATGAAGGTTCATTCCGCTCACCCCGATGGGGATGAGGTGTAAGATAAGGGGCATCTGTTTCTATAAGAAGTCTATCCAACGGGATCTTCGGATAGACATTGATCAATTTCCTGGCATTCTTAAATGTCAGAACCCCTCCGATCCCGTAATAAAAATTGTGATCTGCAAGCTTTAGTAGTGATTCATCTGCATTGTAACAATGCAGAACTCCTCCTTTTTCTCCTGCATACTTCTTAAGAAGCACCAAACAATCCGCACTTGATTCTCTGATATGTACAATAAGCGGTTTTTTCAATGCTTTTGCCAGAAAGATCTGATCTATGAAAACTTCTTTTTGCAGTTTCTTTTCAGCCTCTGCCTCTTCCGGGCTTTCCGGCAGTCTGAAATAGTCCAATCCACACTCACCGACAGCAACACACTTTGGATGTTTTGCAAACTGTTCCAAATACGTTCTATCATAATTTTGGGCATCATAGGGATGTACCCCTACCGCGAAATAGACCGGATCATACTGCTCGGCTATATCAACTGCTCTTTGTAAAGTTTTGGGATCAGCACCGGGAATAATAAATTTCTCCACACCCTCCCGCTTTGCATTTTTTATGACTTCTTCCAGGTCATTATCATAACGCTTATCATCCAAATGGCAATGTGTATCTACTATCATCTATTACCTACTGATTTTTGATTTGATTATATCAAAATTTATCATTTAATTTATTTATAATGAAACTTTCTCTAATCTTAAATAAGATATAGTTTATTTATATAAAGTGCAGGAGTATTCTCGTATGATTGGATATATCATCATTGCTGTCTTTGTTCTAATGCTTATTTTATTTATATATCTGGGGTATAGAAATGAAAAGAAATACCAGGCAGAGAGAGGTCAAAAACGCCAGAAAAAAAGAATAAAAGAAAAAAAACCTTTAAAAAAACCTGCCGCAACAGTGAAAAAAACACCCTCTCCTTCCAAAGAAGCAAAAGCCGAAAAACCAGAAATTAAAAATCTAAAACCTGTAGAGGTAAAAAAGCAGGAAATCAAACAAGTTGAACCTGAAATCATACCTGCTCCAGAAGTTGTCATAAAAATCGATCTTCCTGAAGGAGATTATCCTAAATTTGACCATTCTCGTCTGCTTGATATGGGACTTTCAGAAGATGATGCAAAAGAATTCGTAAAAGAGCTTATCCCCCAGATAGAAACACAGATCCCACTTATCAAAGAAGCTATAGAAGCTTCTGATTTCCACAATATGGAACGGCTAACACACAGCATAAAAGGTTCATCAACAACTGTTGGAACAGGTGGTGTTTCAGACCTTTTGGTTGATTTTAACACTTATCTTAAAACAGGTAGTGAACCTGCCATAGCAGAAGCTTATCTTGAACATTTAAAACATTATTGCGAAGCATTAAAAAAACAATATGCTGCATGATCAAAACAGTTGTTAGGTACTTAAGCCCTTAGTTTTTTTGCAAATTCCATAGCTTGTACAGTCGGATCTTCACCGCCTATAATACGGGCGATCTCCTTTATTCTGCCTTCCTCATCAAGTACTTCTGCTTTACTTGTTGTTTCTTCCTTTGTTACAACAATATGTTGATCAGCCTGGGCAGAGAGATGCGCCTGATGGGAAATAGCAAATATTTGATACACATTTGAAAGTTTGGCTATCATCTTGGCAATAGCTATGGATTCATCTCCGCTTACATTAGCATCTATTTCATCCAGTATTAATATACCCTGGTTTCCGCTGTTCTCACCTATCGTTGCTGCCATAAGTGCAAGACGTACACGATTGAATTCTCCGCCACTCAGTGTAGTTGTTTTAGATTTTCCAAGCATGATCTCCACATAATCTACCCCCGATTCATACAGTTCTGTTGGTCTAAATTCAAACGACAATGCAGGAAGTTTAAGAGTCTCAAGATACGATTTTATGACTTTTTCCAAAACTTTTGCTTCTTTCTGTCTCGTAGCAGAAAGTCTGGAAGCAATAATACTCAGTTCACTGAATTCTAAAGCCAAAAATGCTTCCAGCATACTTTTATCCTGTTCTATGTTCTTATATCTTTTAAGTTCTTTTTCTTTTGCCTCTTTATACTCCAATGCTGCTTTTATGGAACCATAACGGTTTTGAAGCATGTTCAGATCACCAAGTCTATCCAGGATATCTTCTACATTGACCTCTTCCAGCTCATCAGCCAGGCTCTCCGTATCTTCAAAGTCAGCACGCAGTTGGTTCATCATTTCCGAAAAAGCAGAAATGTTTTTATCCAAAAGTCTATATACCTCTTCCACATTCGCTTCATAGGAAAATATCCCACTGGCATTGCTTAAAGCATCTTTGATCTTGTCTATACGTGAAAGCTGTTGCTTCACTTTAAGCAACTCTTCCTCTTCCCCTATTTTAGGATTAATGGAGTTGATCTTCTCTATCTCATATGTAGCAAACTCTATAAGTTCTGTCAGCTTTGCTTCATTTTCTTTTATTTTGGCAAGTTCACTGGCCTTTGCTTTGTAGTTCACATAACGTTTTTTATACTCTTTAAGCGACTTTTTAAAGGCCTTGTCTTTGGATGAAAGTTGTTTGTCTATCATTTCTAAAAGTATTTCTGATTCGAAGCCGCCTTTATCGCGTACAGACAAATACTTCACATAAGGAGCAAACATCTCTCCCAATACTTTTTTGGAAATATTCTGCCCGTCTATGAAATAACGCAGTTTCTCTTTTTTAAGTGTCTTTATCGTTAGATCATCTTCAAGTTCATATGCTTCACTTTTCAACTTAAGCGGTTTGGCCAAGTTCACTTCGCATAAGGAGGCAGCCCCCTGTGTTACATAACCGAAACTGGAAAGAACAGCTGACATCAATACGGATTTCCCCGCTCCACTGGGGCCGGTAAAGACTATAAGTCCTTTTTTAAACTCCAACTCTACTTCATCAAAAGTAACAAGTTCACGAAGGTATAAACGATCAATCAATGTTCATCACCCCATTTAAGTTTTTCCCTGAGCACTGAAAAATAATTACGCTCTTTTCTATGCAGTAATTTGGCACCTTCTGCAGCTCCTTTGATCACCAGAATATCTCCCTCATGCATCTCATAATCATCCTGCCCATCTATCACAGCTATGACTTTTTCATCAGGGGAATTAAGCTCAATGGTGAAGTCTGCCGGTACAACCAAAGGACGCTGCGTAAGCGAATGTGCCGAAATAGGTGTCAAGATGAATGCCTGTGTCAAAGGGTAGACCATAGGCCCGCCTACAGCTAGATTATATGCAGTAGACCCTGTCGGCGTGGAAATAATAAGTCCATCCCCCCTGTATGTATTGAATCTTTCTCCATCTATGGAAGCATTTATCTTCACCATTTTGGAGATGACCGGTCTGGTGATCACAACATCATTAAATGCAAAAAAGCGCTTCTGGCTTCCCTCTTTTGTTTTGATATATCCTTCTATCATCATACGGTTATCAATACGATATATACCGGCGAACAGTTGCTCTAAAAAGTTATTGACATCATCTATGGTAATGTCTGCCAAAAATCCAAGATTTCCGGCATTGATCCCTACTACAGGTTTATGATATCCATAACTGCGACGGACCAGTGACAAAAGCGTACCGTCACCGCCCAAAGAAACTAAAAAATCAGCCTCTTGACACATCGATTCAAAAGCTACCCCCTCTTCATCTATCATTTCAGCTGATTGCTTCGCAAGTATGACAGTAATGCCTTTGGCTTCAAACTGTGCTTTGATCTTCTCATATAAGGGTTTGATATCCGGTGTATCAGGCTTGAGTACAAACCCTGCCGTTTTGATCTGTGCTAATTTTTGATTGCTCATTGGTTTCCCATTCGTTGTAGAAAATAATTAATTATTGTAGGGTAGCATAATCTTGCTTTGGAGGCTAAAAAAGCTTCTATAAATTCTCTCTTTCCCATCTTATATTGGATATTTTTTATAGTAAAACTATATCCAATTATATCCCGAACAAAAGGAGAAAGTGCCTTTGGAGTTCCGTCAAAATATATCAGTGCTGTTTTCCATTGCCGAACATATTACCAAGATTTTTCATCATTTCCTGCATCTGTTTCATTTCTTCAGGACTTGGTTTGTCACCTTCTTCATCAGGGCTGTTCATCTCTTTCTGCAACTCTTGTTGCATCGTTTCATTTAAAGACTGGATTGGATAATCAGGCAGCTTCAATTTCTCAGCAGGGATAGATGCACCGAACTTTACTTCTGTTGCTTCTTCTTTATGCATCATTCCCATAATATTGCTTTCGATCTTGAGAGTAACACCTTTATGTATCCATATTTTAGTCCCCATCATTTCCCAAACCTCACAGAGATGACCTAATACTTTGCCACTACTTATTTTTTTACCGCCCATCTCTTTGAGCATCTCTTTACCCATTTTACTTATATCCTTATTGTTCATTATTTTGGATATGTCCTGCTTGATGATCACTTTTTTTTCAAAATCAACAGAATAGATCATTCCATTTTGAATTTTCATTAATTCATGGTGTTTTTCTGTTCGTCCCATCATTATGGTGGTCATCTCTGTTTCCTGCACTTCCATATTGCCATAATCTTCAAAATAGAGTGTTTTATGCCCGCTTATTTCATTTTTCATTCCCATGATATCTCCACCACCGGTGATAGCATAGGTCACGATACCCGATTCAACTTCATAGCGTTTGGTTTTGGCATAAAGAATTTGTGTTGAAAAGAACACAAATAAAAAGCTTAAAAACAATAATTTTTTCATAACTACATCCTTTTTTCAGGTTTATATCTTTATTACTTAACTTTCGCACCTAAACCCAAGCATTTTCTGAGTGACATCCTGCAACACAGTGATAATACTCACTAAATCCTCATTCCTATTGACTACTTCTTCAATTTTAGCTATTTCATCAAGTATAGAGATAAAGACCTGCATGGCTATTGCCAGTGTATGAA
>JQIX01000017.1 GCA_003934925.1 Epsilonproteobacteria bacterium (ex Lamellibrachia satsuma)
TGTGAACTTCATACACTGGCAATAGCCATGCAGGTCTTTATCTCTATACTTGATGAAATAGCTAAAATTGAAGAAGTAGTCAATAGGAATGAGGATTTAGTGAGTATTATCACTGTGTTGCAGGATGTCACTCAGAAAATGCTTGGGTTTAGGTGCGAAAGTTAAGTAATTAATAGTAATAAAAATGATGACAATAAGAGTAGAATGATTTTACTACCAAAGACATTACTTACAATCCTGCTTAACGAATTAATATTAGCTTTGTTTTGTGCAACCTCTTTTGCTGCAATAAGTGAAAATCCATATTCTGTAATTATTTTTAAATATTGTATTACTGACAATACAAACATAATTAAACCAAATTTTTCAATTCCTATCACTCTTATCAAATAAGGAAAGACCAATAGAGGAATTATGTAATTTGCCAGTTGAGCAAATGTTAAAAATGAAAAATTTTTTATTTTTTTATTTTTGAGTTTTGTAAGGTTTTTTTTTATCATTATCTTATTGCTTTCTTTTCATACAACGATTTTAAATTTATAATAATCTTTTTCAAAAAGAAATGTAATTATTGATGCTAATACTCTCAATATACCACTCAATAGTCTCTTCCATCCCCTGAAATCTATTAATTATGAATGATGAATTTTTCACTCCAAGGGTATTTCCTGATCGGGCAATTTTTAATTGCTCTACGAGGTTATGGTTCATAGCGTAAAAGTGATTCATTTCTGCTCACCTCCTATGTTTTCGATGTACCATGTTATGGCTTCCTGCATGCCTTGGTAAATGTTATGAGTCGGAGCATAACCTACAAAATTCTGTGCTTTTGAGATGTTGGCATTTGAATGACGTATATCGCCTATACGAAAGTCTCTGTACACAGGGTCTTTCGTAATTTTGAATTTTAAATTTTGAATTTTGAATTGATTGTTTAATTGATCTTTTATGAGTGCGTAGAGTTCGTTGAGTGTATTTCTGCCACCTACTGCAACATTAAAGGCTTCACCAAATGCTTCTGTGTTGTCTGTGGTTCCAGCTAAGAGGTTCATCTGGATAACGTTATCAATGTAAGTAAAGTCACGGCTTGTTTCACCATCACCATTAATGTACACATCTTCACCTTCAAGAAGCGAACCAACCCACTTAGGGATAACTGCTGCATACGCGCCATTTGGGTCTTGACGACGCCCAAAGACGTTGAAATAGCGTAAACCAAGTGTTTCCATGTCGTAAGTACGTTTAAATACGCCTGCATAGAGTTCGTTGGTCATTTTCATAGCTGCATAAGGAGAAAGAAGATTTCCTGTACGTTCTTCTACTTTTGGAAGTTCAGCAGAGTCACCATAGACAGAACTCGAAGATGCATAGACAAAACGCTTGATACCTGCATCTTTGGCTGCTGTAAGCATATTTAAAAAGCCTGTAACATTAGAACGATTGGAAGTAACAGGATCATCAATGGAACGTGGTACTGAACCAAGAGCCGCCTGATGCAGGACAATATCCACGCCCTCACACGCTTTTTGGCAGGTTTCCATGTCGGCGATGTCACCCTCTATGAAAGTAAAGTTCTTCGCGGCTTCTTCACCCACTGATGCCAAAACGTCATCAATGTTATGCTGATACCCTGTAGAAAAGTTGTCAAGACCAACTACTTTTTGCCCATTTGAGAGAAGAAATTCTGTTAGATTAGAACCTATAAATCCTGCATTACCGGTTACTAACCAAGTTTTTTGTTCTTTTTTTAATTCTTTACTAAGTTGTTCTAGTTTGTTCATTAAAGCTTCCCGTCACTTTCTTTTAGTTTTGATTTTATATCATAGACAACCGTATCGTTACCATTCTTCAGTTTTTCAATATCGAGGTCACCAAACTTGTCGTGGGAAACTGCTAAAACAATAGCATCGTAGTTTGAATCCAATGATGGCAAAAGGTCCAAACCGTATTCACGTTTCACTTCTTCCAGATCGGCCCAAGGGTCATACACTTCAACATCCGTTCCAAACTCTTGAAGCTCTTGAATCACATCAATAACACGAGAATTTCTAATGTCTGGACAGTTCTCTTTAAAGGTGATACCCAGTACCAATACTTTAGCCCCTGCGATTTTATGCTCTTTTTGGATCATCAGTTTAAGCACCTGGTTGGCAACGTACATTCCCATATTATCATTGAGACGACGGCCTGCAAGGATGATCTCGGGGTTGTAGCCCACCTCTTGCGCTTTGTGCGTCAGGTAATAAGGGTCAACACCAATACAGTGACCACCTACAAGCCCTGGACGGAAAGGCAGGAAATTCCATTTGGTACCTGCGGCTTCAAGAACGGCTTCTGTGTCGATACCCAGTTTGTTGAAGATGATTGCAAGTTCATTGACAAAAGCGATGTTGATATCTCTTTGTGAGTTTTCGATGACCTTTGCTGCTTCCGCTACTTTGATGGACGGTGCCAAATGAGTACCCGCAGTGATAATACTTGCATAAAGATCATTTACTTTCAACCCTATCTCAGGTGTTGAACCTGAAGTCACTTTTAAGATCTTTGTAACCGTATGCTCTTTATCTCCCGGGTTGATACGCTCAGGAGAATAACCACAGAAGAAATCTTGGTTGAATGTAAGTCCGGAGAACTTTTCAAGTACAGGGACACATTCTTCTTCTGTCGCCCCGGGGTAGACAGTAGACTCATAGATGACAATATCGTCTTTTTTAAGGACTTTACCGATGGATTCAGTCGCTTTAATAAGAGGGGTAAGGTCTGGACGTTTGTGTTCATCTATTGGTGTTGGTACGGTAACTACATAGACATTACACTCTGCGATCTCTTCAAGGACATTGGTAAACTTCATACCATTAGAGAGTGCTTCTTTGACTTGAGCTTCATTAAGCTCAAGCGTACGGTCTACACCGTTTCTCAGCTCATCGATACGCCACTGTGCTATGTCGAACCCAACTACATCATATTTTTCTGAAAAAGCATGTGCCAAGGGCAAACCTACATACCCTAAGCCTATAACTGCTATTTTAATATTATTCATTTGTTTTTCCCTTATACCATTCATACATTCTTCTAATCCCATCATGAAGTTCCACTTTGTGGTGCCAACCTAATGAATGTAACTTTGATGGATCCGTGAGTTTTTTCATGGTTCCGTCCGGCTTTTCTGTGTTGAAATAGAGCTCGCCTTTGAAACCGACGATCTCTTTGATGGTCTCTGCCAGTTCTTTGATGGAAATATCTACACCTGTACCGATATTAATATGAGTGTTTCGAACTTCGTTCGAAAGTGATTGGTGCACCCCAAGGGCATTTCCTGACGGGGCATTGGTGATTGGTGATTGGGTTAGTGCTTCGCAGGACTTTTCATCAGCCATTGGCTGTGTGATAGTGGATTGTGATAGTGATAGGTTATTGGTTATTGGTGTATTTGTAAATTGTTGAGAGATGATATCTTTGAAATCTCTGTTTTCCATAAGAAAGACGCAGGCATCGGCCATATCGTGACTCCATAGAAATTCGCGGCGTGGCTTGCCACTGCCCCAGATTTCTATGGAAATGTTTAATTTTGAATGTTTAATGTTTAATGATTTGATTCCATATTTGTCTAGAATATACAATATCTCTTTTTCAGATGCACTGCCATCTATACCTTCGATAGGTAATTTGTTTAGATCTTCTCTGATGGCATCCCAGTTGTTATCTTCCAGAGCTTTTCCAAGGTGTATCTTTCGAATGAGCGCGGGTAATACATGGGACTTTTCTAAATCGAAATTGTCATTTGGGCCGTAGAGGTTGGTTGGCATGACTGAGATGTAGTTGGTTCCGTACTGCAGGTTGTAGCTCTCACACATCTTGATACCCGCTATTTTTGCGATAGCATAGGGTTCGTTGGTGTACTCGAGTTCACTTGTCAGCAGGTATTCCTCTTTCATCGGCTGCGGGCAGTTCTTGGGGTAGATGCATGTGGAACCCAGGAACATCAGCTTCTTCACACCATTCAAATAGCTTTGGTGAATGATATTGTTCTGTATCTGCAGGTTCTCATAAATGAAGTCCGCACGGTAGGTGTTGTTGGCGATGATACCGCCGACCTTGGCTGCAGCCAAGAAAACAAATTCTGGTTTCTCTTGTTTGAAAAATGCTTCTGTGGCTACAGTGTCTAGTAGATCTAGTTTTTCATATCTTACAGAATTTGTTTTCAATGTTGAATGTTTAATGTTAAATTTTGAATTATTTGGAACACGGGTATGATAGTTTGCAACTATGTTTGTATAGCCTTTATTTAACAAATTCTCAATAATAGCAGAGCCTACAAGCCCAGTTCCACCTGCTACAAAAATCTTTGAGGATTTTTGCATCTTTACGTTGTTATTCATTTTCATCCTTCTCATTCACCATTAAACATTCATAATTCAACATTAACTATTACCTTGTGAACTTTTCACAATAGAGGTCAATAGTTTCACTATTTCTTCTATGTCATTGACAAGTGTCTGCACATGCACATCATGTTTATTGAGATAATCTGTTTTAATCAACAGATCGATCCAGTATTTGCTTTCTCTTGCTTCTTTACTTGCTATAGCCATTTTAGCTATGAAATCAGCTTTACTTTGTCCTGCCTGCGCTTCATTTATATTGGCTCCAATGGAAGTACCGCACCGCAACAGCTGCTTTGAAAGAACATATTCTTTTTTCTCTTCACAAAGATACTTATAAAGCTTAACAACCCTAACAGCAAAGTCAGATGATTTATCTAAGATAGCATTATCACTCATTGATAATGAACTATTCAAAATAGTTCATTATCGTATAGCCGCCCTCTTTGAGGTACTGGTCCTTGGTCATCAGATGGAGGTCTGACTTCATCATATCATTGACAAGCTCTTCTAGTTTATACTCTCGTGTCCATCCAAGTTTCTTTTCCGCTTTTGTCGGATCACCGATAAGCAGGTCAACCTCTGTGGGTCGGAAATAGCGCGGGTCTACCGACACCACGGTCTTTCCAACCAAATTTTGAATGTTGAATGTTGAATTTTGAATGACGGAGTCTGCTTTTTCAGCATCTACTGACTTGACAACACCAACTTCATCGACACCTTCGCCTTTGAACTCCAGTTCGATGCCGACATAGTTGAATGCCATTTTGACAAAATCGCGTACAGCCGTGGTGACACCTGTAGCGATGACCCAGTCTTCGGGTTCATCCGCCTGAAGGATCAGCCACATCATCTTCACGTAGTCTTTGGCATGTCCCCAGTCACGCTTGGCATCGAGGTTACCCAGGTAGAGTTTGTCCTGAAGCCCCAGAGCGATCTTGGAAGCTGCTCTTGTGATCTTTCTGGTTACGAAGGTCTCACCACGCACCGGAGATTCATGGTTGAAGAGAATTCCGTTACAGGCAAACATGTCATACGCCTCTCTGTAGTTCACCGTGATCCAGTAGGCATACATCTTGGCTACGGCATAGGGAGAACGTGGATAGAATGGAGTTTTCTCCGTTTGCGGTATCTCCTGTACTTTTCCGTAAAGCTCAGAAGTAGAAGCCTGGTAGATACGTGTTTTTTCTGTGAGACCAAGAAGTTTAACGGCTTCCAAGATACGAAGTGTCCCCGTACCGTCTGCATTGGCAACATACTCAGGTGTTTCAAACGAAACAGCCACATGCGACATGGCTGCCAGGTTATAGATCTCGTCAGGCTGGCACTCCTCGATGATACGCGTGAGGTTCATGGAGTCTGTCATTTCTCCATAGTGAAGAATAAAGTGACGGTTCTCAATATGAGGATCCTGGTAAAGGTGGTCTATACGATCAGTGTTGAACGACGAAGCCCTTCTTTTGATACCGTGTACGATATACCCTTTCTTTAAAAGAAATTCAGCCAGGTAGGAGCCGTCCTGTCCGGTTACTCCGGTGATGAGGGCAACTTTTTGGTTGCTCTTATCAGTGATAGTGGATGGTGATTGTGATTGGGAATTAGGCATTGTATTCCTTTGGAATAGTGATTTGTAATTGGTAATTTGTAAATAGTAATTGATACATTATATTTTTCCTTTTTGATGAGTAATTAGTCAACCCTGAAAAACCCACTTTCAACTAAATTGACTATTCTATACCATCTATTCTACCACAATCTTAAAAGTATCAGATAAAGGTCAGCATATTTTCCTCTCTGATCTCTCTCAATTTGTGTCAATAAATATATAACAAGTGCTATTCTAAGC